>CAZSXT010000002.1:57554-206787 GCA_964611435.1 uncultured Rhodospirillaceae bacterium | reverse complement strand
AACTCATAGGACTCCACCGTCTGATCCCTCTTTGGTAGTCATGGATCATGACTGTAACTAAGACTCCCATAACCATCAGAACGATCTCAGACCTCGCAGGGTCGAGAATGACCCTTGGACTCTATTGTCTCGAGTGCAAACGGTGGGGAGAGATTATTCCCCAAGAATGGTTGGATGCAGGGAAACCTGACGTTAACTACGTCGAACAGAAGTTCAAATGCGGTCAGTGCGGTGGTCGAGCAGACAAACAGGTGCGTCCACCATTGTCTGGGTTGTCAACCGAGACTGCGTATCGAGGGGTTTAAAAGTCTTCCTTCAACTTCTCGATTACCGCTGCACGAAAAGACGGTCGCACCCGATCAACATCAAGTTCGGATAGTTCCTCTGGTTCAGAGGTCTCGATAGAGCATGAGGAGGGGATCAGGTTGTCTGCCCTTCCTCCTTTTAGTTATTTAATCCCCGCCGGCTACTGCCTTGCGTTCAACTGCGCCTGACGGCGGCGGATTTTCTCCGGCCAGGTGCTTTTGATATAGGCCAGCACCGCCCAAATCTGATGATCGCTCATCACCTCGGCAAAGCCCGGCATATTGCTTTTAAAGCCGACCGGCGCCATCGCCGCGCCGCCCTTCTTGGTATAGTCGAACAGCAGCTTGTCCGCATGGTGCCAGGTATGCCCAGACGCGTCATGGGGCGGGGCCGGCAGGCCGCCGTCGGGCAGGGGCCGGCGCCAGTCTTTTTGACCTTCAAGGTTCTTGCCGTGGCACGACGCGCAATGCTCGGCGTAGAGCGTCTTTCCCTCCGCCACCAGCACTGGATTGGCCGCATCCGCCGTCGTTGCCGATGCCGCCCCGCCGCCGGGACCGATGCCGCCAGAGCCAAAGCCGCCGGCGAGATAAAACGCGCCGACACCCAAAGCCAGAACGACGGCCAAAATGATCGATACAGTGCCAGTTTTCATGGGTTTATAACGTGTCGCTTTGGAGATTAATCGAAAGATTGAGCGGCCAGATTGGAGCTTCCAGGGGGGGGAAAGTCAATCGGGATACCGTGAAGTACAAATTTTGGTGAGGCGCGGTTGCAGCCCGTTTTCCGCCAGCTATACTCGCCGCCGAAATTCACTATGGGATAAGGTCCATGGCCAAATACGATTACGACATGATCACCATCGGCGCCGGGTCCGGCGGGGTTCGCGCTTCTCGGCTTGCCGGCGGCTACGGCGCCCGCTCCGCCGTTATCGAGGAAGACCGGGTTGGTGGCACGTGCGTGCTGCGGGGTTGTATCCCGAAGAAACTGCTGATCTATGGGGCTCACTACGCCGATCACTTCGAGGATGCGAAGAATTACGGTTGGACCGTGAACGCCGAACATGACTGGCGGACGTTGGTAGACAACAAAAACACCGAACTCGACCGCTTGAACGGGATATATCTCAATATTCTCAAGAACAACAATGTCGATCTGCACGAGGGCCGGGGCGTTCTGGTGGATGAACATACCGTGGAGGTCAACGGCAAACGGATTACGTCAGAAAACATCCTGATCGCTGTCGGCGGCTGGCCGTCCATGCCGGATATTCCGGGGATCGAACATGTGATCTCGTCGAATGAGGCGCTGGAATTACGGCAATTACCAAAACGCATGGTAATCGTCGGCGCCGGCTATATTGCCGTGGAATTCGCCGGCATTTTTGCCGGTCTCGGCGTCGAAGTGACTGAAATCCTGCGCGCTGATCTGGTCTTACGCGGCTTTGACGAGGATGTCCGGGTCTGCCTCCAAGAGGAGATGACCAAGCACCACATAAATCTTCGCAACGAAACGGTGGTGGATAATATCGAGAAAGTCGGAGACGTCTATCGCTTAACCGTGAATAAGACCGAAACCATTGAGACCGATTTGGTCATGTACGCCACCGGCCGAAAGGCCAACACGGCGGGCCTGGGCTTGGAAGAGGCCGGGGTGAAGCTCAAGGACAACGGCTCTATCATTGTCGATGAATGGAACCGGACGTCGGCGCCCAACATCTACGCCGTCGGCGACGTTACGGATAGGGTGCAACTGACACCGGTCGCCATCCAGGAAGGGGCGGCGGTGTCGGAAACGCTGTTCAACAACAATCCCATTACCGTGGATTACGGCGATGTGCCAACGGCCGTTTTCTCTACGCCGCCTATTGGGACCGTGGGCCTCACCGAGGAACAGGCGCGGGAGAAATACGGCGACGTGGATGTCTATGATTCCCGCTTCAAGCCGCTGGTGCATACGCTGTCCGGCCGGGATGAACGCACCTACATGAAGATGATCGTCGATCCCAACTCCGATAGGGTCGTGGGCGCACATATGCTGGGTCAGGATGCGCCGGAAATCATTCAGGGCATCGGCATCGCCATGAAGGCGGGCGCGACCAAGGCGCATTTCGACGGCACCACGGGTATTCATCCCTCGGCGGCGGAAGAGTTTGTCACCATGCGGACGAAGCGGCCTGATCCGGAATGACGCAGGAGGGAGATCGGAGGAAGGTGGTCCGTTAGGGCCGGACGGGGGGATTCTCAAAACACGAAGGACACAAAGGACACGAAGCCTTTCAGATAGAGAGCTTTCTTCGTGAACTTCGTGCACTTTGTGGTTTATCAATTTCTCCGCCCCCAACCCGCGTTGTCCGGGTTACCCCGGACTCCGCAGCCTCCCCCGTGAAGGGGGAGGGGATGACGACATAGTGACTGCCCACCGTGTTTCAGGGCATTTTTCCTGGAAAATGAGCCCATATCGGCGTATAGAACCGCCAAAGAATACCTGGGACTTACAAAAGAGACAGAACCATGGCGGAAAAATGGACGCCCGACAGTTGGCGGGCGAAGCCTATTTTGCAGGTGCCGGACTATCCGGACCAAGACAAGCTCAAAGCGGTTGAGAGGGAGCTGAGCGGCTACCCGCCCCTCGTTTTCGCTGGCGAGGCGCGACGCCTCAAGGCCGGGCTGGCCAAGGTCGCTCGGGGCGAAGCCTTCCTGCTGCAGGGCGGCGATTGCGCCGAAAGCTTTGCTGAATTCCATCCCGACAATATCCGGGACACGTTCCGCGTTCTCTTGCAAATGGCGATTGTCCTGACCTTCGGTGCGGCCTGCCCGATCGTCAAGGTGGGCCGCTTGGCCGGCCAGTTCGCCAAACCTCGCTCCGCCCCGACGGAAACTGTCGATGGCGTCGAGCTGCCGAGCTATCGCGGCGATATCATCAATGCCATTGAATTCGACGAGGTGAGCCGTGAGCCCGATCCGGCCCGGATGCTGCGCGCCTACAATCAGGCGGCGGCGACGTTAAATTTGTTGCGCGCTTTCGCCCAGGGCGGTTTTGCCGATCTGCACCGGGTGCATCAGTGGAACATGGGTTTTGTCGCCGACAGTCCCTTGGGCGAACGCTATCAGGATTTGGCCGACCGGCTGGACGAGGCGCTGGAATTCATGGCGGCCTGCGGGCTGACCTCCGACACGGCGCCGCAGATTGCCGAGACGGATTTCTTCACCTCGCACGAGGCCTTGCTGCTGCCCTATGAACAGTCCATGACCCGTGTCGACTCGCTCACCGGTGATTGGTACGACACGTCCGCGCACATGCTGTGGGCAGGGGATCGCACCCGGCACCTGGAGAACGCGCATCTTGAATTCCTGCGCGGCATCGCCAATCCGGTGGCGTCCAAAGTCGGCCCCACGACCGAAGCCGACAATTTGATCAAGCTGATCGATATCCTGAACCCGGAGAATGAACCCGGCCGGCTGACTCTTATTTCCCGCATGGGCGCGGGCAATGTGGAGAATCACCTGCCGGAACTGATCCGCCGGGTGAAGGCCGAGGGCCGGGAAGTTGTTTGGTCCTGTGATCCGATGCACGGCAACACGGTGAAAAGCGGTAACGGCTACAAGACCCGGCCGTTTGACCAAATCCTGCAGGAAGTGCGGGAGTTCTTCGAAATTCACCGGGCCGAGGGCACCCATCCCGGCGGCGTGCATTTCGAGCTCACGGGCCAGGATGTTACGGAATGTGTCGGTGGCGCGCAGGCCATCACCGAGGCCGATCTTTCTAACCGCTATCACACCCATTGCGATCCGCGGCTCAACGCCAAGCAGGCGCTGGAACTGTCCTTCGTGCTGGCCGACAGCCTGAAGGAAGAACGCGCCGGGCGGAAACCGCATATCAACGGGAACAAGCGAGCGGTGGGGATTTAGTCCGTCATCCACGGGCTATTTTTTCCCGCCTCTTTCTTGCGTCATGCCCGAATTGGGACCAATGTTAATTGGGATCAAGTCTCGGGTATACACGCAACCTAAGTTCATGGCCCCCCGAGACTTGGCTGTCGCCAACTCGGGGGTGACGCAGTAGGAGAGGGCGGGGGGGGGGGACAGGCAACTCAAATCTTGCCGCCGCACCCGCAACTCTTTAAACCCTGCCCAGAAATTCATTCCATTCGACGGTGACAGACGTGTCCGATACCACCACCGACAATCCAGAGACGGCGGAAGATAAAACCGGTTCCGACTTTATCCGCGATATCATCCGTGATGATCTGGCGTCTGGAAAGCACGCCGGCGTGGTCACCCGCTTTCCGCCGGAACCAAACGGTTACCTTCATATCGGTCATGCCAAATCCATCTGCCTGAACTTCGGCGCGGCGGCGGAGACCGGCGGGCGCTGCCACTTGCGCTTCGACGACACCAATCCCGCGAAGGAAGAGCAGGAATATATCGAAGCCATTCAGGCTGACGTGCGCTGGCTTGGTTTCGATTGGGGTGATCATCTCCACTATGCCTCCGACTATTTTGATCAGCTTTACGCCTGGGCGGAACACCTGATTGAGACCGGCAAGGCCTATGTAGATGAACAGTCGGCGGATGAAATCCGGGAAAGCCGGGGCACGCTGACCGAACCCGGGACCAACAGCCCTTACCGGGACCGGCCGGCGGACGAAAGCCTGGACCTGTTTCGCCGGATGAAGGCCGGCGAGTTCGAGGACGGGGCCAAGGTGCTGCGCGCCAAGATTGATATGTCGGCGGGCAACATCAATCTTCGCGATCCGGTGATTTACCGCATCGTGCACGCGAGCCACCCCCGGACCGGGGAGGCCTGGTGCGTTTACCCGATGTATGATTTGGCCCATGGCCAGTCGGACGCGATCGAGGAGATCACCCATTCCCTCTGCACCCTGGAGTTCGAGGATCACCGGCCCTTATACGAGTGGTTTATCGAAAACCTGCCGGTTCCGAGCCGTCCCCGCCAGATCGAATTCGCCCGGCTGAACATCACCCACACGGTGCTGTCCAAACGCCGGCTGATGCAGTTGGTGGCGGAAGATCATGTGGCGGGTTGGGATGACCCGCGCATGCCCACGCTCTCCGGGTTACGGCGGCGCGGCTATCCCCCGGAAGCCATCGTTGATTTCTGCAAGCGCATTGGCATCAACAAATCTTATTCCGTGGTGGAAATGGCGTTGCTGGACGCCTGTGTCCGGGAATATCTGAACAAACACGCTCTACGCCGGATGGCAGTCCTGAAGCCCTTGAAAGTGGTTATCGAGAATTATCCTGAGGGCGAGACGGAGATGCTGGACGCGGTGAACAACCCGGAAGACGAGGGCGCGGGGACCCGCCAGGTCCCGTTCTCCAAGGAGTTCTATATCGAGCAGGACGACTTCATGGAGGATCCGCCGAAGAAGTTCTTCCGCTTGGGCCCCGGCCGGGAAGTGCGGCTCCGCTATGCGTATTTTGTCACCTGCACCGACGTGATCAAAGATGACGCCGGCAACGTGACCGAGCTCCGCTGCACCTATGATCCGGCAACCCGTGGCGGCAACGCGCCGGACGGGCGCAAGGTCAAAGGCACCCTGCATTGGGTGTCCGCCGCGCACGCGGTGGAGGCGGAGGTGCGGCTTTATGATCATCTGTTTACAGCGGAAGAGCCGGGCAAGGGCGGCGATTTCCTGGACGACATCAATCCGGAGTCTTTAGAGGTGCTCTCCGGCTGCAAGCTGGAACCGACGCTGGCAGAAGATCACGGCACGGTGCAGTTCGAACGGCTGGGCTATTTCTGCGCGGACAAAGATGGTTCTTCCGATGCGCCGGTGTTTAACCGGACCATGACGCTCCGCGACACTTGGGCGAAAGTTCAGAAGAAGGGGTGATCCCCCTCTCTTTTTTTATTGCGTCATGCCCGAGTTGGGACCAATGCACATTGGGACCAAGTCTCGGGTATCTGAAGCAATTTTCGGGGGACCATTGGGCCTATATCCATGGATACCCGACAGCCGCCCGATGATCTCGGGCGGGTCGGGCACGACGCGGGTAGAGGTGGAGAGAGAATAACTCACCACAGAGATCACAGAGCGCACAGAGATAGCGGAGATCAGAAAGGCCTCTCTGTGTTCTCTTTGTGCTCTGTGGTTTAAAATAGGTACGCGGATCACGGCCTGTCGGCCGGTCCGCGCATGGCGTGCAAACAGTTATTTGCCCGCCATCTCCGGGAATAGGCCCTTTAGCCCACTCTCCGACGCCTCGCAGACGCCGCGCTCGGTGATCAGCCCGGTGACCAGACGGCGGGGCGTCACGTCAAACGCGAAGTTGGCGGCCGGGCTGCCGTCGGGGGTCAGTTGCACGTCGGCGACTGAGCCATCGGCGGCACGACCGGTCATCACGGTGACTTCCGTCGCGTCCCGTTCTTCAATCGGAATATCGCGGATGCCGTCGGTCACCGTCCAATCGATGGTCGGGGACGGCAGGCCTACATAGAAGGGCACGTCATTGTCGTGGGCGGCCAACGCCTTCAGGTACGTGCCGATCTTATTGCACACATCGCCGGTATAGGTGGTCCGGTCGGTGCCGGTGATGCACAGGTCCACCATCCCGTGCTGCATCAGATGCCCGCCCACATTGTCGACGATGACCGTGTGCTCGACCCCGTGCTGGCCCAGCTCCCACGCGGTGAGGCTGGCGCCCTGGTTGCGGGGCCGGGTTTCGTCCGCCCAGACATGCACCGGTATACCGGCGTCATGGGCCTTGTAGATCGGCGCGAGGGCCGTGCCCCAGTCCACGGTGGCGAGCCAGCCGGCGTTGCAGTGGGTGAGGATATTGACGGTGTCCTTGCCGCCTTTCTTCTCAAAAGCCGCCTCAATCAGCGCCTTGCCGTGATCGCCGATGGACGAGCAAATCTCCACATCCTCGTCGCAAATCTCGGCGGCCCGGCGATAGGCGGCCTCGACGCGGCGATCCTCCGGCAATTGATCCAGGATGGTCTTCAGATCATCCAGCGCCCAGCGCAGGTTCACCGCCGTCGGCCGGGTGGCATATAGATGATCATAGGCCTTTTGGATATTGGCGTCGGAGGAATCTTCCCGCATGGCCAAGGCCATCCCGTAGGCCGCGGTTGCGCCGATCAGCGGCGCGCCCCGCACCCACATGTCGCGGATCGCCACCGCCGCATCATCCATCGTCTCCAGCCGCACGGTGACAAATTCATGGGGCAGTTTGGTCTGATCAATGATCTCCGCCGCGCCGACGCCGTTCTCGGCATCGTCCGCCAGCCAGATGGTGCGATAAGGCGTGCCGTTGACGTTCATGGGTCTAGCCCAGAACCCGGCCGGCGACAGCGGAGAGTTTCTTGGCCATCTCCGGGTCGCGGGCGTCCGGCGCGGTGATCAGGGCGTTCTCCAGCGCCGTGTGGCAGCCCTGATGGCACAGCTCGGTCCGGCCCGTCAGGCGCGGGGCCACGTCCTTGACCAACGCACGGCCATTGTCCGCGTTGCCCAGCAGAACCTTGATGATGGCGTCCACGGTGACGTGGTCGTGGTCCGGGTGCCAGCAGTCATAGTCGGTGACCATGGCGACGGTGGCGTAACACATCTCCGCCTCCCGGGCGAGTTTGGCCTCCGGCATGTTGGTCATGCCGATCACGTCGCAGCCCCAGGCGCGGTAAAGCTCGCTTTCCGCCAGGGTGGAAAATTGCGGGCCTTCCATGGCGAGGTAGGTGCCGCCCCGCTGGGTCTTGATGCCGAGCGTCTTGCAGCCCTCTTCGATGGCGTCGCCAAGCCGCCCACAGGTCGGATGCCCGAATCCCACATGGGCGACGAGCCCTGTGCCGAAGAAGCTTTTCTCCCGCGCGAATGTCCGGTCGATGAATTGGTCGGCGATGACGAAGGTGCCGGGATCGAGTTCTTCCTTGAAGGAGCCGCAAGCCGATAGGGAGATTATCTCCGTCACGCCGGCCCGCTTCATTGCGTCGATATTGGCGCGGAAGTTGAGCTCCGACGGAGGTATCTTATGGCCGCGACCATGGCGGGGCAGAAACACCAATTGCAGCCCGTCCAATTCGCCGAACAGAAACTCGTCGGAGGTTTCGCCGAAGGGGCTCTCCACCCGTTCCCAGCGGGTATTGCCGAGCCCGTCGATGTCATAAAGCCCGCTGCCGCCGATGATGCCGATGACCGGCGTGGTGCTGTCCGCCATGTGAATGCCCCCTGATTTAGCGTTAGTTGGACGAGATCGTGACCTTTTCGATTACCACCTGTTTCTGCGGCACGTCGGTGGGGAAGGGCCCACCCGAGCCAGTGGAGACCCGGCCGATGCGCCCGACGATGTTCATGCCGTCGATGACCCGGCCGAACGCCGTATAGCCCCAACCCTGTTCATTCTTGGCGGTGTGATTGAGGAACTTGTTGTAGACCGTATTGATAAAGAACTGCGCCGTTGCCGAATGGGGATCGCCGGTCCTGGCCATGGCGATGGTGCCCCGTTCGTTCGGCAGGCCGATATCGGCTTCGTTCTCGATGGGTGCGCGGGTGGGTTTCTTTTGATAGTCGGTGGTGAAGCCGCCGCCCTGAATCATGAATTTGTTGATCACCCGGTGGAATATGGTGCCGTCGAAATGACCGTCCCGCACATACTGTAGGAAGTTGGCGACCGTCTTCGGCGCTTTTTCCGGTTCCAACTGCACGGAGAAATCCCCCATGCTGGTTTTAAAGTGAACGATGGGTTTGCCGGCAGCCATGGCGTTTCCTGTAATGAGAAGCAGAGCGGATAATGCAATAAGGGACCGGAGAACGGTCTTCATCGGTTTCCTCCCGATTTTGGTTTACCTGTAGAGACGCCCCACAAACAACGGGCGTTTGGAGGTATCAACCTATCCAAACGCCCGCTGAAGGCAAGTGAATTTCTCGTAAGGTTTTAGTGCAGATCAGCCCAAATCTTACGCTTCACGGCATAGAGCATGCCGGTCAGGACGATCAGGAACAAAAGAACCTTGATGCCCATCCGTTTCCGGTCTTCCAGCTCCGGCTCGGCCGTCCAAATCAGGAAGGCGGTCACGTCTTCCGCCATCTGGGACACGGTCGCCTTGGTGCCATCGGCATACTCAACGCCATCTTCCGCCAGGGGCGCCGCCATCGCCAGCTGTGCGCCGGGGAAGTATTCGTTGTAGCTCATACCATCTTGCATCTCCACGCCGGACGGCGCGTTCGAATAACCCGCCAGCAACGCATGGACATAATCCGCACCGCCATGCCGGGCCTTGACCATCAGGGTAAGGTCCGGGGGCAGGGCGCCGCCATTGGCAGCGCGGGCCGCGTTATCGTTCGGGAACGGCGTCTTGACTTTGTCGAAGGGTTTGCCCGGACGCATGATCCGTTCGCCGTCTTTGTGGGTTTCTCCGTCTTCATTGGGTTCCGCCGGGATTTCAGCGGCGGCGGCGATTTCCTTCATCTCCGCATCGGAGAAGCCGATCTCCACCAGGTTCCGGTAGTAGATCTGATTGATCGAATGGCAGGCCGCGCACACTTCGCTGTAGACCTGCCAGCCGCGTTTCAGCTGGGCCCGGTCAAATTTGCCGAATGGGCCTTGGGTGGTCCAGGTTCGCTTCGGCGGTTCCTTGCCCGCGCCGGCGGCCATAACATTGCTTACGCCGAAAGACACCAGAAGGGCGGCCGCGAGCGCTGTGATTAAAGTCTTTTTCATCTCTAAGCCTCCTTTGCCTAAGAGCCCGTCACGGACGCGCTGATGCTCTCGGGCACGGGTTTTGTCGTCTCCCGTCTGCTTACCCAGGGCACCAGGATCAGCAGGTGGAAGAAATACCAGAATGTGGCAATCCGTCCGACCGTCAGCATGGTGCCTTCAGCCGGTTGGGCGCCCACATAGCCGAGGACGAAACAGTCCGCCAGGAATATCCAGAACAGGAACATCGTGGTCGGACGGTACTTGGCGCTGCGGACTTTCGATCCGTCCAGCCAGGGCAGGAAGCACAAGAGGATGATCGAGGCGAACATCAGGATGACGCCCGCGGTCTTAGCTTCGATCAGCACCGGCAGCCAGCCATACACATCGACAAAGTTGTCCGGGACCGCCCGCAAAATCGCGTAGAAGGGCAGGAAATACCATTCCGGGACGATGGCCGCCGGGGTCACCAGCGGATCGGCCTGGATATAGTTCTCCGGCTCGCCGAAGAAGTTCGGGGCGAAGAAGGTAAAGCCCAGATAGAAGATAAAGAACACGCCGAGACCGAACAGGTCCTTGATCGTGTAGTAGGGATGGAACGGGATCGTGTCCTTGTCGCCCTGGATATCCACGCCGGTCGGGTTGTTGGACTTGTGGGTGTGCAGCGCCCAGAGGTGCAGAAACACCAGTCCGAAGATCACAAACGGCAGTAGATAGTGCAGCGAGAAGAACCGGTTCAGGGTCGGGTTATCGACGGAGAAGCCGCCCCACAGCCACTGTACGATGGCATCGCCGAAGAACGGCACCACCGAGAACAGGTTGGTAATCACCGTCGCCCCCCAGAAGCTCATTTGACCCCAGGGCAGCACATAGCCGACAAACGCGGTCGCCATCATGGCTAGGAGGATCATCACGCCGATGATCCACAGCAGTTCCCGGGGCGCCTTGTAAGAGCCGTAATACATGCCCCGGAAAATATGGATATAAACGAGAATAAAGAACATCGAGGCGCCGTTCATATGGGCATAGCGCAACAGCCAGCCGTAATTCACGTCGCGCATGATGCGCTCGACACTGTCAAAGGCCAAATTTACATGGGGGGTGTAGTTCATCGCCAGGAAAATGCCTGTGGCGATCATGATCACCAGGACGATTCCGGCCAGGGAACCGAAGTTCCACCAGTAGTTCAAATTGCGCGGGGTCGGATAATCGATCGCGCTGTGTTTCATCATGGTGAAGATCGGCAGACGATAGTCGATCCACTTCACCACGGGGTTTTTCCAAGCTGCGTCGCTCATAGTCTCGCCCCTTAGCCTATGCGAATTGTTGTATCGGAGAGGAATGTATACGGCGGCACCGCGAGATTCTTCGGCGCCGGACCCTTACGGATGCGGCCCGACGTATCGTAGTGCGAACCATGGCACGGGCAGAACCAGCCATTGAACTCGCCTTTCGGCTCTCCGGATCTTTGTCCCTGGGGCAGGCAGCCCAGATGGGTGCAAATACCGATCATCACCAGCCATGGGGCTTTTTGTACCCGGTCGGCATCGGTTTCGGGATCCTTCAGATCGGCAAGTTTGACGTCTTTCGCCGCGTCGATCTCGGCGGCGGTGCGGTGCCGGATATAGATTGGCTTGCCGCGCCAGACGGCGGTAATGGCTTGCCCCTCTTCAATCGCCGAGAGGTTCAATTCCGTCGAGGCGAGCGCCAAAACATCCTTGGACGGGTTCATCGTGTCGATGAACGGCCAGGCGGCTAAAGCCGCGCCAACAGCGCTGACCGTTACGGTCGAGACCAGCAGGAAATCCCGCTTGGTTTCATCGTCCGCGTGCCCCTGATGGGTAGTTGCTGCGTCAGACATGCCTTATTCCTCTTTCATCGTCTTAATCGTCGGCCATAAACCGGCCGGATACTGGTAGCAAACTATTTCAATTGTCGTAAATGGGGGATTGTCGAAGAATTTTCACCGGTCAAATCACCGGCGTCTCTCCGGTTCTGATCATCCCGCTTCTTCGCAGAGGATTTCTCCTGAATCTGTGTACTTGTAGGCGCGCAAGGTATAGTCCAGATTCTCAGGCTAGGAAAGTTAAAATCCACAAAAATATAAAGGATTTCATGGATATGCGGCCCCGTTTGGCCCTTTACCAGCCGGACATTCCGCAAAATACCGGGACCATTCTCCGCTTGGCCGCCTGTCTCGGCTTGGGCGTGGATGTGATCGAACCCTGCGGCTTTGTCTTCAGCGACCGGCGAATGAGGCGGGCCGGTATGGATTACGTCGATATGGTGGATTTGGTGCGCCACGCGTCATGGGACGCTTTTTTGGCCGACTCAAAGGCGAATCGGCGGTTGGTGCTCCTGACGACCAGGGGGAGCGAAGATTACACCGGCTTTGACTATTCACCCGAGGATACCCTGATTTTGGGCCGGGAAAGCGCCGGCGTACCGGACGAGGTCCACGACGCCGTTCACGCTAGGGTCGTCATTCCCTTGGCCAAGGACGCGCGCTCCCTTAATGTGGCGCTCGCCGCCGCCATGGTGACTGGCGAGGCCTTGAGGCAGATCAAGGCGGGGGCGTGATCGCCATGCGAGATAAAGGGCCTAAGATCGTATAGCCAGGAAGAGACATTTCAGATGAGTGACACAATAGATAAACAAAAACAGATGGCGACCGCTTGGTTTACCCAATTGCGGGACGAGATTTGCGCCTCGTATGAGGCCATCGAACAGGACGTGGCCGGCCCGAACGGCATCGAAGACATGCCTGCGGGCGCATTCGAACGGTCTTCCTGGGAACGCCCGGCCGACAACGGCGAAGATGCCGGCGGCGGGGTGATGTCGGTGATGCGGGGCCGGGTCTTCGAAAAGGTCGGCGTCAATGTGTCTACCGTCTACGGCGAGTTTTCCGAACAGTTCCGGGCCCAAATTCCGGGCGCGTCGGAGGACCCACGTTTCTGGGCGTCCGGCATATCGCTGGTGGCGCACCCAAGATCGCCGGTGGTGCCCATCGCACATATGAATACGCGGATGATTGTCACCACCCAGCAATGGTTTGGCGGCGGCGGCGACCTCACGCCTGTCTTTCCGGTGGACAAGGATACGGCTGATTTTCACAGCGCCTTCCAGGCCGCCTGTGACAAACACGATCCGGCCTACTATCCGATATTCAAGGAGTGGTGCGACGAATATTTCTACATCGCCCATCGCAAGGAAATCCGCGGAGTCGGCGGCATATTTTATGACAATCTCAACAGCGGCGACTGGGACGCGGACTTTGCCTTTACCCAGGATGTGGGGAAGGCGTTCCGGGATATCTATCCGGAGATCGTCCGGCGTCACATGAACGAGCCCTGGACCGAGGAGCAGAAACAGGCGCAGCTCATCAAGCGCGGCCGCTATGCGGAATTCAACCTGGCCATCGACCGGGGCACCAAGTTCGGGCTGATGACCGGCGGCAATACCGATGCGATCCTGATGTCGCTCCCGCCCATGGCCGCCTGGCCTTAGGGGGTCTTCTAAAAAAAACCGTCAGGCGCGGACCGGCCGGCAGGCCGTGATCCGTGTACCCATGTTTAAAACCACGAAGGACACAGAAGGACACAAAGGACACGAGGCTATCTTAGATTGATCTGCCTTCGTGAACTTCGTGCTTTGTGGTGAATTATTCTCTCTCCACCCCCACCCGCGTTGTCCGGTTTGCCCCGGACTCCGCACCCTCCCCCGTAAAGGGGGAGGGCATTTAGCTGCGGAACTGCAAACAGGACAGCCTTCCCCCCCCCTTGCGGGGGAAGGTGGCCCGAAGGGCCGGATGGGGGGACGACACAGGGAGGACGCTGTTTGGAAAAATTCACTCAACAACCCGCTTCAACTCGGCCAGGCATTCATCCCGATCGGCGCGGCAGCCGCCGTCGATCCACCAGTCCTCCACTTGCGTCAAGAGTTCGGACACGTATTTGCCGGGCTTGATGTTCAGATCCAACACGTCCTGGCCTCGGATCGGAAACACGACCGGCTCCCATTTGTCGGCCGTCTCCATCAGGTTGAGCCAGGCGTCGGTTTGCTCGCGAGGCAGGCGCGGCATGATGGTCAGCCGCCGCGCCCATTCCAGTAGGCCAAGATCAATCACCACCGCCGGTCCCAGCCGGTAAAGTGCACCGCGAACCGCGTCCTCCCCGGCCTCCGGGTCCGGGGTCCATCCGGGCTCGACCAATGCCAATAGGTGATCCCGATCCGCGTTCGACAGTTTCAGCCGGCTGGTGATCGCACGGACGCCGTCCGCGTCGGTCTCGATCGCGGCAGCCAGCCGGCGCACCGGGTCGGGGGCGACGTGATCAAACTTGATGGCCGTGGTCTCCAGCCAGATCAGCCGCTTCAATCTATCCAGGTGGGCGAGCTCTGGCAGGAAATGTTTGGTGATGCCGCCGTCCATCATCAACTTGAGGGCGTCGTACTTGATCTCCGAGGCGAGGATTTTAAACAGCTCGACCCGGATGCGCTCGCCGGACAGATTGGCGAGCTCGGGCGCATAGCGGATACATTGCTGGTAGGCGAACTTGTCGTCGATGCGCATGCCGATGGTCGCGATGAAACGGAAGAACCGCAAAATCCGCAGATAGTCTTCCTGAATGCGTTTTTCGGCCTTGCCGACAAAGTGGATGCGCCGCTCCGCCAAATCCTGAATGCCGTTGCAATAGTCATAGACCGTACCGTCCGGTGTGGCGCTGAGGGTGTTGAAGGTGAAGTCCCGGCGCAATGCGTCTTCCTTCCAGTCGTCGGTGAAAGCGACCTCTGCATGGCGGCCATCGGTTTTGACATCCTTTCGGAGCGTGGTGATCTGATAGGTCTCGCTGCCGAAAGCGGCCGTAACCGTACCGTGTTCGATGCCGGTGGGGATCGCCTGGATGCCGGCTTCTTCCAAAAGCTCCATGACCCGTACAGGCGTTTCCTGTGTGGCTAGATCGATGTCGCCCACGTCGCGGTGCAACAGCGCGTCCCGCACACAACCCCCGACGAATCGAACTTCTTTGCCGCCGGCAGAGAGCGCCGCCAGCAGTGCCTGCATATTGCTGCTTTCCATCCAAGGCTGAACCGGAATCTGACCACCCGCCCCGGATTCCCATTCGACAACCAGGTCTTTCGTCTGCCGGCGCGGCTCGCCGGACCGGTTCTTGGCATAGCTGCGCCGCCGTGCAATCAAAAACAGGAAGACGATGACGCCGATAATACCGATGATCCATTTGCCTTGGACCGAGCCAATATCGAGGAGTGCGTCGAGGGACATGGCCGTCAGGCCGGATTATTTATACTGGCCCGGAACAACGTTGCCGTCCTTGAGGACCGGCGGCATATATTCCGCGCCCGGTTCCGCCCCCAGCGTCGCTATGATGATCAGAGACGCCACCGCCAAAACAAAGCCTAAGACCAGAACCCAGAACCAGTGGCCTTCTTCCCAGCCGGGCATCTTGGTGTTGTTTCGTTTGGCGTCCCAATAGCTCCAGATGGTGTAAATCACGATCGGGGTGATCAGGGGCAAAATGATCTGAACGAATATTCTCATGCAGAACGTTCCTTGGGGCTTGGGGTCCGGAGCCTATGTGTCTGTTGAAATCCAGACACGCTGCGACAGGTTACGCAGCATACCCGCTGTCGCGCCCCAAATATAATAGTCATTCCAGGTAATGGCGAAAAAATGTCGTTTTGTGCCGTTAAAATCCCGTGCGTGCCGTTCAATGTTCTGTGGATCAAGAGCGTAAGACAGCGGCACTTCAAAAGCTTCCGCCACCTCTTGTTCATGAAGATTGAGATCAAACGGCGGCTCGATCACGCCAATGACCGGATTGACCAGAAACCCCGTGCCGACAACGTATTCGTCCAAATGACCGACCACGTTGATGTGAGTCTCCGCCAGACCGATCTCTTCCTCGGTTTCGCGGAGCGCGGTGTGAATGGCATCCCGGTCTGTGTCATCGACCCGGCCGCCGGGAAAGCTGATTTGGCCGGCGTGATTTTTCAGATGGTCCGTGCGTTTGGTCAGCAGCACAGTTGCGCCTTGGGGGCGGTTGACCAACGGCACCAGCACCGCGGCGGGACGCAGAGGCTTGTCCCCCCGCACAAAGGGATTGCGATCCTTGGGGTCGAGATCACCTTTCACCTCGGCTTCTTCATTTGAGCGACGCTCGGCCTCTCCGTCAAAGGCCGACAGCCGGTCCAACACATTTTCCAAGCGCCAGGTCATTCGGTCAGCCTGCCGATCTCGTAGAATTCCCCGCTGCTCCACACACCGTAGACGGCGTCGCCCGCCACCTCCCGTTCCTCGCCCAGTTCGACCAGCTGATAATAGACAGACCGGGTTAGCCGGGCCTCCAGATTGTCGCGGACCAGCACGTAAGGAGCTGGCTCCCCGGTCACCTTGTTATAGGAGATTCGCAGCGGATGGGCCGCGTCGGCCTTCACAATTTCGTCAACGTTGGTGCGGAATTCCAGGACCTGATCACGGCCTTTTCCGGCAACATCCATCTCAACCGCTTGAAAAGGCACGTCTTCGACCAGGATTTCACCTTGTTCGACGGGCGTAATCAACCAATAACGACCCTCGTCATCCCGTTGGAGAACGCTGGAAAATAGCCTCACCAGCTCTTTACGGCCTATGGGGCTGCCGTGGTAAAACCAAGTGCCGTCGCGGTCGATCCTGATGTCCAGATCACCGCACAGGAAACGTCCGGTTTCAGGGTCGATCTTTTCGACGGAACTGCCCGAATTCTCCGTTTTTACTGAGGGTAAAAGGGACGTAATATCTTTTATGTTATTACTCACTTTTCATTCCCGCTGCACCAAGGGGAGTACAGACATTGACAGAAGCAGTAAACGGCCAGAGCCTCGAAGCCGGCCAGGAATCAGACTCTTCAAAACTCGTCGCCGAACTGGAATCCATCGGCGAAAGTTTCCAGAAGGTCAAGGATAGCGTCGGCAAAATCATATTTGGGCAAGACCAAGTCGTTGACGAAACCCTTATCACGCTGTTGGCCGGCGGTCACGTCCTGCTCATCGGTGTACCGGGGCTGGGCAAGACCAAACTGGTTGAGACGCTGGGCACGGTTCTCGGCATGGAAGAACGCCGGGTTCAGTTTACGCCGGATCTGATGCCTGCCGATATTCTGGGCTCCGAAGTCCTGGAAGAAGGCGAAAGCGGCCGCCGGTCGTTCCGCTTTATCGAGGGGCCGGTGTTCAGCCAGCTGTTGATGGCCGACGAAATCAACCGGGCCAGCCCGCGAACCCAGTCCGCGCTGTTGCAGGCGATGCAGGAACGCCGCGTGTCGGTGGCCGGCCATTACCACCAACTGCCGCAGCCGTTCCATGTGTTGGCGACTCAGAACCCGCTGGAACAAGAGGGCACCTATCCCCTGCCGGAAGCTCAGCTCGATCGTTTCCTTATGCAGATTAACATTGATTATCCGCATTTGGCGGCGGAACGTGACGTGCTGCTGGCGACCACCGGCGCCAACGAGGCCCGTCCGAAAAAGGTGATCGAAGCGGATGATCTGATGGAAGCCCAGCGCCAGGTCCGCCATATCCCGGTTGGCGACAGTGTGATGAACGCGATATTGGAGCTGGTGCGCTCCGGCCGGCCCGGCGAATCCGATGTCGCCGACGTTAACGAACATGTAGCTTGGGGGCCCGGTCCCCGCGCCAGCCAGGCGTTGATGCTGGCGGTGCGCGCCCGTGCGGTGATTCAGGGCCGTCTGGCGCCATCCGTAGACGACGTGCTGGCGCTGGCGCATCCGACCCTCAGACACCGCATGGCCTTGAACTTCGCGGCGCGGGCCGAAGGCGTCACCATGGCCAAGATTATCGACACGCTGGCGGCGCGAATCGGCTAGCTATAGGACGCTGGAACCGCTCATGAATGCGCCCATAACCGAACTCCACGGCCGAGCCGAACTCCTCGGCAGCAAGCTGCCGCCCCTGATGGTGGCGGCGGAGCGGGTGGCCGCGACTGTGGCTCAGGGAGTGCATGGCCGCCGCCGGGTCGGGCAGGGCGAATCCTTCTGGCAGTACCGCCATTACGAGCCGGGCGACGCGGTCCAACAGATCGACTGGCGGCGGTCGGCGCGGTCCGACACCGTCTATCTGCGGGAAAACGAGTGGGAAGCAGCGCAGAGTGTCTGGTTGTGGGCGGATTCGTCGCCGTCCATGCGGTACAGTTCCGGCAAAAATTTACCGACCAAGGCGGACCGGGCCGAACTGCTGACCCTGGCCCTAGGCTCGCTTCTGGTGCGGGGCGGTGAGCATATCGCGCCGCTGGGCCGCGGTGCGACGCCGTCGATGGGGAATATGGCGGTCAGTCTCTTGGCCCAGGCGTTGAGCGAACGGGACGTGCCGGTGCCGGGCCAAAAAGTGAAAAGTCTGCCGCCCGTGGAGAAACTGCCGAAGTATGGCCGGCTAGTTCTGATGAGCGACCTGTTCGAGCCATTGGAAGATATCCATCAGGCCGTGGGCGTCTATGCGGACCAAGGCGTCGACGGCCATATTCTGCAGATCATCGATCCGGCGGAGACCAGCCTGCCGTTCAGCGGGCGCACCCGTTTTGAGGGGATGGAAAACGAAGGCTCGGCCTTGATCGGCCGGGTCGAAGGGGTGCGCGACAGTTACCGCCAGACCCTGGAAGATCACCGCGCCGGGCTGCAATCTATCGCCCGGCTGGCGGGTTGGAGCTACGGGTTGCACGTCACCGATCAAACGCCAGAATCGGCGCTTCTGTCTCTTTATACGTCCCTGGCTGCGCCCCAGGACCGGCATCGGAGGAATTAGACCCGGATGTTCGGACTAGGCGCTTTGTCGTTCGTCGCCCCGGTCGCCCTGTTGGGACTGATCGCGTTGCCGGTTGTTTGGTGGCTGCTGCGGGTCATTCCGCCGGCGAGCCGCCGGGTGCCGTTCCCGGCGATCCGCCTGATCATGAAGCTGGTCAACCCGGAGGAAAGCTCCGCCAAAACACCTTGGTGGCTTACTCTCTTACGCCTCAGCCTAGTCACTGCGGCGATCCTGGCAGCGGCCCATCCGGTGCTCAACGCCGGCAATAAATTGGCCGGCGACGGGCCGATGGTGCTCGTGGTTGATGACGGCTGGGCCTCCGCCAAGACCTGGAACAAACGTCGCACCGCGTTCAACAATCTTTTGAATCAGGCGGAGCGAGAGAACCGTTCCGTGGCGGTCATCACCACCGCGCCCGGTTCGGCGGCACAGGCCCGGGCGATGAATTCCCTGCTGAGCGGCGATGCCGCGCGGGAAGTGGTTCAGGCCATCCAGCCCAAGCCTTGGGGTGTGGACCGGATGGCGTCCCTTGCGGTGCTGAATGACATCGCGGTTTCCGGCAAGGCGGATATCTTCTGGCTCAGTGATGGACTCGATCATGGCTCGGCTCGGGCTTTTGCCGATGCGCTGGCGCAGAAAGGCAATGTGGCGGTGTTTGCCGACGGTGGGACCGATTTGGCCAAATTGCTGCAGCCACCGGTTTCCAATCAGGCGGGCCTCACCTTGAAAGCCACCCGTGCGGAAGAGGGCGGGGCTGAAACCCTGACCGTCCGGGCGCGCGGGCAAGACGGCGGTGTGCTGGCGCGAAAAGCGCTGACCTTTGACGCCGGTGAAAAAGAAGCCACGCTGGATCTCGAACTGCCGGGTGAAATCCGTAACCGCATCACCTTGATCGAGTTAGAAGGCGAAGCCTCCGCCGGCGGTGTGGTGCTGGTGGATGAACGCTGGCGGCGCCGGCCCGTGGGCTTGGTCACCAGCGCTGACCCGAAGGGCGACCGGCCGCTCCTGGATGAGATGCATTATCTCGACCGCGCCTTGGAGCCGTTTACGGAAATCCGCCGTGGCAGCGTCGAGGATCTTTTGAAACGGGAATTGGCGCTCTTGGTTCTGGCCGATCCGGGCAAAATGTCCCGCGCCGACCGTAATCGCCTGACAAAGTGGATGGGCGATGGCGGCGTGGTGCTGCGCTTTGCCGGGCCCCGGCTCGCCAACAACACCGATCCGCTGTTGCCGGTCCGTCTGCGCAAGGGCGACCGGGAGTTGGGCGGCGCGCTGTCATGGAGCAAACCCGCCCGGCTTGCGGCCTTTGGTGAGAAAAGCCCGTTTGCCGGTCTGACCATCCCCAAGGATGTCCGGATTAACCGCCAGGTGTTGGCCCAGCCTTCGGTTGACTTGCCGGAAAAGACCTGGGCGCAGCTTACCGACGGTACGCCCCTCGTCACCGCCGAGAAACATGGCGCCGGCTGGCTGGTTTTTGTGCACACCACAGCCAATCCCACCTGGTCCAATTTGCCCCTGTCCGGCCTGTTCGTCGGCATGCTGCAAAACCTGGTTCAGTTGAGCAGGGGCGTGGCCGGGGAAAGCGATGAACGGCTGTTGAAGCCGGTGCAGAGTATTGACGGGTTCGGCCGGCTGGGCTCCCCCAGGGACGGCGCGCTGGGCCTAAAGGCGACCGAGTTTGCCGCCCGCAAGCCCGACCCCCGCCATCCGCCGGGCTTCTATGGCGACGGCACGGCGCGGCGCGCCTTTAATTTGTCGCCCTCGGTGACAAATTATCTGGCGCTCGGCGATCTGGGTCAGGGCGTCAGCCGGGAGGCCTATCAGGAAGCCAAGGAAACCGATCTTCGCGCCTGGGTGCTGACGGCGGCGATGCTCTTATTGCTGGCCGATATCGTCGCCAGCCTGGCGTTGAGGGGATTCTTCGTGATGGCCAAGGTTGCGCCGCAGGTTCTGGTGATTGCCTTGATGATGCCGGCGGTTGCGATGGCGCAGTCAATACCGCAACGGAGTCCGGCTCCTGTCAACGATGACCGGGAGTTTGCCGCCACCTTGAAAGTACGGGTCGCCTATGTGCGGACCGGCAACCGGCAGATCGATGAAACCAGTCACGCCGGGCTTGTCGGTTTGGCGTATATCGCCAACAGCCGGACCGCGGCGGAGCTCGGCGATCCGATTGCCATTGATCCGGGCGCCGATGAGCTGTCGTATTTTCCGCTGATCTACTGGCCGATCACCGAGCAGGCGGAAGTCATCTCCGTCGACACGGCGGCGAAGATCAACCGCTATCTGAAATCCGGCGGGACCATCCTGTTTGATACGCGGGACAGCGGCGGCAGCAATTTCGGCGCCGACCGGTTGGAAGAAATCGCCCGCAATCTTGATGTGCCGCCCATGCGCGCGGTGCCCTCCGATCATGTGCTGACCAAGGCGTATTATCTGCTGCGGGAATTTCCGGGCCGCTGGACCGGCAGCCGGGTCTGGGTGGAACGGGACGGTTCCCGGATCAACGACGGCGTGTCCTCGGTGATTGTCGGTGGCCACGACTGGGCCGCCGCCTGGGCGCTGGACGACGCCCGCAAGCCGCTCTATCCGGTGGTGCCGGGCGGCGAACGCCAACGGGAAATGTCCTACCGGTTCGGCATTAATCTTCTGATGTATGTGCTGACCGGCAATTACAAGGCCGATCAGGTGCACGTGCCGGCGATCATGGAAAGGCTCGGCCAATGAGCGGGATCACCGGCATCAACTTCGCGCCGCTGATTCCGTGGGAGGCGGTTGCTATCCTGTCCGGCGTTGGACTGGTGTTGTTGATCTATGCGCTGTTCCGGGGCGCACGCGGCTCGCTCCTCAGAATGGCGGCGCTGGCGATCCTGGCGCTGGCGCTTTTGAACCCGCACCTGCAGAGCGAATCACGGGAAGGGCAGAACGATATCGCCCTGGTGGTGATGGATGAGTCGTCCAGCCAGAACGCCGGCAACAGGCGCGAACAATTGCAAAACGCCCGCGAAGAGGTGCTGGAAGAACTGGGCAAGTTCAAGGATCTGGACGTCCGTGTGATCCAAGGAAAGGAGACCAAGGACGGCACCTTCCTGTTTGAAGAGTTTAATCGGGCGCTGGCCGATCTGCCCAAGGGCCGGTTTGCCGGCGCGATCATGATCACCGACGGTCAGGTGCACGATGCGCCGTTGGCCGACGGCGAGACCGACGAGTCCAACCCAAACGCCGCCAAGGCGCCGGAACTGGACGCGCCGATGCATGTGCTGCTGACCGGTGACAAGGGCGAACGGGATCGGCGTCTGATCGTCGAAAAGTCCCCGGCTTTCGGCATTGTCGGCAAGACCATCAAGCTTCAATTAAAGATCGAGGATCGGCCGGACACCTCCGCCGGTTCCGCACCGGTGACAGTGCGCATTGATGGCGACAATGCCCGCCGGTTCAACCTTCCGATCGGCGAGTCCAAGGAGATCGAGGTGCCTCTGGAACACGGTGGCGCCACGATTATCGAGCTGGAAGCCGCCGCCATGCCCAACGAGATGTCGCTGATCAACAACCGGGCCGTGGTCACCGTGAACGGCGTGCGTGATCGTTTGCGGGTGCTGTTGGTGTCGGGTCAGCCGCATCTGGGTGAACGCACGTGGCGTAACTTGTTGAAATCCGACCCGTCGGTGGATCTGGTGCATTTCACTATCCTGCGGCCCCCGGAAAAGAACGACTTCACGCCGCTTAATGAGCTGGCGCTGATCTCCTTCCCCATCCGGGAACTGTTCGAAATTAAACTCAAGGAATTCGACCTTATCGTGTTTGATCGCTATGTGGTGCGCTTTGTCCTACCCCAAGCCTATTTCCGGAATATCCAGAATTATGTGCGGGAAGGGGGCGCGGTCCTGGCTGCGGTGGGGCCCGACTTCGCCGGCGTGCGCTCCATGATCCATACGCCGCTGGGTGAAATTCTGCCGGGCGATCCCAATGGGCCAATTCTGGAAGGCGCGTTCAAGGCGACGCTGACCGACAAGGGCCGGCGGCATCCGGTCACCGCCGGTCTGCCCGGCGACGGTGGCGACAAGGACCCGACCTGGGGCCATTGGTTCCGCCAAATTGACGCCATCTCCAAAAGCGGCCACACACTGTTAAACGGCGCGGAAGGCAAGCCGTTGTTGATCCTGGACCGGGTCGGCAAGGGCCGCATCGCCCAGTTTATGAGCGACCATATCTGGCTGTGGGCCAAGGGTTATGACGGCGGCGGTCCCCATGCCGAACTGTTACGCCGCCTGTCCCATTGGCTGATGAAAGAACCCGACCTAGAGGAAGAAGATCTGCGCGCCGTGGTGAACGGCGACCAGTTGACCATCCTACGGCGCAGTCTCGATCCGGCCGTGCCGCCCATCACGGTGACCCCGCCGTCGGGCCGTCAGGAGATCGTCCGTCTTACCGAAACCAAGGATGGGGCGGCGACGGCAACCATCAAGACCACCGAGACCGGGCTTTACCGGATCGAAGATGGCCGCCGGCGCACTATGGCGGCTGTGGGCCGGTTGAACCCGCCGGAGCTGGCCGACCTCCGGGCCTCGCCGGACAAACTGGCGGGCCTGGTGAAAGTCAGCGATGGCGGCGTCGCTTGGATTGCGGACGGGCTTCCCGATTTCCGCCGCACCAAACCGGGCCGCAGCGGCGCGGGCCGCGGCTGGCTCGGGATGCAGCGTAACGGCGCCTATGTGGTGACCGGCGTGCGTCAGACCTCGCTCATGCCGGCGCTGGCGTTTCTGCTTCTGGTATGTGGTGCGATCATGTTCTCCTGGTGGCGGGAGGGTCAATAATCCGCCAGTAATCCGCCTGAAATCCGGCGTGCGCCGGATCACAGACAGGCCCTCGGAGAATCCCTAACATCCTGGAACCGTTTACGGTTTTTGAAATTTCTATATAGTGCCCGTATATAGCTATGAGACCCATCCGCCGTTGGGAGAGGAGTAAGCCGATGCCGTTTGTCCGACGCGACGCCGAAGGAAAGATCAACGCCGTGTTTCACGGTCCAGAGGAAGGCGCCAATGAAGAAGTGCCCGCCGGCAGCGAGGAGCTCCTCGAGTTCTTGAAGGTTGATGTCATGAACATCATCAACAACGACGAATGGATTCAGGCTGACTTGTCGCTCGCGCGTGTGACGGAAGACTTGATTGATATCCTGATTGAAAACGGCACCTTTTCTTTTACCGACCTGCCGGAAGGCGCGCAGATGAAGCTGATCAAGCGCCAGGGTCTACGGAGCGAAATGTCCTACGTGGAATCTCTGTTCGGCAGCGACGAGGAGAACTACCTCGGCGACGACGAGGGGCTGCTTTAATCCCCCCACCCGGCCCTCCGGGCCACCTTCCCCCGCATGGGGGGGGAAGGCATTTTCGGTCAATGACAGTGGCACAATTTCCAACCTCCCCCTATGGCGGGGGAGGACGAGGAACGCAACGCGTTCCGAGGGTGGGGGTGGATATACAGGCAAACTCTGTCTCCGTTCCGTCAAGTGCGGTTGCCCCGCGCACTCGGGCACGACGCTGTTAGGGGAGCTATGGAGGGCCTAGAGGACCGTTTTGGGTGACGCTTATGATTCTTTGCGACTGTGGTGGCTTATTATCTCTCTCTATTGCGTCGCCCCCGACCCGCACAGCGGTTGTCGGGGGTCCATCCGGCGTTTGAATTTTTAAGGTTGATGTCCATGGTCCCCCGAGACTTGGCCCCAAACAACCTTGGATCCAACTCGGGGGTGACGCCTTAGATTGTAGGAAACATCAACTTAGGTACGCGGATCACGATCCTTCGGATCGGTCCGCCCATCTGAGCACCGGGTTCCGGGCGGCGGAGGTTTCATCCAGCCGCCGGCGGGGCGTCAGCTTCGGCGCTTCTTTGAACATTTCGGCCTCGCCCGCTTTGGCCCGTTCCGCCAGGGAGCGCACCATGTCCGCATACTGATCCAGCGCCGCCTTGCTTTCCGTCTCCGTCGGTTCCATCAGCAGCGCACCGTGCACCACCAGCGGGAAATACATGGTCATCGGATGAAAGCCTTCGTCGATCATGGCTTTGGCGAAGTCCAAGGTGGTCACGTCTGTGTCTTTGAGGAACCGGTCATCGAACAGCACTTCGTGCATACAGGGCCCGTCAAAGGACACGCTGAGCAGGTCTTCGAGACGGCTCTTCAGATAATTGGCGTTGAGCACGGCATCCGACGATGCTTGGCGCAGTCCGTCCGATCCCATGCTCAGCATGTAGGATAGCGCGCGGACGAACACCCCAAACTGGCCGTGGAAGCCTTTCATCCGGCCGTAAGGCTTGTTGTCGGAATCGCCGATATGTTCGACCAACCGGAATCCATCCCCATCCCGCACCACATAGGGCACCGGCGCAAAAGGCGCGAGCGCCTCGGATAGGACTACCGGGCCGCTACCCGGACCACCGCCGCCATGGGGCGTGGAAAATGTCTTGTGCAGATTGAGGTGCATACTGTCGATGCCCAGATCACCCGGGCGGACCCGTCCCACAATGGCGTTGAAGTTGGCCCCGTCGCAATAGACGAACCCGCCGGCGTCGTGTACCGCGTCGGCGATACGGACAATGTAATTTTCGAACAGGCCGCAGGTATTGGGATTGGTAATCATGATGGCGGCGACCTTGTCGTCCAGCCTGTCGATCATTGCTGCGACATCCACCCGGCCCCGGTCGTCGGCGGGAATGGATTCGACTTTATAGCCACACATGTGCGCGCTGGCCGGGTTGGTGCCATGGGCGCTTTCCGGGACCAACACCCGTTCCCGCGCATCACCCCGGTCTTCCAGCGCCGCCCGGATGGTCATCAGTCCACACAACTCTCCATGCGCGCCGGCGGCAGGCGACAGCGCGATGCCCGGCATGCCGGTCAGCGTGGTCAGCCATTCAGCGCAGAAGTCCATAAGTTCGAGCGCACCCTGCACGGTGCTTTGCGGCTGGAGCGGATGCAGATCGGCAAGGCCGGCGTGCCGGGCCATCTTTTCGTTGAGCCGGGGATTATGTTTCATGGTGCAGGAGCCCAGCGGATACAGCCCGGCATCGATGGCGTAGTTTTTCTGGCTGATACGCAGATAGTGACGGACAACTTCGGGCTCGGTCAGGCCGGGCAGGCCAATGGGTTCTGTTCGTTCCGCCGCGCCCAGCCGGTTCTCGACGGCCGGGGGCTCCGGCAGATCGACGGCGCTTTGGCCCGGCGAGTCCAACTCGAAAATCAGGGGCTCTTCGATACGAAGGCCTTGGTTGCCGGTGAACGTCCCGCTCATGCCAGCGCCTCCGACAATGCAGAAGAAAGCGCGTCCATATCTTCTTCGCGAGTGAGCTCGGTGGCGGTCACCAGACAAAGATCGGTTACGGCATCGTTCTTAGGATAGAAGCGCGACAAAGGCACCCCGCCCAGGATTCGATTGGCGGCCAATGTCTCGATCACCGGTTCGGCGGGCTTAGAAAGCCGCACTGTAAATTCGTTAAAGAAGGTGTCGTTGATCACCTCGACGCCGCTGATGGCGTCTAACTTGTCCGCCAGCAGCACGGCGTTCGCATTGTTTAACCGGGCGAGCTTGGTAAACCCGGTCTCGCCCAAGAGCGCCAAGTGAATGGAGAATGCCAGGGCGCAGAGGCCGGAATTGGTGCAAATGTTGCTGGTCGCTTTCTCCCGGCGGATATGCTGTTCCCGAGTTGAGAGCGTCAGCACCCAACCCCGTTTGCCGTCCACGTCCGTGGTTTCACCAGCCAGCCGTCCAGGCATTTGACGCAGGAATTTTTCCTTGGTGGCCAATAGGCCCAGATGAGGTCCACCGAAGCTGAGACCGTTACCGAGGGACTGGCCCTCGGCTGCGACGATATCCGCACCCATCTCGCCTGGTGATTTCAACGCGCCCAAGGAGACGATCTCATTGACGATCACCACCAAAAGCGCGCCCGCCTCGTGACAGGCGTCCGCCAGCGCGGAAAGATCGCGCACCCGTCCAAACAGGTCCGGGTTCTGGATGATGACACACGCTGTCTCTTCATCGACGAGACCGGCGAGATGGGCCGGCTCGTCCCGGTTCGGATCAACGCCTGCATTGACCACGTTCAGGTCCAGGTATTTAGCGTTGGTGGCGGTGACATCGATGTAGTGGGGATGCAAGCCACCGGAGAGTATCATCTTGGACCGTTTGGTTACCCGGCAGGCCATCATGGCTGCCTCCGCGCAAGCCGTTGCCCCGTCGTATAACGACGCGTTGGCCACCTCCATGCCGGTGATTAACGACACTTGGGTCTGAAACTCGAACAGGGCCTGGAGCGTGCCTTGTGACACTTCCGGCTGATATGGCGTGTAGGAGGTGAGAAACTCGCTACGCTGGATCAAATGATCGGCGCTGGCCGGAATGTGGTGGCGGTAGTTACCGGCGCCAATGAACGACGGCACCGACGATGCGCCCAGGTTCTTGGCGGCCAGGTCGCCGATGATGCGCTCCACCTCCCACTCGCCTTTATGCGATGGCAAGTCAACCGGCGCATCCAGAAGCGCGTCCGCCGGGACATCTTTGTAGAGGTCTTCGATTGCCGCGACGCCGATCTCCGCCAGCATGGCCTGGCGGTCGGCATCGGTTAGCGGCAGGTAGCGCATTAATCCAGGCCCGCGATAAAGTCTTTATATCCGGCTTCGTCCATCAGGGTTTCAAGCTCCCCGGCGTCGGACATTTTAATAGTGAAAAACCACCCTTCACCCTGGGCGTCGCTGTTGATGACGGCGGGGTCATCTTCCAGGCCGTTATTGGCTTCGACAATTTCGCCGGTGACCGGGGCATAAACTTCCGCAGCCGCTTTCACGGATTCGACCACGGCCGCCTCGTCCCCTTGATTAAACTCGGTTCCCGGTTGCGGCAGTTCGACAAACACCACATCGCCCAGTTGTTCCTGCGCGTAGTCGGTGATTCCCACCTTCGCCACGTCGCCGTCGATCAGCAGCCATTCGTGCTGATCCGTAAATTTCACTTCAGCCACTTGCTTCTCCTTTGAAGAGTTAACCCTTTACGTATTGGTGTTTAACAAATGGCAGCCTGACCACATTTGCTTCTAATGCCTTTCCACGGACAAGCAACCCCAGTTTTGTATCCGGCGCGGCGTGGGCGGTTTCGACGTATCCCATTGCCACCGGACCTTCAGACGTCGGGCCGAATCCGCCGCTGGTAACCTCCCCGATTCGGGCGCCGGACTCATCCACAATCTCCGTATGCGCCCTGGCCGGGGCCTTTCCGGCGGGCTTGATGCCAACCCGCTTGCGGGGCGCACCGTCGCGAAGTTGGCTTTGAATGACATCCGCGCCGGGAAAACCGCCTTCCTCCCGCCGACGTTTGCCGATGGACCAGGTGAGCGCCGCTTCGACCGGCGTGGTGGTTTCATCAATATCATTACCGTAGAGGCAGAGCCCGGCTTCCAGGCGCAACGTATCCCGTGCGCCGAGGCCCGCAGGCTTTACATGTTCATTACCGCACAGGAGAGCGGCCAATTCCTCCGCCCGGTTATTGGGGACGGATATCTCGTATCCGTCTTCGCCGGTGTAGCCGGACCGGGAAACCCTGCACGGGATGCCGGCCACCCCTATCTCGGCCGATGTCATGAACTTCATGGTTTCCGCTTCCGGTGCAAATCCGGATAGAACCTCTGCCGCCGCCGGTCCCTGTAGGGCCAACAGCGCCTGATCGTCCAGAACTTCCAGCTCTGCCCGACCACCCAAAACCTCCCTGATGCGGGTGTAATCTTTGTCCTTGCAGCCCGCGTTGACCACGAGATAGAGGGCGGAACCTGTTTGGGTCACCATTAGGTCGTCGATGATGCCACCCTGTTCGTTGGTCAATTGTGTGTAGCGGATTTGGTCTTTGTCCAGGCCCAGAATATCGCCGGGCGCCAGTTCCTCCATCAGTGCCGCCGGGTCGTTGCCGTGAAGGAGCGCCTGGCCCATATGCCCCACATCAAACAGAGAGGCGTTCGCCCTTGTTTGATGATGTTCGGCAAGGATGCCATCCGAATACTGCACCGGCATGCTATAGCCGGCAAAAGGCACCATTTTGCCACCGGCGGATTCGTGCCAGTCATACAGCGCGGTTTTTTTCAGATTTGTGCTCTCTTCGCTCACCGGCTATTCCCCCAAAATGGTGGCCCGGCCTCGCCGTCGGTTGAACTCAAGCTGTTCCGGGCTGAGGCTAAAGCCGATGATCACCTGGGTGTCCGGGCCCTTGCGGGAGGTATCCAGGGGAATGCTGACTTCCACCTCGCTATCAATGATGGTGACGCTGGTCCTGTTCTTGGGAAATTTCACGTCGCGGACAAAAGATTGTTTGGCGTTCGCGTCCGGGAAGAATTCTGGGATGGCCAGAAAATAGGGCACTTTGGCGCTGTCCCCGGACACAGAGGGGCCGCGCGCTACCTTAAAACCGACCTTCAAGGTCACCACGACGCTTGTATATTTGCCCTCTTCCCCGATATATTCGCAGTCGCCGTTGAATCCCACCAGATCCGCCTCGAACATAATATCGGTGATGTCCCGTCCCGGCCCCGGGCGGTATTGGGTGAGCTTGTCCGCATCCTTCAACATGCGCACCTTGGGACAGGCCGGAATCTCGGACTTCTTGCCGCCGAAGGGATTAAGCTTGGCGACGTCGACGTCGGTCTCGCAGCCGCTCAGCAACACCGCCAAAAAACAGGCGGCGCCGGTGATGCGGAATTTTGATGGCCGCGAGTGCAGGAACACGGTCTAGCGCCGTCTTACCGGTGAGATTTAGAGCCGGTTGTGACTGCCGTCGCAGCGGGGCGCATTACCCGTATGCTTACAGCCGCACAAGGAGACGGTTTCGTCCTTCTCCGCCGTGAACACATTGGGCTTTAGGTCATCCGTCTGCTTATGAGCGCCGTCGCAGAACGGCTGTTTTTGGCTCAATCCGCAAGAACACCAGGCATAGCGTTCGCCCGCCTTCAGTTCGACGCGATAAGGGGTTTCTTGGGCAACGACAGGATCAGTCATTTTGGGCCTCCCGGAAGGTGATGTTGATAATTCGAGAACGGCCTCGACTTTAGACAAGCCGTCTGCCGCGGGCAAGCTTACACGCCGTTAAACCGCGCCGAAAGCGCCCTAGTTCGAAATGTCGCTGAGAGTGGAGGCCATTTTGGCCAGGGCCCGGGCGCGCCCCCAGGCATTGTGAATGGACTCGGCGATGACAATTCCTTGATTGAAGGCGTTAGCGGCCCGGTCCTTGCGACCGCGTCGGAGATCTTCGCTCGCGAGGTCACTTAGCATCCAGACCTGGCTCAGGCTGCTGCCGATCGCATCTGTCGCATCGCGGGCCAGTTTCTCTGCTTTGTCATGGGCCTCTTTCAGACCATTGTCGGCGAGCACGCCGGAAACCGACCACAGCATGAAGGCGCGGAGCCGGTCATTCTCAATTTCCTGGGCGGTATCCACCGCCATAGGCAATAGACCTTTGTCAATCGTGGTGCCGATCTCGATCAGGGCGTGAGTCAACTGGCTGATGGCGTACGACCGGGCGTATGGAAGTTCTACGTCGTTGGTGGTGTCCATCGCCTCGTCAATGACATCCATGGCCTTATCCAGGTTCTTTTGGCGGGCGTACGCGACGGCAATACGTCCAAGCACCACCGAACGGTACCGGCCGGATTTGATCTTCATGGCGGTTTCCATGGCGCTTTCCGTTTCGCCGGCATTGGCGAGCGAGGTGGCGGCGCTCATCAGAACGGCAGTGCGGTCGAACTGCCCGGAGACCTCCTCGATAAGCTTTAGGGCGCGAGTCGGCTGACCAATTTCAGAGAAGGCGGCGGCGATATGGCGAAGCGCGGCGCCTTTTTCCAGCTTGTTCAATTGGTCCTGCACCTCGGAGCTCCGGATCAAGGACTGCGCTTCTTCCAGCGCGGATTGGGCGCTCTCAGGATCGCCGACCTTGTTGAGGATCACGCCCATTTGGGCCAGCACCGATACCTGGTGCAGCGGGTTTCGCAGGGTTGTGGCGAATGCGATCGCCTGTGTCGCGGTTTCATGGGCGCCGTCGCCGTCATCCCGTTTAAGCTGGATATCGGCGATTGCGGCGAGCGCTTCCATCTGCTTGAAGCGATCAGGAATGATCTGCACTGCCTCTAGGGCTTGTTCGATCCGGCCGGCTTGCGCATGGGCGCGGGCGATGTCTCTCAGCGCAACGATGATCAGGCGGGCATCACCGATGCGGCGCACCGTGCCAATGGCGTCGTCGGTCAGCCCCGCTTTGGTTTGGGCCACCAGAATTTCGCCAAAGGCCCAGTCCCGCAGTTCGGACCGGTGAATGGCCTTGGCGCTTTCAATGGCCTCTTCCAGCAGGCATTTTTCATCGGGTTTGCGGAAACAGGGGGTGGAGTCCCGTGTTGGATCAGCGATTTCCTGATTGCGGTTCTGCTCCAGCAGCGCACGGGTCTCTTCGTTTTTCAAAAGCGCGGCCCGGGCGGATTCGATGTTGGTTTCGCGGACCGAGTCGAGACGATTCAGCATGGCCCCGACTTTGGACTGGGTGTCCAGGTGTTCCAACAGCTTGTCAGTAACAGTGCCGTCCACTTTGTGACCCAGCATACTCTGGTACCTTTTGATGGCTTCTCCCAGGTCTTTGCTCATCTTGCCGTCGGCCGGGCCCTGGTAGAGTCCCATGCTCTGCAGGTGCCTCTGCACCCGCTGGGTCAATTCATCGCCGCCCAGAAGTTCTTCGCTCATGACCTCCGGCAAATCATCAAGAATGGCGGCCCGAAGGGGGGGCGCCTGCTGGACGACGGAGGCCGCAACCATGATGGCCGCCAGCCCGCACATTCTCAGAGGTTTTGACCTGGAATTGTTCACCGGGAGTCCCGCGTTAAATCAATCATTAAAATATAGGCTAAGCTGTTGTAGATGATACCAAATTCCGGTTTTCATCCCAACTAGCAGTAATACTTAAGAGTCTAGTCGATTTCGATTGTGGGCGCTGTGGGGGTCATCACAGATGAAATGGCTGCGCAAAGGGTTCGAAATAGGCCGGCAAATCCGCTAAAAGGCGCCATGGCTTCGAACACACAAGTCGAACTCTTCACCGATGGCGCATGTAGCGGCAATCCCGGTCCCGGTGGCTGGGGATTGATCCTGCGCTGGAAAGGCGAAGAGAAAGAGGTATTCGGCGGTGTACCTGACACCACCAACAACCGTATGGAGCTTCAGGCCGTGATAGAGGGGTTGCGGGCGCTGAAGAAACCCTGCCGGGTTACAATCTATACCGACAGCCAATATGTGCAGAAAGGGATGACCGAGTGGCTGGCCGGCTGGAAGGCGAAGGACTTCAAGGTGAAGGGTGGCGGCTATCGCGCCAATCACGATCTTTGGCGGGAACTGGATGAACTGGCTGCCAGCCACGAGATCGATTGGCGCTGGGTGAAGGGTCATGCCGGGCATCCTGAAAACGAACGGGCCGATGAACTGGCGCGGCGGGGCGTGGACGAGGTCCGCTAAGTCTCCCTGCGATACGTCAGGCTTTTGATCACACCGCGCAGTGTGCGGACTTCCTGTTCGGTGAGACCGGCCCGCTGTAGCATGTTGCGCAGATTGCGCACCATGATGGGCCGTTTTTCCCGCACATGCATAAAACCGCTGTCATCCAGCGCGCCTTCCAGATGCTCGAACAGGCCAAGGAGTTCCTCCTTGTTGGCCGGGCGGGTGCCGGGCGTCATGGTGTGGCTATCCGGCGTGTCGTCGCCCAGCTTGAACCACTCGTAAGCCACCAGCAGCACCGATTGCGCCAGATTGAGGGACTTAAAATCCGGGTTCAAGGGTACGGTAAGAATCTTGTCCGCCAGGGCCACATCATCGTTTTTGAGTCCCTTGGCCTCGCCGCCGAAGATCACACCGGTTCCTGCCGTGCCGTGGGCCCGAATTTCAGATGCCGCGCCGGCCGGGGTCACCACCGCCTTGGTCATGTCCCGGTCCCTTGCGGTGGCGGCATAAACTCGATTCAGATCGGCAATCGCCTCGGATGTGGTGTCGAACAGTTTGGCCCGGTAGACCACCATGTCGGCACCGCTAGATGCGCTCACCGCTTTTTCGTTGGGCCAGCCGTCCCGGGGGCGGACCAGCCGCAAATCGGTCAGACCGCAATTCAGCATGGCGCGCGCGACCATCCCTATATTTTCCCCCAACTGGGGGTCTACCAGAATGACGGCGGGCCCGCTCATGCGCCGAGACTATTGAGCCGCGGTGCGTTCGCCCGCGGGAGCGGCGGCGGCGCCATCCCGATAGAGCTTATAGATGATGGAGTCCCGAAGCGCCTCGTAGGAGGCGTCAATGATATTTGCGGACACGCCAACCGTCGACCAGCGTTCGCCGTTTGAGTCCGCGCTTTCGATCATGACCCGGGTGATGGCCCCCGTGGCGTCATTCGGTGTCAGGATACGCACCTTATAATCGACCAGACGCAGATCGGCGAGTTCCGCATAGCGCGGCACCAGCACTTCCCGCAGCGCCGAATCCAGGGCGTTCACTGGGCCGTTGCCTTCGGCCACGGTCATGAAATCTTCGCCACCCACGTTGGCTTTGATGGTGGCTTCCGACAAGGTGACAATCTCGCCCCGGGCGTTCCAGCGGCGTTCGTCGATGACGCGGAAACTATTCAGCTTGAAATAGTTCGGCACATTTTCGAGCGTCCGGCGCGCCAAAAGCTCGAAGCTGGCTTCCGCGCCGTCATAGGCATAGCCGCCGAACTCCCGCTCCTTCACCGTTTCCACCAGGCGCATGACCTTTGGATCGTTGGCGTCCACGTCGATCCCCACATCCCGGAACATAGCCAATATATTCGACCGGCCCGCCTGATCCGACACCACAATGTGCCGCCGATTGCCGACCAGCTCGGGTTCGACATGTTCATAGCATTTGGGATCTTTCTCCACTGCCGAAACGTGCAGCCCGCCCTTGTGGGTAAAGGCACGTTCGCCCACATAGGGCGCCCCCCTGTCCGGCGCCCGGTTGAGCCGCTCGTCCAGAGAGTGGGAGATATGGGAAAGTTGTTTTAATCCGTCCGGCGTGACCCCGGTCTCGAACCCCATCTTGAGGGTGAGTGTGGGCAGTAGGGTAATCAGATTGGCGTTGCCACAGCGTTCCCCAAGTCCGTTCAGTGTTCCCTGCACTTGCCGCACACCGGCACGCACGGCGGCCAAGCTGTTGGCCACCGCATTGCCCGTATCGTCATGGCAGTGGATGCCGAGCTTCTCGCCGGGGATGGTCTTAGCTACCTCGGTGACAATTTCCTCAACCTCGTGGGGCAGGGTGCCGCCGTTGGTGTCGCACAGCACGATCCAGCGGGCGCCGGCATCCAAGGCCGCTTTCAGGCAGCGGACCGAGTATTCGGAGTTGGCCTTGTAGCCGTCAAAGAAATGCTCTGCATCGAAGACCACCTCTTTGGCGTTCTTGTCCGCATGGGCAATGGAGTCGGCGATCATTTGGACGTTCTCGTCGAGCTCGACGCCCAATGCGACCTCCGCCTGGAAATCCCAGGTTTTGCCGACGATGCAGACCACCGGCGTCCTGGGGTCGAGCAGGGCCTTCAGCCCCGGATCATTGTCGGTGCTGCGGCCCGAACGGCGGGTCATGCCGAAGGCCGTCAGTTTGGCGGTTTTGAGCTGCGGCGGAGCGGCGAAAAACGTGTCGTCGGTCGGGTTGGCGCCGGGCCAGCCGCCTTCGACGTAATCAATCCCCAGCGCATCCAGATCGCAGGCAATCGCGGCCTTGTCTTCGGCGCTGAAGTCAATGCCTTGGGTTTGCGCGCCGTCGCGAAGCGTGCTGTCGAACAGATATACGCGGTTGGAACTTGCTTGGTTGGTCATCGGACCGGGCCTTTCAAATGATGAATTTTTGTGTCGAATGGGCAGAAATCATCCCCTGAACGCCCGCAGCCTGGGCTGTGCCGTTCAGGGGCGCCTAATTCGACGGGCCCCACCGCCTAAAATAATCGCGGAAATCATACAGGCGTCATTGGTCACCGGACGATGCGCCGTCCGGGGCCGGTTAAGATGCGAAATGTGCCGATTGGCAGTCATATTCGGCCTGTTTACCTGCAAAAAGCGTCAATAAGCACGGTTATAAAGAGGCGTGAAGGTTGAAAGTCAACAGATTTATCATGTTTTTTAAATGGGTTAGAGGAAACTGGGATGGAAATACCCGTATTTCCGATGCAGTTATTTGCTTGGATTCCTCGATCGGATCACCATGTTAAAAATGATGTCTTGCCGCCGGACGGCTGCAAGGGATCGAAATGACGGATGACTGACCCGGAAACGAGCATGTTGGACGCCGCCATGGACGGCCAGAATGTCGAAATGGATGCCGAAATTGCCGGCCTGAAGGAGCGGGTTCGCGGCTCCAATATCAATGAGCAAACCCTATTGGCGACCGACTATCTCAACCATTTCAATGAAGTGGTGATGCTCCTGCAGATGGTGTCTGATATGCCGGAGATTTTGAACGAGGCCAGGGCCTGGGCGCCGAAATCCTACGAAGACCATTTCCGCGAAAGTACGGTCGCCGATAGGGAGTTGGCGATTGAGGTCTATCCCCATGTTCCCGCCAATTTTAAGCGGGCTTTTGAACAGACGATAGATCAATTGAATAGGTTGGTAGAGGTGGTCATCGACCGATTGGAGAGTCAGATTGAGAAGGATAACCAAGATCACCTCCGGCTGGTTGCCACGGAATCCGTGCGCTCCATCGAACGGTTGATGGATGTAGCAGGCGGCATCATCCACGGCAGTTCTAAAACCATGGATCAGGCAGAGATCGACGCGTTGCTACAGGTCTGAAGCTCTCTGCCCTAGAACCCGCTACCCGCCATTTTCTGAACCTTCTGGAAAATAGGTGGGGGAAGCATCGCTTCCGCGATGACCAGGAAGTCGTTGTTATCGATCCGCCGCAGCTGGTTGGCGAATGTCCCCCGCCAGTCGTCGGGATCACGAATGAACGTGAGTTCGCCCATGAGCGGCTCGGCCGGGGTTTCAACGCAAGCCAGATAAGCCAGCTTCCGGCAAAACCTATCGTCATTACCGCCGGGGGCGCCATGGGAGACATCGTCGGCCACGCGGCCGATGGCGACAAAGTTTTCGACCGGCTCATCATCGTCCGGATCGCCCTCCATGGGGCTATAGACGATGACAAAATCCCCCCGGTTGAGCCGGTTATTCGCCTCGCGGCTGCCGTCGCCCAGTGAAATCTCGCCGGCATTTTGCTGATCCAGCACCGGTTCCCGGTCTTCAACGGTGATCCAAAAAGCCATTTCATTTACTCCTTGGCCGATAGCTGCAAGATACTTTAATCCGGTCGGCGCGCCGCCAGCGCGGCAACACGTGATTTCAGTTCGGCCGGACAAATGCCCATTTTACTCAATTTTGCAAACCTACGAGACCCGGAAGGCGGCAAAAGCCTCGTCCGTAAACGTCACCCCGTGGCCGGGGGTGTCGGGCGCCCGGAGGCATCCGTTGGTGACCGTGTAATCCTCGGTGAAGGGATTGACCTTGAAGAAATTCATATACTCGACGGCGAAGCCACTGTCATACGCGCCGATCATGGTGGTGCTCAGTTCGTGCAGCAGATGGCTGGTGAGCTTCACACCGCCGGCGTCCGCCCTTTTGGCGATCTTGTCCCATTCGGTGACGCCACCGCAGCGGCCGATATCCGGCTGCAGAAAAGCGGCGGCCTTGCGATCACAGATATCCCGGAAGCCCCAGTCGAAGTACACGTTCTCCCCCGCGGCGATGGGAATGGGGCTGTTCTCGGCCACGGTTTGCAAATCCCAGGGGCAATCGGCCAGCACCGGCTCCTCTAGCCAGCCGACGTCATAATCGGCTAGCCACGTTGCCGTCTCGATCGCTTGTTCTGCGGAATAGGTTTGGTTTGCGTCGGTGTAGAGGATAAAGCCGTCGCCCATTTCGCGGCGCAACAGTTCGATCCGCGCCCTATCCCGATCACCGCCGATTTTCAGCTTATAAGAATTGATGCCCCGTTCAGCGTGCTCCTGTGCTTCGGCGATCAGTTCCTCATCGCTGAGGGAGAGCCAGCCACCGGACCCGTAGACCGGCACATCCCGATCCGTGCCGCCCAACATGTCGAACAGGCTTTGACCGGCGGCCTTGGCCGCAATGTCCCAGATGGCGGTGTCCACGGCGGAAAGCGCATGCACGCCGACGCCGCCCCGCATCCGCGCCTTGTTGGGCGCCCACATGCGTTTCCAAAGCGTTTCAGGCCCGCTTGCATCCTGGCCCATGGCTAGTGGCTTTAAGTCTTCATCGACATAGGAGACCACGGCTTTTGTGCCGCGCCGGTCCAGGGACATGGAATAGCCGTAGCCGTCGATCCCGTCTTCGCTCCGTACCCGCACGACAACCCAATCCGCCCCAACATAGGTGCCGAGGGCGCTGCGGATCGGTTTATCAAAGGGGATCTCCAGAACACTGGTGGAAATGTCATTAATCTTCTGCACGGATTGTCCTCCCCGGAAACCGGGAAACATTTGTCCATATCAGGACAGGTCCGCCAAGTTATTTTCTATACATGGCCGGATTGGAAAAAGGATATTTAGGCGGCGGATCGTTTCGATGGTGGCAGCTTTCCGAAAATTCGAAAATGATGGATGGGTTTAGGTGGTGGATATAAGCCTCTGTTTCCACCAGCTTGTTGCGCAGCCGTTCAAACGAGATGAAGCGGCAGATATGGGACAAGCAGGGTATTTGGCCCGAGAACGTCGGGCGGTTGATTTCCCGCATCACCTTTTTCCGCCGCGCATCGGGTGCGACCAGAAACAATGGAATGCTGAGATTGGGCTGTAGGGTCACCAGGTCCGACATGCGGAGGAGGCCGGAATAGACGGACGTGCTGTTTTCGATTTCGAAAGCGGCGACAATAGTTGGACCCTTCAACCAGATCACATCGATCATCTCGATGATGGCGCGGGTCTGGGGCTCAAACAGCACCGGAAGCTCCACCAATAGGCCTTCCAGGTCACTGAATTGGCGGCCATCGATTTCCCGCGAACGGTCATTGCGGGCGACCCAGACCTCCAGCCCCAGATCGTTTCCCAGCTTGGCCAATTGCCATTGAATATGCAGGTGCGCCGACGCTTCATTCTTTGGTGTACGCAATAACAGACCGGGCGGTTTCGGTTCAGGGTTTTCGGGTTCCGGGGAGAGTTCGACAGGCTCCGGAACGGGAGCGGCCTTCTCCAGGCGTTGAACCACTCTCTCGCCATCTTTAATCGGCCATTTGGTCGGGGAGCGGCGGACATGGGTGGTCCAGGATCGCGGCGACTTGCCCGCCGTGAAGATGCTCAACTCGTTCTTCAGGGAGGAGATGGGCACCCCGTGGCGCTGATCCAGCATGATCCGGGGCGTGACCGGGACGCGGGAACGAAAAGCCTTGCTCGACCAGATGGCTTCCTGTCCCCAGAAAGGCTCGCCGGTGACGTCCAACACGCCGATCAATTGAGACACGCCGGTCAGATAGCAAATCAGCACATCTCCGGGCGCCATTTGTTTCACCGTGTTCCACCGGTTTTTTGGAAAACCGGCTATTTTCTCACCTGATGCGACGAACTCAGCCCAAGTTTCCGGCGTGAATAGAGTCGCCCAATACGTTTTCCCAAACACAGAGCCTCTCCCGAAGTGTTGTTGTTATCATTTGGGATCCAATCGGGGGCTGATGCGGCTGTTCTCCGGCTTATTATAAGTGTTTAACGGCAGCCACAATCATAACCTAAAAATTGAATCATATTATTACAATTATAATGTTAACTGCTTAACATTCTAAGAATCATAGGTTACCGACTCGAAACCGCCTCCATTGTGTTTTACCTCTACCCCGCCAAGGGGTAGATGTGGCGGATGGCGGGACAGCGGGACTTCTCCTCTTATTTTGGTGGCATCGGGCGGGCGCTCTCCAGCACCAACTACCGGCGTTATTGGTATGGCCACGTGTTTTCCGCCCACGGGGTCTGGATATTCCACGTCACTGCCCAATGGTTGATGTTCCACCTGACGCATTCGTTTGGCTGGCTGGGGGCTGTGGGTTTTGCCTATTTGGCGCCTTTGTTCATTTTGGGGCCGGTCGCCGGCGCCGTTGCGGACCGATACGGGCACCGGCGGACCGCCATGATCGCCATGGTGTTGGGTGTCAGCATGTCGACCGCAGTCGGCATCCTGACGCTGTCCGGGCTGATGACGCCGATACTCCTGCTCACGCTGACAGCGGTGCAGGGGATTTTTATGTCTTTTGATTTTCCCTCCCGTCAGGCGCTGATCCCTCAGCTATTGGAACGCAAGAACTTGGCCGCTGCGATCAGCATGAACGGCGCGACCTACTACACCGCGAGCTTTACCGGCCCGGCGCTCGGTGGGTTCGTGCTAGCCACCGGAAACACTTATTTCGGGGAACCGGGAGGGGCCGCCGTCGCCTATTTTGCCAGCGCCATCGGTATGGCGTGTCTGCTGACCGCGTTGATCCGGGTGCAGATCGTCAACCCGATGCCGGGCCGGAAGCGGGAAGGGGCCATGATTCCGGCGCTGGCCGCCGACATCCGGGCAGGCATCGCCTACATTATGGCGAACCGGCATTTGAAACTGATCTTGGCGCTGGCTGTGGCCGCGGCGATGATGCTCCGGCCGTTCTACAATCTGATGGCCGGGTTTTCCGAGACCGTGTTTCATCTGGATGAACAAGGTCTCGGCAACATGTTGGCCTCCGCCGGCGTCGGCGCGCTGATCGGGGCGGTTCTCTTGTCGATCCGGGGACGCACCCAGGGCACCACTAGGATACTTCTTCTCTGCGCCGTGGGTGCGTCTGTGTCTTTATTAGTATTCGTGTCCAACAGCGTGGTGGCGGTCGCCTTCGTCGCCTGTTTCTTCGCCGGCGCGTTCATCGGCAATGTAGGCACCTGCGGAACGACCCTGGTGCAGAACGTGGTGGAAGACGAATACCGGGCGCGGGTGATCAGCGTTAATCTGGCCGCTTCGGTCGGCGGGCCCGCCTTTGGCACGCTGGCCATCGGCGCCCTGGCGGAATTCACCGGGTTGCAGGTGGCGATGGGCATTGCTGCCGCGCTGGTGCTGTTGGTCTTGCTGTTGATCGGTGGGAAACTGTTGGCGAATGCGGCGGGGATCGAGGCCGATCCCGAACCGGTCGAGATTAAGTCTTAACCCCGTTTCCAGGTGGTGCCGCCCGGCCCGTCTTCCAGGATGATGCCTTGCCCGGCGAGTTCGTCGCGGATGCGGTCGGAGGTCGCGAAATCCTTGTTGGCGCGCGCCGCCGTGCGTTCCTCGATCAGCGCATCGATGTCGGCGTCGCTGAGACCTGCCGCCCCCTCCGGCTGCCACTTAAACCAGTTTTCGGGATCGAGTTGCAGGAGACCCAACAGGTTGGCGGCGGCTAGCAAATTGGCACTGACTGATCCGTCTTCAGACCTGTTCACGTCGTTGGCCAACTCGTGGAGCACGGCAATTGCCTGCGGCGTATTAAGGTCGTCGGAAAGGGCGTCAATCAGTCCTGTTGTCACGCTCGCGGATTGCTCTGTGGGTGGTGAGGCGCGCAAGGCTCCATACCACCGGTCCAGCGCATCCTTCGCTTGCGCCAGCCCGGCCTTGGTCCAGTTGATCGGCTGGCGGTAGTGGGTCATCAGCATGCAGAGCCGGATGGTTTCGCCATGATGCTCTTTTAACAGGTCATGCACGGTGATGAAGTTGCCCAGGCTTTTGGACATTTTCTCGCCCTCGACCATCAGGTAGCCGTTGTGCATCCACACTTGGGCGAAGGTCTCCGGGCCGTGGGCGCAACGGCTCTGGGCGATCTCGTTCTCATGGTGAGGGAAGACTAGATCCACGCCGCCGCCATGGATGTCGAACGTCTTGCCCAGGTATTTTTCCGACATGGCGGAGCATTCGATGTGCCAGCCTGGCCGCCCATTTCCCCACGGGCTGTCCCAGCCGGGTTGATCCTCGGTGGACGGTTTCCATAGGACAAAATCCGCCGCGTCTTTCTTATAGGGTGCAATTTCGACCCGTGCGCCGGCGATTAGTTCATCGCGGTTGCGGCGCGACAGTTTCCCGTAGTCGTCCATGGACGGCACGTTGAACAAGACATGTCCGTCGTTCTCGTACGCATGGCCCTTGGCGATGAGGTCTTCGATAAGAGCAATCATCTCTGCAATGTGGCCGGTGGCGCGCGGCTCTACATCCGGCGGCAGATTGCCGAGCGCCGCCATATCGGCGTGGAATGCATCGGTGGTGCGCTTGGTGATCTCTTCGATGGGCTGGCCGGTCTCCTGATGGGCGGCGATAATCTTGTCGTCCACATCGGTGATGTTCCGGACATACGTCACTCCCGCGTCGGGATAGGCGTGGCGCAACAGCCTGGCCAACACGTCGAACACGATGACCGGCCGCGCATTGCCGATATGGGCATAGTCGTAGACCGTCGGCCCGCAGACATACATGCCGATCGTGTCATTGCTGATCGGCTGGAACGCCTCTTTCTGCCGCGTCAGCGTGTTGTAGAGTTGTAAGGTCATGACATCTAAAGAATAGAATTATTACTCAAAAAATTTAAACCACAGAGCACAATGAACACGCCACTCTCTTCCGTCACCCGCGGACTTGATCCGCGGGTCCACCTTTTCATTAAACATGGATGCCCGGATCAAGTCCGGGCATGACGAATTATAAGTATACAACGGAATTCACTTCCTCTTCTAATCTCTCTGTGATCTCTGTGGTTAACAAACTCCAACGAGGTGTTTGATCTTTGTAACTCACACCAGGTTCGTGAAACCGTTGGTGATCGGATAGCGGCGGTCGCGGCCGAAGGCGCGGGACGTGATCTTTACCCCCGGTGGCGCCTGGCGGCGCTTGTATTCGGCGCGGTCCAGCATGCGCCAGACCCGGCGCACCACGTCCGGGTCATGGCCGCGCTCGATAATCTCCGAGACGGCGCGCTCCCCTTCAATCAGGCATTGGAGGATATCGTCCAGCACGTCGTAAGGCGGCAGAGTGTCTTCATCGAACTGATCGGGCTTAAGTTCGGCCGATGGCTTTTTGGTGATGATCCGCTCCGGGATGACCCGGCCTTCGGGTCCAAGCGAGTCCCGTGGGTGGACCCGGTTCCGCCAATGGGAGACGGCAAACACGGTCGTCTTGTAGACATCTTTCAACACTGAATAGCCGCCGCACATATCCCCATAGAGAGTCGCGTAGCCGACCGACATTTCCGATTTGTTGCCGGTGGTCAGCGGCATGTAGCCCAGCTTGTTGGAAAGCGCCATGACCAACATGCCCCGAACCCGCGCCTGGATATTCTCTTCCGTGGTGTCGGCGTCCAGTCCCTCGAACAGGGGCGCCAGCATGCCGTCGAACGCCTGCATGGCGGCCTCAATCGGTACGGTGTCGTATTTAAGGCCGAGAAGCTGCGCCGCTTCCGCCGCGTCGTCCAGGCTTTCCTGCGAAGTGTAGGGCGACGGCATCATCACGCACTGCACCTTGTCCGGCCCGATCGCGTCCACCGCCACCGCCGCGGAGAGCGCGGAGTCGATACCGCCGGACAGGCCCAGGATCACCCCTGGGAAGCGGTTCTTGCGGACATAGTCGCGCAAGCCCAGCACCATGGCCCGGTAGATGCGCGCCAAGGTCTCGTCTTCCGGCGCGCCGCCCACGGTGTTGATCTCCCCCTCGACGCAGGCCCAGCCGTCCCCGCTATTTTGCCATTTGGTGAACATGATCTCTTCTTCCCAGGGCATGGCCAGGGCCTTGAGTTCCCGATCACGGTTAAGCACGAAGGAGCGGCCGTCGAAGACCAGCTCATCCTGGCCGCCGACCAAATTGACATAGGCCAGCGGCAGATCGCACTCGCCGATCCGGGCGACCGCCAGATTGAGCCGCATGTCAGGCTTATCCGCCTCGAACGGGGAGCCGTTAATCACCAGCAGCAGTTCCGCGCCGGATTCCTGAAGCCCTTCGGCCACGTCGGGCTCCCACATGTCTTCGCAGATCATGACGCCCAGGCGTACATCCTTGAACGGAATCGGGCCGGGGACAGGACCTTGGTCAAACACCCGATCCTCGTCGAATACGCCATAAGTGGGGAGCAAGTGTTTGTACCGTTTGGTCGAAATCTTACCATCTTCCAACAGCAGCACGGCGTTATAGAGCTTGTCTTCCTCCCGCCAAGGCGCACCGGTCAGGATGGCCGGACCGCCGTCGGCGGTTTCCTTGGCCAGGGTTTCAACATGTTCTTCGATCATCCGCAAAAAAGCCGGTTTCAGCACCAGATCCTCAGGCGGATAACCGGACACGGCGAGTTCTCCCGTGACCACCAAGTCGGCCTTGCCTGCGGCATCTTTTCGCGCCTGACGGATACGCTCGATATTGCCCACGACATCGCCGACGGTGGGATTGATTTGGGCCAGCGCTATGGCAAGCTCTGAGGTCATAAAGATCGTCCGATTCGATGAAATTTCAGCGGTATGGCGGCTGTGTCTCCGGCGCCGGAACCTTCGATCGCTAAGCATTAGAGACTGCCCGCGCCAGTGTCAACGCCGTGCCCGGCGCACCATCGCCGTGTGGGAAATCCCGCCTGGATATTGGTGTTTGAAATCGGTAAGAATGTTCCATGGCCGATACAAAAGCGACCAACGAATATCTGGTAGAGCAGGTGGTCTGGGGAGATACGCCGGATGAGCGCGTGGCGCATCGGCCGGAAGTGGCCAAGGCCGCGACGCCCCCACCGGCGAAACCGCTGCCTCAGCCACAGAGTTATCAAACTCAGGCAGCTCCCCCGCCGCCGCCGTCTCCGCCCCAGCCGATGCCGCAACCCGCACCTCGGGCGGCGCCGCAAGCGGCCCCCTCGCAGCCCGCCGTGGCACAGCCCGCGCCGGCACAGCCCGTTGCCCCTAGTGCGCCGGGCTCGGTGCAGGATCAAAGCCGGATTCTGGCTGAAACTGTTGTGACCACGTTTACCGACCGGCTAAAAACCGAAGCGCGAAAGCGGGGCGGCTATCTGACTGTCGATGATATCAACCGTCTGACCCATGAGTTTGAAAGCAAGCGGGCGGATCTCGAAAAAATCTTCGAGATGTCGTTCGATCAATATGTGCGGGCGCGGGAACGGGCGGCCTTTGATCACGCCCGGCAATATCCGTTTGACCGGCTGATCGTGAACAGCTTTGCCGGCCTGTTTGCACCGGACAGGGTCGAGGATGATGGCGAGGCTTGTGTGACCCGGGCGGTCTTGCCGGGCTTCTTCATTGCCATGGACAAGATGCTGGGCCCGGAAGTGATTGAGGAGTTTCAAGCCAAGTGCCGGACAGTCGTCGGCCGGCTGAGTAAGGGCAACGAAAACGACTTCAATTGGGAAATGCTCTACGCCGATAAAGAAGCGCAGATGATTTGCCTGGACGCGTTAATCGCGTTCTTGCCCTATTTCGAGGACTTGGTGAAACGCATGGATTGGTTCGTGCCCTTGGTGAACGGGGCCGTCGCCGCCGACGTGGATTGGGAACTCTCCGAGCCAGGCTTTTACAATCTGGTCGCGGAAATGTTCCTGCCCCTGCGGACAACCTTGGGAGACACCGATGATCGCATCGCGCTGGAAAAACGCAAAGGGGCGGTAGCGCTCTATGAGCTGGATAAGCTGTTCGAGAAAATCGACAAGGTCCTGGAGTTCGTGGAGTACTAGACCGGGCCGTCAGCGCCAGCATTCAAAAATCTCAGCCGGCGTCAGTGAAGCGCAGTGCGAGTTCCAAGATTTGTTCATCCGACCCACGCGCGCCGACAAGAGAGACACCTGCCGGGCAGCCTTCGACCGTCAACATAGGCATGGAAACCTGGGGCAATCCCGCAAGACCCGCAATGCACGTCAATGCCATCGTATTGGAGCGAAAGGATTCAAGTGATGACTCTTCGGCGTCAATCCTTGGTGCAATGCACGGCGCTGTCGGCATGACCAGAATTGTTCCCGGCGTCACCACAGCGTTAATTTTTCTGACGATGTTACTTTGTGCGCCGCGGGCGGCGGCCAGCTCTTCATCGCTGATCCCCTCGGCCATTTTAAACCGTTCGCTGATGCCGGGTCCCAAATTGGCTTGGTGGTCCCGCACCCAAGGAAGGTTCGTTGTCTTAACTTCACCCGCTTGGATGACGCGAAATACATTCCACCAGGTGTCCAGGCCCTCGTCCGACATTGTTACAGTTTCGGTTATTTCAAGGTCGGCGCCTCTTATCCAGGTATTGAAGGCCTCGGCCACCGACGTGTCAGTTCTGGCGAGAATATCATCCGCGATGATGAGGCGGGTGATCTCATCCCGGTTGGCGTCGCCTTCGAGGACGATAGAGCCTACCAGCGATAGAAGGGCTGCATCATTGGTAAACCAGCCGGCAGTGTCGAAGCTTGGCGCCATTGCCCTTCCGCCGTCGAGCGATACCCGTCCCAGGGTCGGACGGATACCCCACAAGCCGCAAAAGGAGGCTGGGATGCGAACCGATCCGCCGGTATCGGAACCCAAGGCAAAATCCGCCATGTTCGCCGTCAACGCCGCGGCCGAGCCCGACGACGATCCGCCCGGCAACCTCCCGGGCGCTCTTTGATTCACTGGCGTGCCGTAATGGGCATTGGCGCCGGTCAGGCTGTAGAAAAACTCATCACAAATTGTCATGCCCAGCAACGTCGCGCCAGCTGATAGCAATTTATCAATAACCGCTGCATTGGACGGGGATGGAACCGCGTGGTTATGAAAGTCCGGACTGCCGTTGGATGTCCGATGCCCGGCAACGTTGAAAAGGTCCTTGGCGACGAAAGTTCGACCCGACAAAGGGCCATCCGATGCCCCCTCGATGTGCGACGGGAGGTTTTCAGGAACCAGGCAGTTTACGGGATCGTCCATCATTTTCCTCTCTAGCCGGCCGGCGCCTCAAGTTGATCCGTGAACCAGTCGAGCATCTGTTCTCCGTCCCAGCAGACAACGCCGGGTTTGGACAGAATGTACTCGAAGGCTTCGCGCACATACGAAATGCGATGGGGTGAACCGGACAAATAGCAATGCATGGCTAGGGCGATCACTCTTGGATGTCCATCCTGACTTTCTTCGCACAGTGTATTGAAGTAATCCAGCGCGCGGTCTCGATAGATCTGGGATTCATTGTTTTGGATATTCATCATGACGATGTCATGGAGTTCGTAATTATAGGGAAGGGCGACAACCGGCTTATGGGCGGTGCGCACCCAAACCGGTTGGTCATCAAGGACCCAGTCGCCGATATACTCAATTCCCGCCGCGGATAAGTGGTCCAGCGTTTCGAACGTTTGGGTCAGGCCTGGCCCAAACCAACCGCGCGGCCGTTTGCCGCAAAACGTTTCAATCACATTCAGGGAATGGTCAATGACCTCCCTTTCGTCATCCAGTTTGTGCATGGGTAGCTGCTCATAAGAATGAGCATTAAACTCCCATCCTGCATCAAGGCAGGCCGAAGCGACTTCGGGGTAATCTTCACAGACCCTCGCGTTGAGGGTAACTGTCGGCCGAATTGACAGTGAATCGAGCATCTTCTTAATTCGCCAGAAGCCCACCCGCATCCCGTACTCATGCCAGGACCAATTTGGATGATCTGGGGTTTGGGGGACCCCCTGGGGCGGTGAAATCACCATTCGCGCCATGGCTCTTTCGATATTCCAGACCTCCAAGGCCAGAATCGGCCAAACGATGATCCGCCCGCCATCCGGTAGAGACAGACGTGGCCGAGTCTCAATGGTTGAAAAGGCGACTCGTTCTCCCGGTTTCATCCCTGACATTGCAGTCTCCCTTCACGGACAGTCGTCCGGTTCTCTATCAGCAGCATTCGATGCACGTCAACGTACGAACCATCCGGCGGACGGTCATGTTGCGAGCCACCCGCGTTCCTTTACAATCGTATAGGTGTCATCCAGCGCGTGCTTAAATCTTGAAACAAGCTCGTCGATTTCTGACCGGTCAATGACCAGAGGTGGGCAGAAGGAAATCGTATCTCCGATGGCGCGAACAATCAGTCCGTGCGCTTCGGCAAACTCGACGCATGACGGCCCGACGCACCAACTCGGGTCGAAGGCCTCGCCGGTGGTTTTGTCTTGAACCAATTCCACGCCGGCCAACAGCCCCTTGCCGCGCACCTCGCCGACAAGGGGGTGGTCCAGAAGTTGGTTTAAACCGCCCATAAAATGGGGCTCCATCGACCGCACATGATCGATGATGTTTTCGTCTTCGTATATCTGCAAAGCTTCCCGGGCCACGGCGGCAGACACCGGATGACCCGAATAGGTAAAGCTCAAGCCGAAAACGCCGATCCGGTTACTTTCCTCCGAAATCACGTCAAACACGCGTTCATTCATCATCAAGGCGGAAATCGGTAGATAGGCGCTGGACAATCCCTTGGCGCAAACCAGCATATCCGGATTTAGTCCCATGGTGGTTGTGCCAAACATATTTCCGGTGCGCCCGAATGCCGTGATCACCTCGTCCGCGATTAGAAGGATGTCATGTTTTTCCAGGACCGCCTGGATCTTCTCATAATACGTAGGTGGCGGCACGATCACACCGCCGGACCCCATGATCGGCTCGGTGAAGAAGGCGGCCACCGTTTCCGGGCCCTCCGCCACTATCAAGTTTTCGAGTTCATCGGCCAGGCGGTTCGCAAATTCTTCTTCAGTCTCATCCGGATTGGCATAGCGATAGTGATGAGGCGGGGTGACATGCAGGAAGCCTTCGAGGGGTAAACCAAACGAGGCGTGGTTGTAATACATGCCGGAAAGGCTTGCCGAGGCGATTGTGTTGCCGTGATAGGCGCGCTGGTGAGAGATGATCTTGCGCTTTTCGGGTTTTCCTATGGCGTGCCAGTAGTACCAGACAATTCGTGCCGCGCTGTCATTTCCTTCCGATCCGGAGTTGGCGAACCAGACCTTGGACATGGGCACCGGCGCGATCTCGAGCAGTTTCTCAGCCAGGTCGATCACCGGTTGGTGGCTCTTATGATTGGTTAAATGATAGTACGGCAAACGCTGCAACTGCTCGGTGGCGGCCTCAACCAATCGATCCTGGCCATATCCCAACGACAGGCACCAGAGGCCGGACATGCCCTCGATATACTTATTGCCATGGATGTCCGTCACCCAGACACCTTCGCCCTTCTCGATCACTAGGGCCCCCTTCTCCAGGTGGGTCTTAAGATTGGTCAGGGGATGGATGACAGATGCGGAATCGCGAGCTTCAGGTGAGTTGGGTTGAGGTGATCTATGCATCATTGGCTTTTGGAAAGGCTACGGAGAGCATGAATCACTATATTCAGCTTTCACCGAGAAGCAAAACCAAGATATCGGGGGCAGGGATCGGCTGTCGGCGCGCGGGTGGATGGCGCAAACGCGCTTTCGGTTTCTGAGTCCCGGACTCGGGACTCAACAAACTCGAACAATTTCTTAGCTGAAAATTATTCCTAGAGATAGGTCAGCCAGCGGCGCAGGTCGTCGGCCTGCGGATTGCGCATGGCGTGATCCACAATGATGGCGGAGGGCGAGGTTTCCTGGCCGTAATATTCCTTGTTCAGATCATTACGGCGGACGATCGCCGCACCTTCCACGGACATACCGCCGAACAGGCCTTTGGCGTCAGAATAAGCGACAATGTCGGCCGCCAGGTTGGTGGTGATGCCGCCACCCACGCCAGAACCTTTGGGACCGACCGCGAATTCAACGTCTGCGCCCACTTTGCCTTGGTGTTTCAGGATGGCTTCCACCGCACCCTTGTGACGCAGGATCAGCACCACGCTTGCCCGTTGACCGCCGAACTGCAGACCCCAACTGCCGGCGCCCATGGTGTAGAACGCTGGATAACCCCAGGTGCCTTTGGTGTCGCGGGATAACAATACGCCATTGCCACCCTCGGCGCCGACGAAAAAGCCGGCCTTATAAACCGCCGGGAAAATGGCGACGCCCGCCGAGTCTTTCAGCATCTCCTCGAACTTCGGGAAATCGCCACGTTTTTTGAGGACCTCCAAGGTCTTCAGAGAGTCCATCACCAACTGTTGCGACGTGGGTGCCTTGGGCGCGGAAACGCAACCGGCCAGCAACGCCAATACGAGCACAAGGCCCAGGAAAGAATAGCGCTTTTTCATGGGCATCTGTGTGCCAGATTTTGGTTAACGGGTGGTTACTCGCCCTGTTGCAGCAGCAAGCCCTTTTCCCGCGCCACCCGGAACATATAGAGGAACACGCCGCCGCAGACCGCCAAGTAGACAATATTCAGCCCGACCGCGCCGAAAAACAGGTCCCAATGGAACACTTTCTCGAACAGGACCGCACGCATGCCCTCAAAGACATAGGTCGACGGCAGAACCCACGACAGGGGTTGAAGCCACTCCGGCAAAACCGACACCGGATAGTAAATGCCGGTAATCGGGGCGATCAGAAAGATGACAAACCAGCACAAGTTCTCCGCGCCAAGGCCAAGACGGAGGATCAGGCCGGACACCAGGAGACCGACCGCCCACCCCATCGCCAGCAGGTTAAAGAAGAACGCTGCCAGGCCGATGCCCAGATCGAACACCCAGACGCCGAAAAACGGCATGGCCAGGAACGCCGCAGGGGTCACGCTGATGAGGGTGCGGATAAAACTGATGACCATCAACGCGGCGATCATCTCGATCGGGCGTAAGGGGCTGATGAACAATTGGCCGAGATTCCGCGCCCACATCTCTTCCAGGAAAGTAAGCGATAGGCCCAGGTTGGAGCGGAACAACACATCCCACAAAAGGACTGCGCTGATCAGCACGCCCGAGGCCTGGGCGATCCACGAGCTGTTGGTCAGCAGGAACGTGCTGAGGAATCCCCACAGCAACAGCTGGAAGGTCGGCCAATAGGCCAGGTCCAGCAGACGGGGCCAGGATTTGCGCAGGACAAATGCATTGCGCAGCACCATGCCCCAGATGCGTTGAGCGACGCCGCCGGTCATGGGACCGCCTCCACGTTCGGAAAGGCCGCTGTCGGGGATCGGGCGATGTCGAGGAACACTTCTTCCAGGTTCTGACGGCCGAACCGGGTGATCAATTCCGCTGGCGTCCCTTGGTCGGCGATGCGGCCGTCCTTCATCATCATGACGTCAGAACAAATGCGCTCTACCTCGGTCATATTGTGGGACGCCAAGAGGATGGTGGCGCCGGTCCGGTCCCGATAGGCCTTAAAATAGCTGCGCACCCAGTCCGCCGTATCCGGGTCGAGCGATGCCGTCGGTTCATCCAGCAGTAGCAATTCCGGTTCGTTGATCAGTGACTTGGCCAACGACGCCCGGGTCTTTTGCCCGGCCGATAATTTGCCGAGGGGCGTTTTCAGCAGATCCTGCAAATTCAGCTCTTCCGCCATGGCCCGGACCCGGTCTTTGACTTTGCGGAGGCCGTAAAGATTGGCATAGACGATCAGGTTTTCTTCCACGCTGAGCCGGGCCGGCATGCCTACATAGGGAGAGGAAAAATTCATACGCGGCAGGACAGCGTGGCGGTTCCGGCGCATGTCCGTGCCCAGTACCCTGATTTCCCCGGCGGTGGGGATCAGCACCCCCAACAACATCGCGATGGTTGTTGTCTTGCCGGCGCCGTTGCCGCCCAGAAGCGCCACGATGTCGCCACGGGCGACGGAAAAATTGAGATTACGAACGGCCGGCTTGCCGTCATAGGACTTGCGGAGATTGGAGACTTCAATGGCCGGCACATTCTGAGGACCAGCGTCTTCGCCCGGTAAACTCGGCATCAGTCGTCGATCAGGTCGGCGGCATTCTGGGAGCGGCGGCGGGCCATTTCCAGCTCGCGCCGGCGGTTTTCCTCGGCGATCAGGTTTTCGATGTGGCGGCCCTGGAACATGCTGATGCCGACCTCGTGGCCGAAGTCGACAGATTCCTCATCATCACAGCGGCAGAGAATGACCCGGGAGGGGCCCAGTTTCTTGAGCATGCGTTTGACCTTACGTTCGCCCACTTCTTTCACCAGTTCCTTCTGCCAAACCAGCTTGATCAAATCGGCGCCCAGCTTTTCCCGATTTATAAAATGAGTGGTCTCGTGGGTCAGGCCGTCGATGCAAATACGATAGCCTCTATCCTTGGCAAACTCGCGGGCAAAGAAAAAAGCGTTTACGTCGGAAAAGATATCGACCTTCTGCAGTTCCACCACGACAGAGCCGCGCATGGCGGCGGTGATGCTGTCGTCGAACACCATGAACTCGGGCGACAACAAGGTTGAGACATTCAGATTGACGCTGATCTCGCCGGTGATGGATTGGTCAGACGACCGGCCAAGCATGGCCAGCATTCGCCGGTCCAGGGTTTCGGTTAGGTAGTTGAACAGCCATTTACTCACCCCCAGATCAACGCCCGGCATTAGGGTCTCGCGAAGATCTCGGATGGAGATGAACAGCTCGCTGAACAGCGGCTGGGGTGTCGCCTTGCCAATCAGCCCGCAGGTGAACTGTCGGCGGACCATGTTGGTCATGTCCGCACTTTGCAACGCCTGGATGACCCGGCCCAGCACCCTTGGCGACAAAGCCTCGCCTTTGGGTTTCAGCGCGTCCGTCGCGCCGCCGCTCTTTTTCGACAACTCTTTTTCTTCGCGCTCTTCTTCGGCATGGACCATGGCCCGGACCTGGCCCAACATTTTGTCGTAGTCCCGCTCCACGTTGAAGAAGGTGCGGAACTTTTGGTTCGATTCCTCGTTCTCCTTGACCAGCATCGGGTCGTCGAAGAACAAAAATCTCAATTTAAGGATCGCGGTCTCGACGTCTTCCTGGGCCTCGCCTTTGTAGACGAAATAGATATCCGAGTTCTTCAAAATGAAGATTTGACCGAGCTGCATTTTGACCAAGTAGTCAAACGTGTCGGCGGCCATGCGCACGTGGTGCTCCCGGCGGTTTTGTGCCTCCAGACGGGAAACGTGCACATGAACAGCACGCCGGCCGGCTTTGTGTTCATCAAGCCGGTGCAGGTAATCGAGGAGCAGGCTTTCCTGACTTGCGCCACGAGGGGTGGGAGGTGTCGCCATCTCGTCCTCCTACGCCGCCCCGGCTTTGGTGGCCGGTTTCTTGTCCGCCGCAGCCCCGCCGTCCTTTTTCATCTGGCGCTGCACCAGATTATCAACGAAATACCCTTGGAACCGGCGGATGCCGAGACCCAGCGCCCACTTGATGGCGTCTTCGGAATCCGTTCGGGCGAGAATGAAGCGCTCGGCGCCGACGGACTCTACCAGGTCGGCGGTTTCCGCCCGGTCTTCGATGGATTCGCTCTCGGTAAAGCCTTCGCCCCAAGCCACTTTGAAGAAATTGGCGTCCAGATCGCCGGGGTTAAACAGGCGCAACGAGATCGGATTCATGCCGTCGATGAGAACGCCGTAGCCCCGGTCATAGAGGTAATTGCGGGCCGACCGATACTGATGAATGTCGGAGAAAACATCGATCTGCTGGAATTCGATCACCACTTTGTTGGTGTGTTCCGCCACCGCCTCTTCGAAGGGCCGGAAGTCCCGGGACATGACCGTGCTGATATTGAGGTTGATGCTCATCGTATTGGGGAGCGATCCGAAATCCCGCGTCGACAGCGCGGTCAAAAGTCGCTTGTCGATTTCTTCGGTGAGATGTTGGAACAGCCAAGTGTTGGAGGCCAGATTAAAGCCTGGCGCGATCTGACGCTGCAGCGCACCCATGGAAATAAAGTATTCCTGGAAGAGTATGCGTTCCATCCCGTCGCCGCCGATAATGACCGCCGCCTGGCGGTTGATCATATCGGTGATCCGCAACCCCTTCAGAGAATCCACGGCCTTTGCCAAACTGAACGGGTCCAGGGCTTGTCCGGCAAAATGTGCGCCTTGACCGACGCCCGCCGACGCATCCTCCGGCGTCCCAATGCCTTTATCCGCAGCGGCGGTCATTTCCTTTACCAGGATGGCGAACTTATCGTAGTCAACCTCGAATTCGTACCAGCTGGTGAACTTGTCCTGGCCCGCGGCACTCCCCGGTTTTGCGGCGGGGTCATTCTGGAACAACCGGCGGACCTTATCGATGACGTAGTCTACGTCTTCGATCCGTACGTCCTTGCACATCAGTATCAGATCGCCCGAACTTAGTGTGTAAAGCTGGCAATCATGGGCCGCCAGCAACGTGTCAAACGTGCGGCTGGCGATCCGGATATGATGATCCTGTTGGTTTTGAGGCCGCAGCCGGGACAGGTGTACTTGCACTGCAAAGCGGCCGCTTCGCGAGTGCTGCACGCGTTCGACATGATCCCGGAGAGAACTCTCGGGGGATCGTTTATCGGAAACGCCGCCTATCATCGACCGTTCGTCGGCCATCGCTGCCGCCTGTGCCTTGTTTTGACGAAGAATCTTCTAATCTCAAACCGTTAAGGTAAGTATAAACTCCCTTTTGCTCCTTTGGTAAAGCGAGAGAAGTGGTTTGGGACTGATTTTGGTTCCCTGGCGGCCAGGCAATCTCGCGGCGACGGGGCCAGTAAACTTGACGGCGGCGCAAATTGGCCCTACCACCCGCTTCAGGAGCATCAATCGGGCCTTGAATTCAATGACTTCGACAAAACGCATTCTGGTGACCGGCGGGGCCGGCTTTATCGGTTCGCATGTCTGCGAGCGGCTGGTCGCAGATGGGCACGATGTGATCTGCCTCGACAATTACTATACCGGGGCCAAGAACAATGTGGCAGAGCTTTTGGGTGCGAAGAATTTTGAGCTGATGCGCCACGATGTGACTTTCCCACTCTATGTGGAAGTCGATGAAATCTTCAATCTTGCCTGTCCGGCTTCGCCGATCCACTACCAAAGCGATCCGGTGCAGACCACCAAGACCAGCGTTCACGGAGCGATCAATATGCTGGGGCTCGCCAAGCGGACCCATGCAAAAATTCTGCAGGCCTCGACCAGCGAGGTTTATGGTGATCCGAACGTACATCCGCAGACCGAGGATTATTTGGGCAACGTGAATCCCATCGGTCCACGCGGCTGCTACGACGAAGGCAAGCGCTGTGCCGAGACCCTATTTTTCGACTATTATCGTCAGCACAAATTGAATATTCGGGTCGCCCGCATCTTCAATACCTATGGTCCGCGCATGCTGCCGAATGATGGCCGGGTGGTGTCCAATTTTATCGTGCAGGCGCTCAAAGGCGAGCCGGTGACAGTTTACGGCGATGGCCAGCAGACCCGGTCCTTCTGCTATGTGGATGATTTGGTCGATGGTTTGTTTGCCTTGATGGATGCGCCGGACGAAGTGACCGGACCGATTAATCTGGGCAATCCGGATGAGTTCACCATCTTGCAATTAGCCGAATTGGTCGTGGAGCAGACGGGGTCAAAATCCGCCATTGAATACAAACCGTTACCTCAGGATGACCCGATGCAGCGCTGCCCGGATATCAGCCGCGCCAGGAGCCAGCTCGACTGGGCGCCGACGATCAAGCTGAAAGACGGACTGGCGAAAACCATCGCGTATTTCGACGAGACGCTCTGACTGCAATGTCCAAGTCCGGCGGTTAATCCGCCGTTGACCATTTTAAGACCACAATATCAACAACTTACCGCCGAAATCCGGGTGCTGTATAGCGCTTCCGGTCATCAGGCGTCTGCTGCAAGCCTGTTTAAGGGTCTCTATGGGTGGTGGCGACGCGCTGCATGTCCTTGTCCGGAAAGGGTTTCTTAACCCAAACACGACCATTATGTCCCATTGACCCCCATTATTTCCCATGATATCCCAATTTGGTGCCCATGGGAGTTGGGTGTCGGGAAGCCGCTTGCACGGAATCGGGGCTCTGTGCGGTGAGAGGCTTCCCATAACGTGTTGAGGCGGGAAATGGCTGCGCTGATCGGCAGGCATATCAACAAGTTGGATAAGAAGGGCCGGGTTTCCGTGCCCAAGCCCTTCCGTGACGCCTTCGCCCTGCAGGACTTCGCCGGCATCTTTGTCTTTCCGTCTTTCAAGTTCCCTGCCTTGGAGGCCTGTGGCGAGGACTTCATCCAACGCATCATCGACAGCCTCGACGATCTCGATCTTTTCTCTGATGAACAGGATGATCTCGCCTCGACCATCCTGGAAAATTCCCATCCCCTGGCATACGACCCCGAAGGCCGGGTGAGCCTGCCCAAAGCGTTATTGGATCACGCCAATCTCTCCGCTGAGATTGCCTTCGTTGGCCGGGGCACCCGATTCCAGATGTGGGAGCCTGGCGCCTATCAGGTACACAATGTCGCCGCTGTCGCCCGCGCCCGTACAAGGGGCGCCACCTTGCCGCTGAGATCGCCCCGGTCCGGCGGAGAAGGAGAGGGCGGATGACCGGCCATATCCCCGTCATGCTGAACGAAGTGATTGCCGGTCTAACACCCCGGGATGACGGCATTTATGTTGACGGTACTTTCGGCCGGGGCGGCTATTCCTGCGCCATCCTGGATGCCGCCACCACCAAGGTGTTCGGCATTGATCGGGATCCCGCCGCGATTACCGTCGGGGCCGAGTTGACGGCCGACTATCCGGGCCGGTTGACGGTGCTCGAAGGCTGTTTCGGCGATATGGAGCGTCTGATGCGCGAGGCCGGCGTTGATCAGGTGGATGGGGTGACGCTTGACCTCGGCGTTTCCTCAATCCAGCTGGATGAAGCCGCGCGCGGTTTCTCCTTCCGCTTCGACGGGCCGCTGGATATGCGCATGGGCGCGGACGGGCCGACCGCCGCCGATCTGGTCAACGAGGCGCCGGAGAAAGAGCTGGCTGACATCATTCATCACTTGGGCGAAGAACATCATGCCCGCCGGATCGCCCGCGCCATCGTCGAGGCGCGGCGCGAGACACCCATTTCGACGACCCTACAACTCGCCGATATCATCCGCCGGATCGTCCGAAAATCCCGCGATGGCATCGATCCCGCGACGCGCACCTTCATGGCGTTGCGCATCCGGGTGAATGACGAAATCGGCGAACTGGAACGTGGCCTCGCGGCCGCGGAGCACCTGCTGTCCCCCGGCGGCAGGCTTGCGATCGTGTCTTTTCATTCGCTCGAAGATCGGGTGGTGAAGGACTTCCTGCGTCAGCGTAGCGGACAAACGGGCAGAGGTTCCCGCCATCTGCCCGAACGTCCCGCCGACCAGCCTGCCCCGAGTTTCCGGCTGGTCAAGCGCGGCGCCATCAAACCCCAGGACAGCGAAACCAAGGTCAATCCGAGGTCCCGGTCGGCCCGCCTGCGTGTGGCGGAGCGCACCGAGTCCCCGCCTTGGCCGGCTTCCAAGGCAGCATAGGGGAACGATGATGAGACAGACCACCATCTTCACCATATTGGTCGCTGCGGTTATGAGCGTGGCGCTCTTCTACCTCAAGTACGAGGTGACCAACCTTGAGGGCGAACTGGAGGCGTTGAACCAGTCGATCGTCGATGACCGGGAATCGATCCACGTACTGAAGGCGGAGTGGAGCCACCTGAATGACGTGGACCGGCTGAAGGATCTGGCGCAGCGCTATCTGGATATGCAGCCCACCGATCCGGAACAGATGAAGCGGGCCGTCGATCTGACCGAGGTCAAGATTATTGTCGATCCCGATGTGGAAGGAGGGCTGCCCCGGTGATCTTCCAGCGCATCCGCCATCCCTTCTCCCCCTCTGCCGGTCCGGTTGAAGAGGGTGAGGCGCCTGTGGTTATTCCCGACCGGGTGAACCTGGATGGCGTGCGCAAACAGGCCCTGGAAACAGGCCGGAACCGGCTTTTGGTGACAGGTGTTCTGTTCACCATGGCTTTTGCCGTGATTGGCGGCCGGCTCATTGATCTAGCGGTGCTGAGCCCCGCCGGTGCGCCCAAACCGCCCCGCCTCGCCAACAATCAAAAAACCTTGGAGGTCCGCGCCGATATCGTGGATCGTAACGGTATCCTGCTGGCGACCAGTCTGCCCACCGCTGCACTGTACGCCAATCCGCAGCATGTTTTGGATGCCGATGAAGCGGCGGCCAAGCTGGCCAAGGTCCTTCCGGGCTATGACCAGGACAAACTTCGCACCCGGTTGGCCAGTGACAAGACATTCGTCTGGCTACACCGAAACTTGACGCCCAAACTTCAGTTTGCCGTCAACGCCCTGGGTGTGCCGGGACTCTATTTTCAGCGGACCGAGCGACGGGTTTATCCGCACGGTCCCCTCGTGTCCCACGTTCTTGGCATGACGAATATCGACGGTGAAGGACTGTCCGGGGTCGAGCGCTATTTCGATAGTTATCTGAAGAACGCCAAGAAGCCCCTCCGGCTAAGCGTGGACATCCGCATTCAGTCCATCGTCCGCGAGGAACTGGCGGCGGCAATGGAAGAGTTCGACGCCATCGGCGCGGCGGGCATTGTGATGAATGTCCACGACGGATCCGTCATCTCCATGGTTTCACTGCCTGACTTCAATCCCAACGAGCCGGTCAGCGCGGCCGGAATCGCCGGGTTCAACCGGGCGACCAAGGGCGTCTACGAAATGGGCTCGACTTTTAAGCTGTTCACCGCCGCCATGGCGCTGGACACCGGCCGGGTGCGGCTCCGTGACCGGTTCGATGCGACCAAGCCGATCAAAATCTCCCGTTTCACCATTTCCGACTATCACGCCAAGAACAAGTGGATGACCGTTCCCGAGATCATCGTTCATTCTTCCAATATCGGCGCGGCCAAGATGGCTTTGGATGTAGGCACCCCGACCCAGAAAAAGTATCTGAAACGCCTGGGCCTGCTGTCGCCGGCGGCCATCGAGTTGCCGGAGGTTGGTTCGCCGCTCACTCCTGATCGTTGGCGTGAGATCAACACCATGACCATCTCCTATGGTCACGGCATAGCCGTGAGCCCGCTGCAACTGTCGGCCGGTATTTCGTCTCTGGTCAACGGCGGCATTCTCTTCAAGCCGACAGTGATCCAGCCTGAAGGCGATGTGCGCACGACCGGTATCCGGGTGATCAGCCAGAAGACCTCCAAGACCATGCGCGGGTTGATGCGCCTTGTGGTCCAGCACGGCACCGGCCGCAAGGCGGAGGTTCCGGGCTACCTGATCGGTGGCAAGACGGGCACGGCGGACAAGCCTGACGTATCGCGCCGGGGCTATGGCGGGCGCAAGGTGATTTCCTCCTTTGTTGCGGCCTTCCCGGTCAGTGATCCCCGTTATGTGGTGCTGGTGCTGGTGGATGAGCCCAAGGGCAACAAGAAAACCTTTGGCTATGCCACGGGCGGCTGGGTGGCCGCACCGGTGATCCAAAAAGTCGTGCGCCGGATGGTGCCTCTGGTCGGCCTGGAGCCGTCGGTCGCCGATGAAGTCATGCCGAAACCGGGTGATCCTTTCTATATCCCCGGCAAGAAAGTCTCGAAGCGGGCGGTCAAGAACAGGACCAGCGTCGCCGGAAACGAAACAGATAAACGCGTGAAAGATAACTCAAGGCCGCGAGGGAGATCTGTTGCGGTCAACTGACTTAGTGGTGGGAGTTGAATGGAACGAGATGGAGATAGCGGACTCTGCTGACGCCGATATTGCGGGGCTGACAGCGGATTCACGCAAAGTCGAGCCGGGCTATCTCTTTGCCGCTTTTGAGGGGGCGGCGGCGGATGGCCGTGCTTTCATTCCCGATGCCCTGGCCAAGGGTGCAGCGGGCGTGCTGACCCATACGGGCACGCCGCGCGACGGCGCGTCCGCCATCTGGTTGACCCACGATCAGCCGCGCCGGGCTTATGCACAATTGGCGGCCCGGTTATATGCGCCTCAACCGGAGAATATCGCGGCGGTGACCGGCACCAACGGCAAATCTTCCGTCGCCGAATTCACCCGTCAAATCCTGGCGCATGTCGGATTGAAGGCCGCCAGCCTGGGCACCCTGGGTGTGATCGGACCGGATGGCGGGGGTGGCGTCAGCCTGACCACGCCCGATCCGGTGGACCTGCACAAGACGCTATGCCGATTGGCCGGGGACGGTATCAGCCACGTGGCGCTGGAAGCCTCCAGCCATGGCTTGGATCAATTCCGCCTGGACGGCGGCAGAATATCGGCGGCGGCGTTCACTAACTTGAGCCGGGATCATCTGGATTACCACCCGGACATGGAGGCTTATTTTGCCGCCAAGGCCCGGCTGTTTACGGAGCTGTTGGCAAGCGGTGGCACGGCGGTGTTGAACGCCGACGATGCCCACGGCCAAGCGCTGATTGAAACCTGCCGGGGGCAAGAGTTGGCCGTGATCAGTTACGGCTGGAAAGGCGAAGATATCCGCCTTGGTCTCGCCCACCCGGCGGCTCATGGGCAAACGCTGAGCCTCTCATTTGATGGAGACGACGCCGAGATCAGCTTGCCGCTCATTGGTGATTTCCAGGCAGCTAACGCGCTCTGCGCCTTGGGTCTCGCCCGCGCTATCAGTGACGTTTCCATTGCCGACGGATTGGCGGCGCTGGAAAAACTGACCGGCGCTCCGGGCCGGCTGGAGCGGGCGGCTCAGCTCGCCAATGGTGCGGCTGTCTATGTGGACTACGCCCATACGCCGGATGCGTTGCAGACCGTGCTGACCTCGCTCCGGCCTCATGCAAGTGGGCGGCTCGCTTTGGTGTTTGGTTGCGGCGGCGACCGGGATGCCGGCAAGCGCCCCCAGATGGGAGAAATCGCGGCGCGGCTTGCCGATCAGGTGATTGTCACGGACGACAACCCCCGGACCGAAGCCGCGGCGGAGATTCGCCGCCAGATCTTGGATGCCTGTACTGGCGCCAGGGAAATAGCCGACCGGGAAACCGCCATCTTTGAGGCGGTCTCACAGCTCAGGGCGGGCGATCTTTTGGTCGTGGCCGGCAAGGGTCATGAACAGGGGCAGATCGTCGGATCGGATGTTCTGCCGTTTGACGATGCGGACGTGTCGCGGCGCGCGGCCAAGGAGGCGGGCGCATGACGGCATCAACCAGTTTATGGAGCGCCGCTGATGCGGCACAGGCCACCGGGGGCATCTCGGCTGTCGATTGGAATGCAATGGGCGTCTCAATCGACAGCCGGACCCTCCAGCCTGGTGATCTGTTCGTGGCGCTCAACGGACCGAACTTTGATGGTCATACCTATGTTGCGGATGCGCTCGCCAATGGCGCGACGGCGGCCATGGTGTCAAAGCGTCCCGAGGGTATCCCGGCTGACGCGGCGCTGTTGGAAGTCGCCGACACGATGACCGGGCTTGAACAGCTGGGCATTGCGGGACGGGTGCGGACGGCGGCCAAGGTTGCGGCGGTGACCGGCAGCGTCGGCAAGACCGGCGTAAAAGAGGCGCTGGCGTTCCTGTTGGGCCGCCAGGGCAAAACGTCTCACAGCCTGGGCAGTCTCAACAATCATTGGGGCGTGCCCCTAAGCTTGGCGCGTCTGCCGGCGGATGCGGCCTATGGCGTGTTCGAGCTGGGCATGAATCATGCCGGTGAGCTGACGCCACTCTCACAATTTGTGCGGCCTTTGGTGGCAATTGTCACGACCGTGGAACCGGCGCATCTGGAGTTCTTCGATTCGGTCGAAGACATCGCCCGGGCCAAGGCGGAGATATTCGCCGGTCTACAGGCGGGTGGCACGGCGATCCTGAACAAGGACAATGCCTACTACGCCATTCTGGAAGCCGAGGCCGAGAAAGCCGGGGCGGTCATCATCGGTTTCGGTGAAGCGCCAGACGCAGAGGTCAGGCTGACACGCTATAAACTCGATGCCGCGGGCGCGGATGTCAGCGTCTTGATTGCCGGTCAGGCTTTGGATTACCGTCTTAATCTACCGGGCCGTCATTGGGTGCAGAACAGTCTGGCGGTCCTGGCGGCCGTTCAGGCCTTGGGTGCGGATTTGGATCAGGCGACCAAGGATTTTGCCGATGTCGCTCCACCGAAGGGTCGGGGTCTTTCCCATCAGATAACGCGCGGCGGTATTCAATTCACGCTTCTCGACGACAGTTACAATGCAAGTCCGGTTTCCATCGCGGCGGCGCTGGCAGTCCTCTCCCGTTTCGGGCAGGGGGCTGCTGGCCGCCGGATTGCGGTCCTCGGCGACATGCTGGAACTCGGCGACGATTCTGCGGCCCTACATAAGGGTCTCGCCGAACCTATCGCGGCCAACTTCATTGATCTCGTTTATGCGTCCGGGGACCGGATGAAGGCGCTGTTCGACGTGTTGCCCCCTCAGGTTCAAGGCGCTTGGGCCGCCACATCTACTGATCTGCTTCCTCAACTGGAGAGCGACCTATGCGACGGAGACGTGGTGCTGGTCAAAGGCTCGGCCGGGGCACGGATGGGACTCATCGTCGATGCGCTGTTGGCCGATCAAGAAGACGCGGGGTCTTAATAGGCAAATCATGTTCTTTAACACGCTCGCCCAATATGCCGATCAGATCGCCGCATTTAACGTGTTCCGGTACATCACGTTCCGCACGGGCGGGGCCATGTTCACGGCCCTGATTGTCAGCTTTATCTGCGGCCCAATCATTATCCGCATACTGCGCAACCGGCAGAAAGGCGGCCAACCCATCCGGGAAGACGGGCCTGAAAGCCATTTGATTACCAAAGCTGGCACGCCAACCATGGGCGGGTTCATGATCCTGTTGGCGCTCGTCGTTTCGACCCTTCTCTGGGCGGACTTGCGCAACGGCTATGTCTGGGCGGCTCTCGGCGTGACCGTGGGCTATGGCCTGATCGGCTTTATCGACGATTATATTAAGGTTAGCCGGCGGGACAGCCACGGCTTGCCCGGCAAGCTTAAACTCCTCCTCCAGGTGATGATCGCTGTGGTGGCAACCTTGTGGATTATGAGTCTCACGCGGGAACCGCTGGCGACTTCGCTGGCCGTGCCGTTCTTTAAAACCGTTTTGATTGATCTGAGTTGGTTCTTTGTGGCTTTCGCCGCCTTTGTTATGGTTGGCGCCTCCAATGCCGTGAACCTGACCGATGGTCTCGACGGTCTGGCCATTGGGCCGGTCATGATCGCCGCCGGCGTGTTTGCCATCATCGCCTACCTGATCGGCAACTCGGTTTTCTCCAATTATCTGCAAGTCCACTATGTGCCTGGCGCGGGCGAACTGTCCGTCTTCTGCGGCGCACTGGTCGGCGCGGGCCTGGGCTTCCTCTGGTTTAACGCGCCGCCCGCTATGGTGTTCATGGGCGATACGGGTTCGCTTTCAATGGGCGGGGCCTTGGGCGCGGTCAGCGTGATCACGAAGCACGAATTGGTGCTGGCCATCGTCGGCGGTTTGTTTGTGCTCGAAACCGTTTCGGTGATCGTCCAGGTGGCGTCCTTCAAGCTGACCGGTAAGCGGGTGTTCCAAATGGCGCCCCTGCACCACCATTTTGAAAAGAAGGGCTGGGCCGAGCCCACCATTGTCATTCGTTTCTGGATCATCGCTTCTATCCTGGCTCTGTTCGGGCTGGCGACGTTGAAGCTGCGGTAGGGGGATTGATGATCGACGTCACCGCCTTCAAGGATCAGACCGTCGCTGTGATGGGGCTTGGCAAGTCCGGCCTGTCGGCGGCGCGCGCGCTATCCGCGGGCGGGGCGAACGTGTGGGCCTGGGACGACGGCGAAGCGAGGCGGAAAGAAGCTCAAGGTGCCGGTGTGAACTTGGCCGATCTTTATGAAGCCGATTGGTCGAAGATTGAAACATTAGTCCTCAGCCCCGGCATTCCACACACCTTTCCGGAACCTCACGCTATCGCGGCCAAGGCTTCGGAAAACGGCGCAGAGATCATCTGTGATGTGGACCTGCTGGCCCGCACCATGCTGGATGCGCGCTATGTCGGCATAAGCGGCACAAACGGGAAGTCCACCACTACCGCGCTGATCGGTCATATCCTTAAGACCGCCGGGCGGCCGGTGGAAATTGGCGGCAACTACGGCATCCCGGCCCTCGAGTTGGAACCGCTCACCAGCGACGGCGCCTATGTGCTGGAGCTCTCCTCGTACCAATTAGAGCGGGTGCCCTCCATCGCCCTTGATGTGGCGATCCTCCTGAACATTACACCGGATCATCTAAACCGGCATGGCGGCATGGACGGCTATGTGGCGGCCAAGAAGATCATCTTCGATCGCGCCAAGGATGACGGCCATGCGATCATCGGTATGGAAGACGCCAATTGCCGCGGACTGAGTTTGGAGATGATGGTCTCCGGCGCGTTCCAGGGCGGTAAGAACCTGACGCCCATTTCCGGCAGCGCCCGGGTCCCGGGCGGGGTCTATGTGGAAAACGGCACCCTGATTGACGATCTGGATTATGGCCAGACCAAGATCATGGACGTGAGCGGACTCGCCACTTTGCCCGGCGGTCACAACTGGCAGAACGCGGCGGCCGCATATGCCGCGGCCAAGTTCGCCGGCATTGACGCCGGGACGATTGCCGCCGCCCTCCAAAGCTTCGCCGGGTTGGCCCATCGTCAGGAGTTGATCCGCACCATTGGCCGGGTGAGCTACGTCAATGACAGCAAGGGCACCAACACCGAAGCCGCGTCCCGTGCGCTGGCTTGTTATGAACACATCCATTGGATCGCCGGCGGCGAATTCAAGGAAGACAATCTTGATGCCTTGGCGGAACAGTTGAGCCGGATCGACCGGGCCTATCTGATCGGCGAGGCGGCGGACACCTTCGCTGGGCTTCTTCAAGGAGAGGCCGATTTGGAAATTTGTGGCGACCTGGCGACGGCGCTGGAGAAGGCTCATGAAAATGCGCAAGCGTCAGGCGTCCGGGCCACGGTTTTACTGTCGCCGGCTTGTGCGTCATTCGATCAGTTTGAGAACTTCGAGGCGCGGGGCGACGCCTTCCGGCAGATGGTGGAGGTGTTGTCATGACCGCCTTCTCCCGCACCGATATCAGTGTTCTGGGCCGTTGGTGGTGGACCGTAGACCGTTGGATGATTGCCGCGCTGATAGCGATCATTGCCGCCGGCGCCATCCTGGCGTTGGCCGCCAGTCCGCCAGTGGCTGAACGGCTTAATCTGGACACGTTCTACTTTGCCCGCCGCCAGTTCGTCGTCATGCCCGTTGCCCTGGTCGCCATGCTGACAATTTCGCTTTTGGATCGGCAAGGAATCAAGCGGCTGGCCGTGGTCGTCTTTGCCGGTGGGATGTTGCTGACGGCGGTGACGATCGTCAGCGGCGCCGAGATCAAGGGCGCCACCCGCTGGATCAGCCTCGGCGGGTTTTCGCTCCAGCCGAGTGAGTTCGTAAAGCCGGGTTTCGCCGTGATCGCCGCCTGGATGTTCGCCGAGTGGCGGCTGAAGGAAGGTTTCCCCGGTTACCTCGTGTCGGTGGGGCTCTATGCGTCCGTGATGGCCTTGCTGCTCATGCAGCCGGATGTGGGCATGGCGATCCTGGTTTCCCTGGTTTGGGGCGTACAGTTCTTCCTCGCCGGGTTGCCCATGTTCCTGGTGATGGCCATCGGAGTCATGTTTATCGCCGGAGGCTTCGCGGCCTATTTCAACTTTGATCATGTCCACATCCGGATCAACCAATTCTTTGATCCGGCGGGCAGCGAGGCCTATCAGGTTTCCCGCTCGTTGGAAGCCTTTCAGAACGGCGGTTTGTTCGGCCGCGGGCCCGGCGAAGGGCATGTGAAAGAGGTGCTCCCCGACGCCCATGCGGACTTTATTTTTGCCGTCGCCGGGGAGGAGTTCGGCCTGATCGCCGGGTTGTTGATCGTCGCGCTGTTTGCCTTCGTGGTGTTGCGCGGCTTCACCAAGGCGTTCAAGGAAACGGACTTGTTCGTTCAATTGGCGGTGGCTGGGCTGCTGGTTCAGTTCGGCCTGCAGGCCATTATTAACATGGCGTCGAGCCTTAACTTGATGCCCACCAAAGGCATGACACTGCCGTTCATTTCCTATGGCGGGTCATCCATGATGGCCTTGGCCATCGGCATGGGCATGGTGTTGGCGCTGACGCGGGAGCGGCCGGGCGGCACAGGTGCATGGCGGGGGCAGACATGAACGGCTCCTCTCATTCCGCGGGACCTTTGATTGTTCTCGCCGCCGGCGGGACCGGCGGTCACGTCTTCCCGGCGGAGGCCCTCGCGGCGGAGCTTTCAAACCGAGGGTGCCGGCTGGCGCTGATCACGGACCGGCGCGGCGGCGAACTGGGCGGACGCTTGGGCGAGCTGGAAACCCATCGGGTGCGCGCCGGCGGGGTGGCTGGCAAAGGCCCCTTGGCCAAAGTCATGAGCGCCGGCGAGCTCGCAGTCGGTACACTGCAAGCACGACAGCTCTTATCGAGATTGTCACCGGCCGCTGTTGTCGGGTTCGGCGGCTATGCGTCAGTGCCCACGATGCTGGCGGCGGTGAATCTCAACCTTAAGACCGCGCTGCATGAACAGAACGCCGTGTTGGGCCGGGCGAATAGACTACTCGCCGGCAAAGTCGGTCGGATCGCTACCTCGTTCGAGAAAGTCAGCGCCATTCCTGAGAAGGCGCGAGACAATGTCGTCTATACGGGCATGCCGGTACGCCCAAAGGTCGTTAGCTTACGGGAAACGCCGTATCCTCCAATCAGTCCGGATGCGCCGATAAGAATGCTGGTGTTTGGCGGATCTCAAGGCGCGACCATTTTTTCCCGGGTTCTGCCCGATGCGCTGGCCCAGCTTGGTCAGGATTTTCGCGAACGGCTGTTTATTATTCAGCAGTGCCGCGCCGAGGACTATGCCGGGCTTAAAGACGCCTATGACCGGATGGGCGTTCCGGCGGAAATCGGCACTTTCTTTAATGACTTGCCCGAGCGTCTGGCCGCATCCCACCTGGTGATCTGCCGCTCCGGCGCTTCGTCCGTGGGTGAGCTGACCACCATCGGCAGGCCGGCTATTTTGGTGCCGTACCCCCACGCGATTGATGATCATCAGACCGCGAACGCCTACGCGGTGGATGAGGCCGGGGGCGGCTGGTTGATGCCTGACCATGCGTTCACGCCTGACAAACTCGCCGCCCGACTGCATTCCTTAATCGACATGCCTCGCGCTCTGGAGAATGCGGCCGCCGGGGCCAAGCGGGTGGGCAGTCCCGACGCCGCCAGCAATCTCGCCGATATGGTGACCGGTTTGTTGCCAACCAACGGCGAACCCGAGATGGAACGGGAGGCCGCATGAGAACCCTTCCACTTGACCTGGGCACCATTCATTTCGTTGGTATCGGCGGGATCGGCATGAGCGGCATCGCCGAAGTGCTTCACAATCTCGGCTATTCAGTACAGGGCAGCGACATCGCCGAAGGGGCGAACGTGCAGCGTCTTCGCGCTATGGGGATCAACGTGTCGGTCGGCCATGCGGAAGACAATCTGGGCGAGGCCCGTGTTGTGGTGATCTCCTCTGCTGTTAAACAGGGTAATCCAGAGGTAGAGGCCGCCCGCCAGCGGCTGATACCGGTCGTACGCCGAGCCGAGATGCTGGCCGAACTGATGCGGCTCAAATGGTCGGTGGCGGTGGGCGGCACCCATGGCAAAACCACCACCACGTCCATGGTGGCGGCCATGCTGGATGCGGCGGATCTCGATCCTACGGTGATCAACGGCGGCATTATCAACGCCATTGGTTCCAACGCCCGGCTGGGCGAGGGAGAATGGATGGTGGTGGAGGCCGACGAATCCGACGGCACGTTTATAAAACTGCCGGCGACCATCGCCGTTGTGACCAATATCGATTCCGAACATATGGATCACTATGGCTCCTTCGATGCGTTGCGCGCCGCCTTCGACACCTTCGTCGAGAATATTCCATTCTACGGATTTGCCGCGCTCTGCATCGATGACGCGGAAGTGCAGGCGATGATTCCCCGGGTTTCCGACCGGCGGATTGTGACTTACGGCACCAGCCCGCAAGCCGATGTCCGCGCGGTCGATCTACGAAGCGACGCTGCCGGGTCCGTCTTTGACGTGGTGATCGCCGACAGAGCGTCCGGTGAGGAAACAGTCCTGAAGGATCTCCGGCTACCCATGCACGGCGCGCACAATATGCTGAATGCCCTGGCAGCCATCGCGGTCGCCAATGAAATGAATGTGGACGGCGAAGTGGTCCGCAGGGCGCTTGCCTCGTTCGAAGGGGTCAAGCGCCGTTTTACCAAGACTGGTATCGTCGATGGCATCACCATTATCGACGATTACGGTCATCATCCGGTCGAGATTGCGGCTGTCATGAGTGCGGCTCGCGCCGCCGCCCCGGACGGTCATCTAATCGCGGTGGTGCAACCGCACCGCTATACACGGCTCCGCGATTTATTCGAAGAGTTTTGCACCTGTTTCAACGACGCCGACACGGTCATCGTTTCTGATGTTTATCCGGCCGGCGAACAGCCCATCGAAGGGGTCGATCGTCAGGCCCTTATTGATGGCCTTCGCAGCCACGGCCACCGAAAGGTGGAGGCGTTGGAGGACCCGGCGGACCTGGCCGGCATGGTGGATCGCACCGCCGGGCCCGGCGACATGGTGATTTGTCTGGGCGCGGGAAATGTCACAGCTTGGGCCAATGCTTTGCCCGACGAGCTGGCGGCGCTTCGTCCCGGCACTCAGGAGGCGGCGGGATGATGGCGGCCTCGAAACACACGCAACGTCTAATCGATCGCTTGCGAAAGGTGCGCGGCCGGTTGATCGAGGATGCGCCGCTATCCAAGTTGACCTGGTTCCGGGTCGGCGGTCCGGCGGAGGTGTTGTTCCGCCCGGCGGATGAGGACGACCTTCAGACTTTCCTCGTCGGAAAGCCGGCTGACATCTCGGTGACGGTGATTGGTGTAGGTTCCAATCTCATGGTGCGGGATGGCGGCATCCCCGGTGTGACCATTCGCCTGGGCGATGGTTTTTCGGACGTGGCCGTAAATGGCACAACGGTTATCGCGGGCGGCGGGGCGTCTAACCTCAAGGTGGCGAATGCCGCCAAGGATGCCGGTCTAACCGGTTTCGAGTTCCTCTGCGGCATTCCCGGCTCTGTTGGGGGCTCGCTACGGATGAACGCTGGCGCGTACGGGGCGGAAGTCGCCGGCATTATGAAATCGCTCACCGCGCTTAACGCTGCCGGCGACCGGGTCGAACTCGGTGCGACAGAGATGGGATACTCTTACCGCCACTCGGGCCTGCCCGACGATCATATCGTCATCGAAGGCGTATTTGAGGGTCGGGCAGGAGACATGGTAGAAATTGCCGCCGCCATGGCCAAAATTCAGTCCGAGCGGGAAACCTCGCAACCTGTCAAATCGGCGACGGGCGGCAGCACTTTCGTGAACCCCGACGGTAAAAAGGCCTGGGAACTGATCGATCAGGCCGGTTGCCGGGGGCTCACCCGTGGCGGGGCAATGGTTTCCGAGAAACACACCAACTTCCTGATCAACACGGGTGACGCGACGGCCGCCGATCTGGAAGGCCTCGGCGAGGAAGTACGCCGCCGGGTGTTCGAGGAAACCGGCGTGACCTTGGAATGGGAAATCCGGCGCATCGGTGTGCATGCCGGGGACGGCCCCGAAGGGGTGGCGTCATGAGCGGGCATGTGGCGGTTCTGATGGGCGGCTGGTCAGCCGAACGAGAAGTGTCTTTGGTCAGCGGCGCAGCCGTGGCCAAGGCGCTGGGCAATGCCGGCTACCGAGTGACCTCTATCGATGTGCAGCGGGACGTGGGCGCGCTTTTGACCCGGCTCTATCCCAAACCTGACGCGGTGTTTAACGCGCTGCATGGCCGCTACGGCGAAGACGGCTGCATGCAGGGTCTCTTGAATATTCTTAACATCCCTTACACCCATTCCGGTGTGCTGGCCTCGGCGCTTGCGATGGACAAGCCGACGGCCAAGGCGCAACTGGCCGCTGCCGGCATCAAGGTGCCGGAACACCAACTGGTCACCCGTGAAGAGATATTGGCAGGCGATATCATGGAGCCGCCCTATGTGATTAAGCCTTTCAACGAAGGCTCAAGCGTCGGCGTGGTTCTCGTTCGGGAAGGAGAGAATTTCACCCCGGCGGATGATGTGGTCGCCGCCGGCGAAAGGGTCATGGTCGAGCGGTTTATTCCCGGCCGGGAACTGACCGTGGCGGTGATGGGCGACCGGCCTTTGGCAGTGACCGAGATCGACACGTCACGCACGTTCTATGACTACGAAGCCAAGTATGCGCCCGGCGGGTCCCAGCACACGATACCGGCGGACGTGCCCCAAGACGTCGCGGAAGAGGCCAAGCGCATTTCCGTCCTGGCGCACCAGGTGTTGGGCTGCCGGGGGGTGTCCCGCGCCGATATCCGCTATGACGGAACAGACCTTTTTATGCTGGAAGTGAATACGCAGCCCGGTATGACGCCTACGTCCCTGGTACCGGAGCAGGCGGCGTATGTGGACATCTCTTTCGAAGACCTGGTCGTATGGATGGTGGAGGCGGCGTCATGCGACAATTGATCGCCTTCATCACCGGTAAAGCCGCCAAACGCGGCAAGCGGCGTCCGCGGGTCAAACCCGTCTGGCGTCAGCCTGCGGCGATCATGGGCGTAATGATGTTGCTTTCCGTCGGCGCCGGTAGCGGGTCATGGTGGGTCTGGAATCAAGGCTGGATTCAGGACGCGGCGCTCCGGGCCAAGTGGGCGATGATCGCCGGCAGCGGGAAATCCGGCCTGTCTGTCCGGGAAATTTTTGTCGAGGGCCGGGTGGAAACCGACAAGGACCAACTTTTGCAGGCGTTGCGGCTCAAGCGTGGCGCGCCGATTTTGACGTTCGATCCTCATGCGGCGCGCCGTCGGGTGGAATCTCTGCCGTGGATCCAGACCGCTGTCATCGAGCGTCAGCTTCCCGACGTGATCCATATGCGAATCGTTGAGCGCCGTCCGCTCGCTATTTGGCAAAACAACAGCCGGTTCATGCTGATTGATACCGAGGGGAAGTCTATTCCCATCCGCCATATTGGCCGGTTCAGCAACCTTATCATCGTGGTTGGACAGCAGGCGCCGCGCCACGCTTCGGCGCTTTTGGACATTTTGGCGACGGAGCCGCAATTGGCCAAGCGGGTGAAGGCGGCCGTGTGGATCGGTAATCGCCGCTGGAATTTACATTTCGATAACAATGTCAGTGCAAAATTACCGGAGAGGGATGCCGTACAAGCGTGGGTGCAGCTGGCTGATATGCAGCGGAAGCACAAAGTTTTGGACAATGACATCGCGGGCGTTGACCTGCGGCTGCCTGATCGCCTGATCATCCGGCGGGTGCCGGGCGGCGAGAAGGCTGTGATTCCGGTTTTGCCGAAAGTCCCCGAGCGCGCGAAACCCGGTCATGAAACCTAAGGTCTGAAGGAATGAGTGAGAAGCGGAAAATCAAGAACGGGACAAGAAACGGGCTGATAACGGCGATCGATATCGGATCGACAAAGGTCGCTTGCTTTATAGCGCGCGAGAAAAGCGACGGTTCGGCCGAAGTGATCGGCATCGGCCATCAAGTGTCCAACGGGCTCCGCAACGGCAACATCGTCGATATGGACCGGGTCGAAGGCTCGATTCGCAGCGCCGTCGAGGCCGCTGAGCAAATGGCTGGAGAAAATGTTCGGGAAGTCATGGTCGGTATTGCCGGTGGCGTCCCCGATTCGAAGCTGATTTCCTTTGATGTCGCCATCTCCGGTCATGAAATCGGGGATGCGGACCTAAAGCGCGCCTTGGATCCCACGTGGCTCTATGCCCAGCAGAAATCGGACCGTCAGGTTATCCATACCCTGCCTGTCGGGTACAGTATCGATGGTAACCGGGGTGTGCGTGATCCGCGTGGCATGTACGGCGAGAAGTTGGGCGTCAATATGCACATTATGACCGCGGCTTCCGGGGCCATCCGCAATTTGGAAGCCTGCGTTAACCGCTGCCACTTGGACGTCAGTGATGTTGTGATCGCGCCCTATGCTGCGGGTCTCGCCTGCCTGGTGGAGGACGAGAAAGAACTCGGCGCCATTTGCCTTGATATGGGTGGCGGGACGACGACCATCTCCGTGTTCTTCGATGGCGAGGTTCTGTTTGTCGACAGTATTCCCGTCGGCGGCGCACATGTGACCAACGATATCGCCCGGGGGCTCTCCGCGCCGCTGGCCTATGCGGAACGGATGAAGACGCTGTACGGCAGCGCCGTCGCCTCACCGTCTGATGATCAGGAACTCATCAAGATTCCGTTGGTGGGCGAAGGCGAGGAGGAATCCAATCAAATCCCCCGATCCATGCTTGTCGGAATCGTCCAGCCGCGGCTGGAGGAAATCTTTGAAATGGCCAAGCAGCGGCTCGACGAGACCGGCTTTGACCAGGTCGCCGGGCGGCGGGTGGTGCTGACCGGCGGCGGTAGCCAGCTGACGGGTGTGGCCGAACTGGCCGGCACCATGCTGAACAAACAAGTGCGGATCGGCCGTCCGGTGAACATTCCCGGTTTGGCGGAATCCGCAAACGGACCCGCGTTCTCGGTCTGCGCCGGGCTGGTTCAATACGCGATTAAGGAGCGCTCTGAAGAGGCGATGCCGTCCTTCGGAACAATAGAGGTGCCCGCAAGCCGGTTCGGCCGTCTCGGGCAATGGTTACGTGATCATATCTGATCGCACTTTTCATCCGCCCCGGCACGAGGGGCGACACGTTATCTATCCTCAATCGGGGGGATGTATGCGTCTGCCGGCGGGAGAACCCGGCCGGATTTCAGGCGGCGTTACAATGAGGTTTGGAGGTCCAAATGACGATTAATCTCACAGTACCTACGGTGAGCAACTCGGCGGAGTTGAAGCCACGCATTTCGGTTATTGGCGTCGGGGGCGCCGGCGGAAATGCGGTCAATAACATGATCCATAGCGGTTTGGAGGGTGTCGAGTTCATCGTCGCCAATTCGGACGCACAGGCGCTCGGCCATTCAGCCTGCGAGCGCCGCATTCAGATGGGGACCGAGGTGACCAAAGGTCTCGGCGCCGGATCAAACCCGGATATCGGCCGGGCGGCGGCGGAAGAGTCGCTTGAGGAAATCCTCGCCCATATGCGGGATTCGAACATGGTGTTTGTCACCGCCGGCCTGGGCGGTGGCACGGGCACCGGTGCAGCCCCGGTAATCGCCAGGGCGGCACGGGAATATGGGATTCTGACGGTTGGTGTGGTCACCAAGCCGTTCCAGTTCGAAGGCGCCAACCGAATGAAGATTGCCGAAGCGGGCCTCGAGGAATTGCAGCAGTATGTGGACACTCTGTTGATCATCCCGAACCAGAACCTGTTCCGAGTGGCCAACGAGAAAACCACGTTTGCCGACGCCTTTAAGATGGCGGATGACGTTCTTTATTCCGGCGTTCGCGGGGTCACTGACCTGATGGTGATGCCGGGCCTGATCAACCTCGACTTTGCCGACATCAAGGCGGTGATGAGCGAGATGGGTAAGGCCATGATGGGCACCGGCGAGGCCGAAGGCGAACGCCGGGCGATCGAAGCCGCCGAGGCAGCTATCGCCAATCCGCTGCTCGACGATACGTCCATGAGCGGCGCGCGCGGGGTCCTCATCAATATTACGGCCGGCTCGGACATCACCTTGTTCGAGGTGGACGAAGCCGCCAATCGTATCCGCGACGAAGTGGCGGAGGACGCCAACATCATCTTTGGTTCCACCTTCGAGGAAAGCCTGGAAGGCAGGGTCCGGGTCTCCGTGGTCGCTACCGGTATCGAGAGCGTGGCCGGTGTACAGCCGCGCCCCGTGGTGCGTCAGGTAACGGATGCCACCGAGAAACCCGCGGCCATCCCGGCGCCGAAACTGCCGGATCCGATCCAACAGATGACGGCCGCAGAAGTCGCGTCCGCCGCCAAACCGGCAAGCTTGTTTATGCCGGCGACGCCGGCTCCCAAGCCGGAACCGGTTACCCAGACAGATGACGACCCACAGGTCGATCTTGAGGAGGCCGTAGCCGACGCGGTGGCTGCGGAAGAGGTCCAGCCCGCTGCCGCACCCGAACCGATGGAAGCGAAGGCCAACGAGGACGTATTTATCCCGTCGGCGCCGGCAGAGGTCGAGGCCAAGAGCGATTTGGTGAAAACCGCCGATCCGTTTGCCGAAGCCGATATGATCAATGCCGGCAGCAAGCGCGAAGAGGAAAAACCGGTGAAGAAGACCGGCTTGAACCTGTTCGAACGGGTGACCGGCATTACCCGGGGCGACAAGAAGCCTGAGCGGAAGGAACGCATTTTGCCCCCGCCAGTGACGCCGGCCCCGCCCGAACGCCGGGAAGAGCCGCAGATTGCCGCCGTTGCCCCGCCGCCCGCGCCCAAACCGGTTGCGGAACCAGCGCCTGAACCCGTCCCGGCCATGGAAACGGCGCCGGAACCCGAGATAAAGCCGGTTGAACCCGTGGCGGCTGCTGTCGTATCTGCTCCGGAAGCCGTGGCGGAGACACCATCGGCCATGCCAGAACCGGCCTCGGAGACGGTGGCCGAGACGGCTGTCGAACCGGTCGCCGACTCAGTGCCAGAGGTGGTGGAGGAGGTCGAATCTGCACCGCAAAGCCTCTTGGAAGACGAGGAACCCGGCTCGCCGATCATGGGGCCGCAGGAAGAAGAAGATCTCCTTGATATTCCAGCGTTTTTACGCCGCCAAGCAAACTAAGCGTTAACCTTTGGCAGCGTAACATTCTGCAACATTTGTTGATTTGAGTGCTTTCGGGATGGTTGGTACACCATCCTGGAAGCCTCGGGTCAAAAGGGGGACAATTCGGGGCCGATCAAAGCAAGACGATGCCGGTGCGCGCCAATGGGCGAAGCCGGAATTTGCAAATGATAAGCGCCCCCGTGGAACGTTGTACGAATGAATAAGCTTGGGACTCCCATCATACCTGCCGGAACCTCGGATGCCGTATCGTTGGCCGAGGAATTAAAGCTTTCTCCAAACCAGACCACGCTGAACCGCGCCATTGATTGCGCCGGCGTCGCGTTGCATTCCGGCAAAAAGGTTTCCCTGACGCTCAAACCGGCGCCCGCAAATTCGGGTATCGTTTTTCGCCGCACCGACCTGCCCGGCAAGCCCGAAGTAGCGGCCCGTTGGGATAATGTGGTGGACACGCGGATGTGCACGACTCTCGGTGATGGTGGTCAAGTCACCATCTCTACCGTGGAACACCTCATGGCGGCGATCTCCGGCAGCCATGTGGACAATTTGATTATTGAATTGGACGGCCCGGAAGTGCCGGTCATGGACGGCAGCTCTCAGCCCTTTATTTTCCTGATCGAATGCGCCGGTGTGACCGAACTTGATGCGCCGCGCCGCGTGATTGAGATTTTGAAGCCTATCATGGTGACAGAGGATGACTGGTCGGCGGAACTTCTACCCTCTAACAGTTTTTCCGTCGGGTTCGAGATTGAGTTCGCCAACAGCGCGGTCGCCCGCCAGGAAATTTCCATCACGCTGGTCAATGGCACTTTCAAGAAGGAAATCGCCCGCGCCCGTACCTTTGGCTTTGCCCACGAGGTAGAGCAGCTTCGCGCCGCTGGCCTCGGCCTCGGTGGTTCGCTGGACAATGCGGTGATCGTGGACGGCGATAAGATTTTGAATGACGGCGGATTGCGCTATGACGACGAATTTGTCCGTCATAAGGTCTTGGATGCGGTTGGCGATCTGTATCTCGCCGGTGGGGCTATCCGTGGCCACTATCGTGGTGTTCGCGCCGGTCATCGGGTGACCAACCTCCTGTTGCGCAAGCTGTTCGCCGATCCGTCGGCATGGCGTTATGTCGAGCTGAGCGGCGCTGAGGCGGCGGTCGGCCGGGGATATACACCGGTTGACGCCGAAGAGGATGCGCCTATCGCCGCCGTCGGCTAGGACAGGTCTTTCCATTCCTGAAATTAACCGTTCGGGCAAACCGGACGGTTTTTTTGTGTCCTCATTTGAGCTATAAAGGGCGCACCATCCAGGGATATAATCGGGTTATGAGAAAACAACGATTCTTTGCGCATTTTAGGATCGCCGCCTTTGCCGCAATGGCGGTGACACTGGCCGCTTGTGCCGAAGATGAAAAACAATATGTCGAACGTCCGGTTGAGCTTCTTTACAACGACGCCAAGAATCAGCTCGATGCCGGTGAATACAAGGCGGCGGCTGAAACGTTCGACGAAGTGGATCGACAACACCCGTATTCGGTTTGGGCGACCAAAGCGCAGCTCATGTCCGCCTATTCTTATTACCTGGACAACAAGTATGACGACGCGATTATTGGTTTAGACCGGTTTATCCAATTGCATCCCAGCAATTCCTCGGTCGCCTATGCCCACTATCTCAAGGCCTTGTCCTATTACGAACAAATTTCCGATGTAGGCCGTGATCAAAAAATGACCGAGCTGGCGCTAAAATTCCTGAGTGAAGTGGTCACCAGGTTTCCGACCACTCAGTACGCGCGGGACGCCAGGCTCAAGATCGATCTGACCCGAGATCACTTGGCCGGCAAGGAGATGGAGATCGGCCGGTATTACCACAATCAGGGACAGTTTCTTGCGGCGATCAACCGTTTCAAAGTGGTTGTCGATAAGTATCAGACCACAACCCATGTGCCCGAGGCTCTCCACCGCCTGACCGAGGCGTATCTGTCCTTAGGTCTTAGTGAGCAGGCGAGCAAAACGGCGGCCATCCTGGGTCATAATTTTCCCGGCAGCGAATGGTATGTGGATTCTTACGAAATCGTGGAACAAAAACCGGTCAGGCCCCAGGAAGAGAAGAAAGAGGCCCCCTGGTACTGGCCCTTCGACTAAGTCTACGGCGCGCTCGGTCTTGATGGCAGTTATCCGGTCATGCTGAGAACCCTATCCATCCGCAATATCGTGTTGATCGAACGTTTGGACCTGGAATTTCGGGACGGTCTTGGTGTTCTGACCGGGGAAACGGGCTCTGGTAAATCCATCCTTCTTGATGCGCTGGGGCTTGCCACGGGGGCACGCGCGGATACCGATCTGATCCGTCAGGGGAGCGACCAATGCGCCGTTACCGCCGAGTTCGAAGTCGATTTGGATAAGGGTTTTACGGCCATTCTGGAAGAAGCGGGGATTGAAGATGGTGGGGGCGGGCTGATCTTGCGCCGGGTGGTCAACGCCGATGGCCGGTCCCGGGCGTTTGTAAATGACCAGGCTGTCAGCGTGTCACTGCTGCGCCAGATCGGCGGGAAGCTGGTTGAAGTACATGGTCAGCATGAAACCCATGGACTTTTGGATCCTTCCACCCATGGACGGTTTGTGGATGCGTTCGGACGTTTAGGCGGACAGATCAACAAGGTACGCGAAGCGTTTCAGATATGGCGGGCTGCCGGCAAACAGCTTGAAGACGCTGAAGCAGCCATGGAAGCCGCCAAGCGGGACGAAGAGTTCCTGCGTCACGCGGTGGAGGAGTTACGCCGCCTGCAACCTGTGGAAGGCGAGGAAGAACAGTTGGCCCAGCTGCGGACGATGATGATGAACGGCGAGCAACTGGTTCAGGCTTTGAAGGAAACCTTTGATGCGCTGAACCAGGGGGATGGGGCCGATGCCGCTGTCCGTCGGGCATTGCAGAAGGTTGAGCAGGTGGCGGAAAAGGCCGGCGGCCGTCTGGACAATGCCGTGTCCGCCTTGGAGCGTAGCCTGATGGAATTGGGCGAAGCCACCGGCGAATTGGAGCGCGCGTCTGGTGAGCTCAATTGGGATCCAGCCGAGTTGGAACAGGTAGAGGAACGCCTTTTTGCGCTTCGCGCCCTGGCTCGCAAACATGATACGGATGTGGAAGGCTTGCCGACCCTGTTGTCGGCGTTTGAACGCCGGCTCGCCGATCTTGATGACGGCGCCGGGAATATCGAGGCGCTGAGGGCGGAGGTGGCCAAGTCGCGGGCGGCGTATGTCGATTTGGCCGGCAAGCTTTCGGCGGCGCGGGTTAAGGCGGGCAAGGGTATCGATACGTCCGTGGCCAAGGAATTGCCGCCGCTGAAGTTGGAGGCGGCGAAATTTGTCACCGTTGTTGCCGAGCTGCCCGAACAGGAGTGGTCCGAAACCGGTAAGGACAGGATTGTATTCGAGGTGCAGACCAATCCCAATACCGCCCAAGGCCCAATTCACAAGATCGCCTCCGGTGGTGAACTTGCCCGGCTGATGCTTGCGTTGAAGGTTGTTCTGGCGGACGCGGATTCAGTCCCGACGATTATTTTTGATGAGGTGGACGCCGGCATTGGCGGTGCGGCGGCGGCAGCCGTGGGAGATCGCCTGTCGCGGCTTAGCGGCGGGCTGCAGGTGCTTGTGGTGACCCACTCGCCACAAGTGGCCGCGCGCGGCGACTGCCATTGGCAAATCACTAAGATTGGCGACAAGGCGGGCAATGTGACCAGTGTGGATGAACTGAACGGCGGGGAGCGGACTGAGGAAATTGCCCGCATGCTGGCAGGTTCCAGTGTCACCGACGAGGCGCGGGCGGCGGCCGATCAATTGTTAAGCCAAAGCCCGCACGGGTTGGCCTCGTGAGTGGTTTCAGGGACATCCCGGTTGACGATCTTAATGATCTGGAGGCCGTCGCCGAGCTCAAAGACCTGGCCGAGGAAATCGCGCGGCACGACAAGGCCTACCACCAGGAGGACGCGCCGAAAATTTCAGACGGCGGCTACGACGCTCTTCGGCGGCGCAACGAGGAGATCGAGGCCCGTTTCCCTCATTTGGTGCGCAAGGACAGTCCGTCGCAGAAGGTCGGTGCGGCGGCGGCGCGGGGGTTCGCCAAGATCACGCACGCCAAGCCCATGCTATCTCTGGGCAACGTGTTCTCGGACGAGGAACTAACGGATTTTGTCGCCGGCGTCCGGCGGTTCCTGCGTGAACTTCAGGACGACGAAAGTATTGGCCTGGACATGGTGGCTGAGCCCAAGATCGATGGATTGTCGATTTCCCTCCGGTACGAAAAGGGGAATCTTGTCCATGCGGCAACCCGGGGCGACGGGGCCGTCGGGGAAGACGTCACCGAAAATGTGCGGACATTTAAGGACCTGCCATTCATTCTTAGAGGCGAAGCGCCGGATGTGATTGATGTGCGGGGGGAGGTCTATCTCACCAAATCTGATTTCCAGGCCTTAAATCAACGCCAGGAAGACAGCGGCAGTAAAGTTTTTGCCAACCCCCGGAATGCGGCAGCCGGCTCCCTGCGTCAGCTCGATACGTCCATCACCGCCACCCGGCCTTTAAAAATGTTCGCCTATGCCTGGGGAGAGTGTTCTGAACCCGTGGCGGAGACTCAATGGGAATTCCTGGACCGGCTCAAGGGCTGGGGCTTTGACGTGAATCCATTGACCCGGCTCTGTGGCGGGGTGCAGGAATTATTGGATGTTTATACTGATGTCGGCGAACAGCGCGCCGGGCTCGACTATGATATCGACGGCATGGTCTACAAGGTGAACCGTCTTGATTGGCAGGAACGGTTGGGTTTTGTCAGCCGGGCGCCGCGTTGGGCCATCGCCCACAAGTTCCCGGCAGAAAGGGCGCAGACTGTTCTCAACGATATCGACATCCAGGTCGGCCGCACTGGCACCCTGACGCCGGTCGCCAAACTGGAACCGGTCACGGTGGGCGGTGTGGTGGTCTCCAACGCGACACTGCATAACGAAGATGAAATAACCCGCAAGGATGTGCGGATCGGAGATACGGTGATCATCCAGCGCGCCGGCGATGTCATCCCGCAAGTGGTGGAAGTCGTGCTCGACAAGAGGCCCAAGACATCCGAGCCCTTCACCATGCCCAAAACTTGCCCAGTGTGCGGTAGTGATGCCGTCCGGGTCGAGGGGGAGGCGGCGATCCGCTGCACGGGCGGGCTTATTTGTTCCGCCCAGGCGGTGGAACGGCTGAAACATTTCGTATCCCGCGGTGCATTTGATATCGAAGGATTCGGCGAAAAGCATATCGTCGCCTTCCGGGAAGATGGCCTGATTTCAACCCCGGCGGATATCTTTAAATTGGGCGGTAAGCTGGAAGATATTCAAAGCCGGGAAGGCTGGGGTGAAAAATCCGCACAGAATCTGATCGACGCCATCGAGGAACGGCGCAACATTCCCTTGGCCCGGTTTATTTATGCGCTGGGTATCCGCCAAGTAGGCGAGGCGACCGGCAGGTTGCTGGCAAAGCAATACGGCACGTTCGACGCCTGGCGCGCCTCTATGCTCGCTGCGGGCGATCCGGAGTCCGAAGCCTACGCCGAACTCATTGACATCGACGGTATTGGCCCGTCTATGGCGGATGATCTCGTTGCCTTCTTTGCCGAAGCCCATAACGGTGAGGTCCTGGACGCACTGGCTGCGGAACTGACCATTGAACCGTTTGAAGCACCCGACGACAACAACTCTCCGGTGGCCGGCAAGACTGTGGTGTTTACGGGGTCACTGGCGACCGTTTCCCGATCAGAGGCCAAAGCGCGGGTGGAATCCCTCGGCGCCAAGGTGGCCGGTTCGGTCTCCAAGAAGACGGATTTCGTGGTGGTCGGCGCCGATGCCGGCTCCAAGGCCAAGAAAGCCGCTGATCTAGGGGTCGCCATGCTATCGGAGGAAGACTGGCTAGCGATGATTGGGGATTCGTAGCCTTAAACCGCTTTGGCCTTGCACTTCAGTGTTTGTTAAGCCGGCGCCGCTATCCTACCGAAAACAAAAATGGTGGTGACGGCTATGGATCAAGCGGTTCTTGAACCGGTCCGGGCGAGCAATCCGGATGAGGTTTTTCAACGCGCGCAGGACCTTATCAAGGATCAGAAGCATGAGGCCGCCCTTCCTGTCTTGGAAGAAGCGGTCGCCCTGGCCCCGGAGAACGGCAGCTACCGGATTGTACTTGCTTACTATCTATTCCGGTTCGGCGAAATCGCCCGCGCGATGGCGCATCTGGACACGGCGATCACCCAGGCCGACGATCCATCCTCCATTCTTGAACTCAAGGCCAAGTTGATGGGCGACTGGCACACCCACATGCCCGCCTTTTTTCAGGGCGCCCATGCGCCTGAGCGGCAGGTGTATATGTCGGCGGCCATGCATGCCGCGCACTCGCCGGGTGAGACGTTCGAATTGCTGGAGATCGGTTCATTTGCCGGAGCGTCCCTGATCACCTGGCCCAACACTGTGGAAAAGCTCCTGAATGTCGATTGCCGGGTCGATTGCATCGATCCCTGGGGTGACTTTGGCGCGGATTTCTACCCCGACACCATGACCGTGGCGTTGGAGAACAACCGCGCCTTCCAGGTCTTTCGCCACAATATGAGCCGGTGTCATGAACGACTGGAGGTCACCGCTCATCGCGGGACCAGCCGGACGATCCTGCCGTCGCTGCAGGAGCGCCGTTTCGATATGATCTATATTGACGGCAGTCACCATTATGCCGATGTACGCTTCGACATCACCGCCTGCACGCCGTTGCTGAAAACCGGCGGCATCATTTGTGGCGATGATCTGGAGCTGCAAGTGGGAGCCTGTGATCGCAGGTTCGTGATGGAACACAAGGAAAGCGATCTGGTGCAGGACCCCCGGTCGGGCGTCTGGTTTCACCCCGGTGTTTCACTGGCTGTCGGTGAATGTTTGGGCGAGGTCTCTACCTTCCGGGGCTTTTGGGCCATGCGAAAATCGGGTGACGGGTTCGAAAAACTTTCATTGAAAGACGCCACCGGCATCTTCCCCCGCCATTGGCCGGAAAAATTCCACGGTCAGATCTATCGTCATTTCGAAAAATTGGACGAAATTGCCCGGATGATCTGAGCGGCGGAAGGCGTCCAACAAGCCTATTTAAGCTGCCAAATACCCCGGTTGGATGATTGGTAGGGGACGATCTTACCCCTTTTTCTGAGTTCGGTTGCCGCCCAACGCATGTCGTATTGCCACGTATAGAACAAGTTACCAGCACCCCGAAGTTCGGCTTCATGGTTCTCCCAAATGTGTTTTGCAATCTGGACAATTGTGGCTTGGCCTCCTCGCTCGACCAGAGCTGAATGGACCCAATTAACCAATTCCGCTTTATGTATCGCAGTAGCCATTATCGTTTCCTCACCATTGAACACAGATCACCTGATACTAATGATTGGTATTTTACAGTTGAACCATATTTTTATCTATTAATGAGTGTATAGAGGCGCCGCTAAGATGAATGGAGTACTAAGCAACAATCTTTGGTGCTTTGTCCGCTACTTCCCGCCCAAAATATAGGCCTGTCGCCAATCTTCGGGCGGCGGCGTGTTTACATAGGCGCGGCTTCTGTCGCTCATAATTCTTGCCACCGGATCGTTCTCGGCGATGGTCTCGAACAACGCCGCGGCCTCCCCGAAACGGCGATCCCGGTAGACCGCGAGGGCGGTTTCGTACTTTTCCTTGATCTCCAGCATCTCCACCGGCACCTGGCCTCCATGGCCCAACGGTTCGAAGCAGCGGACCGGGGTCTCCCGGCCCATGACCAGTATGGTGTCGATCTCCCGGAAGACCGCCCGGTCGCCACAGAGCTCATGGGTGCGTTCCCCAACCATCATCAGAGAATCATAGTACTTGTTCGCGCCTTCCAGCCGGGAACCCAGGTTGGCGGCGTCGCCCATGGCCGCATAATTGAAGCGGCGGTAGGAGCCGATATTGCCGACGAGCATCTCGCCGGTGTTGATGCCGATTCGCGCTGTGAGCACGCTGTCGGCGGGAAGACCAAAGGCGCCCTTCATTTCCGCCAGCCGCGCCCGGCAGGCCAACGCAGCATCGACGGCGTTGAAGGCGTGATCCGGATCGTCCACGGGTGCGCCGAAGACGCCGGTGATTTCATCGGCGACGAACTTCTCAATAAATCCGCCCCGTTCTTCAATTAAATCAGACATTTCCGTCAGGTATTCGTTCAGGAAAGTCGCCACTTCGCCGGCGGTTAAAGCCTCGGACAGAGTCGAGAACTTGGCAATATCGGAGAAAAAGATGGTCACTTCCTTGGATTCGCCGCCCAAGGTTGGCAGTTGGTCGTCGGAGGTCATTTTCTCGATAACCGTCGGTGGCAGATAAAAGGAAAAGACTTTACGGATATAGCGTTTGTCCTTGTCGGTGACGGTGAACTGATACCCCAGCATCAGCGCAAAAGTCAGCGGCGCAGCGATCATCGGATCGAACAGAGACGGCGCAAATCCGCCTTTAAATAAGCTTGTTGCAATGCCGGCCCAGACCACCATGCCACCGATTACGGCCAAACCACTCTGTACGGGTTTCAGGAAAAAGGTGGCCCCCGCCGCCAGAAATGCGAAGATCAGGGTGATCCAAAAATTGGTGAAGGCGCTCGCCTGGACGGTCATGTCGCGGCGGATCAGATTGTTAACGGCCGTGGCATGGACAAAAACACCGGGAATTGCATCCCGCACAATGCCTGCCTTGTACAGGTCATTCGGCGGCTGCAATTCACACCGCTCAACCGGCACGACGCCTTCCTCTCCGGTGATGAAGCGCTTGGAGGTCAGCTTGCGGTCGCCAACGTCCAGCACTGTGCCGACCAGCACCACCTTGTCCTTGAAGTTCTTTTCGAAATAGCCGGTCCGGCCTTTTTCGGCGCAGGCGGCCAGATCGGCGAACGAGTAATACGGTATATCCCCCCAGCCCCCGTCAAAATTCAGCACAACGTTGCCGCTTTCGGACCCGGGAACAATCCAGTCGCCCAGTCGCAAACGGCCATCATCTTCCATGGCCCATTTTTGCTTGAGGGCGCGGGCCGTCAGCTCCAACGACATTGATGATTCGGTTCGGACCGATCCGTCCCGGTTGAGTGCCTTTAAGGTGAGCGGCATGCGGCGGATGATCCCATCCTCGTCTTCGAAAGCGTTGACCGCCCGCAAATTGCGCTGGCCACCCACGGCGAATACCTGACCGGCATGGGGGGCCAGGGGCTTGGCGCTGTGTTGCACCTTGCCGAGTACGATCCGGCCACTTCGCCCGCCCTTGAAGAGGGTGCGCCGCAAATCTTTCTCGAAGTTGGGGAGGAGGGGCTCCACCGATGTCGGATAAATTACGTCGAAGCCGATGACTTTCGCCCCGCCGTTCATGACCCCGTCTAAGATTGAGGCCAGTTGCTTGGCCCACATTATCTTTGGCAGCCCCTTATAAGGCGGGGTTTGGTAGGTTTCCTCGTCGATGGCGACGACAACGCTGGGCGAATCTTCCGGTTTATGCGGGACGCCGAAGACAGTGTGGCGCAGCCAATGGAGGCTATCCAGGCCGAGGTGGTCGATATAATTCAAAGCCGGGATCGCCGTGGCCAGCGTCGTCGCACCGGCGATCATCACGGTTGCTAGAACATCTCTTGGCTTCATCCCCCGGCACGCAACTTAAAGACGGATGAGCCGCTGCAGGATAGAGGCCGCATTGGAGTCCGCTAACGGATCGACCTTGAAGACCAATTCTTTCTTGCCAGCGGAAAGCCGATACAGACCGCCGGGCGCCAGGTCTATACTCCTGCCGGCAAGGTCGGTGACATTACCGCTGATGGAAATTGACTGCGGCTGGGATTTCTTGTCCAGACGAACCAGTTGAACGGAAGAGGCTTTCTCGCTCAACGATAGGATCGGTGCGGTGGAGTAAAGGGTCAGTTTGGCTTTCGGCAATTTTGCTTTGCGGTTGTTGGGCGCTTTGCGGAATACGGTGACGGCGCTTTTTCCGGCCTGTTCAGAGGTCAAGAGCATCTGTCCCCCGTCGCATTCGACCCGCAGGCGTTTAACCGTGCCGCCGCTGACTTTACTTTGTTGCGCACCGACAGTGACCTTTCCGCCCGTAATGGTTTCCTTGAGACAGGATTGCATATAGCCGAGAACAGCGGTTCCCTTGCTGCCCAGATCAAATGATTTGCCGGGAGAGAGGAAGTCCATGAACTGAATCTTGGAGTTGCTGCCCGAGATTTCCTCAACGATTGCAGCGGGACCGGCGAGAGCGGGGGCGCTGCTGAATAGGATCAAGGTGGAAAACGCCAGGGCTAAAGATCGGTTTTTCATAGGGGTATGCCTCTTTCAAGTTGCTCCGTCTGAGGTCAACCGGTGCATATCATGCACCAGACTCTCGCCTTCTCGCAAGGACCCCGGATTATCGGGATGTCTCGTTTTGGGACCTTGTGAGACGTGTTTATGAGGCGTTGTTTAGCGGAGTTCGGCAGTTCCCTCTGTAAACGCGTTCACAATTCCATTTTTCTGTGTGTGAGTTCGACTTTTAAGGATTTTCAGCCCTGCTTGTGATGATCGGGTTCCTCTTTTCTAGCCATGCGCGGACAACGACGGAGCCGCGCACCACCTTGATTAAGCATGGGTCCACGGATCACGGCTGCGGCGGCCCGCGGAAGACGAACATCAGTTTGTGGGGTGAGCCCCGCCCCTAGTTCAGTTTTTCGGGCAGGTCCTTGATGGCGTCGTCGATCATGGACGACGCCTTATCGCCGGTCACGTTGTCTTGGATCACCTGGCGTGCCGCATCCAGGGCGATCTCCGCGGTCAAGGAACGCACTTCGGCGGCCGCATCGGATTCTGCTTGGGCGATCCGATCCATAGCCATTTTCTCCCGGCGTTGGAGGGAGGCTTGCAGATCCTCCGTCATCCGGGTCTTCATCAGTTGGGCCTCTTCCCGAGCCTGGGTGATGATGTCGCCGGCTTCTTTCTCTGCGTCGGCCAGCTTGCGTTTATATTCGGCCAACATCTCCTGCGCTTCTTCTCGGAGCTTCGTGGCCTCCTCGATCTTCTCGCGAATTTCCTCGATCTTGGCGTCCAAGGCCGAGGTAATAAATTTCCAGGCCGGCTTTGCCGCCAGTAGAACGAAAATCACGAACGAGATGGCGACCCAGAACGTGGGATCGCTCATGAACCCTCCACTGTGGGCCGCGTCGGCGCTTTGAGCATAGGCGGTGGAGATCATGACCCGGTCCTCACTTGTCTTTCATCGCCGCGTCAACGGCGGCGGCGACAGCCTCAGACGACGCGGTCGCGCCGATCAGCCGTTCCGTTATCGCCGAGGCGGTGTCGGCAGCCACATCACGGATGCTGCCAATGGCGTCGTCCTTGGCCTTGGCAATCCGCGCTTCGGCGTCCTTGACGTCGTTGGCGAGGCGCTGGCCCAGCTCTTCCTGACGCGCCGCCGCATCGGCGGTTGCTTCGCCATGAGCCTGTTGGATCGCCTGACGGGCCTGTTCCCGAGCGTCAGCCAGGGTTTTTTCATAGGCCTCCAACTCCGCTTCCGCCTCGTTGCGCAGGTTCTGCGCGGCGTCCAGATTGTCATCAATCCTGGCCTGCCGTTCTTCGAGCACATTGCTGATACGCGGCAAGGCGACGCGCGCCATCAGCAGCCAAAGCGCGATAAACGTGATGACCAGCCAGATTATTTGCGGCGCAAAGCCGGTAAGGTCTAGTTGAGGCATCTGTCAGCCGATCCCGTGTCCGGGGTTGCGGGCCGGCGAACCGGCCCAAACCCTGTTAACCGAACAAGATCAGAAGCGCGATCGCCAGGGCGAAAATCGCCAAGGCTTCCACCAGGGCGAAGGACACCCACGCTGTGGTGGTGACCGAACCCGCGGCAGCCGGGTTGCGGCCGACAGCGTTGATCAGGGCGGCCCAGATCAGGCCGATACCGACGCCCGGTCCGATAAAGCCGAGGGTGGCGAGACCGGCGCCAATCAGTTTTGCAGCTTCTACGTCCATTTTCTAAGTCCTTTCCTTAATTCGGATAGTAAACGTTCAAATTGGTTAATCAGTGCAGGTGCACCGCATCGTTAATGTAAATGCAGGTCAGAATCGTAAAGATATAGGCCTGCAGGAAGGCAATCAGGAATTCCAGCCCCGTAATGGCGACCAGTCCGGCGACCGGCACAATGCCGAAAGCGGCGCTGATGGCGCCCAGCGGGAATACGAAACCGCCGACCACTTTAAGTAGCGTATGGCCCGCCATCATATTGGCGAACAGCCGGATCGACAGACTGAACGGCCGGGTGAAATAAGAGATCACCTCAATCACAATCAGCAGCGGCGACAGGAAAATCGGTACGCCCTTCGGCAGAAAGAACGAGAAAAAGTGCATCCCGTGCTTAATGAAGGCGATCACGGTCACCATGATAAAGATCACCAGCGCCATGGTCAGGGTGACCGCGATGTGGCTGGTGAAGGTAAAGCTGTAGGGCAGCATGCCCAGGAAATTGCCAAACAGGACAAAGACGAAAATCGAAAACACAAAGGGGAAATAGGTCTTGCCCTCTTTGCCGATATTGTCGCTGACCATATTGGCGATGAATTGATAACAGAGCTCCGCGATAAGCTGCCAGCGGCCCGGGATGGTGTTGCGCGGGCGGACGGCGAAGACCATCAGCGCCGTGGCGCAGATAACGGCCAGAACCATGAACAGCGATGAATTGGTGAACGACGCATTTAAATCGCCGATCTGAATCGGCACCAGCGCCTTGATTTCAAACTGTTCCAGCGGGTTATGGGCTTCAGCCAATCTTCCAGTCCTTCACTCAGTCGTCTTTGTCTCTGTACGCGTCTTCTATTTCAATCGCATCGGAGTTGGCCTGATCGTGTTTGAACCCGGCGGCATACCCCTGTTTGTTTGTCATTCGGAAAATGTTCCATAAGCCGGCAACGTTTCCCAATAACAAGAATACCATCAGCAACCAAGGCCCGGTGCCCAGCCAGTTATCCAGCAGATAACCGATCCCGCCGCCAACCGCCACGGCCACCACCAGTTCGGTGCCGATGCGAAAGGCGATGGCTTTGCCGCTGTCATCTTCCGCCGACCGCATACGATGCTTCGGATCACCACCTTCGCCGCGGGCACGCCGCAGGCGTTCATCAAAGTCCTGTCGGGACAGTGGTTTTTTTTCCTCGGTCATCGCTGAAGCGCCCATTCAAATAATCGGGTTACAGAACCGTCATGAACGCTAATGGGCTGTCGGCAGAAAACTCCTTCCGGACGAAGTCGCGCCAATGGATTCGCGAGGGAACATATAGGCCGTCCCCGAGAGTGTCAAGGAACAATAAAAAGACGATAAGTTATTGAAATATTTAGGTAAAAATTGCCGCCTGGTTCAGGCGATGTCGCGCAGTTCCAGAGCTTGTCCCAGGTCCACGGAGACCAGTTGAGATACCCCTTGCTCACCCATGGTGACGCCGAAAAGCCGGTCCACGCGGGCCATGGTCATTCGGTGGTGGGTGATGACGACGAAACGGGTCGATAGGGAATGCGCGATTTCACTGACCATGGTGCAGAACCGGTCCACATTGGCGTCGTCCAGCGGGGCATCCACCTCGTCCAGCACACAGATGGGCGCGGGGTTGGTCATGAACACGCCGAACAGCAGCGCAAGCGCGGTCAGGGCCTGTTCGCCGCCGGACAGCAGGGACAGAACCTGCAGCCGTTTGCCGGGCGGGCTGGCCATAATCTCGATACCGGCCTCCAAAGGATCATCCGATTCGGTCAGGGTCAGGTGCGCCCGGCCGCCGCCAAACAGCCGAACGAACAATTCCTGGAAGTGTTTGTCCACTTGTTCGAAGGAGTCCAACAGCCGCTGCCGGCCCTCCCGGTTAATCTGATTGATCCCGCGCCGCAGTTTGTCGATGGCGGCCAGCAATTCATCCCGTTCCGTGGTCAGTGCTTCGATTTGTTCCGAAAGTTCCTGGGATTCGGCTTCGGCGCGCAGGTTGACCGGGCCCATATTCTCTCGCTCCCTCAGCAGCCGTTCCACCCGCTTTTCCGACGCTTCCAGTTCGGGCAGTTCGGCATCCTCGGCCAGGCCCGAGAGTTCCCGGAGCGCATCGGGACCGCAGCTCAGGCGATCCTGCATGCGTTCCACCAGCGCTTCGGAACCTTGCTTTGCTTGCTCCACGGAAGATTCCGCGCGGACCCGTTGTTCCCGCATGGACGACAGGTGCGTCTCGGCTTCCCGGGAAATTTTATCGGCCTCCGCCAGTTTGGTTTCCTGCTCGGCCAGATTATCGGCGGCTTGTTTGCGTTTCTGTTCCGCGCCTTCGACCCGGTCCATCAGTTCCTGGCGGCGGGTCTTGATCGCATCTGGTTGAGAATTCAGCCGTTCCCGTTCTTCCTCCAGGGAGGCTTTGCGCTCCTGCAATTGTTCCTGGCGTTGTTCCGCGCCGGTCTTACGTTCCGCCCAAGAGGTCAGTTCCTGGGATATGGTCTCCAACCGGCGCTGGCGCGTCTCAGCCTGATTGCGGAGCGTGTCAAAGGCGCTTTGGGCCTCGATAAAGTGTCCGCGTTTCTCTTCAGCCGCAGCCTTCAAAGAGTCCGCTTCCCGGCGGGCTTCTTCGGCGTTACGGAGCCCGGCCTGTTCTTCTTGCGCAGCGTTTAGCGCAACTTTGTTTTCTTCTAACTCGCCGGCAATGCGAACCGCGTTCTCTTTCTGCGCCGAGAGTTTAGTGTCGGTTTCCGCCGTTTTTTGCCGCAGATCACCATGACGGACTTGTGCGGCGGCATGAATGGCTTCGGCCTCACGGACCGCATCGCGGGCCCGGTTTTCCCGGCGGCCTGCTTCTTCCGCTGCTTGTTTGGCGGTGTGGGCTTTCGCTTCGGCCTCGTTGGCCAGACGGCGGGCTTCGGTCAGGGCTTGGCGAATTTCCTTGAGCCGATTGCGCTGCTCCAGGCGGACGGCCTGCGCGCCCGGCGAATCGGAGGCCGCCGTGTAGCCGTCCCAGCGCCAGAACGCCCCGTCCTTGGTGACAAGCCGTTGGCCCTGTTGCAGTTGGGATAAGAGCCGCCAGCCGGTTTCCGCATCCTCGACCACGCCGACCTGGGACAGGCGGCGCTGAGTGGCGGGGGAGCCGGTGACAAAATTCGACAGCGGTGTCGCACCCGAGGGCAGGGACGCCTGATTTCCCAGCGGCGGCAGGCTGCGCCAATGGACGGGCGCAGCTTCGTCGGTGGCAGCGGATAGATCATCGCCCAGCGCCGTCCCCAGCGCCGTTTCATATCCGACTTCGACCTGCAGGGCGTCCACCAGGGGCGGCCACAGATCCGGATCGCCGTTCTCCAGCAATTTGGCGAGCGCGTTTTCCTCGGCCTCTAGCTTCGTCGCTTCCCGGCTGGCCTGTTGTGCGGCGTCCTGGGCCTCGGACTGGGCTTCGCCGGCGGCAATGCGCGCCTGCACCGCGGCTTCGCCTTCGATGCGGGCGGTCTCCAGGGTTTCTCCGGCGGCGGTCAGATTACTCTCTGCGTCCCGCAGCGCCTGGATATCCTCGGCGTTGGCTTCCAGGGTCGTTATCTGTTCGCCCAGTGCGCTTTGCTGCTCACTAAGGCGCTGGACCCGCGCCGTCAATTCCTTACAACGCCGGGACAGATCGGCGCGCCGAGCTTCAGCATTGGCCAAGGTTTCCGTGGCGGCGGCGGACTTGGCTTCGGCGTCTTGGTAGCCGCTGCGCACGCTTTCCAGTTTCTCACCGGCCTCGTTCAGCGCGCTTTCCAGGTCGTCACCGGTGCCGGCGATCTCTTCCTTCTCTCCTTCGAGACGGGTCAGCGCCGCATTGGCGTCAGCCGCAAGCGTGGTTTCCCGTTCAATGTCCCGGGTGATTTGTTCCAACTGCGCTTGGGCCTGCTGTTTGGCCGACTCCAGCCGGCCCTCTTCCTCTTCCAGGCTTTCCCGGGCGAGACTCAACCGTTGCAGGCCGGCGGCCGCTTCGGCCTCGGCGTTGCGCAACTGCGGCAGGGTCTCGGCAATTCTCGCTCGTTCCGCAGCGGCCGAGGACGCCGCGCCGGTCAACTCGCCGACCACGCGCTCTGATTCGTTCAGTTTCTGCCGTGCGTTCTCGAGCTCTTCCGCCGCCGCTTTCCAGCGGATCAGGAAAAACGTCGCCTCTGCCTTGCGGATATGATCGTTGAGATTGCGGTAGCGAGTCGCCTGGCGCACCTGCTTGCGGAGACTCTGCATCTGCGCCTCCAGGGTGACCATGACGTCGTCCAGCCGTTCCAGGTTTGTCTCTGCGCCGCGCAGCCGCAATTCGGCTTCATGGCGGCGGGAATGAAGACCGGTGATGCCGGCGGCTTCTTCCAAAAGCTTTCGTCGGTCGGTCGGCTTGGCGGAGACCACCTCGCCGATCTTGCCCTGGCTGACCAGCGCCGTAGACCGCGCGCCGGAGGCCTGGTCGGCAAACAGCAGATGCACGTCACGGGCGCGCACTTCCTTGGCGTTGACCTTGTAGGTGGAGCCTTTCTCCCGCTCGATCTTGCGGCTGACTTCCAAATCATCGAAGTCGTTAAATTGGGCCGGCGCCGTGCGGTCGGTATTGTCGAGCGCCAGCGCCACCTCAGCCACGTTGCGGGACGGACGGTTGGCGGTGCCGGAAAAGATAACGTCATCCATCTCGCCGCCGCGCATCTGCTTGGCCGATGTCTCGCCCATCACCCATTTGAGCGCTTCCACCAGATTGGATTTGCCGCAGCCGTTGGGGCCCACGACCCCGCTGACGCCGGGCTGGATATCCAACTCGGTCGGATCGACGAACGACTTAAATCCGCTCAGTCTCAGCTTCGTAAATTGCACGGGCTTTCACGGCCCCCATTCTTATTGTCACACCACGTCAGGCGGCAAATTCGCGCCGCCCGTCTCTTTTATTTCTTCACTTTCGCCAGCGCCGCATCCATCACCTCGCGCACCTGCGCGTCCGACATTTCGGAATTAATTTTATTGCCATTGAGGATCAATGTGGGCGTGCCGCTGACTTGATGTTTGGCAATGCCTTCTTCCCGCGACACCACGATCTTTTTCAACAGGGTTTCGTTGGAGACGCAGGCATTGAATGTCGCCGGGCTGATTTGGGCAAATCGGGCCAGATTGCCCAGGGCTTGTGTCTGATTTTGCGCCTTCAGCCAGGTCGATTGGGTCTTAAAGACGATCTCCACCACGCCGAAATAGCGGTCCGCCGGCACACAGCGGGCCATCATCATGGCGGCCAAATCCGTATTGTTCAGCGGGAAATCCCGGTAAATCAGTTTCAGTTTTCCGGTATCGATGTATTCCTTCTTGATGACCTGATAGGGGCCGTTATGGAAGGCGGCGCAGTGCGGGCAGGTCATCGAAGCGTATTCGATCAGCGTCAGCGGCGCGTCCTTGCTGCCCAGAACCCGCTCGGCCGTCATTTCCGCTTCCGGCGGCAGGGTTTGCGCGCGCGCAGGGCCAGCCGACAGGGTGGTAGTCGTGACAATTCCCAGGATCGCGACGATTTTAACTAAATGTTTGGGCAATAAAGCCTCCATACCACAACATGTTGACGAATATAAATGCCTCTGGGCGAGCCGACAAGCGTCGAAAAGAGGCATCCAGAGCTAAAATTGGGGATAAGTATGCGAATTTCTGGCCCTTTTTCCCAATGACAATCGGTTGAACCTACCTTCTGGACGGATCATGGCGATTGTGAGGCCGAATTTGGCACCGCCGTGGGCGAATCACCCGTTTAAGGGCATATGGTTCCGAGTCTGGGTTTCCGTGTCTGGTGAAGCGCGCGCCCGCGGGCTATGCTTCAGTGTGTTAGGATCGGGATTCGAAGCAGGAGGTCATAGTGCAGTTTGGTATGCAATTCTTTCCGGACACGCCGGAAAACCTGAAGTCGCCCACAGACTATTACGCCGACGCGATACGGCTGATCTCGCTCTGTGACGAATATGGTTATTCCCATGTTCGGACGGTCGAACACTATTTCCATCATTGGGGCGGCAACAGCCCGAACCCGATTGTTTTCCTGACCATGGCGTCCCAACATACCAAGACCGCGCGGATGGTCACCGGCGCCGTACTGCCGGCGTTCAATCACCCCCTTAAACTGGCGTCCGATCTGGCCATGTTGGACGGAATTTGCGGCGGTCGATTGGATATCGGATTCGCCCGCGCCTTTCTGCCGCAGGAGTTCCGCCACTTCGACGTCGATATCGATGAAAGCGTGGAGCGGTTTGAGGAAGGCATCGCCCAGGTGCAAAAATTGATGGAAGAAGAAAACGTCACCTCGCTGGGCAAGTTCCACAGCTTCTCCGGCGTGACCACCTATCCCCGGCCGATCCAACGGCCCCGGCCCAATTTTTATGTGGCCGCCGTCGGTACGCCCGCCTCGTTCGAACGGGCGGGCAAGATGGGCCACTGGATCATGGCTATCCCCGGCGTAGGTTCCGACCCGATTGCGCTGATGGACGGGTACCGCAATGCCTGGAGGGAGGCCGGCCATCCGGGCAAGCCCCGGATCATGATGGCGGTCTTTATGTATTGCCACGAAGACGGCGCGGAAGCGTTCCGCGTCGCCAAGCCAAGGGTCGAGGGGCATTTTGCCGCCATTGTTGACGCGATGGCGGAATACAAGGACGGGACCCCGTCGGCCGCGTATCAAAATTACGACAAGCTTCGTGATAAGATCGCGCAGCAGACGTTGGAGGATCAGCTCGAAAGCCACGCCGCCTTTGTCGGCACGCCGGCGGAGATCATTGATCAGGTAGAAGCTTTTAATGAGGCGGCGGGTGGCATCGATGAATTGTCGCTTCAGGTCAATTTCGACAATATGGATGTGGAAACAGCGGAGGCTTCGGTCCGGCTGTTCGGGGAAAAGGTCATCCCCCATTTCAGCCAAGGCGGAGCGTAAGGAGACAGGAATGTCGGACGCAGCAGCAATTAAAAGCCCGGAGAAGCAGGCCTACCTGGAGGAGATCGCCGGGCATGACCTGGCGCCCTTGTGGGAGATTTATGAGAACCTGGTGATGGACGAGCCCAACCGGGCCGAACCGCCGATGATTTGGCGCTGGTCGGAAATGGCCGCGCTGGTGGAAAAATCCGCCGAATTGGTGCAGGGCAAGGAGGCGGATCACCGGGTGCTGATCATGAAGAACCCCCATCTCGCGCCCCGAATGGCCACGACGACCAATATCCTGGCGGCTTATCAGTGTGTGATGCCGGGTGAAAGAACCTCCCCCCACCGCCACACGCCGGCGGCGACCCGGGTGATCCTGGAAGGGGCGGGGGGCGGCACGTTCGTGGACGGCAAGCGCTGCGATATGTTCGACGGCGATCTGATCATCACGCCGAACTGGACCTGGCACAATCACGATAACGACAGCGGGAAGCGAGCGGTCTGGCTCGATATCTTGGATATCCCGCTGGTCGGCGGTTTCGATGCGGTGTTCGGCGATATGGGTCCGGTCGATGCCTTCCCGGAGAATATCTCGACCCTGCCGGACAAGTTGTTCGGCGCGGGCGGCATCCTGCCGCAGGTAGAGGCGGGGGAAGTGCGTCATTCGCCTCGGCTCCGCTATGCCTGGGAAGATGTGGTCGCCGCCGTGGAGGCTACGCCGGAAGCCGATGACGGCACGAAAACCCTCAATTACCTCAACCCGGTCGATGGCGGGCCGATGCTGCCCACACTTGATTCTCGTGCGCTTAGTTTAAGTGGTGGGGCAGCGTCCCGGCAGACCCGGGAAATGGCCAACATGGTGTGTATTGTCTTGGAAGGGGAAGGGACCAGCCGCATCGGCGAGGAAGAGGTTTCCTGGTCCGCCAAGGATGTCTTCACCGTACCCCATTGGACTTGGTTCTCCCACACGGCGGCGTCCAACCGCGCGCTGATGATCCAGATCTCCGACCGGGAGATTATGCGAAAGCTTAATCTGTATCGGGCGGAGGCGGCCTAGCGGTCGCGGATCACCTCGGTCCCCAAGGACTCCAACGCGGCTTTCAACTCCGGGTCGGTGACCAGGGTCAGCTTTTGATTCAGTTCCTGTTTTTTGGCCTCGTCCAACGGCGCGGGCGGCGGTTTCTTTTCCGGCTTTTCCGGCAGCGGTCCCTGCAGGATGCGGATGTCCGCCACCGCCTTAAAGCCGAAATAGGTGTTCACCCGTTCCATGACCTGCGGCGCCAAGTGTTGCAGCTCCAGCGCCAGCGCGGCGCTGTCGATCTTTAGATGCAACGTGCCTTCGGACCGCTTGCCGGCGGGATAGGCGATACGCTCCGGAAACGTGTGCTCGGCCAGGATGCCGCCGATGATCTCCGGCCAGTCATTGACGATGGCCGGCGAGCCAAAACCCCGGCGGCCGAACACCGGCTTGGTCAGCTTTTCCACGGTGGAGCCGATGGCGCGGAACTGGCGGCGTCTGATGGTCATACGCGATGCTACGGCAGGCGTGCTGCTTTGTCACCGGCGTTAACCCGGATACGGTCCTGGGCTTGGGTCTAGCGGTCCGCCTTCGAGCCACCGTGACAGTTGGGAGAATCCGGTACCACGCCGTTTTTCTTCACCCATTCCTCTTCGGTGAGGGTCTGCATGGTGAGCGCGTGCACGCCACCCGCCAGCTCGTCGGCCAGCAGCGCGTTGATCTGCTGATGGCGCTGGACCAGCCGCTGGCCGTCAAACGCTTCTGACACCACCACCACCTTGAAATGTGATTCGGAGCCCGGCGGCACATTGTGCATATGGCTCTCGTTGATCACGTCCAGATAGCTGGGCGTGAGCGCGTCCAAAATTTTCTGTTCGATGATATTTTGCGTGGTCATGGTCTCGATCCTTTGTTGAGAGGCAATTTAGCATGCCCCGCCGTCCGTGCTAGTCTTTTCCCATGGCCAAAATGTCAGATCATCCCGCGGCGCGCCTTCTCGACTGGTATGACCGCCATGCCCGAAACCTGCCGTGGCGGGCGCGGGACGGCGTGGTCCCCGACCCGTATCACGTTTGGTTGTCGGAGATCATGCTGCAGCAGACGACAGTGGCGTCGGTTAAAGGCTATTTCGAGGATTTCCTGGCCCGCTGGCCCACGGTTCTCGATCTGGCGCGGGCCGAACTGGACGAGGTGCTGCACGCCTGGCAGGGGCTCGGCTATTACGCCCGCGCCCGCAATTTGCACAAATGCGCCCGCATGGTGGCGGATGAGCTGGGCGGCGTGTTTCCCGACACGGAAGAGGGGTTTTTGGCGCTGCCGGGGATCGGTCCCTACACGGCGGCGGCGATTGCGGCCATCGCCTTTGACCGGGCGGCCATGCCGGTGGACGGCAATATCGAACGGGTGATGGCAAGACTGCACCGGGTAAAGACCCCCATGCCCAAGGCTAAGCCGGAACTCATCGAACTGGCCAAGGGCATGTTGCCGCCGGCGCGGTACGGCGACTTCGCCCAGGCCGTAATGGATCTGGGAGCGACCATCTGCACGCCTCGTAATCCCATGTGCGCGCTCTGTCCCTGGCGGGAGATTTGCAAAGGCGCGGCCCGTGGGGATGCCGCCGACTATCCGGTCCGGGAGAAGAAGGCGGAACGTCCGACTCGGTCGGGCATCATCTTCTGGCTGGTCGACCGGCAGGGCCGCGTTCTGTTGCGCCGCCGCCCGGAACAGGGGCTGCTTGGCGGCATGATGGAGTTTCCGACGGGCGACTGGCGGGAAGGGGCGTGGAACTCGGATGATCTCGAGGCGGCTGCGCCGGTTCGGGCCGACTGGAAATTATTGGAAGGCCGGGTGCGCCACACCTTCACCCATTTTCACCTGGAACTCACCGTGTTCGCGGGAGAGGCGGGCGACGACATGGCGCCCGAAGGGGTGTGGGCGCCCATAGATCAGCTCGGTGATCACGCATTGCCGACGGTCATGAAGAAAGTCGCCAAGCACGCTCTCGCGCATCTTTAAGGAAATCTATGCCCTGACGTTAAGGGTCGCGCCCAGCACGGCCTCGCCCGATTGTTTGGTGCTGGCCGGCACATCGCCGGTGCCGGCATCCTGGGCGATGATCAAACTGAAGACCAAGGTGCTGCCTCTGGCCGCCAACAGCGACAGACCGAACTTCGCCACTTCGAACTCAAGCTGCAGGGCCAGCAGGTCGGCCTCCTGGTCGTCGCGGACGTCCTGGATGTTCGCCTGAATCTCTTTTTCGATTCCGTCGATCAAACTGTCGAAGATGCTGGAGCGGGATTGCAATGCCTGCAGGTCTGCGCGGAACTCCGCCTCGGCGGTCAGGATTTTTCCCTCGGCGGCGTTCAAATCCGCCTTGGCGCGTTCGATGGCGTTGGCGTCGACGGCGGTGGAAAAATCGTCATACAGCCATGCATCCAGGATGCCGAGCCCGCCCCGGTTGACCGTTGCCGTGACCGGGGTAGCGTCTGTCATTGTGAAGGCCACCACGTCGTCACTGCCCGCGTTATCGGTAAAGCCGGTGAAATTGATGGTGGTGACATCTTCGGTGTTGCCCGTCGGCGTATCGGGGAAACTGGTATATTCGGTCAGCGTGCCGGTGGCCTCTTCTGAGCCCAAAAAGCCTACGTCCGAATACCAGACCTCGGAACCGGGACTGGTTTCGGTCAGGTGGTAGTCGGTGCCCAGATAAACGCCCGCAACCTGATAGAGATCGCCCTCTGAATTGAACGGCGCGTATAGATTTTGTGTGAGGAAAGTTTCCCGCGACAAAGAGCCAATCAGGTTCTTTTGATAATAGAGCCCGCCGTCGAAATATTGCTCATCACCGGCGTCGGATAATTGGTTGATCTTGCGGAGTTTATTGTCCCAGTCGGCGGCCAGTGTCGCGGCCGTAATGTCGCCGTTCTCAAGACTGGTAATCTGCTCCTCCAGATAGGTGATGTGGTTCTTCAGGTAATCGAATTGGCTGAGCGCCTGGCTGATCACCTCCACCGCTTCGGTGATGCGGGATTTACGGCCGATCAGGACCGCCTGTTCGCTGGCCAGGGCCTCGGTCTTGGCGTTGGAGACGCCGGCGTTGAGATTGGCCAAAGCCGCATCGATGCGAGAGCCGAACTGCTCCTGCAGACTTTTGGCCACACTGGACTGGGCCGTGCCGCGACTTCGCAATAGGGCGCGGTCAACGGCTTCTACACCGCCTGTGATGGCACCCACGATCGTCGCTGTCGAACTGAACGCTTCGACGGTCATTGGATCGCGACCTCCTGTCGCATCTCAATCTGTCTTTCTCCGGGAGCTTCGGCCCAGGGACATTCTATCCCGATCCGGCCTAAACCTCCCGATCAAGCAGGAATCATAGCAGATTAGTTCAAGAAAAGCGACTCCCAGCGCGGGATTCCGGGTTTTCCCTGACAAGGACGGCACTACCCGAGTTGGTTTTTCTCAATTTGTGCCTATATCATAGACTGAAAAGAGATCTAGCGAAGCGTCATGCTATGGATAATTCCTGGGATCGAGTGACGGATCAGTTCTAGAATGAGCGACAACGAAATTTATGACCGGCGTTCGCAGGATGGCGATTCATCCGATGTCCAATATGGTCGGAAGTCGGCTGAGCGGCGGGGCTGGAAGTTCGGACTCATATTCCGGACAAATGAATCCTTCCGGCTGATCGAAAACTGGCTGGAAGACAATTGCAAGTTCCAGTGGGGGCTGACCCTTGAAGATATGGACGACAGCCTGAACGCCCGCAGCTACAAGGTCATGTTTGACGACGAAGAAGACAAGCAGGCGTTCGTGCAGCAGTTTACCGGCCGGCGCTAGGGCCAAGGTCGATCAAGCGGTGACCTTCCCCTCCAGAGGGTTTCCTTTCTTGTCATAGTACTGACGTTTGCCCGGTCGTTTCTCCAGGTGCAGATCGACGTCCGGATAGTGGACATCCTCGTCGTCGAACCGGTTGCCGACCTCCAGATAGACCAGATCGTTTTCGGTATTGTTCTTAAGCACGTGGCCGTCGGCCTTGCCGCCGGGGAATCCTGCGGCCGCCCCGGGGCCAAGAATCTGCTCACTGTGATCGGTAACCAAGGTGGCCTCGCCTTCCAGGATGTAGACGAATTCATCTTCCTGTTCGTGCCAGTGACGGAAGGCCGACCAGGCGCCAGGCGGCAGGATACTGAGATTCACCCCGAATTTAGTCAGACCCAAGGCGTCGCCCAAACGGCGTTTGATCCGCGGTTCCGCCGGGCAGTCCAGATGCGCCGGGTACAAGGTGCCTGTGCCGGCTTCGATGGACATGGGATTGATAGCGGGAGGTTTAAGATCGCCGGTCATAATGTGTTCCTTTGCGATGCAAGCTGACGAGCGAAAATCCTAGGCCGCCGCCGGCCTGCTGTCAGCTTTTTGTTTATTTGTTCCGGCGTATAGTGGGTCCATGAACAAACAGGCGCTCCATCACTATGCCACGGTCGGTGTGAATGACATTCACGGTATGCTGCAATCAGGTTCCTTGGCCATCATCTGGTCGTTAATCGAATTGCAGGACCATTGGGATGTGCGGGGACCGGTGGCCGAGATCGGCGTATTCCGGGGAAAGACGTTTCTGCTGCTCTGCCACGGGCTCCGCAATGATGAGATCGGCATCGGCGTGGATGTGTTCGGCGATCCCATGGGCAGCCATACGGATGACCTAGACATATTCCACGCCAACATGGCGAAGTACGGTTTCGGACGGGACCGTTACCGATTGGAGGTGGGGGATAGCTTGTCTATGAGCCCGGCCGACATGGCGGGTTTGTGCGGCGGCAACGACGTTCGTCTGTTCAGTGTCGATGGCGACCATGGTAAGGACGCGGTCTTGAGTGAGCTCGCCCTGGCCGCAGGGGTGCTCGCTCCGGACGGGGTCATTATCGCTGACGATCTGTTTAATCCCTGGTATCCGACGGTGACAGAGGCGGTGTACGAGTTTTTTCTGAATGACGCTTACACAGTGCAGCGGGGCGATCTTGTCCCTGTCGCCTTTTCCACGGCGAACGGTCCGGTGGAGACAGGCGCAGGCAAACTGATGATCGCCCGCGCGCCGGTGGCGGCCGCCTACAAGGCCGGGGTTAAGTTATTGAACCAGGATGATCTAAAACATTGCGACCCGTTCGCCGGGCACGAGGATGTGCCGACATTTTGCTTCGGCGAGCAGCCCCGTAAACGGCCGTTGGACGAAGTAATGGCGGCGATCCTGGATGACATATTTCCCGATGGTCTCGGTGGCCGGGACGGCTGAAACCGGCAACGGAAATGGCATTGCCAGACGTTTCTAGGCGATGCACTCTCCGGTCATGATTTTCTTATAGGGAATGACAGCCATGCTGATCCTTTTCGACAACCCGTTTTCAACGAACGCGCAAAAAGTCCGTTTGGTTCTGGCGGAAAAAGGTCTCGAATTCGAAAGCCGGATTTTGGACCTGCAGAAAGGGGAGCAGTTCGATCCCGAGTACAAAAAAGTAAATCCAAACGCCCAAGTTCCGGCATTGGTGGATGACGGGGAAACCTTCGTTGAATCCACGGTGATCTGTGAGTATCTGGACGATAAGTTTCCGGAGCCGCCGTTGAAGCCATCGACCGCGCGTGGCCGGGCGCGGATGCGCTGGCAAACCGAACAAACCGTGAGCTGGATCAGCCATTCCATTAACAGTCTCAATGTCGGTTTGGTGTTTCGGATCATCTACCGGTCCAAGACGCCGGAGGAGATGCAGGCCTTTTTTGACGCCAACCCGAACCCGATCGCCATGCGCCGGCAGAAGTCGCTAGTTGCGGAAGGGGTGAAGTCGCCGCTGATCCCGATCGCGTTGAAACGCTACCGGCGTCTGATCAAGGAACTGGACGCGTCACTGCAAGAGTCCGGCCCGTGGCTGGCCGGCGAAGAGTTCAGCCTCGCCGACACTGGGCTGGTGCCGTACTTGCATCGGTTGGATGTGATAGGGTTTGGCACGCTGCATGCGGACCGGCCCGCCTATACGGCGTGGCTGGAACGTATGCGGGAAAGACCGAGCTTTGTGCAGGAAATTACCAATAAGTTGGATCCGGACGCGGTTGCCTTCCACCAGAAATGCGTCGAGGAAAGCCGTGAAGAGTTGGACAAAATTCTCTCCGATCCGGAATTGACGAGCTAGTCCAATCTAATTCAGGATTTTCTCTGTGGCGCGGAGTTCGCCCACAATCTCTCCGCCGGAATTCGCGACAGGCGGGCGATGGTGCATTTGCAACGCCTCGATCTCGCTGTCGTGCAGCATGCCCAGCTCTATTAGCACGCCGATCAGCGCGACGCAGACGGGCCGCCGGGCGCCATCACTAATTTTGAGGGCAATTCCCAGCCCGCTTTGACGGTCAGCCGCGGCCATATATCCTTCGGCGCCGATCTTGGCGATGATTCGGCCTCGTGTAAGCCGGACAATGTCGCTGCCGGGTCCGTTCGTGCCCCACAGGTAATTGGGTTCCTGGGCAATGGCGTCAAAAATGGTAAGCGCCGCCATTTTCTTGGCGTTCTCCAACACGCTCGGCGCGGACAGCCGGGCAAAGGCTGTCGCCATCAGGCCCAGTGGCAAAGCGGGCGCGGGCAAGGTGCATCCATCAATGCCCCAGTCCAAGCCGTCCGCATCGCGGTCGATCAAGATCGATAGGTTTTCCCGGTAGGCCTTTTGAACGGGATGATCGAAATTGCCGTAGTCCAAATCGTGACCCAGGTGGCGGGCAAGCGTCAGAAGCCCTGCATGCTTGCCCGAGCAATTGTGATAAATCCGTTCCCGTTTACCGCCGGCGGCTAGGATTTTTTCCATCTCCTCCACATTGATAGGAAAGTCGTGGCCGCAGGTCAGATGTTCTTCCGTACAGTCGATCATATCCAGCCAGTGCCGGACCGTATCGATGTGATAGGGCTCCCCCCAATGGGAGGCACAGGCCAGGCAAATGTGGTTGGGTTCTAGATCAAAGGCTTTTGCCGCGCCGGATTCAATCAGGGCCAGGGCCTGGATGGGCTTCATCGCGGAGCGGGGATAGGTGATGGTGTTGATGTCTCCCGCACCCTTAAGAATCTCGCCCTTATAATTGGCGACGGCCACATGGCCGTAGTGGATGCTTTCCACTACGCCGTTTCGCGTGACCTCCACCAGGGGGGCGGGTGCAACAACGTCGTTCATTTTCGGTTACTCGTAGGCTGTGACGTTTAGTTTTCCCGGCCCCGAGGTTTGTCCCAGATGGCGTTGGCGGACGCATGTTCCACATCCATCCCGGTGCCCAGAGCCGGCGTCGGATTATAATGTCCCGGCTTGGGTTTACCAGCCGCACGGCGGGCCAGCGCTTCGGCAGGAGATTCCAGCAATTCCTTCGCCTTCAAGGCCGCCTTTCGGTCCACTGGCACAGGATCGCCCGCATCAGGCGGCGGCATAACGTCCGCATGGTAATAGGCCATTTTTTGATCCGCCGGATCGAGTTTGTGATCAAGGTTGAGGTCGCGCTGATTGACGCCTTTGGGCGGATCAATGCACTTGCCATCGACAATTTCCATGTCCAGCCACCATTTCTTAACCGGATTGCGCACCCCGTGGCCGAGGGCATCATCCAGTTTGACGGCAATGGGCACCAAAAGCGGTTTAAGCCAGCGGACATTCACCCCGAACCAAGAGGCGACCCGCGTCGCAATCGGCCCTTCCCAAGTGACCACCTTGTTCAGAGGACAGGTTTTCATGCAGCGGCCGCAAGCCAGTCCCTTGGGATTGGTCAGCCGGTAGCGAGTGCACCGTTCCACATCCGGTTTCCACATTTCGTAACCGTTGAAGATCACCTTATCGCCCCAGGATATGGCGTCACACGGGCATTCCCGGGCGCATTTCCAGCAGTTGGAGCAGAAATATTGGAGGCCGAAGTCCATCGGTTTGTCCGGCACCAGAGGGATGTCGGTGGTGAGCACCACGGTTTTCAACCGTGGGCCGATAAACGGGTTCAGAATCACCTCGCCAATCCGGCTTAGCTCTCCCAACCCGGCGACCAGGGCAAGCGGCGGGTGCAGGACCTCGGAATCCGCATTGGTCTGTGACCGGGAATAGTATCCGAGGGAACGGAACAATTCGCCCATGATGCCGGCGATCTCTGCACCGCGCATATAGGCCCGCATGGACTGGGCGCCGGAAATATAGTCATCCCCGGATGCGCCTTCCATGGTCTCATAGCCCTGGTCGATCAACATGACGATTGCGTATTTGTTGTAAGGCTTAATCTCGGAGCCGTCCTTGCGATGCGAATACCAGGCGTAGCCGGGTATTTCGCAAATGCCGGTCATCTCCGAGCCGAGATAGTAGGATAACGATTTGATCGCTTTGGTATTGGCCTCGGCGTCGTCGTAACCTGGCGCCACGGGGGCTGTGTCTCCACCCTGTTCCGGAACCATGCACTTGATCAGGCTGACCATGGCCTGGGCGAACGGGTGTTTGAAGGAAAACCGGGAACGCTCCAACTGGGATTTTTGACCCATATCGCCCCGGGCGGCTCGCTCGAAAAACTCGGCCCGTTTGGAAACCTTGGGCACTTCGTCTTCGAAGATTAGGGTCGTTGGTTCATCGACTCTTTTCACCTGTTCCAGCGGGTAGTTGCTCATATGGGTTTTGCGGCCGGCGCGGCGGCTCCACTCCAGACCCGGCACCGCGCCACCGGCGCCGATCATATAGCCGAAACCCTTGGCGTTGCGGGCGCGATTCGAAAGCGGAGTGTCAATCGCCAACGCATAGTTCGTGGTGACCACGGCCAGTTCAAATTTGTCGTCCAAATAAGGGTTCACGATTTTGTCGCCCGACCGGATGCCGAGACCAGCCAGCACAGATAGCCGATCCATATCCACCTGACCGGTTTCCGGATCGTGGGCTCGGGCGGAATATCCCATCCACTGAATATGTTCGCCGATGGCAATGGCGATTTCCAGAGCGCGGAGCCGTCCGCCGATCCCTTCCTGCCCCTTTACCCACTTGTGGGCCAGGTTGTCGTCTTCAGGGGTCCGGCCATGGGCCACCATGATGACGATGGCGTGGTCATGGTCTGTCGCGGTTTCTCCGGCATACCAGGCGTTCGCGGGCAGTTTACAGATTCCCATCTGGGAAGCGTCCAGGAAATAGCCGGCGCCCTTGATGTCCTGGGTCCGGCGCGCAAGATCGTCCGGCACCGGCGCTTTCGGCGGCAAGGGATCGACCTTGCCCTGTTCACGGAAAATTTTAGCGTATTTGTCGACCGCCATGGCAAAAGGGTTATCTGCCGGGACCGGCGGAACGGCCGGTTTCGCCACCGGCGGCTTGTTCGACTCGATATCGGTGATGTTGGCGTCGTGCGGCAAGCGCTCCAGGGGATAGGGCCCCCAATGGAACGGCCGGTCTTTATTCTTGGACCTGAAAAACATCTGTCTCTCCCTGCTGGCTGTGGGGTCAGCCTCGATTCAGAATAAGATGGTACAGGTCACAATCCGGCCGGGCAATGTCGTTATCCAAGGCAAAGCGCCCGATTTCAATGACTGAAAACGCGGGTTTTTACGTTTTTCCCACGAGGAACCGGACGTTGAATATCTACCCAAGAAGTGACAAAAATCACTGAAATACAGGCGTATATCTGCAATCTGGAGCCATTGCATCGTAATGACCCTGTGGGAAGTACGTAGACATGTTGTTGATTTCCAACCTTAAAGGCGCTAGAAATGCCGCAAGTGACTGTGATGTCACAGACAATTTTGACGGCAAGACAAGAATAATCGGTCGCAAAGACCGGCATTTGTGCAGTGGTGGGGTATTGGAATTTTCTCGATCCGAACCGGGGTGCACTAGGGAATAGCCGTGTGATGAGTAATGGATCCTCACAGCGACCAAGTAGACCGACCGTTGTTTCCAGCGGTGGGCTGTTCGTGGGTCTGTTGAAGCTGCTGACTGGGCAGCTCCGGGCCGAAGATTTCGAGTCCGAAGAGAAAGAGCGTTGGAAACAAACGCTCGACGGTCCAATGCTGACCCCCCATCAAATGGCGGCATACAAGCGCCAGCAAGAGCGCCTGCGCCAGCAACAGGAGGAGCAGGAAGCGCCCGACGAGACGGATTCCTCGGAAGATATCCCGTCGGGAGAAAAATTTCCGCTTTCACCTGCGGCGGTGAAAGTTCAGCAGACGGTTCTCGACTTCATGCAGGATTGCGTCTCTTCGGTGCATGGAGCGAACGTGAAAATGGACATGTTCAACAAGTTCGGTTCGGTATTGTTCGCCACAGGCGCCAGCGATGTGATCGGCACGGATGAAGATCTGGAAGAAGGCGAGATCAAGCAGATTATCCGGGCCTCCATGGAAATCGTCGGCGCCAAACCGCCGCAGGCAGAAAAGTTTGTCGAAGATTACGACGATTATTTTCGCGTGCCCAAATACATGTCGATGATCGAAAAGGGCCGGGACGCCATGCAGGCTCAACTCAATGGCGATAGCTCCGCGCCGGGTATGCTGATTGAAGCATTGAAGGAGTGGAACAAGAAAGAGGAAAAAGCCTCGGGCGCCAGTGAGGCTGAAACCATCGCCATCATGTTTACGGAAATCATGGGCTATACGGAGCTAACCCAGAAGGCTGGCGATGCAGAGGCGCAGGAAATTCTCCGCGCCCACAATCGGATCGTTCGCGCCGCCATTACCCGGTTCAGCGGCAAGGAAATCAAACATCTCGGCTACGGCATCATGGCGTCCTTCGATGGGGTGACTAACTCGGTCGAGGCGGCCAACGCGATCCAGCGCGGCGTCGAAAATTTTAATCTGGCCCGCAAGGAAGACCCGATGGGGGTCAGGATCGGCATCAACGCCGGTGAACCCGTCCGGGAAGAAGATGATATCTTTGGTTCCGCCGTTCAGATGGCGGCCCGCATCTGCGCCATCGCCTCTACCGGCGAGGTCATGGTGTCCGAAGTTGTTGCGTCAATCTGCCGCGGCAAGGCCATGAAGTTCGAAAATCGGGGCGCCCGGGAAATGAAGGGCTTTCCCGATCCGGTCGCGGTTTTTTCCTCCAAGTGGAAGGTCGAGCCGGCCGCCGCCGAGTAAGCCTACTCGTCGTCTTTACCGTCGACCGTGCGCACCTCGGTGTTCATGGGAACGTCGCTGCGCCGCCGTTGCGCGATGATCTTGCCGGTCTGCCAATAGTCGCTGTTCACCGCCCGCTCGGCCATCTGTTCAAACTCTTCGGTCCATTCGCCCAGGTCATAGCCGTACCAGGGCGCTTGGGGTGAAAGTTCGGGCAGGCCTAATTCTTTCCAAATTTCGGCGGCCCGCTCCATGAACTCCCGCTTCGGCAGGGAAATCGGCGGATAGGTCTCTTTCAATGTAGCATCCACCAGTACCGATGCGTCTTCGGGATCGACCATGCTGCGAGGGCCGTGGCCGGCGTCCTGATGTTTCAGGATCTGCACATCATGCTGAGGCTTGCAGCGGTAGGCCATGGCCCAGAACAGCGCGTCCGCGTTCGAGCCGTCGATATCCTCGTTCACCGCGATGATCCATTTGCCTTCCGACTGCCGATAGCCCGATAATCCATACAGCGCCCGCCAAACCTCGGTTTGGGTGGCGCCGTGCTCGAACACGATAGCGTGCACCCGATGCAGCGATGTCAGCGGCTCGTGGGCCTTCACCGTGATCACCTGTTTGATGCCCATCGTGTCTCGGAGGTACGCCAGATTGCGGGCCTCGTAGGCAAAACGGCGGATCACGCTGGATTCGCTGGGCGCGACCTGGCTCACCCACGACGTGATGATGGCCTTTTCCTTCCGGGTAATGGCAGTGACGTCCATGAACCCGTTATACTCCTGTAGGTTTACGTGCCCATGGGATTCGCCGAAGGGTGCTTCCGGTTCCAGAAACTCGGTGTCCACATAGCCTTCGATCACCACTTCTGCTTCCGCCGGGACCATCAGGTCCACGGTTTTGGCCGGAACAACATCGATGGGTTCGCCCACCAGCGCACCCGCGACGGCGATCTCGTCGATGCCCTCGGGCACTTTTTGGACAGAAGCGTACGATACGACTGGCGGGCAGCCGATGACAACGGCGCAGGGCATGCGCTCGCCCCGTTCTTTCCAGGCGAGCCAGTTGATGTAGCCACCGGTGCGAAGTTCGGTCGAGGTGTTCATGCCCAGCCGGTCCGGCGCTTTTACCTGACCGCGATAGGTGCCGACATTTTGAACGCCGGTCTCCGGGTCTTTGGTGATGAAGTGTGATGCGGACGTATAGGGTGCGTTATCCCATCCGGGTGTGGAGATGGGGATCGGCAGGTCATCCAGCCCGTGGCCCGTCGTAAGGTCCTTGCCCTGATAGACGACTTCCTGACACGGCGCGTCATCAGGCGCGATCTCGTTGGGTTCGAGCGGGTCTTTGATCGCCTTGATCCAGCGGTCGGTAATCTGGTCCAGCGATGAGCCGAACCCGACCTCATAGATGGACGGGCTGCCGGCCAGCGCACACAGCACCACCGGCATATCGAATTTACGGCCCTTGCTATCGACCACGTTGGTGAACAGCCAGGCCTTGCGTTCGGCTTCCGACATGCCGCCCCGGTACTGCCAGCGGACCAAGGGATGCATCTCTGTGTCTTTGTTGATCTCCCGATCGACCTCCATCAACAGGCCGGCTTTGCGCAACGCCGCCAGATGTTCGGGCAGATTATTGTAGCTTCGCTTCTTTGAGGATTTCCTGGCCATGGGACTAGAGCACCGTCCTGACATCGACGATGGCGACGTTGCCCTTATCCACTTCGGCGACGGCGCGCTTGAACACGCCCGCCAGCTCCGCCGGATGATCCACCGGGCCTTCCGCCCAGGCGCCGTAGCCCCGTGCGACGGTCGCGTAGTCGATGGTGGGCTCGGCCATGCGCTGGCCGATCCAGGCGTTTTCCGGTGGCCGGTTGCGTTTGTTGGCGACGCGGATTTGGTGGTGCTCGTCATTGCCCCAGCTATTGTTGTTATTGATCACCAGCAACAGCGGAATTTGATAGTGAGCGGCCGTCCAGAGCGCGCCCGCACCCATCAGGAAATCACCGTCGCCAGTGATGCTGACCGGGAAACGCCCTTGTTCCCGGAGCGCCAGAGCCGCACCGATGGAGCCTCCTGGACCGTAGCCCACGCCGCCGCCGCCGTCGCCGCCCAGGAAATCTCCCGCGCCGGCAAAATCCCAACAGCCTTCCGGGAAGCTCCGGTTGTTGCGCAGCACCATGGTCCAGGGCTTGTCCTTCACTGCTTGATACAGTTCATGCACCATGCGGCCAGTGGCGATGGGGGACGAGTCCCAGCTTTCCTGCCAACGCTCATGTTGCGCCTCCCGCAGCTTGGCGTGCCGCTCGCCCAATGCGTCCTTACGCGCCGCAATTTTCTGTTGCAAGGCGTCGTCGCCGTCGATCCGTGTTTTCAGCGCGGCGTTCAAATGGTCCAGGCCCAGGTTCGGGTCGCAATCGATCTGCAGATCAACCGCCGCCACCGGTCCGCCGAAATGGGACCAGCTGTCATTGACCGTGTGCTCCAGGCTCATTTCGATCACGGTCTGGCCATCTTTGCCGCGCACCCCTTTTACGTGCCCGTCATAGGCGTTGGTGGGATCGACGCAATCCAGCGCCAGGATCACGTCGGCCTCGGCCTTTATGTCATGATCGCTATTGAGGTTCTGCGGATGGGCAGTGGGGAAGGCGACCAGATGACGGTCATCGTTACAGGCCGCGCCGGTTAATTCGGCAAGCTCGATCAGCGGTTCGCGGGAGCGCCGTTCCCGGCCCAACCGGCCGGCGGTGATCAGCGGCATCTCTGCGTTTACCAGTAATTCGACAGCTTCGTTGAGAGCATCCGGGTTGGGCGCCATGGGCGGGGCGGGTTGATACCGGGCAACGCCGGCATCGGGCTGCACCAGATCATCCGGGATGCCGCCTTCTTGGATGACCTGATCCAGACAGATGTAGGCCGGGCCTTTCGGCGCCGTGCCGGCAATCTTATTGGCTTTCAGCAGGGAATCCACCGACGACTGTAGGGTTAACGGTTCGTCCGTCCACTTGCAGAACGGTTTGACCAGATCGCTCTGCATGCTGGCGGTGTGGGTCCAATCGATGGGGCGGCGCTGTGCTGGATCAAACGGACCGCTGCCGCCCAGGATCAGCACCGGCGTCCGGTCGCACCAGATATTATAGACGCTGACCGTGCCGGTCATCAGCCCAACCAGATCATGAATGAGCGCCAGGGAGGTTTCGCCCGCCGCCTTTGCATAACCATGGGCCATGGAAACGACCACCGCCTCGTGGCTGCCCATGATCATTTCCGGACCTTGGTTTCTATTATGGTTCACTAGCGAGTCATGCAGCCCGCGAAAACTGGAGCCGGGCAGCACAAACACATGCTTGAAACCCATATTGCGCAGCGTGTCGGCCATGACGTCGGATCCATATTCCGCCTTGGACTGATTGGCCGGCAGGTTCACCGGGGTTTCCGGATATCTCATGCTGCCGTAGCTGATCGGATCGGACATTTGTGAAGGCTCCCTATGGTCTGGTCTGCGCCGGATATTTTCCCCGATAGAACCATATTCCCCGGCGCCTCGAAATACCTATCTGGCCGGCCATTGAAACCGCTCCGGCGGCCTTTATCCGGTCCATTTTCCCGGATACCATATTTCTTATGGACGCCAAGGCCCCCACCAAACGCGGTTACGCGGATTTTCAGGATCACCTCGCCAATCTGGAAAAGGCCGGGCTGGTTCAGCGCATCGATTCCGAAATCAATAAAGATACCGAGATGCATCCCCTGGTGCGCTGGCAATACCGGGGCGGTGTGCCGGAAGAGAACCGCCGAGCCTTTGTTTTCACGAATGTGGTCGATTCCAAGGGCAGAAAGTATGACATGCCGGTGGTGGTCGGCGCGTTGGCCGGCAGCCGGGAAATTTACCGCACCGGGCTTAATGTGGATGCGGCGGGCGTTGGGGAGATTTGGCGGCGCGCCATGTCCCAGCCCATTGATCCGGTGGAAGTGACCGAGGCGGCCTGTCAGGAAGTGATCCTGCAGGGCGACGATTTAATCGGCGACGGCAAGGGATTGGATGCCCTGCCGGTGCCGATCTCCACGCCGGGCTTTGATGTCGCGCCTTATATTACGGCCGGCAATTTTGTTACGCGCGATCCGGACACGGGGGTGCAGAACTTCGGCACCTACCGGGGTGGGCTCAAAGCTTCAAATCGGTTGGGCGTTCGAATGGCGACAAGGGCCGGCGGCGCCGGTGGCTATCCCCATTGGCTTAAGTATCAGGCGCGGGGGGAGAAGATGCCCTGCGTCTGCGTTCTCGGCTGTCCCCCCACCGTGGCCTATACGGGCCCGCAGAAAGTGCCCCTGGGCGTTGATGAGATGGGGGTGGCTGGCGGTCTGGCCGGGGAGCCGATCCGCATGGTCAAATGTGTGACCAATGACCTGATGGTGCCGGCGGATTCGGAGATCATCATCGAAGGCCTGATCGACACGGAATATCTGGAGCCGGAAGCGCCGTTTGGGGAATCCCACGGACATATATCGCTCGAAGACTTCAATATGATTTTCGATGTCACCGCGATCACCCGGAAGCAAAAAGCCATGTTCGCTTCCATCATCTCTCAAGTGACCCCGTCGGAATCCAGCTCCATCAAGCGGGATGCGTATGAGCAGATGTTCCTGGCCCACCTGCAGCAGACCCTGGGCATCAAGGGCGTCAAAAACGTTGTGATGCACGAGCCGCTGACCAATATCCGCCGGGTGATCTTTATCGTGATGGAGCCCGGCGTGCCAAAGACCGAGGTATGGCGGGCGCTTTACGGTGCCTCCACGCTCCGGGCCGATTGCGGCAAGTATGTGATGGCGGTGAACGAGGATATCGATCCCAACAACGGCGACGCGGTGTTTTGGTCCATGGCCTACCGGGCCAACCCGAGCACGGATATCGTCATCCTGCCAAACCGGGACGGCGGGCACGGGCCCAAGGGCGGCGATAAAAGCACCGACGGCACCATGCTGGTGGACGCGACCCTGAAGCACGAGACCGCACCCCTGGCCCTGCCCAAGAAAGAATTCATGGAGCACGCCAAGGACCTCTGGGAGAAACTGGGCCTCGGCACGCTGACGCCGGAAAGCCCGTGGCACGGCTATTCCCTAGGCGACTGGACCGACGAGTGGGACAACTTGGCGGCCCGCGCCGTGGCCGGCGACTATCTGGAGAACGGCAAACGCTCTGAACAGATGCGGCACAAGGGGATCAAGCCCAACACCCCGGTCCGCAACGTGATCAAATAGACCCCGTGAATAAGCCGATTGGACAGCCTCTCCGCCGCAAGGAGGATCAGCGCCTGCTGACCGGCAAGGGCCGGTTCACTGATGATTTTTCCGCCCCCGGTCAGGCCTATATGGCGATGATCCGCTCCCCTCATCCTCATGCTCGGATCGTCAAAATCGAGACGGCGGGTGCGGCTGCCCTACCTGGTGTACTGGGTGTGTTCACCGGCGCAGACTGCGCGGCGGACGGGCTGAGACCGATCCCCCATAGCCCGCTGCCCAAGACCGATCATGATCTAAAATTGCGGGGTCCCGGCGACAGTGACGTATTTATCGGACCCCATATGCCTCTCCCGGCGGACAAGGTGCGCCATGTGGGCGAGGCGGTGGCCTGCGTCATTGCCGAAAACCGGGGGCAGGCCTTGGACGCGGCGGAAGCCATCTCCGTCGAGTACGAGGTGCTGCCCTACAACACCGATACCTTTGCGGCCGCCGAGACCGAACAGCCGCCGGTGTGGGACGAACTGCCGGGGAATGTCTGTATCGACAGCACTTTCGGCGATATTGCCGGAACCGAAGCTGCCTTCGCCGCCGCCACGCACGTCGTTAAGTCGACGGTGCATATCGGCCGGGTCACCGGCGTACCCATGGAGCCTCGCGCGGTGCTGGCCAATTATGATGCGGAGTCGGGGCGCTATACCCTGTACGCCGGCAGCGGCGGTTCTGTCCGGCAAAAGCGGGAAATTGCCGAGGTCTTGGGCATGGAACCCGAGGATGTGCGGATATTCTCTTATGACGTGGGCGGCAACTTCGGCACCCGCAACCGGGTCTATGTGGAATTTCCCTTGGCCGCCTGGGCCTCGAAGAAAATCGGCCGGCCGGTGAAATACACCTGTGACCGGTCGGAAGCCTTCATCAGTGATTACCAGGGCCGGGATCTGCATTCGACGTTGGAACTCGCGTTGGACGCCGAGGGCAATTTCCTCGCCGTCCGCGCCGACAATATCTCCAACGTGGGCGCGCGCGCGGTGTCGTTCTCGCCCATCGCCAAGGGCTCACAGTTGATCAGCGGCAACTACCGGATATCCGCCGGCATGATCCGATCCCGCGCGGTGTTTACCAACACGGTGCCCACCCAGGCCTATCGCAGTTCGGGCCGGCCCGAGGTCACCTTCGCCATCGAACGGCTGGTGGAACAGGCGGCCCGGGAACTGGGCCGCGATCCGCAGGAGTTGCGCCGGCAAAACCTAGTGACCGAGGCCGAGATGCCCTACCGCAATCCCATCGGCATGGATTACGACAGCGGCCATTATGCGGAGAACCTCGACATCGCCAAGAAGCTTGCCGGCTGGGGGGATGTGGAGGCCCGCCGGGCCGAGGCCAAGGCGCGGGGCAAGCTGCTGGGCGTCGGCTTTATCACCTATGTGGAATCGTCCATCGGCAGTCCCATCGAACAGACAGAAATCACCGTGACTCCGGACGACCGGGTGGATGTGGTGATCGGCACCCAGCCATCGGGCCAAGGCCACGAAACCAGCTTCGCCCAGGTTGCAGCGGAGTGGTTGGGCCTGCCTTTGGATCAAGTGCAGATCGTGCTCGGCGACACGGATGTGGTGAAGGTTGGCGGCGGCTCTCACTCCGGCCGGTCCATGCGCATGGCGGGGACGGTGATTGTGCTCGCGGCCGATGAACTGATCGAGAAAGGCCGGCAACTGGCGGGGCATGTGCTGGAGGCGTCGGCCGGCGACATCGAGTTCGCCGACGGGAGCTTCACGGTGAAGGGCACAGATAAATCAATCGGCTGGTTCCAATTGGCGAAGGAGTTGGAGGGGGTGGACTTGCCCGAAGCACTCTCGGACGGGCTTTACGTGAAGCGCGCCAACGAAATGCACACGCCGGTGTTTCCCAATGGCGCGCATATCTGCGAAGTGGAGGTGGACCCGGAAACCGGTGGGGTGGAGCTGGTCCGCTACGCCGCGGTGGATGATGTGGGCCGGGCGATTAATCCGCTGATCGTCCATGGCCAGACCCATGGCGCAGTGGTCCAGGGATTGGGCCAAGCCATGGTGGAGGCGTGCGTGATCGATGATCACACCGGCCAGACGCTGTCGGGCTCGTTGATGGATTACGGGATGCTGCGGGCCGGCGATGTGCCGGATTTCAAAGTGGCGCTCAACGAAGTGCCGTCGCCGACCAATCCCCTGGGCGTCAAGGCCGGCGGGGAAGGCGGCACCACCGGCTCTCCGGCGGCGTTCATCAGCGCCATTGTGGATGCCCTAAAAGACTACGGCGTGACCCACATCAATATGCCGGCCACGCCGCACCATATTTGGCAGGCAATGCAGAGGGGTGGTGGAGGGTAACCTTACTGCAGCGTCATGTGCGGGCTTGTCCCGCGTATCCATTTTTTAATTTTTTTGATGCGTCGCCCCCGATTTGGGCTCAATGAGAATTGAGGTCAAGTCTCGGGGGTCCATGGCTTGCTCAGTATGGTTCCCCGACAATCGCTTCGCGAGTCGGGGATGACGCAGAGTAAGGTGGGTACGCGGATCACGACGTGGGTGATACCCGCGCCGGCCTGCCTACGCCGAAGCGAAGCTCCAGCTCCGCGCAGGCAGGTCCGCGCATGACTATGAAAATTGAGACCTAAGCGATCTTCGCGTCGATGATCTTGTCGTAGACGCTTTCCGTATCAAGAAGGTTCCACTCAGTCATCCAGTCATAGATGTACTGGTATTCCTCTTCCGTATACGGGCGCGGCTCGATATAGCGAAGACGCGGCGTGTGCAGGTCTTCCGGCGTGATTGTGCAGATCTCGGCCGGCACTTCCTCACAGAGATAGTGCAGATACGGCGTCTTATCCTCGTTGATTTTCTTGACCGCCTTCTTGATCGCCCGGTCGATGGCCGCATAGGCCTCCGGATCGAGCGACGGAGTACCCACTTCGGCGCCGTCGTAATAGGCCTCGGCGATCACCTTGTAGCCGAGCTTTTCGGCGACGGTGACCCAGGGCTCCATGACGGCCGCAGCATCGACGGTGCCGTTGGTGATGGCGTCAAAGCGTTGCTTCGGTCCGCCCACATGTACTGCGCGGATTTCATCCCGCTTCAGATAGCCGCCCAAGAGGCCCAAAGTCACATAGTGGGAGCCGGCGTGGAAGTTCACCGCGACGGTCTTGTTCTTTAGATCGGCCGGGATGTTCACCGGCGAATCCGGCGTCACGATGATCGCTTGGGTGGCGACGGCGGCGCGCTTGGAAATCACCCTGGCGTCCTTGACGCTGTCTTGGGTGCGGCGGATTTGGCCCCATTCACAAGCGCGATACAGAGAGAACTCGCCTTCCTCGATGCCCCGGTGCCAGCCATAGGATTCCACCATCGTGTGATCTTCGATCGGTTTGTCCGGCACATCCAAGTCCCGGTCGCGGCCGGAGCCGGCGCGCACCAATTCCACTTCGATGCCTTCCTCTGCGAAATAGCCTTCGTCCCGCGCCACATAGTAGGGCAGAGAAAAGACCGCATTGTTCACTTCCACTTTGGTTTTCTTAAAGGCCATGGTGTGCCTCCTTTTGATAGAAATTTATTAGTTTTGTTAGCCAAGCGAATAGCCCGACGTCCCAAATTTTCACCGTCTAGAACGGAATCGATGTACCGCGCACGGTGGTCCGGTGCATCAGACGGCGCTCGGTCTCTGGAAAATCTGTCCGCGCATGCATGGAACAGCGATTGTCCCACAGGATCAGGTCGCCCACCTGCCAGACATGCTCGTAGACGAATTCCGGCTTTTCGGCGTGGTCATAGACCGCGTTCAGCAGCCGGCCGGATTCATCCGTATCCATGTCCACGATGCCCTCGGTCATCAGCCGGTTCACGTAGATCGCCTTGCGGCCGGTGTCTTCGTGGGTGCGGAACACCGGATGCACGGAGGCCGCCGAGGCCGGCGTGCCTTTGCCGTCGCCCTTTTGGGTGGAGCCATAGTGATAATGGTGGTGCGCCTTCCGGCCTTCCAAAGGTTCACGGATATCGTCTGGCAGGGACTCGTACGCCGCATAGCCGCTGGCGAAGAGTGTGTTGCCCCCATGACTGGGGATTTCGTGGGCGTAGAGGAATGTCCCCTTGTGCGGCAGTTCCCGGTGCAGCATGTCGTGATGGAACATCATTTCCCCGTCCGGCAGGGCGCCGATGGGCTCTCCGTTCTCCCGGATATTGCTGATCAACATGATGTTGGGCAGCAGCTTTTCATAGCCTTTTGGAAAAAACTCCGCCGGACGGCCCAGTTCGCCCACCTCGCCGAACGCGGCCGTGACGCGAAGTTGATCTTCCTGGCTGAGCTTCTGACCCCGGAACAGCAGGACCAGATGATCCAGCCATGCCTGATTGAGTTGTTCCACGGTCTCATCAGAGAGCGGCTGGGAAAGATCCAGGTCCTTGATCTCCGCACCGATATGCTTGGTCAGGGGAATGACTTCCATCATTTGTCTCCTGTGGCCATCGCTAGCCTGCCATCACGTCCCGGAGGACATCAACCGCTGCCGCGTGGTCGTCCAGGATCACTTGGATATAGTCGGGTGGCGCATCATTGCCGCTGTCGGTGAGCAGCCGGCCTGGCCGTTCCGGCGCGCGCCCAAAGCCGCAAGGCGCGGCCAGACCAAATTCTGGCAGGTGCTTTTTGATGCTGGTGATTTGATCGCGAAGGCCCCCTTCGCCGTGCAGGTGATGGATCGCGCCCACATAGGCCCTGGCGCCGGCCAGTTCAAACCGTTCAAACGGTTTGAAAAAGGTTTCATCCGCTGCATCCAGGGTGGGGAAGTGGACGAAATCCACCTGCCGTCCGCTGGCCGCCACTACGGCATTCAGCAACAACACCGTGCCCATGGCGTCGGGTGGCTGCCGGCTGGGCCAGCCGTCGAGGGTGCCGTAACAGGAATGATAGCCGAGCGCGACGTCCGCCGGGATCGCCGCACAAATGTCGGCGGCCGGTTTCGCCACGCGTGCGGCTTCCGCCTCGGCGCCCGTCTGGTCGCCGTCTTTCAGCTTGTTTTCGATCAGCCGGTTTTCGATGGCCATGTCCCATTGAATGGCGAGTTCGGAGGCTGGAATATGACGGATCATCTCGGTCACCTCGGCGGTCAGGGCCTCTGTAAATCCGGGCGCAACTTTTTCCAGATCGTCCGGATCGGGGATAAAACTTGCCAGACAGGAATAGGTGAGGGGGATGCAGACTTGGAAACGTACGTGGGCCGGTATCTTGCCCTGCTCTTTTAAATGCCGGAAGACGTAATAAGAGTTGATGGCGTCGCGGGTGTAGCCGAGCCGCCAGCCTGGATCGCCGAACCGGACCTTATCGATCCCGGCCTTTACGGTGAACTGATACTGATCGTGGTTGCCCTGGGGCCGCCAAGTCTCGACCCCGTTCGCGTCGGCGTCGGGATAGCGAATGGTCTCCATCTCACGGTGACCGTTCAATACCCGATGCGCGATGCCATCGATCCAATAGCGCCGGTCGCCGATTTCGCCGTCGGGTAGATAGGCCAGCCATTCGCCGAGACCCGGCCCGAACGCGGTAAACACTTCCTCGGGCGTGTCCAGCGGAATGCTGCCCACTAAGAGTAATTCGTCGGACATGGATGTCCTCCCCGGTATTTGTTGTTTATTGGGTTTAAACTAGCGGGAGAGGCCGGGTGAGTCACGGAACGAACGACACCTGTCGTCCGCCAAATATGCCACTAGATTTATTGCTGGGTCGGGGGAGTGTTCCCGCCGATCCGGCGACTCTACCGGGTCGCGCCCGCCGATCTCAGGATAGCTTCGATCTCCGTGAGCCCCATTTTTACCGCCATTTTTAGGGCCGTATCGCCCTCCGGCGTCTGAAAATTAGGGTCTGCCCCGTGCTTCAACAGCCATTCGACCGAGTCGACCCGCTTCTGCCTGATTGTTTCAATCAGGACAGTACGCGTAAATTGGCGTTGATTGTTGAGATTGGACCTGTAGGCGCCATTTACCTCGCCGCCAAGTTGACGCGCCAGTTCCATATTTTTACGATCGCCCGACATGCAAAACGCCATGAAAGGCGTGAAGGCAAAAACATTGGGGATGTTTGGGTTGGCGCCACGCTGCAACAGGAGCGTATGAATTTCACTGATCTCTTGATCGCTCTTTCCACTCAATTTCTTGGCATTATAAGCCTTAAAGATCGGGACATCGCCGTATGGTCCCAGTCCATCCGGGTCGGCTCCCGCGTCGAGAAGCAATCGGACTATTTCGATATTGCCGAGAAACGCCGCATACCCCAAAGGCTTGCAGTTGAGGTTGGCAGGGCAGGCCGGTTCCAGTGGCGGTTTTGACCGTAAGGCCCTCTCCACGCCGCTGACGCTATTTTGCCGAATGGCGTCCCGCAACGGATCAGCCACGGCCGGCTGAGCCATCAAAATAGCTGTGGCTACGGCGCAAACGGCCATCACGTGCGATCTATTTATGTATGTAATAATAAAAATTATGACAATTTAATATAGCATTCGTCCTGTGTCAGTATCGAATTTGCCGGTTGGCTGGAGGTGGAGGGATAGGATGTGGTTTAGCGTCACTGACAAGGTCGTGGATGGTGGAGTGTCACCGACCATGGGTTCGAACAGGGTTCGTCTCTTCATACCGCAAGCCACCAAAAAACCCGCCAGATGGCGGGTTGATTGTTGGCTGGGGCGGGAGGATTCGAACCTCCGAATGCCGGTACCAAAAACCGGTGCCTTAGACCACTTGGCTACGCCCCATTGCCGTGATCTCCCGTTGCCGGGATGGCGCGCAATGTATTCAGATTTGCCGGGATCGGCAACCTCTTAACCGAAATGTCTAGGCCAAGATCGGTGCAGCGGCGATCCACCAATCGGGATGGTCCTGGCGAAGGGTGTCCGCCGCCTTTGTTGCCTGCGCTTCCTCAGCAAACAACGCGAAGCACGTGGCCCCGCTGCCGGATAGCCGAGTGAACAAAACGTCGTCCAATGCTTCCAGCGCCGACAGCACGTCGCCGATAACCCGCGCGGTTTTGATCGCGGCGCCGGTCAGATCGTTGCGCCGGGATTGAAGCGCCTGGGCCAGCGTCTCCACTGTGTCCGGCATTCCGTCCAACCTGTCGGCCTTGGAAAACGTCCCTTGCCGGGCGGCAAACACCTGTGGCGTCGGCACAGCGACCAGCGGATTGACCAGGACCAGATGGGCCGCCGGCAGGCCGGGCGCGGGTTCAACGACCTCGCCCACGCCGCCGATATAGGCGGACCGGCTTTCCAGGCACACGGGCACGTCCGCGCCCAGGGTCTTCGCCATAGCATTCAAGAGGGCTGGCGGCGGGGACAAGCGCCATAATTCGCACAAACCTTTTAACGTGGCCGCTGCGTCGGCCGAGCCGCCGCCGATGCCCGACGCCACCGGCAGGTTCTTGGTCAGCGTGATGCGGGCGCGGGGCTCGATTTCCGCCTCGTCCGCCAGCATCCTGGCCGCTTTCATCACCAGATTGTCGTCATCGGCGCGCAGCTCGCCGGCGAAGGGGCCATCGATGTCCAGTTCTAGAAAGCCGCCTGGCTCAAACATCAGGGCATCGCCAACGCCAGCGAAAACGATCAGAGAATCCAACTCGTGATAGCCGTCAGGCCGTTTGCCCAAGACGTGGAGGTACAAATTGATCTTGGCGGGGGCGTCGAGGCGAAGGGGGGCGGACACGGTCCAATACCGACGGGGCCGATTACGAGTTCGGCAGCCCTTCCTTCAGTTTTTTCTTAATAATGGGAATCTGATCTTTTTCCGGGTCCAAGGTCAACGCTCGTTGCCACTGAAAGCGGGCCTCGATCTTGCGGTTGACCCGCCAATAGGCATCGCCCAAGTGGTCGTTGATGGTCGGATCATGGGGGGTCAGCAGAACCGCACGTTCCAGATTCTTTACCGCGCCCTCCATGTCGCCCATCCGGTACAGCACCCAGCCCAAACTATCGACGATGTAGCCGGCGCGCGGCTGTTGCTTGACAGCAGATTCGATCATCTTGCGGGCGCGTTCGATGTTTTTGCCCTGTTCCACCCAGGAATAGCCGAGGTAGTTCAGAACCCGCGGCTCGTTAGGATTGAGTTCCAGCGCCTTCAGGAAATCTTTCTCCGCCTGGGGCCATTTTTTCAGCCGTTCATGGGCGGCGGCATTCCAGAACAAAAGCTGCCAGTGATGGGGCTCGTACTTGGTGATCCGCTTTTTGGCCTCTTCAAACGCCGCGGCGGCGTCTTTGTAGCTTTGCTTGGACCGATAGAGCTCTCCCATTTGGATCAGCGCATCAATCCGGGATGTCTCCTCCTTTGCCATGGACCGCAACAACTTCACCGCGTCATCCAGCCGGTCGAGGGCGTACAGTGTCCGCGCCTGCCGGAGCCGGGCCGACCATCCATAGGTGGGGTCCTTGGCCAGTGATTGCTGAACACCGAGGGCCTCCTTGTAGCGCCCTTCTCCATAATAATTGTCGGCGACCAGGAATTTCACCAGGCCGAAATTCGGCTGTAGATAGAGGGCCAGATTGGAAAAGATCAGCGCCTCGAAGGGGCTTTGCCGCTGGATCGAACGGGACAGACTGAACATGGCCTCGGCCATGCCGAATTTGGCGTCAAGTTTCGGCAATGGCGCCGATTTCCTGCCGGCAAGACGATTGAGCGCAGAGTCCATCAGAACAGACTGCGGGCTGCCCTTCAGGTAGTCCTGATAAACCTTCTTGGCCTTTTCTTTTTCGCCGGTCCGTTCATAAAATTCTCCGAGAAGCTGGGACATGCGCAATCCCGCCCGACCGCGTGCTTTAATGGCGTTTTGATAGGCCTCTTCAGCTTTCTGGCGGTCGCCGGATATCTCGTGAATGAGAGCGATATGGGGCCCAAGCAGAACTGCCATGCCCGGATTGCTGTTGCGCTCTTCCAGCGCTGTGATGGCGTCATCATATTTCTTTTCGCCGGCCAGGACCCAGGCTTTGATCAGCGGAAGGGACAATGCTCCCAACCCTTCTTCCGGGAAGCCGGCGACGCGGTTTGCCGCCGCGGTAAAGTTGCCGATCCGAACGTTTTGGACGATCAGAGCCGTCTGCACGATGTCCCGAACAGGGGCATCGGTCTTGTCGAGTGCTACCGCCAGGCTCAACGCCTCTTTCATCCGGCCTTCGGCCAGAAGGATGGTGAAGAGCTGAATCTGCACTACCGAATTATTGGGATTGGCGCGCAGATTTTCCCGATAATATTTAACGGCGGCAGCAGGATCCTGAATGATCTGCGCGTGCCGACCGGCCAGATACTCGCCAAATTTTAACGGTGTTTCGGCGGTTTTTTGATTGGCGGCAAAACCCGGTTGAAATGTCGCCAGCAGAACTCCGGTGGCAAGCCCCAGGCCAGGAACCAACTTGAGGAATGATTTTTGCGGCATTTGGTCTAAAATTCCGGCGGCATTGGTTAACCACTATTTCCGGTAATTCTAGCCGCAGCGGCGGTTTTCCACAAACGTCAATACGCGCGCGCGGTCACTCTTTCGTCACGGGAGTGCTCGTTGCTGGTGTAGGGCGCCATTCAGAGATCCCGTCCATCAGACTCCCCATGATAGACAAGGTCTTCGTCCCGGTGGCTCACATGTTGGGGTAGTTCGGGCCGCCGCCGCCCTCAGGCACCACCCAGTTGATGTTCTGGGTGGGGTCTTTGATGTCGCAGGTTTTGCAGTGGACACAGTTCTGCGCGTTGATCTGGAACTTGGTCTCTCCGCCTTCCTCGAGAAATTCATAGACGCCAGCCGGGCAGAACCGGGCTTCCGGTCCCGCATACTCGGCCAGATTGACCGAGAGCGGCACGTTTTCGTTTTTCAGAGTGAGATGCGCCGGCTGGTTTTCCTCGTGGTTGGTGTTGGAGAGAAAGACCGATGACAGTTTGTCGAAGCTGATCTCCCCGTCCGGTTTCGGATAGGCGATGGGTTTGGCCTGTGAAGCTTTCTGGAGTTGTTCATGATCGGCATGGTGGCGAAGGGTCCAAGGCGCATTGCCGCCGAACAGATAGGTGTCGATGCCGGAATAGAGGATTCCGCCCCAGAGTCCCCAACGGAATGACGGCCGAATGTTTCGGACTTTGCGTAGTTCCGCCCATAGCCAAGAGGTCTTCAGTGTTGACGGATAACTGGTGAGCTCTGGCGCTCGTTCGTCCGACTTCAGCGCCTCGAAGGCGGCTTCGGCCGCCGTCATCCCGGACTTCATGGCGGTATGGGTGCCCTTGATTTTGGGCACGTTGAGGAATCCGGCGGAATCGCCGATCAGCACGCCGCCGGGGAAGGTCAGCTTGGGCAGAGACTGAAACCCGCCCTCCACCAATGCCCTGGCGCCATAGGAAATACGCCGACCGCCTTCCAGCACCGGGCGGATCGCCGGGTGGGTTTTATAACGCTGCATTTCGTCGAAAGGACTTAAGTAGGGGTTCTTGTAGTCGAGCCCGATCACGAAACCCAAGGCGACCTGGTTTTCCTCCAGGTGATACAGGAATGAACCGCCGTAAGTGTCGGCGTTTAAGGGCCAGCCGACGGTGTGTACGATAGAGCCTTGTTTGTGGTTTTCAGGCTTCACCTCCCACAGTTCCTTGATGCCGATGGCATAGGTCTGCGGATCCGCATCTGCGTTCAAATTGAACTTCTCGATAAGTCCCTTGGACAGCGAGCCTCGGCAGCCTTCGCCAAACAACGTATAGGCGGCGTGCAATTCTACTCCCGGCTCATGCATGTCGGTTGGCTGGCCGTCTTTACCGATCCCCATATCGCCGGTGGCGATGCCCTTCACCCGGCCATCGTCATGATACAGCACTTCGGCGGCAGCGAAACCGGGATAGATTTCCACTCCCATGGCTTCCGCCTGTTCGGCCAGCCAGCGGCAGAAATTCCCGAGACTGATAATGTAATTGCCGTGGTTTTTCATCTGCGGCGGCGTGGGCAGCTTGATGGAGCCGCTTTTCGTCAGATACAGGAACCGGTCTTCCCCCGCCGGCGTATTGAGTGGCGCGCCGCGATCCCGCCAATCAGGGATAAGTTCGTTCAGCGTGCGCGGTTCCAACACGGCGCCGGATAAAATATGAGCGCCAACCTCGGAGCCTTTCTCGACGACGCACACATTTAATTCGGTTCCGGATTCTTCCGACAACTGTTTCAGCCGAATCGCGGCAGAAAGCCCGGACGGCCCCGCCCCGACAATCACCACGTCGAACTCCATCGATTCCCGCTCACTCACCGACAATTCCCCCACTTCGTTCTCTAGGTGCGTTCCCTTGGCCCGGCTGCTAAACTGGACCCATGACAGCAATCCACAATGCCCGCGAAGCCCTGGTTTGGCAACTGGAAGCCGGCATCGATGAATGCATCGGCGAAGCTCCGGTAAACCGGTTTATCGAGCCGGGCGCCAATGAGGCACTCGAGGCAGAGGCATCAGTGGAGAGCCAGCACGTCAGTCGAAACGCAAGCCGAACTGTCAGGCGGATAGAGGCGCGCCCCGAGCAGGCTCCAGCACCGGCGGCCCAGGTGGAGATCCCTGGCGTGCAAAGCGCCTGGGAACAGGCGGCGGCCTGCGCAACTGTCGAGGAACTGGAGGCCGCTGTCAGAGGATTCGAGGAGTGCTCCCTCAAGAAAACGGCAACCAACACCGTGTTCTCGGACGGCAACCCGGCGGCCAAGGTGATGTTTGTAGGAGAAGCGCCGGGTGCCGACGAAGATCGGCAGGGGAAGCCGTTTATCGGCCCCAGCGGCCAGCTCTTGGACAAGATGGCGGCGTCTATCGGCTTGGACCGGACTGGTTTCTACATCACCAATATTGTCTTTTGGCGGCCACCCGGAAACCGCAATCCGACCACCAACGAGATCGCCCTGTGTCTGCCCTTTGTCGAACGGCACATCGAATTGATTGATCCCGATATTCTTATTCCGCTGGGCGGCCCGGCGACAAAAACTCTGTTGGGCGAGCAACAGGGCATCACCCGGCTGAGGGGGAAATGGCGGACTTACCAGTCCAAGAATTTGGCCGCGCCGGTGGATGTCATGCCGTTTCTGCATCCCGCTTATTTGCTTCGGTCACCGGCGGCCAAAAAAGACGCCTGGCGCGATCTTCTGGCTGTCAAGGACAAGCTGAATGCCGGCTGACAGGGCTGGTGTTCCACGTGCTCTATGGCTAGTTTATGCCTATGCCAAATGAAACGGTAAACATCCAGGCGTTGACGGCGGAAGCCGTAGGTTATTTCAATGACGGTCGGATGCCGGACGCCGCGGCAGCAGCGGAAAAGATCGTTGGCGCCGATCCCCAAAACATTTACGGCAATTATATATTGGGCCAGAATCATTTGGGGCGGGGCGAGTACCAACAAGCCAAATCTTGTCTCGAGACGGCAATTGAAGCGAAACCCGATTTCATCGAGGGGCATATTGCTCTGGGCCAGGTGTTTCAGGCCAACGTCCAAAGAGGCGCGGCTCAAGCGAGTTTTGAAAGGGCTCTGTCACTCGATCCGAATTCTCTGGATGCTTTGGTCAATCTCGGTAAACTTTTCAATGACGGCAAGCAATGGGAACTGGCGCTCAGCTATCTCGAACGGGCGCTGGCGCTTGAAGGCGAACTGCCGGACGCGCATTTCGAGATGGGAGAGTGTTTGAAAGAATTGGAACGCGAGGAAGAGGCGATCATCGCCTATAAGCGCTCTCTTATGCTCGATCCTTTCCACGCTAAGGCTCACCATCACCTGGGAAGTTTGTTGAAGAAAAATTATTTTCATGAGCAGGCCTTGAGCAGTCTGGAAGAGGCCTACAAGCTAAACCCGGATGATCTCTCGATCGCCCGGGAATTGTCCGTCGCATTAAGCATCGTCGGACGCAATGAAGAGGCCATACATTATATGGGCCTCGCCTCCCAGTTCATTGAAATGTATGCCGAGGGGGAAGCAGATTTTGTTCTTGTGGGGCATAATAAGGGCGCCGTTGAATTCCCTACCGACGCTGATGTTCCTCGGCGAGTGGATAAGAGCTGGCGTTAAAGGTATGGGCGTAAGGAGCCGAGCGGATGAAAGAGAATCGTATAGAATTTAGCGCACCGGAAAACGCTAACTTTATCAGCGTTTGGTCAGCCCTGCCCCCCGAACTATGCGAAGACCTGATCGAATTTCACAAAACGCACAGTAATTTGCACAGGGCCGGCGCCATCGGTACCGGCGCAATCGATGAAAGACACAAGAAAAGTACAGATGTGACAATAGAGCCGGTCGATCTGGAAAAACCGGGCTATGAGCCGTTCAATGACTATTTGGCGGCACTACACGAGTGCTATCGGGACTATTGTGATCAATGGCCGTTTTTGAAGTCGTATTTGACCCGGACTCTTGTCGGCGCCTTTAATTTTCAAAAGTACGAAGTGGGCGGGCATTTTTCCCGCATCCACTCCGAACGGATGGAGTATTCGGTTCTCAACCGTATCCTGGTTTGGATGACATATCTCAATGATGTGGAAGAGGGTGGAGAAACCGAATTTCCCCATTTCGGTCTAAAGATTAAGCCAGAAGCCGGAAAAACCATCATCTGGCCGGCGGAATGGACCCATGCTCATCGCGGCTGCCCAACGATCTCCGGCCAAAAGTACATTCTGACCGGCTGGTTCCTACAGCCGCCCGATATCTAGCCGCCTGATTTCGAACTGATTTTCGGCGAAACCAGGTCAAAATGATCCTGGAAACCTGGAACCTGGATTTTCGACGCGCCTATTGCCTGGATTCGGCGGTTCCCGTATGCTTTGGGAAACCTGGGTGGCGTGAAATAATTTACACTTTGGGCTTTTGAGGACTTAATTCCCCGCATAGATCCCATGATTTATCGAATTCTACTTGGCTCTGTCCTTGCCGTATCCCTGTTGCTGATCGGGTTAGATCCTGTTTCGGCCGCCAAATCTGTCGCCAAGGCGCCGCCACATCTGTTTGTGTCTCCCGGCATCAAGCCGATCTACAGGGAAAAGATTGATCTCGATAAATACCTGCAGCCCGGCGACAAGGTGCAGCGCTGGACCTCAGAGGAATTGCCGGCGATTTTGTCGGCAGCTGACGTCAGCCGTTACCGGGTGATTTTCCGCCTACAAAAAGAGGGGGAGTGGAAAACCGCCGACAAGATAATCCGTTCTCTCGAAGATCGTATCCTGATGGGGCATGTGCTGGCGCAGCGTTATCTCCATCCGAAGAAATATCGTTCAAAGTATACCGAGCTGAAAGACTGGATGGACAAGTATGCCGACCATCCGGAAGCCAGCCGTGTTTACCGTCTGGCGCTGAAGCGCCGGCCCAAGAACTGGAAACTGCCGAAAGAGCCGTCGGGCATCGCTCTTGGCGGATCAGGCCATGACGGCCGGCGTATCGGTTATCTTGTCTACAACCCGCGCAAAAAACTGACCAAGGCCGAATACAAGGAGATGCGCGGCTATGAGCGCCGGCTCCGGTACTATTCCCGCAAGGGCTGGACCCTGGCGTTCAAAAAACTGATCGCCAAGAAACGGGTCAATCAGCTCCTTCATCCGGTACAAAAAGACCGACTCATGGCTAAGCTTGCCGCCGGGTATTATGCCGCCGGCCGGGACAAATGGGCCTTGGACTGGGCAGAGAAAGCCGCCAAGAATTCGGGGAAGTACCTGCCGGAAGCTCATTGGACGGCGGCGCTGGCGTCCTGGCGGCTGAAACAGTATCGCCGGGCCCGGGATCATTTCCATGCCGTTTCGCGGTCGGATTATACGTCTGCTTGGTTGACCACGGCCGGGGCGTTCTGGGCGGGCCGGGCCAGCATCAAGATCAGGCGGCCGCAGGACTTTAACAAATATATGAAGCAGGCGGCCGAGCATCCCCGCACGTTCTACGGCATTCTCGCCGCAAAACTGTTGGACCGGGATTTGGATTACGATTGGACCCCGCCGCCTTTGGCCCAGGAGGCCGTGGCGGAATTGTCCACCGAACCCGGCGGACGCCGGGCAGTGACGCTGTTGCAGATCGGCGAGGACCGGCGTGCCGAGCGGGAACTGCGTCTGGTGTTTTCATCAGCCAAGCCGGAACTGGCGCGGGCCATGCTGGCGCTGGCAGACCGGGCAAATATGCCGTCGCTGGCCATGCGGCTGGGCAATATGCTGGTGCAGTCCGGATCAGAACTCCACGACAGCACGGCCTATCCGGCGCCCAACTTGAAGACCGAAGGCGAGGAGGTCATCGACCGGGAACTGATCCTGGCCATCGTCCGTCAGGAATCGGGATTTAATCCCAAGGCCAAATCCCACCGGGGAGCGCGCGGTCTCATGCAGTTGATGCCCGGCACGGCGAGCTTCGTCGCCCGGGATCGTCGCTTCCGGGGGTCCAAACGCTCCGAGCTATTTGATCCGGAAACCAACATTGCCCTGGGTCAGCGCTATATTGATATCCTGTTGTCGGACAAACGCATCAGCGGCGATCTGTTCCGCATGGTGATCGCCTGGAACGCAGGACCGGGCAATCTTAATAAATGGACCCGCAAGGTGAAACACGATGATGACGCCCTGCTGTTCATCGAGAGCATCCCGGCGCGAGAAACCCGCATCTTTGTTGAAAAGGTGCTGACCAATTATTGGATTTACCGGGCGAGGTTCCGCCAGCCCATGAATTCCCTCGTTGCGGTGGCGGCCGGCAAATGGCCGGTCTATCATTCGGAGCGGCTTAATGGCGTAGAGGTGGCCGAAGATGGCAAGGAAAAGTAAGGCGGCTGCAAAAAAGAAATCCGCCGCCAAGCGTCGCGTCACCGCAGCGTCCCAACCGCGCAAATTTCTTCCCGTCAATATCGCGGTGATGACCGTATCCGATACGCGGACCAAGAGAGACGACAAGTCCGGTGATCTGCTTGCCGATCGGTTGCAGGCGGCTGGGCATGAACTGGCGGCGCGGGCTATCGTACCGGACGATCAGGCCAGAATCGTTAAGCAGCTTAATGCGTGGATCAAAGACAAGAAGATCGATGTGGTGCTGGCCACCGGGGGCACCGGGGTTACCGGCCGGGACGTCACGCCTGAAGCCTTTCAATCGGTCTATGACAAGGATGTTCCGGGCTTCGGCGAGTTGTTCCGCATGATGAGCTTCGAAAAAATCGGCACCTCGACCATTCAGTCCCGGGCCACTGCTGGCGTTTCCGGCGGCACCTATCTGTTTGCGCTGCCGGGAAGCCCGAGCGCCTGCCGCGACGCCTGGGACGACATCCTGGTGCATCAGTTGGACTACCGGTTCAAGCCGTGCAACTTCGTGGAACTGATGCCACGGCTGATGGAGAAATAGCTGGGGGCCCGGCCTCAGCCCGCCATCCCGAAGGTCCGCCGCCGCCAGGCGAAATAGTCTCCCCCCGTATCGATATCGTTGAGCGTCTCCAGCGTGGCGATCTTTGCGCCATCGCTGAAGTTCGCCAACGTATCATTGAGAGCATGTTCTGTGGACCAGCGCACATCGCCGAAGATGGACGGGATCATGGGCCGGCGGCGCAATCCCACCAGCCAGTAACCGCCGTCTTCGCCCGGTCCGAACACGGCGTCATGATCGCCGAGGGCCTTGAACGCCTGTTGAATATGGGCCGGGCGAATATCCGGAATGTCCGACCCAATGATCACCACCGGCCCCGGTGGCAACGCTTGCATTGCCCGGTTCATGCGGTCACCCAAGTCGCCACCCGCTTGTGGGGCCGCCGGGATGTTATAGTGAACCGCAAGCGGCCGCGCCGCCCGGTCGGGCGTCACGGCGAGAATGGTTTTCCAGCGGGGATCATTGCCGAGCCGTCGGACCATCGTGGACAACGTGTGCCGGTAGAACTGCGCCGCACTCACATCGCCGATGGCGGCGGCGAGCCGGCGTTTAACCTGACCGGCCTGGGGCGCCTTGGCGAAAATGACGAGGGTGGGGGTCACTTGTACAGCCTCCCGATCACGCGGGGCGCCACGCCGGCGAAATACAATGAAAGACAGGTCAGGTTGCGCAACGGTCTCAACGTATAGCCGCCCCGTTGATAACGGATGGCGGAAGTGATGGCTTTGGGGGCAAGAACATCCAGCCGCGCCCGCCCGATGCGGAGGATGATGTCCACGTCTTCATAGAGGGGGATGGGTTTGAACCCGCCGATTGAGTCGTAAAACGCGCGGGAGATCAGCAGCCCCTGATCCCCATAGGGCAGCGCCCATTTGCGGCAGCGCCAGGCGACCCAGCGCTCGATCCGCCGGGCTTTGGGGTGAGGATCGTCGAGGGCAAAAGTAAAGACAGCGGCGCGATTCTCATTGTTCGGGTCGGCCATGAAGGTGTGCGCGGCCTCCGCCCAGCCGGTTTCCAGGATCGTGTCGGCATGCAGGAACATCAGCCACTCGCCCTTCGCCGGCTCTGCCCCGGTGGCCAATTGTGATCCCCGGCCGGGAGGCGCATCTATCACCGTTGCGCCCAGACCATCGGCCAGCGCTTGCGTCCCGTCGGCGGAGCCCCCGTCGGCAATAATGATTTCCGCCGCGGCCGCTCTGATGTTCTCCAATGTGGCGGGCAGGCTCTCTGCGGCGTTCAGGGTGGGGATGACGACACTCAACATGGCCCGGACTATAGCATGAGGAACGGGGGGCAAAACGCCGGCAAATGTTCTTGAAATGTTCTATTCCTTGATCTAGCCTCGAGAGATGATTGATACGCTTCCCGACAGGGCCCGAAAGGGGCGCGGGGCGGTGGGCAACCCGGCTAACCGGTTCGATCCGCAGTCCCGCATCCGTACCGATGACGGCTGGTGGCAAGAGGATGACGAGCTGGCGCCCAAGCTGGCGACCCAGTGGTTCGATGACGCATCCCGCTCGGTGATCGCCCGCAATTCATCCCCAGATGTCCCCTTTGATCGGTCGGTCAATCCGTACCGGGGATGCGAGCATGGATGCATTTATTGTTTCGCCCGGCCGACCCACGCGTATCTCAGTCTCTCTCCCGGTCTGGATTTCGAGACCAAAATCTTCGCCAAACGCAACGCGCCTACACTGTTGGCTGACGAGTTGCGGAAACCAGGCTATATCGCGAGGCCGATGGCCATCGGTGTAAACACGGATGCTTATCAGCCATTGGAAAAAGAGCTGGAGATCACTCGCGGGGTTTTGGAGGTGCTGTGCGATTTCCGCCATCCGGTCTCTATCATCACCAAGTCGTCGCGGGTTTTGCGCGACGTCGATATTTTGTCCGAAATGGCGGCGGACGATCTGGTTCACGTCATGGTCTCGGTCACCACGTTGGACGCCAACCTGGCCCGGCATATGGAGCCTCGTGCCGGCACGCCGATCCAGCGCCTCCGCGCCATTCGGGAGTTAAACGCGGCGGGCATCCCGGCGGGCGTGTTGGCGTCGCCGATGATTCCGGCGATCAACGATATGGAGCTGGAGCAAATTTTGGAGACTTGTGCCGAAGCCGGCGCGAAGGATGCGGGCTATATCTTTCTACGTCTGCCGCGGGAGCTGAAGGAGATGTTCAGCGACTGGCTCCGGGCGCATTTCCCCGACCGGGCGGACAAGGTGCTGAGCCTGATCCGTCAATCCCGGGACGGGCAGTTGAACGCCGCCGGATTTGGGGTGCGCATGTCCGGCACCGGGGCCTATGCACAGATGCTGTCCAAAAGGTTTAAGGCGGCGGCGAGAAAGCTGGACCTCAATCAGCGCAAGGAAACGCCCGAATTGAATTGCGATCTGTTCGCCCCGCCGCCGGCGCCCGGCGATCAGCTCTCTCTTCTCTAAGCGCCAAAAGAAAACCGGGCCTTCGACGAGGCCCGGTCTCTTATAGTCGTCATCCAATCGGCAGCACTACATTTTGCCGATTTCCTTATAGAACTTTTCCGCGCCGGGGTGGAACGGCAGGGTGTGCTTCTGGGTCGCATAGTCCAGGGTAACCGTTTCCGTCCATGGTGCGTTGGCCCGAATTTTGTCCAACTCAGTCCAATAGGTCTTCATCATTCTGTAGACCAGATCGTTGGAGAGCGTGGAGCGCGCGGTCACGCCCAGCACGGCCCCGTTGGAATAGACGTCGGCCTTGGGCTCCTGGTTTGGACCATAGATTCCGTTTTTGATCTTGTCCCAGGTGCGTCCCGCCACGAAGAACTTGGACAGGCCCGGATGTTTGTTGCCGTTTGGATCGCTGGTGCCCAGAAAGCGAATTTTCGAGGTGGCGGTCACTTGTTGGAGTACGGCGCACGGATCGATGCAAGCGACCGTCCAGACATCAATCTGGCGATCCTGAAACGACTGTTGTGCGGCGGCAAAGCTCGCCTTCACGTTCGAATAATCGGCATTCACTTTTAGACCGGTGACGCCCTGCAGGAAAACGCGCGCTGTGTTCCACTGGCCGCCGCCCGGAGGGCCCAAAAAGACGCGCTTGCCTTTGATGTCCTCCAGCTTGGTGATGCCGGAATCCGCATACGTGACATAGTGATAGGCGCCCAACGGGAACCAAAACAGCACACGCAAATTCTTGGCGAGCTTGGGCGCGTCTTTCAGCTTCTTGTACATGGCGACGCCCTTGGCCATGAAGTTGTAGACCGTTGGCGAGGTCATCGACATGTCGATTTTTTCGCGGCCCACATCGACCATGTGCTTAGTTGCCGCACCCGTCGCATCGACGTTGATTTCAACGTCCTTGAGGTTTTGGTTTACCAGGTTGGCCATGGTGGTCATCACCAAATACATGGATGAACCCGGTGCGATGGTCGACATTTTCAATTGGGTTTTTTGGGCCGCTGCCGGTCCGTTGATCATCAGGCCGGCGCTCAGCGCCGCGACGCCCAAAAGTGAGAGTGTTTTACGTGTCATGGAGTCCTCCTCTGTATAATAGTTGAACAAATGTTACCCGGTATTCGATTTCCTTGCTAGCCCACGGGGGTTGGGCCGGAGGTCCGCCGGTAGGTCATTGCCTCCCAGCCTAGCGCGGCGATGATGACAAGCGCCGAAACACCGGAGACAGTAACATCGGGCACCAGGACGGCGAGACCGGCAATGATTCGGATGATCTGTTGCACGCGATTGATTTTGGCAAGTGAGAAATTTGCGAACGCGGTGGCCAGCGCGGCGGTGGACAGAGCAAAGGCGGCCAAACCCCAAGCCAGATTTGCGACATCCCACCCTTCGATCAGCACCAGCGCCGGGTGATAGATAAACACGAACGGAATCAGGAAGCCGGCCGCCGCCAGGCGTACGGCGACCATGCCTGTCTCAATCGGTTTGGAGCCGGCAATGGGCGCGGCGGCAAAAGCGGCGATGGCTACAGGCGGGGTGATCGCCGATAGAACGCCGTAGTAGACGACGAATAAATGGGTCAGGAGTATCGACAGGCCCAACTTGCCCAGCGCCGGACCGATCACCAGCACAATGATCAGATAGGCCGCGCCCGTGGGCACGCCCATTCCCAGGACCAGACAACCGGCCATCACCATCAATAGCGACAAGAATAGGCTTTCCCCGGCGACGCTGAGGATGGCGGCGGCGAATTTGATCCCCAGGCCCGACATGTTGATGGCGCCGACCACAAAGCCGATGGCGGCGACCACGATCATGATGGTGGCGCAGGTGCGACCCGCCCGGACCAGGCTGTTGATGATTGCTTTGATAGAGCGGAACTCGGGATAAAAAATCAGTGACAGCACAAACGCCGTCAGCATGCCGAAAAACCCAGCCGCCTGAGCCGTGCGCCCGGTCAGCAGCACGTAGACGATGACGCCCAAGGGGACAAAGAAAGACAGGGACTTCACCCAGTCCGCGCCTGTTAGATGTTCCCGCTCTTTGGGCGGTACCGGTGCGATGCCCTGTTTGCGGGCTTCCAGCCAGACCACGGAAAACAGACTGAGGTAATACAAGAGCGCGGGGATCGCTGCGGCGACGATAATCTTCAGGTATGAAATGCCGGTGATGTCGGCCATCAGGAAAGCGACCGCGCCCATCACCGGCGGCATGATCTGGCCGCCCGTCGATGCGGTGGCCTCGACCGCGCCCGCGAACTTGGGCTGGAAGCCGGTTCGCTTGATCATGGGGATGGTGAAGACACCGGTGGATACCACGTTGGCCACCGCTGCGCCGTTCATGGTGCCAAACATGGCGCTGCCGATGATCGCGGCGTGCGCCGGGCCACCGCGCATCCGGCCAGTAATGGCGAAAGCGAACTTGAGCATGGTGGCGCCGGCGCCGCTGGTCTCGAGGATTGCGCCGAAAATGATAAAGATCAGAACAATCTGCCCCACCACCGCGACGGGCCGGCCGAATATCCCGTCGAAACTGTACCAGATGTTCTCCGAGAGCCGGGTCCAGCCAAAATCAGGGATAGCGAGTCCGCCGGGGATCATGTAACCGAAGACGATAAAGACAAAGGCGATCAGGCAAACGATGAAAAGCGGCAGGCCGAAGTGTCTCAGGGTTAGCCAGAACGCCAAGGCAAACCCTACATAGCCCCAGACATAGTCAGCGAGGGAAAAATCGACGAAGGCCTCGTCCTGTTCTAGCATCAGGGTGATCCAGAGATAGAAACTGACCGCCAGCAACGCCATCAGCACCCCGTTTTCCAAGAGGTCGCGAACGCTCACGGTTTCCTTCATCTGTTCCAAATTAGGTTCGGAGAACATCAGGATCGAAACGATCATGGAAAGTCCGACCGTGCCGGCACGCACCCAGACTTCGTCGAACACGCCGAATCCGGACACGTAGATGGCGAAACACGCCAGGCCGAAGGCGGTCGCGTTGGCCAGGAACCGGCTGCCACTGACGATGGTTCTAATAGACATTACCCTGTTAGCCCGTTGATATTTATTAGGTTGCGAGAGTACACGAGGGATTTGGCCGGGGCTAGTCCATCCGGTGATTGACCCGCTTTGACCGAGACCCTAAGCAAGAAACTTGGTTTAGGAGAAATATGCGATGATCACCGTCTATGGACTGAAAAACTGCGACACCTGCAAGAAGGCGCTGAAATGGCTGACGGATCAGGGCGTGGATCATGAATTCAAGGATTTGCGCAAGGACGGTTTCGAACGCGCCCAGCTAGACGCCTGGGTCGCCGCTGCCGGATGGGAGACATTGCTGAACCGGCGCGGCACCACGTGGCGGGGGTTGGATGACGCGGACAAGGACGGCGTGACCGAGGCGAAGGCCGCTGATTTGATGGCGGCGTATCCGGCGCTGATCAAGCGCCCGGTGTTCGAGATCGGCTCGGGTGTTGTGGTCGGCTTTAAGGACGAGCAGAAGGCCGCGCTGACGGAATAGCCGCTTACCCTCTGACTTTCGGGAGCAGAACATAGTCCCAAGGCGACGGCACCTGCCCCTGCGGGACTTCAATCACCGTGGGCTCATCGGTGGCGATGGCGTCGGCCAAGACCGAGCGGAGTTCATCGGGCGTTGCGGCCCGTTCCCCTTTGACGCCGCAGCTTTCCGCCAGTTTGACGAAATCGGGGCTGATCAGGTCAGAGGCGATATACCGCTCCTGGTAATTGTCCCGCTGGATGGAGCGGACATTGCCGTACGCATTGTCGTTCATCACGATCACAGTCAGGGGTATTTTGTGATGCCGGGCGGTCGACAGTTCCGCGATGGTGAACATCGCCCCGCCGTCCCCGCAAATGGAGACCACGGGCACATCCTGGCGGGCATGGGCGGCCCCCAGCGCCGCGGCAATCCCCCAACCCAATGTTCCCTGAAACCCTGATGACAGGAAGGTGCGGGGTTCAAACGCCTGATGTGCGAACCGGGAGACATAGCCGATCTGGGTCAGTTCATCGACCAGAATGCCATTTTCCGGCAGCACATCACGGATGGCGGAGAGCCAGCCGATCTGCGGCGCGAGGTTTTCCACATATTCCTGGGTTTTGCGTTCCTTGGCGCGGCGGACCTCATCCAGCCAGTCATTGCGGTCAGGTTGTTGCCCCTTTACGGCCGCGTTGAGCAGCGGCATGGCGTGAATAAGATCTGCCTCAATCCCCACATCCGCGGGCCGCATCCGGGTCAACACATCCGGATCCAAATCGATATGGAGTATTTTAAGTGCGTCATCCATGCCCCATTGGACTTTCTGTGCCATCAGACGGCTGCCCAGACCGATGACCAGATCGCAGTCCGGCCACAGGGCATGGGCTACCGGAATCCCGATGCATTGATCATCATCCGCCCGCATCACACCTTGGCCCGACCGGAAATGTACGACGCCGGCCGAAATCTCCTTGGCGAAGCTGCGTACGTCTTGGCTGACATCCTGTGCCCCCCGCCCGACCACAATCAGGGGGCGTTTGGCCTGACGGATCAAATCCGCCGCGGCGGCAATTTCAGTGGCGTCCGGGGCACGATTGGCTGGTGGCGCAATGGTCAGCGCGGATGGCTCGAAAGAGGTTTCCGCCGTCCAGATATCGACGGGTATTTCCAGCCCAACGGGGCCGGGCCGGCCGGATTGCATTTCGGTCCAGGCGGTGCGGAACTGATCAACCGCCTTGGATCCGTCAACGACCCGGTCGCACCATTTGGTCATGGTGCCCATGATCTCCAACTGACCTTCGATCTCGTGTAACAGGCCAAGGCCTTTGCCAATTGCGCGGGACGGGATTTGTCCGATCAAGGCAAACAACGGCGCATTCAGGGAATAGGCTGTGCACAGGGCGGCGCAACCGTTCAAAAATCCCGGGCCCGGCACGATGCAAAAGGCTTGCGGCTTGCCCGTCGCAAGCGCCGCGCCCAACGCCATATAGGCGGCGCCTTGCTCGTGCCTGGACTGGATGGGCCGCAGTTCGTCCTGCCTGTCGTACAACGTATTAAAGAAATCGTCGTTCTGAACCCCCGGCAGGCAGTACAGGTTTTCAATACCGTTGCTGATCAGGGAGTCGACGGCAAGCTGGGCGATGGTCTGGGACATGGCGAGGTGATCCGGATGCTGCAAACAAAATACTCGACGGCTCAATTTGTTTACAGAAGTGAGGCCCGTGTGCCAATAACCGAGCCGGGCCGGAGTCTGGACAGGTTTTGTCAAACCGACTATAGGCTGCACCCTGGCTGGCCAAGCGCCGGCGAGGGAGAGAGACATATGTTTGCCGATCTTGATCGAGATAAGTTTATTGAGCTGTTGAACAAGCTGGGAGACGATGACAACGAAGAGGTTGTCACCGCCGCAAGAGACCTGCACGCCCGGCTGACGGTGTCGGGCATGAGCTGGGATGACCTATTGGTGCCGGACCAGGCCGATGAACCCGAGCCCGAGGAAGAAGAGGAAACCGAGGAACCGGAAGACGGTGATGACGCTTCACCGGAAGGGCCGACCTCGGTCGAGGAACTTTTCGCCGATGTAGACGAGACGGCCCTCAACGCAGAAGAGAAAAAAGAGGCCGAAAGTCTGATCGATCAGCTCATTGCCAAAGGCGTGTCTGAAGATACCAAGGAAGAGCTCGACGGGTATCGCGAAGACCTGAAGGAAGACGAATTGGTCGCCATGGATCTGAAGTATCTTCGCGCCCTGCAAAAACGCCTCGGCAACTAGGTGTCCCGTGACCTTGATCTACCATGTCTGCCGCAAGGACGAATGGGCGGCGGCCCAAGACGCCGGCGCGTATGGCGGTTCTTCCCAAGACAAGCAAGACGGATTCATTCATTTTTCCGGCCGGGATACAGTGGTCGAAAGTGTCGCCAAGCATCGCGCCGGCCAGGACGGACTGGTGCTGCTGACCGTCGACGACAAGGTTTTGGGCGATGCGCTCAAGTGGGAACCGTCGCGGGGCGGGTTATTATTTCCCCATCTGTACGGAGAGCTACCGGTCAGCGTGGTGATGAAGGCTGACGATCTGCCGCTCGGGCCGGACGGAGTGCATGTGTTTCCGGATTTCTAGTCCGCGCTCCGCAGTTATCATGATCTTGCCGCATTGCTGCGCCAGAGCACTTCCGACCAATATTGAACCATTCTGACGGCGAGATTTTGTGATCAGATCAAGCGAGGCTCCGCAGAGCGTATGGGGACATACGGTCAAGGAGGCTTGCGCCGATATGGGCGAAAAAGCGCCCGTCCCTTCGGGTATCCGGCTAGCGGACGCCCGATGCCGGCCCCCTCTTGCCCGTAGCGCCACTACGTGCCGCGCGGGGACCGGCGACCGGATCATACTCCCCAGCCGGGAAACAGAATTGATTCAATATTGGTCGGAAGTGCTCTAGACTACGGCAATGGAAGAAGTCGCTCATCATTCATCGAACCTGACAGGCATCGCTATAGTCGTTTTGGCGGCGATGGTCTGCGGTATGTTGATGGAGCGCTTCCGCCAGCCGGCGTTTGTCGGCTATATCGTGGCCGGTACGCTTCTGGGCCCGACAGCTCTCGGTTTTGTGGAAAACGAAGCCCAGATCAGCACCATTGCCGAGCTCGGCGTGTTGATGCTGTTATTCGTCATCGGCATGGAACTCTCCTTACGCTTATTCCTCAGGCTCTGGCGGTTTGTGCTGCTGGCCACCTGTTTCCAGATCGGCACGGCCCTGGCGGTGACGTTCCTCCTGTCGTTCTTCTTCGATTGGAGTTTCGGCATGGCGATCCTGCTGGGCTTCGTCATTGCGCTTTCCAGCACGGCGGTCGCCATCAAAATTTTGGAAAACGCCGGGGAGCTGAAAACCCGCACCGGGCTGATCGCCATCGGCATCCTGATCGCCCAGGACCTGGCCTTCGTGCCGATGATCCTGATCCTCGGCATCATCTCGGTGGGGGAGACGGATTACAGCGGCGTTCTCGCTTTGGCCGGCTCGATTTTAGTTCTGGCCTGGCTCATGTGGTATCTGGCCAAGGGTGGGCGTATTCAGGTGCCGTTCCTGCAGAATGCCGTCCGAAATATGGACCTGACGCCGCTGAGCGCCATCGCGCTCTGCTTCGGCGCGGCCGCCGTCTCGGGCCTGCTGGGGCTATCACCGGCGTACGGGGCGTTTCTGGCCGGACTGGTTCTCGGCAACAGCGGCGAGGGGCACACGTTCGTCGAGGTCACCCGACCGATCCAAAGCGTGCTGATGATGGTGTTTTTTCTATCTGTTGGGTTGCTGATCGATCTGCAGTTCATCTGGGACAATGTGGGCACGGTGCTGTTGTTGTTGTTCCTGGTGGCGATCTTCAAGACGGCGATGAACACGGCGATCCTGCGAATTTTGGGGCAATCCTGGCCGCAAGCCTTTTTGGTTAGCGTCATGCTTGCCCAGATTGGAGAGTTTTCCTTTCTATTATCGACCACAGGTCTGAGCACCGGCCTGATCGGTCAGGATGTGTTAAAATTGGTGGTCGCGGTCACCGTGCTCAGTCTTGCCATAAGTCCGATCTGGGTGGTGACGGCCCGGCGTCTACACTATCTGACCAGCAGTAGAATCAGCACCTTTGGCGAGCTAATGAAATCGGTCTACGCTCATGAAACGGCGCTGGTCGCCAGTGGCATTAACAAGGTGCGGCCTCAAGCGGCGCTGGCGCTCCGTCGGATGAATGATGCGGGAAAGCGAGTGAAAGAGGCGGACCTGCCCGGCAAGGCGCGGCGCTCCGTTGAGACTGCCGCTATTAAACTTAAGCTCAAAAAGCCGGTCGCCGCGGCAAATGATAATCCGGATGACGATGGTGTCCTGCCGCCCGACGGAACGGATGGCGGTAACGAGACGCCGTCGGAGGAAACGTCAAAGAAACTGATCGAAGACAGAAGCAAGGATTCCGGAAACGTTGCCTGATTTTTCCTTGGAGGATGCGGCGCGTGGTCGGGGATTCATCCGCGTTACCGGCGTGGATGAAGCGGGCCGCGGTCCCTGGGCCGGGCCCGTGGTCGCTGGCGCTGCCGTGTTGGAGCCAGCTCAAATGCCGCCGGAGCTTTTGTCCGGGCTTGATGATTCCAAAAAGCTTTCTGCCAAAAGACTGGAAGAGTTGTTTTCGATATTGGGTGAGACCGCTGTCACCAGTGTCGGCATCGCCACGGTCGAGGAAATCGACGAGCTGAATATTCTTCAGGCCAGCTTGCTGGCAATGCGCCGGGCGGTGGACGGGTTGCCGGCGCCGGTGGACTATGCGCTGATCGACGGCAACAAATGGCCGGGTCTTTCCGTGGATGGTGAAACGGTGGTGAAAGGGGACGGCCGGTCGTTTTCCATCGCCGCCGCATCCATCGTCGCCAAGGTGACCCGGGACCGGATCATGGTGGACTTGGACAGGACTCATCCGGGATACGGCTGGGCCAGCAATGCCGGCTACGGCACGGCGGAGCACCAGGCGGGGCTCGCCCAGTTAGGCGTTACGCCCCATCACCGGAAAAGTTTTGCGCCGATCCGCAAGATGCTGGACCCTACATCTTGAGTCCGCTGCCCATTCAACCGCCATATCTTGCGGCGGAAATTCTTCCTAAGTCATTGATTCCAAATAGTTCTTGACGGGGACTCCTTGACGACTCAGGATGCCCGCCATGCCTGGGAAGCATTCAAAAATCAAGGCCAATCGAATCCTTGAAGGGAACTGTATCGAAGCGATGCAGTCTCTCCCGGACGGGTCCATTGATGTCATCTTTGCCGATCCGCCGTATAACCTTCAACTGGATGGGGAGTTGTTGCGGCCCAACAATTCCCGTGTCGACGGGGTCGATAACGATTGGGATCAGTTCGACAGCTTTGCGGAGTACGATTCCTTTTCCAAGGCCTGGCTAGAAGAAGCCTACAGGTTGCTGAAGGATGACGGGACCTTGTGGGTCATCGGTTCCTATCACAATATTTTTCGGATCGGCGCGCAGTTGCAGGATTTGGGCTTTTGGATCCTCAACGACGTGATCTGGCGAAAGACCAATCCCATGCCCAACTTCCGGGGCAAACGCTTCACCAATGCGCACGAAACCCTGATCTGGTGCTCAAAAGGCCCGAAGGCCAAGTACAAGTTCAATTACGAGGCCATGAAGGCGTTGAACGAGGATCTGCAGATGCGTTCCGATTGGCTGCTGCCAATCTGCAGCGGCGGGGAACGGTTAAAGAAAAACGGCAAAAAGGCCCATCCGACACAGAAACCTGAATCCCTATTGTATCGGGTCGTGCTGTCGTCCACCGACCCCGGCGATGTGATCCTGGATCCGTTCTTCGGCAGCGGCACCACCGGCGCCGTGGCCAAAAAACTGGGCCGGGGCTATATCGGTATCGAGCAGGACCGGGACTATATCGAGATCGCCCGCAAGCGGCTGGAGAAGATCAACAGGTCGGCGGAAACGGAACTTCTGACCACGCCTTCGAAGAAAAGCGAGCCGCGTATCCCGTTCGGTTGGCTGGTTGAGCGAGGGTTGTTGGAACCCGGCACGGTTCTGTTTGACCATCGCAAACGGCATTCGGCGAAAGTGCGGGCCGACGGCTCGATCATCAGCTCGGACCATAGGGGGTCGATCCACCAAGTGGGCGCGGCTGTGCAGGAAGCGCCAGCGTGCAACGGCTGGCAGTTCTGGCATCTCGACGTTGAGGGCAAGTTGGTCCCGATCGATATGCTGCGCCAGCAGCTCCGCGCCGAACTGCACTAGAGTACGCCCCGCGAATATTAGATCAATTCTGGTTCCGGGTCGGCGAGTGTGATCCGACCGCAGCACCCCTCGCCGCACATAATGGCGCTACGCGCAAGAGGGGTACAGCTTATCGCGTGGGTTTTGGCTCGTCGCCGGAATAGTCGTAAAAGCCGCGGCCCGTCTTGCGGCCCAGCCAACCGGCTTCAACGTACTTCACCAGCAGCGGGCAGGGGCGGTACTTGGTGTCCGCCAAACCGTCGTGCAGCACCTGCATCACCGACAGACACGTATCGAGGCCGATAAAGTCAGCAAGTTCCAACGGACCCATTGGATGGTGCGCGCCCAGCTTCATGGAAGTGTCGATGGCTTCGACGCTGCCCACGCCTTCATACAGGGTATAGACGGCTTCGTTGATCATCGGCAGCAGGATACGGTTAACAATAAATGCCGGGAAATCCTCGGAGCTTACGGGTGTTTTTCCGAGCTTTCGGACAAACTCCTCAATGACGGTGTAGACGCCTTGTTCGGTTGCAATGCCGCTGATCAATTCGATCAGCTCCATCAACGGCGCCGGATTCATGAAGTGGACGCCGATAAACTGGCCGGGACGATCCGTTTTGGCCGCCAGCCGGGTGATGGAGATCGAGGACGTGTTGGAAGCGAGGATCGCACCCGGCTTCAGAACCGGACAGATTTGTTCGTAAATCGCTTCCTTGACGGATTCGTTTTCCGTAGCTGCCTCGATCACCAGATCGCAATCGCCAAGCGAGGCGTAGTCCGTCGTGGTGTCGAGATGCGCCAGGGCTTCCTTAACCTGGTCTTCGGATAGTTTTCCGCGCTTTGCCAGGCGCTCCAGGTTTTTATTGATGGTGCCCAGAGATGCCGACAGGACGTCATCTGAAACGTCCAACATTGTCACGTCAAAACCGGAAGTGGCGCAGACATGGGCGATGCCGCTGCCCATCTGACCGGCGCCGATGACGCCTACTTTGGAAATTTCTGTTGTCATTTCAGTTTTACCAAGTGTGTCGTTGGGAATGTGTGTATCCATTTGTCTCGACGGATCCTTTTATTTATTGAGTTCGGCTTCAAGCGCCGGCACAGCGGTAAACAGGTCGGCGACCAATCCGTAATCCGCGATTTGGAAAATCGGAGCCTCTTCGTCTTTATTGATGGCGACGATGACCTTGCTGTCCTTCATTCCGGCCAGATGTTGAATGGCGCCGGAAATACCGACAGCGATGTAGAGTTCGGGGGCGACGATCTTGCCTGTTTGACCGACTTGATAGTCGTTGGAAACAAATCCGGAATCGACCGCGGCGCGGGATGCCCCGACGGCCGCGCCCAGAATATCGGCGACTTTTTCAAGCAGGACAAAATTGTCACCGCTTTGCATGCCGCGTCCACCGGAGATGATAACCTTGGCGGCCGTCAGTTCCGGCCGGTCCGATTTGGTCAGCTCGGTGCCGATGAAGCGGGACAGGCCCGGATCGCCGGCATCATTAATGGCGCTGATTTCGGCGCTCTCACCGGGCTGGGCCGCATCAAAGGCGGTTCCTCGGACGGTGATGACTTTGACCGGATCAGCCGACTTAACCGTGGCGATGGCGTTGCCGGCATAAATCGGCCGTTCAAACGTGTCGGCATCGACGACACCCGAAATATCGGAGAGCTGCTGCGTGTCCAGCAGCGCGGCGATCCGCGGCGCGGCGTTCTTCCCGAAGGTCGTAGCCGGCAACAAAATATGGCTGTAATCGCCGGCAATCGACAGAACCAGCGGCGTGATGGTCTCGGCCAGGGCGTGGGCGTATATGTCCGCATCCGCCATCAGCACCTTGCCGACACCGGTCAGCGCGGCGGCTTGTTCGGCGGCGGCGTTGCAATCTTTGCCGGCGATAAGCACATGAACGTCGCCCAGGGCGGAAGCGGCGGTCACCGTGTTCATGACCGCGCCCTTCAGGGCGCTGTTGTCGTGATCTGCGATAACAAGAACGGTCATGAGATCACCTTTGCTTCATTGCGGAGCTTATCGACAAGTTCTTCGACGCTTTCCACGATGACACCGGCTTCCCGCTTCGGCGGATCAACCACCTTAAGGGTGGTCAGCCGGGGGCTGACGTCGATGCCCAGGTCAGCAGGCGACATGGCGTCGATGGGTTTCTTCTTGGCTTTCATGATGTTGGGCAGGGATGCATAGCGCGGCGTGTTCAAGCGCAAATCCGTGGTGACAACGGCAGGTAAATTGACGTTGATCGTCTCGAGACCGCCATCGATTTCCCGGACCACCGTCATCCCGCCATCAGCCATCTCGATTTTCGACGCGAAGGTTGCTTGGGGCCAGTCCAGCAGCGCAGCCAGCATTTGGCCGGTTTGGTTGCTATCGTCATCAATAGCCTGCTTGCCGACGATGATCAGGTCCGGAGATTCCTTATCGACGATGGCTTTCATCAGCTTGGCGACGGCAAGAGGCTCTATTTCCTCATCGGTCTGAATGTGGATGCCCCTGTCCGCGCCCATGGCCAGGGCCGTGCGGATGGTTTCCTGTGCTTGCTGCGGTCCGATGGATAGGGCGATCAACTCATCCGCCGTGCCGGCCTCGCGCATCTGAACACCTTCTTCGACGGCGATTTCGTCGAATGGGTTCATGGACATTTTCACGTTGGCGGTTTCAACGCCGGTTTCGTCACTTTTGACCCTAATTTTGACGTTGTAGTCGATGACCCGCTTAACTGCGACTAGTACTTTCATCTCAATTATCGTCCACTTCTTTGCATTTTCGGCGGATTTTGCACTGCCGAATATTCAACATTAAAAACTGGCCGGGACGTTGTCAAACAATCTGTTTAGGGGAATGTGCATTGCAAAACCCCCATTCTCTAGTCCCGATTGGCGCCCGGCACCCACAAAACGTCCGTTTCACCGCCTTCATTCATGTGACGGGCCATGACAAATAGATGGTCCGACAGCCGGTTCAAATAGACCAACGCCTCTGGATTAACGGGGTTTCGTTCTGACAAAGCCGAAACCAGTCGTTCGGCCCGCCGCACCACCGTTCGGGCGTGATGCAGATGGGCGGCTGCCGGCGATCCGCCGGGCAACACAAACGAGGTCAGCGGCTGCAGCTTTTCGTTAATGGCGTCAATTTCCGTCTCTAGTCTGGTCACCTGGGCAGTAGATATCCTCAACGCGTCATCAGTCGCACCATCGGTTTCCGGCCGGGCCAAGTCGGCGCCCAAATCAAAAAGATCGTTTTGAATGCGAGCTAAGCTATCATCTATCTCCCCGTCCGTGTGCAGCCTTGCCAGCCCGATGATCGCGTTCGCTTCATCGACGGTGCCGTAAGCCTCGACCCGGAGATCGTGTTTCTCGACACGGGCGCCGCCGGCCAGCGATGTCTTACCGCCGTCACCGCCTTTGGTATAGATTTTATCGAGCCGCACCATGCTATTGTTTGTCTCCAACCCACGTTGCCACAACCAAGATGACCACCAACAAAAGAATCAGTGTTTGTATCGCGACCCGCGCCTTCATGAAGTGATTTCTGACCCGGGGGGTCACCTTTCCGCCCACGGCCATGCCGATGACACCGGCAAGCAACACGATGACCACCGCTCCCAACAGGAAGATAATCATCACCGGAATGTAGTCGAGAAAAAGCTGCATGGTTCGGACCCGAGGCAAACCTAACCGGGTTCAGGCTCTAGTCCAAGGTCGGAATTTACGCGTCTGGTTTAGCGCCAGGGGCCAAAACCGGCACCAGTTCTACACTGCCTTCTTTTGGGGTCCGCGGATTATGAATCAATGGCTTCATGCTCTGAGCCAGATAGAGTAGAACGCCCCGGCGGAAGTCCTGCTGGATAGGCGACCAGGTCACATAGACCCGGCCCATGGATTCATATTCAGTGATTTCGTCCATATCGAGAGCCTGATCAATTGCCCGGGCGATACTGGGCGATTCGCCCACATAAAGCCATTCCGGCTTGGTGCCGCCGTGCCAAATCACGTAGACGCCGCCGACATCCCGCAAATTTAACTCATCGGGATCGATCCGCATGAGCTGGTGAAAACCGCCTTTTGCCGTGGTGACCCACTTGGGATCCGACGGTTTGGTCGGCGCCGCCGGCGCCGCTTTTTTGCCGCCGCCAAAGAATGCGATCATGATAGACTGCCTAACTTCCCTCGAATATACACCTCAAACCCTTGATATCCTTAGGTGGAATAGGTTTACGCCGAGTTAATGGCTTTTCCTTTGCAAATTGCAGTTTGGGCGTCACATATTAATCCGATCAATTTGCCATATGTTAATCTTTTTTCTTTATCGTCCATAGCTTCGGACAAGAAAAACAGGTGGGCGGAAATTCCGCCGGTTAATTTTTCATCTATCCGAAACAACGCGCGATCCGCCAATGACATGAATGTTTCGGCGGGGTAATTTATAGTCTGACACGGAGAATCCAGGAGGATTGAAATGTTCTTTGATCAGATCAAAGAGATCGACGGAAATTTAAAGGATTTAAGAGACCACCTGAAGGATATCGGCGGGGCAGTTGACGTTCATTTCGACCAGCTGGATGACATCGCTGCGCACATCATCGCCCTTGAGGCAGTCATGGTGCAGGTCCTCAAGAAAGTCGATATCGACGCGGACGCCGCTAAGGAATGGGTGCGGGTCGAGACCGAGGAAAATACGGGCCATGAAGGCGGCAGCCAAAAGGCGAAGGCCGTCATCGAAGATCTCGTCAAATAGCCTGTCCCGACAGAATTCGAAAGAGGCGCCGTATCCCGGCGCCTTTTTTTATCCGCATTTGGAATAGGTGCAGCTGATACAGGTGTCACACCCTTCCTGGCGCATCAGGCTGGCCTGGCCGCATTTCGGGCATTGCCCGAGACGCGCGTCATTCGTCGCCGGGTCGTCGTTCAGGTTGACAACCTTGGGCAATTCCTCCGCCTCGGGGCCGGTCAATTTTGCCGGATTGGGCAAGAAGCCGATATGAATCATGTGGTCTTCCAACACCTGGCCGATCGCCGCCAAAAGTGATGGCACATACTTGCCTTTGACCCACTGACCGCCGCGCGGGTCGAAAACGGCCTTGAGCTCTTCCACCACAAAAGAAACATCGCCGCCGCGGCGGAACACAGCAGAGATCATCCGGGTGAGCGCTACGGTCCAGGCATAGTGCTCCGTATTCTTGGAATTAATAAAGACCTCGAATGGGCGGCGGCGGCCATCCTGCACCACATCGTTGATGGTGATATAGAGCGCGTGATCGCTTTCCGGCCATTGAACCTTGTACGTCGCGCCATCAAGGGCCTCCGGCCGGTCGAGCGGACGGGTCAGGTAATGAAGATTGCCGGCATCACCGCTGTCCTTGGGTTTGGCGGTCGCGGCCGTGGCCGGCGAAGCCAGGGGCAATTCCTGCTGCGCGTCTTTACTGTCCTTGTCGGGCTTGGCCTCCAACACCGCGCCGGTGACGTCATTGGGACGGTAGGTCGTGCAGCCCTTGCAGCCCAGGTCATAGGCTTGCAGATAGACGTTCTTGAATTCCTCGAAGCCGATCTCTTCCGGACAATTGATGGTCTTGGAGATAGAACTGTCGATGTATTTCTGCATGGCCGCCTGCATCACCAGATGATCCCGGGGGCTTAAGGCCTGGGCGTCGATGAAGGCGTCGGGCAGGGGAGCGGTCTCACCTCTCATGCGCCGGAACAACCGATAGGCATAGTCCGACACCGCTTCATCCCGGCGGCTGCCGTCGGGCATCAGAACATGGCGGGTATAGGAAAAACTGAACACCGGTTCCAACCCGGAAGATACATTGTCGGCGAACAATGAAATCGTGCCGGTCGGCGCGATCGAGGTCAGCAGCGCATTGCGGATGCCGTATGCGGCGATGGCTTGTCTAACGTCTTCGTCCAATCCGGCGACGCCTTCGCCGGCCAGGTAGGCGTCCTTGTCGAATAGCGGGAACGCTCCTTTTTCTTTAGCGAGTTCGACAGACGTCAGATATGCGGACCGTTGGATGGCCTTCATCCAGTCTTCGGTCAATTGCACGGCGCCTGCCGATCCGTAGCGCGCGCCGCACATGATCAGCGCATCCGCCAGCCCGGTAACACCAAGACCGATCCGCCGCTTGGCTTCGGCTTCTTGGCGTTGAGTCTCCAGCGGGAAGCGGGAAACGTCAATCGTGTTGTCCATCATGCGGACGGCTGTAGAGACAATGTCGGTCAGAGCCGCCATGTCCATTCTGGCGCCGTCCGAAAAGGGGTCTTCGACAAGCCGGGCCAAATTGACCGAGCCCAACAGACAGGCGCCATAAGGCGGCAGCGGCTGTTCACCGCAAGGGTTGGTGCCGTGAATGGTCTCGCAATAATTCAGCGGGTTTAGCCGGTTAATCCGGTCAATGAAGATGACGCCCGGTTCCGCATAGGCGTAGGTGGCCCGCATGATCTTGTCCCACAAGTCACGGGCGGGCAGGCTTTTGTAAACGGTGCCATCGAACTTCAGCTCCCAGACCGAATCTTCTTTCACCGCTTGCATAAAGGCGTCCGTCACCAGGACCGAAAGGTTGAACATCCGTAACCGGCCGGGCTCACTCTTGGCGTCGATAAAGCCTTCGATATCAGGATGGTCGCAGCGCAACACGGCCATCATTGCGCCTCGCCGCGACCCGGCGCTCATGATCGTGCGGCACATGGCGTCCCAGACATCCATGAAGGAAAGCGGTCCCGACGCATCCGCGCCGACGCCTTTCACCGGCGCGCCTTTGGGGCGGAGGGTGGAGAAGTCATAGCCGATGCCACCACCCTGCTGCATGGTCAGGGCTGCTTCACGGAGCGCATCAAAGATGCCCGCCATATCGTCGGGAATGTCGCCCATGACGAAACAGTTAAACAGGGTGACATCCCGGTCGGTGCCGGCGCCGGAGACAATGCGCCCCGCGGGCAGGAACTTGAAGTCATTCATCGCATTGAAAAACCGCTCGGCCCAAAGCTCAGAATTCTCTTCGGGGGCAGCCAAAGCGCTAGCCACACGGCGGAACGTGTCGGGGATGGTTTTATCCACCGGTTCGCCGTCGAGCGATTTATAGCGATACTTCATGTCCCAGATTTGCTGGGAAATGGCGGATATCGAAGCCATTTTACCGTTTATTCCTATTTCCTGGTCAAATCCGGTTCTTTTTTGCGGCGTTAACACGGCGACTGCCGGTTCACCTCTCCGGTATTCTTTATTTTACCATCGTAGGCGCGGATGCTTTTTCGGTCAATAAAAAGTTCTTGTTTTGTTTCCACCATTTGGACACATATTTATCACGGCTTATCGAGTTATAACTTACTGTATTTTGTATGTTTTTCTAGTTTTCCCCGGTATCCACCGCCGCCGCTTCGAGCTGACGTGTCGCGGTTTCTATCCGGTCTTGCAACTCGGCCATGAAAGCGCGGCGGTCGAGTCCCTCAGGCATGACCGGCAAGAATTTCAAGGTGATCACGCCGGGATTTTTTACGAATGTGCGCCGGCCCCAAAAGACGCCCGAGTTGATCGCAACAGGCACCACGGGCGCCTTGGTTTGGTCATAGAGGGCAAACACGCCTGGATGATACCTGCCGGTTTCGCCAACCGGCGTGCGCGTGCCTTCGGGAAAAATGACCACGGAACGGCCGTCCGCCAAGATATCGGAAGTCATGGCGATCATTTTGCGCATACTGCTGGCCGCGCCTTTGCGATCTACGACAACGTGTTGGCTTTTGTCCATATACCAGCCCCAAAACGGGATTTTCCGGAGCTCGTCCTTCATGATGTAGGCGTTGTTTTTGTTGGCGTAGAGAAAAAACATGGTTTCCCAAGCGGACTGGTGTTTAACCGCATAAATGACTGGGCGGTCAGGGATATTCTCCTCACCCTCCAATTTGTAGTTGAGTCCCAGCAAAATCCGCATGATCGGAAAGATCAGCCTGGGCCAGAGGGCGATCCCTGATCGGAACGTGTCCCTGGAAAAGGGCATCAGCAGCCAGAGCATACAAAGCAGAAAGGCGGTCCAGCCGATGAAAAACACGTTGAAGATGGCTGAACGGATCGCTCTCATCGGCCCGGCCTGGCGTGAATGAGTGATTGGTATGTCTGGCGCAAGGCCGACGTGATGAACTTCATGTATTCGCTCAGAATCAAATTCAATGTTCCCGGCCACAGCCACCAATCTTCACGTTTGAACTGTTCGGGAAAGACGGCATGTGGAACGATCCGGACGTCCGGCATAACGTGCTGAAATTCCATCATGCTGCGCGGCAGGTGGTAGTTTGCGGTCACCAGCCGGACCGAAGAATAACCCTCGCCTTTCAGCCAGGCTTTCGTTTCGATGGCGTTGCCCTCGGTGCTGATCGCGTCATAGCCGAGCGCGATGCAGCAGAGTAATTCTTCGCGGTTTTGCTTGGACAATTCTAGAAGCCGTTGCACATCGACGCCCCGATAAACGCCCGAGACAAAGAGCTTCTTGGCTTTCTTTTGGGTCAGAAGGAGGAGCCCCTCATCCAACCGTTCACTGCCGCCTGTCAGCACGATAATCGCGTCGGTTTCGGTGTTCCGGTCGGTCACCTCGGTCGGGATTTTGTCGACGAAGGAAATCAGGCCCAGCACCAAAATAACCAGGATCAAAATCGCCAGGAGCGCCATACGGGACATCCGGGCGCCCCAGTTGAGCTGATGTCGCGGATTGGCGGCCATGGTTACAGCATCTTGGCCAGAGACCGGCTGACGGTAAACCGGGCGGTGACCATGGCAATGACGGCGACAGCGGGGATCAAGGCAGCCAGGCTGATCCAGCCGCTTAAAGGCAGCGAAAGTTCCGGGAGGAGGCCGCTGCCCAACCGGCCCAAGGCAAGGCGCAGGAGAAACAGCACCGGCAACGTCAAGATCACGCCGAAAAAACCGCCCTTGATCCCCAGCCAGAGGGCCCTAAGCGCGAACTGTCTGGCAATATAAGAATCCTTGGCGCCGACAAAATGCAGGACAGAGATAGTCTCTTGCTGCAGGCCCATGCCAGTGCGCGTGGTAAACACCACCGTACCCATTGTCGCCAGGCCGATGAACAGCATAATTCCTGCGGCAACTATCTCGGTAGAATTCAACGCCCGGACCAAGGTTTGCAACCAGGCGCCGTGATCATCGACAACAACGCCGGGAATAACCGGCGCCAATGTGTCGAAAATTTGCCGGTCGGTAATGGCGGAGGACCGGTCAACATGTACATCGATCACGCGGGGCAGCGGTAATTCCTGGTTCTGGGCGGCGAGCCCCAGCCAGGGGCGGAGAAGTTCCGAAATTTCGCTGGGCTTGACCGGGTCCGCGGCGATGACTCCGTTTATGCGCTGGATCAGGCGCAAGCTTTCGGCGACCCGAAGATCATCCATTTCCGGTTTCTCGGTGACCGGGATTTGAACGGTCATCGTATCCTGAACACCCGCGCCGAAATGGTTGGTGATATTGTTCAACAGGAATATCCCCGCCACGGCCAGACCGGCCAGGAACACCATGAAGGTGATGATCCAGGGCAGGAACCGGCTGGATTCGTCCTTTTCGAAGGATATGCCCGAGCGGCGAAACATGTTAGGCCACAGTCCGGCTGGTGGCTTCCGGGGTTGCCGATCCGCCGTTCTCCCGTTCTTTGGGCAGGGGCGGCCGATCCTGATCAGTCACGGTCCGGTTGGCGGCAAGCGGGCTTCCGGACGGGCTTCGGTGCAGCACGCCTAACTGGCCGCGCTCCAGACGCAATACGTCGTAGCTTGTGGCGCGCACGATCGCCTCGTTGTGGGTGGCGATGACCACCGTCGTGCCCAGCCGGTTTAGTTCCTCGAACAGGTGCATCAGGCGGGCGGCGATCTTATCGTCTACATTTCCCGTTGGTTCGTCCGCCAGCAGAATTTTTGGCCGGGCGATCACCGCGCGGGCGATGGCGACCCGTTGTTGCTGCCCACCGGAGAGGGTCGGCGGCCGGGAACTAATATGGTCTTGCAGGCCGACCCAGGCGAGCAATTCTTCGACGTGTTTGCGAATCTCGGATTCGCGGACACCGGCGACCCTGAGCGGCAGGGCCACATTGTCAAAGGCGGTAAGATGGTCGAGCAATCTGAATTCCTGGAAAACCACGCCAACGCGCCGGCGCAGGGCGGGCATATCTTTCCGGGGCATGGTCGATACATCCCGGCCGAACAGGGAAATCAGTCCCCGGGTCGGCCGGCGCGCGAGGTACATAAGCTGCAATAACGATGATTTGCCCGCGCCGGACGGCCCCATCAGAAAATGGAAGGATCCGGTCTCCAGGGTAAAGGAAATGTCCTGCAGGACCTCGGGCCCCAGCCCGTAGCGGAGACCGACATTTTCGAATTGGACGACGTTGCTCATATTTCCTAAAACGATCTCCTGCCGGGGCCCGATAGGTTCGATTCGATCATGTCCCCGTTGCGGGTAGTATGTAACAGTTGCGCGGATTTCCCCAGTAGCCCCACGGAACGGTTGCCCATATTAACTTCCTGGCAAGAAGATGACACTTATAAAGGGGCTAGCTTGCGTTGATTCTGGGAATTACCTATAAAGTTAAATACTATAACTAGACTGGATGCCGATGTATATTTCCTGTCCGAATTGTTCGACGTCTTACAATGTTGACGGCGCGTCTATCGGCACCAGTGGCAGGACGGTGAAGTGTCACAACTGTGACCATAGTTGGCATCAGACACCCGTTGCCGCCCGCCCCCTCCGTCATCCCGATCCCGTTCCCCAATATGCCCCGCCGCCGCCTCAATATGCCGCGCCGCCTTATTATGGGGCCCCGACGCAATACGCCGCGCCACCGCCCTATGGGGCGCCACCGCCTTACCCCGGTCAGCCGGCGGCCCCTTATGGCGCGCCGCCGCCCTATCCGGGGCAGCCACCCATGCCCCCGGCGCTGGAAGCGGGTGCGCCGATGCCGGAACCAGTGGCTGAGCCCGCGCCGATGCCCGAGCCCGAGCCGGACCCGGAACCCTTGCCCATGCCGGAGCCCGAGCCGGATGACC
>CAZSXT010000002.1:0-57454 GCA_964611435.1 uncultured Rhodospirillaceae bacterium | reverse complement strand
GAGCCCGAGCCGGACCCGGAACCCTTGCCCATGCCGGAGCCCGAGCCGGATGACCTGCCATTGCCGGAACCCGAAGACGAACCGGAAGACGATGGAGAGCTGCCGTCCGACGACGAATTGGCGGCCATGTTCGGCGACGACGATGAAGATGACGTGGGCAGCGCATCCTTTATGCCGGACTCCGCGGAAGATTTGACGGAGTTGGATGAGGACGATTTGGATGATCTGGAAGATCCGGATCCGATCGAATCCTTTACGCCGGAAGATGACGATGAATACGAAGATTACGACGACCTTGATCCGGACGATATACCCGATCCCGATCCGATCCCCTCGGTCTACGGGGGGGGAGATGCCGAGCCGGAGAAAAGCAACTTAAAGAATTTCATAATATTGCTGGTGATTGTTCTTCTGCTGGGTGGTTTGTTCGGCGGCGCGGTCGTCATGCGGGAAACGGTGGTCGGCTTCTGGGGCGGCTCCAACAGCATCTTCACCATGATCGGCCTCCGGGTGCCGCAGCCGGGCGACGGGTTGGATTTGCGTCTCACCAATCCGTCACGGGATACGGTGGACGGCAAGGATGTCTTCCAACACGACATCATCATCGAAAACATTTCCGAGGAAACGCAGCCGATCCCGATCGTGATCTCTTCACTTCTGGACGGCAACGGACTGCCCGTGCAGGAGTTATCCGTTCCGCCGACCCAGCCGACGATCGAGCCCGGCAAGTCGATCAAGTACAAGGCGGAGTTCCTGGATGCGCCCGCCACGGGCCGGCGGTTTATCGCGCGCTGGGGAAGCCTGCCGGACGGCGCGGGGCAGTCCAAGCCCGCGAACTAGGCTCGGCGGTTCCGCCCTCATGAAGCTCAATCTCGGTTGCGGACATCATAAGCTTGCCGGATACCTGAATGTCGACAGCCAGTCGGCGTGCGAGCCGGACTTGCTGGTTGATCTGGAAACCTTTCCCTGGCCCTTGGACACAGATAGCGCGGAAGAAGTGGTGCTCAGTCACGTGCTGGAGCACCTGGGCGAATCCAGCAAAGTCTATCTGGGGATCATCAAGGAACTATACCGGGTGTGCGCGCCCGATGGAATCGTCCGGATCGCTGTGCCCCATCCCCGCCATGACGAGTTTATCATCGACCCGACTCATGTCCGGCCGATCCTGCCGCCTCAGTTTGAAATGTATTCAAAGCGTCTCTGCGCGCAATGGAAGGAAGAGGGGCTCGCCAACACGCCCCTGGCCGAACACCTGGACGTGGATTTCGAGATTGAAAACGTGCAGTGGCTGCCTGACGACAAGTGGCTGGCCAGACTGCAGGCCGGCGAGATCGACTCAACCACCCTCGCCGAGATGGCGCAGCATCAATACAATATCCTTAAGGAAATTCAGATTACGCTGCGGGCGGTGAAGTAGGGGGCGGGGCCCTAAAACCGTTTCAGCAGCCGTTCGATATATTCAAGCTCCAACTCGGGCCGCCACAGATCGCCGGCCCGGCGGCGCAGCTCTTCAAGGATGCGGCGCGCCCGCCGGATTTCGCTTTCGCTGGGGATTTTCACCGTGCCGGTGCTCTGGCCGGTGGAGCCTTCTTCTTCCTGATTGCGCCGGCCGAACGGATCCCGGTTGCCGGGCCTCATCCCGCGTAGCCGGGGGCCGGTAAATGCGCTGAAACGCCCGCCCTGGCGGCCCATCTGTCCCCGCTGTCCACGGCCCATCATCTGCGCCATAGCCCGGGCCGAATTCTGGGCGCCCTTGCGTAAGGCTTCCAAAGCCCGGCCTTGGGGATCAATAGATTTACCCTGGCGGCCTTGTTTCAGCGCGCCCTCGGATTCCCGCATGGCCTGCTCGGCATCGCCCAAGCCCTTCGGGATTTGCCCCATCATCTGGCCGAGTTTGCCCATCAGCTCTCCCAGCTGCTTGCGGATGGCTTCCTGTTCTTCCAGCCCTTCGCGGGACTGGGGGTCGTTCTCCGGCCCGTCGGGAATGCCTTCTTCCCGCTGACGTTGAGCACGTTTGTGGGTCTCATCCAACAGCTTCTGCTGACGTTGGACAATGCCGCGCAATTCGCGCATGGCCTTTTGCGCCTGTTGTTGCTGTTGCGACATCTGGCCGTTGTTCTGACGGGCCATGGCGCCACGCAGGTTCTGTAGCATCCGCTGCAGTTCCGCCATCAATTGTCGGGCGGCCTCCCGCGAGCCCTGACGCAACAGTTCCCGCGCCCGGTCCAGCATCTTTTGGATGTCTTGGTTGGTCATGGTCTGTGCGTTGGGATCCATCGGCGGCAGCTGACCCCGCTGCTGCAATTCTTTCATCAGCGCGGACATGAATTCTTGCAGGGCCTTTTCCACCTCGGCCATGAGGCGTTCCAATTCCTCCTGGCTGGCGCCCCGGTCCAGGGCTTCCATCAGGCGGCGTTGGGCGTCGGCAAGTTCGCTGCCGGCGGTGGCGGTGCGGCCTTCTTCCAGGCGCAGCGCCGCGTCCCAGAGCATCTTCTGCACCTGGGCGACCGACTGTGGTTGCCCATCCCGGTCCAGCCGTTCCCGGGCGATGCGTAGCGCCAGATAGGTGCCGGTGTGGCCGTCGAACATTTCCGGTTCGCTGGTCAGCAAATCCAGTTTCAGGACGCCCAGCCGCCGGTCTCGCGCCTCCGCGGTCAGGCCTTTGCGGATTTCATAAATTTCCTTGGCTGCCGGATGGCTGAACTGCCGCTCCGGCAGGATCACCGGTTCGACTTTACTCAGGCCGGTCTGGCCTTTTTCGTCCGTACCCAGAATGTGCACCAAGACCGGCAGGCCGGCCCAGACGTGGGAGACGAGGTCATGGTTGGATTTCCCTTTGACGTCCTTCTTGTCCGAACCCGGCAAGGGCAAGCGCAGGGTGATTTCGCTTTCACCGCCGGGCACGGCTAGGCCGTCCAGACGGCGGATCGAGGCGGTCAGACCCGTCAGCCGGTAGTCATCCTTGGCCTCGTAAGATAATTGCAGGCGGAGCTGTTGCGAGCCCTCGGGCGCGTTGGAAAATTCCACCGTCGGAGGCTGATCGGGGATGATGGTCAGCGGCCAGGAGGCGACGGTCCGTCCCTTCTGTTCGATGGCGACCAGTTTTGCGCCGCTCTCGGCCTTGAGTTCCGTTTCAACATGATAGGAGTCCGCATCGATCCGGTTGAAGTCGCTGCGGTCCTGGCCGATCAGCAGGGCAGGCACGCTGCCGCCGCCGCTCATCTGCGCGAGAACGGTGCTGCCATCGGGCACGGAAATAGATGTCACCGGCTGTTCGCCTGTTTGCGGGGCGTTGTTGCCGGTCATGGTGATCACTACCGGCGGCACACCGGTATAGGCGGGCGGTGTCACCCAGATGCTCAGTTTGGCGCTGGCGGCCAGCCCTGTTTTACCCATCGGCGGCAATAGCGCCTTGCCGAGCCGGGTGGCCGTATCGGTCCCCGCGGCGACCACACCAACAATCAGAAAGGCCGCGACGGCGGCGCGAAAGCCAAACGAATCCCGCCGCGCCAGACCCGCCCGAGGTACTTTGAGAGAGAGCCGTTCCGCCTCCGCCGCCATGCGGGCGCGATGCGCCTCCCACAATGCCCGGGCCTGGGCGTCATTGCCGCCCAACGCAAGCTCGTCATCCAAGGCGGTCAGCGGTCGGTGATCAAAGCCACTGTCTTCTTCGATCCGATGGCGGGCTTCTACAAAATCAACTTTGGGAATTCGGGTGAAAGCCCGTTGCAGCGCGCCGGCAAAGACGATCAGGAAACCGATCACCACCGCAATATGCAGCCAGACCGGCAGCAGCGAGAACAAATCCAACAGGGCCGCGCCGATAAAGATACCCGCCGTGGCGACAGCCGGCCACAAAGCGGGCCAGAGGTATTCCCACAGCAAGCTCGCCCGGGCGAGGCCTAGACATGCTTTGTAAAACGGGCCGTTCCGCTTGACCATTAAACTACCCAACTCCAATCCGCATTGGCGGCATTACGGGGTGCGGTCTTCATTATGCGGTATTTTAGCTCGACTCCAACCAATTTGGGAGAGATTCGTGCGCTAAAACGCTCTCGATCTCCACCCGCCGCCGGACAACCGCAAATTCGCCGCCCTTGACCAGGACCTCCGGCACGAGGGCGCGGCTGTTATATGTCGAGGACATGACCGCGCCGTAAGCGCCGGCGGAACGGATCGCCAGTAACTCACTCTGTTCAACGGGCGGCAGGGCTAATTCGGTCGCAAACGTGTCGCCGGTTTCACAGACCGGGCCGACCACATCAACAGGCTGCAGACCGGCGTCCGGACGGGGTTCCGACACGGGTACGATATCGTGATGGGCATCGTACATGGCCGGCCGGATCAGGTCGTTCATCGCTGCATCAATGATGACAAACCGCCGGGACGCCCCGTCCTTCACATATACCACTTTGGTGACCAAAACGCCCGCGTTCCCCATGATCAGACGGCCGGGTTCGAATAGCAGTTCGCAGCCCAAATCACCCACCGTTTCGGCGACCAGTTTGCCGTAGTCCGCCGGGGTCGGGGTATCGCCGCCGTCGTAGGGTATGCCCAGTCCGCCGCCAAGGTCTAAGCGCTTAATTTCAAATCCTTTCTCCCTTAAATCTGCGGTCGTTCGGGCAAGCCGGTTAAAGGCGTTCCGGAATGGATCCAGTTTGGTGAGTTGGGAGCCGATATGCATGGCCAGGCCCACGGGACGGACATTCTCCAAGCTGGCGGCGGCGGTAAAAACCTCGTGAACCCGGTCCCAATCGATGCCGAATTTGTCTTCCTGACGGCCGGTGCTGATTTTTTGATGGGTCTCTGCATCCACGTCGGGATTGATACGGAATGCCACGTCGGCGACTTTGCCGAGGGAGGCCGCGACCTCATTGATGCGTTCCAGTTCCGGGCCGGATTCCACATTGATCTGCAGAATATTGCTGGTCAGCGCCTGGGAAATTTCGGCCTCGGTCTTGCCGACGCCGGAAAAGACAATTTTGTTCGCGGGAATCCCGGCGGCCAACGCGCGGGTCAGCTCCCCGCCGGAGACCACATCCGCACCGGCGCCGAGCCGGGCCAGGGTGCTGACCACCGCCAGGTTGCCGTTGGCCTTCACGGAATAACAAACCGTTGCAGGCAGCCCCTTGAGGGCATCCGCAAAGACGTTGAAATGCCGCTCGATGGTCGCCGTCGAGTAGCAGTAAAAGGGCGTGCCGACAGTTTCCGCGATGCGGGAAAGCGGGACGTCCTCGGCGGCCAATTCGCCGTTCTTGTACTGAAAATGATCCATGAGTTCTGGCCGGCCGCCTACTTGCGGGGATATTCCTGGGGATACTTGTATTCCTCCCCTTCCGGCGCCGATGGCGCGTTCTTTTTGCCGCACGCGCCCAGCACCGGCAGAAGAATGCTGATGGCGAACAGAACAAAAACGATCCTGCGAGACATGATGGTCTAGTCCTCCAGGTACGCCCGGCGGGCGGCGATGACGGCTTTCCGAACCCGATCAGGTGCAGGTCCACCCAAACTATTCCTCATTGCGATGGACTTGTCGATATCCAGCACCCGGAACACGTCGTCGGTAATTCCCTTTTCCACCGATTGCATATCGTCGATCGACAGGTCTTCCAGGCCACAGCCCTTTTCTTCGGCCAACCGGACCAACTGTCCGGTGATGTGGTGAGCCTGACGGAATGGCGTGCCCAGGTTCTGCACCAGCCAATCCGCCAGATCGACGGCATTGGATTTTCCAGCTTTGGCGGCGTCCCGCATGGCCACTTCATTAAACGTGATCTCGGCCATCATGCCCGTCATGGCGGCGACGCAGAGCGCCAGAGTGTCCGCGGTTTCGAACACCGGCTCTTTGTCCTCCTGCATGTCCTTACTGTAGGCGAGGGGCAGACCCTTCAGGACGATCAGTAGACCGTTCAAGGCGCCGATCACCCGGCCACATTTTGCGCGCACCAGTTCCGCCGCATCCGGGTTGCGCTTTTGCGGCAGCATGGAACTGCCGGTCGAGAAGGAATCGGGCAGGCTGACAAAGCCAAACGACGCATTGGCCCAGACCACAAGTTCTTCGGACAATCTGGATAAATGCACCGCCAGAATAGAGGCCACCGTGAGGTATTCCAGGGCAAAATCCCGGTCCGAGACGCCATCCAGGGAATTGGCCATAGGCCCATCGAACCCAAGCGCCGCCGCCGTCATTTCCCGGTCGATGGGGAACGAAGTTCCGGCCAAGGCACCGGAGCCCAACGGGCTCTGGTTGGCGCGCGCCCGGCAGTCCCGGACCCGGCCTCTATCCCGGCCCAGCATTTCCACATAGGCCAGGAGGTGGTGGCCGAGGGTCACCGGCTGCGCGGTTTGCAGATGGGTATAGCCCGGCATGATCGTCTCGGCATGTTCGTCAGCCCGCTCAATAAGCACCGCCTGCAGCGCCTTGATATCCGTGTCGAGCTGATCCAGGGCGTCCCGCACCCAAAGTTTGAAATCCGTGGCCACCTGATCATTCCGGGACCGTGCGGTGTGTAGCCGGCCGGCGGCGTCGCCAATCAGTTCGGCCAGCCGGGACTCCACATTCATATGGATATCTTCAAGCGACCGTTTGAAGTCGAAGGAACCGGACTCGATCTCGGCCAAGACTTGATCCAAGCCGGATAGGATAGCCTCGCCGTCCCCTGCGGAGATGATCATTTGTGCGACCAGCATCTCGCAATGGGCCTTCGACGCGGCAATGTCCTGCGCGTAGAGCCGCTGATCAAAGCCGATGGAAGCGTTGATCTCTTCCATGATTTGGGCAGGGCCAGCGGCGAAGCGCCCGCCCCACATGGTGCTGGCGTCTTGATTTTCTGCCGGACCGCCGCTCTGATGAGACGGCTTTGAATTTTGCCCCGAATCGGTCATTTTCTCCACCGGAGACGAAAGAGTGCCAAAAATACTTCTCGGACTGGCCGCCTTGATTATCGGCTTTGCGACGTTCCTGGCGTTAACCCCCGACTATGCGGGCCGGGACAACGCGCCGGTCTCAACCGATTCCTGCCACGCTGCCGCTGAAAAATTTGCTAATTTCAATGCAAAATCAGCGGGAAAGCCGGTCCAAGCCGATGGTATAACCGATGAATCCGGAAAACGCATTGATTTTAGTCAGTATCGGGGCAAAGCAATTGTTCTGAATTTTTGGGCGACTTGGTGCGGCCCCTGCGTACGGGAGATGCCGTCTCTTCTACGCCTGAAGTATAAAATTGCCGGGGCTGGGGTCGAGGTGCTGCCGGTTTCCGAAGACGTGAATGGCGCGGCCAAGGTGGTCGAATTCTACAAAGCCCACCGGCTTGGGGGGTTTCCTGTTCTCATGGATGAGGGCGGCAAGTTGGCGCGATCCAGCAAAGTGCCTGGCCTGCCGACGACAATCCTGATTAATCGGGAAGGTATAGAGACGGGTCGGGTGGTTGGTCCTTTAGAGTGGGATTCCGCCGCCGCCATAAAATTGATTAAGGTTTGTACGCGCTAAGGAGTTCCGTGCTTCCATAGCCTAAGCGGCATTGGCGGCGTTCTCGTCCCTGGAGCGAAGCCAGTCATTGATCCGCGTGTCCAGACCCCTCCATTTCATGGCGATAATGTCGCCCAGAGCTGCTTTTCGGCTGTCATCCAAATCGTCTTCCGCCTCCAGCTGGACAAAATCGGAGACCACCTGGCGTAAAAACTTTTGCACGAACTGATCTTCCCGCAACAGTCTCGGAGCGTTGTCGCCATAAGTTTCCCGGAATACTTCCATGAATAGTTTCAGGGTCGGAATTTTTAACTGTTTCAGGATATCAAGAGCGGGGAAGGTAATGTCCGCCACGCTTGGGCCCAAAGCCCAGACGCGGTTTTCATCCATGGACATGATCTCGTGGATAATGTCCGGGCCGCGAGTGAACAAATCCATGGACCGGCTCTCCGCTACTTTGCGCATCAATTCGAGCTTGGCCTTGGACTTGATCAGAGACATGCCTTTTACCGAACCGGGATCATTAGCGATGATCTCTTCGAACTTTTCTCCGGCCAGATTTTGGACGTTACGGATATCCGTTGGGTTTATCTTTCCGATCAGTTCGACCTTGGCCGGCGTGTCCAGGGAAAATAGGTCAAACTCCAAGACCCGGGCATGGGCGCGCACCATGTGCTCGTTGTAGCCGCTGACCAGCGGCAGTTGCCAGGCGAAGGCGAGATAGGGCCGGAACTCGTCGAGCTTGCGCTGGCCCTCGTGATCGTCAGTCGTCGCCCGTTTGTCGCCGGTGTCGGATTTTCCGCCGAAGATGGCAAAGATGCCTCTCTTCTTTGCGGTGGTTGGTTTTTTAACCCCATCTTCGGGATTCACGAACACTAGAGACGCGTGGGTCAGCACCAACATCCGTTCCAACTGTGACAGGCTGGCGCCGCAGACAAGCGGCGTTTCCAAGTCAGTGACGGGCTTTCCGGCACCATCGACAAACAGGTCTTTGCCGATGTCCAGGTTTTCCTTCACCAGGCGGATAAAGTTATAGAGTTCCTTGTCGTCCCGGATGATATCCTTGTACTTAAGGCTATCATCCATTTTTCCCGCCTTTTTTAACCGGGCGATGAGAAACTTCGTGCCGGCGAGGACGATTTTCCGCTTTTCAGGGGAGAGGGGGACGGTATTCGGTATGGCTTCCGGATCGGGTTTATTCTGGGACATTTCTGACTTCCAACTTTTCTAGCTGTCTGGTTGGCGCTGGGATCTCCCCATCCAGCGGCCGGGTAAAGGGTTAATCGAAAAGAGCGTCGATATCGTCCTGGCTGATGCCTTCTTCGGCCAGGGCCGGACCGTTGAGCAAATCCTGGTCGGAGTCGCTTTCATCGGCCACCGACGGATCCGTCTGGTCGATTTCATCTGCCCCCCAGATATCGACCATGGCGTTGACCCTCTCCTCCACATACAAGAGAGCGCCAACAACCTTTGTGATCCGTTGTCCGGTAATGTCCTGGAAGTTGCACGCTTCCAGAACCTTAATCGTACATTCCAAAATTTCGTCCGCGGCGGCCCGATCATCCGGCGTGGATGCGTGCAGCTGCAACTGTTCCGCCAGTTGATCAATCCGTTCGGTTGCTTCCAGGATCGTGTGGGTCGCGCCTTCTGTCGCCTCGACCACCGCGTCCAGTTCCGTGGTAGCGGTCATGAATTTCTCGGCGCCTCGGTTGCCGGCGCGCATAGCGCGGAGTTCGGCTTTGGTTTCCTGAATGGAATCCGACAACGCCATAATCTCCGTCTTCAGGTTTTCCGCCTTTTCCAGCTCGGTGGCCATTTCCTCAGGGATGGCGTCCACGGGCGTGGCATCGGTTTCATCCGATTCCGGGGCCAGTATGGCCTTCAATTCGTTGATGGCGGCCAGAATTTCCCGGTTGCTGACACCATCCGGCGCGCCCAGTCCTTGCATCGGCATCGGTACTTGCGTCCTGCCGGTGGTCAGATCCGTATCTACACCCCGTTCCTTCAGCATGCGCAATTCGGCGCTGAACAATCTTCGCGATGGTGTTGCCATACTTGTTCCTCTACCCGCCCGGATTGACTTGAGATCACCCGGATCCAGCGGCTGGTGTCATTTCACCGAGCCAATTTATGATTTTCGATGCGAATACTAATTTTAGATGGGGATATGCGCCGAAATTTCAACAGGGTACAAAACACAAAATTGAATTGTTAAGCACCTGATGAATGGGCGTTTACAGCTGTTTGGTGGCCTCCAACAGCCAATCGGTGGTTTCCGGATCAACCAGAGGTGTCAGAGTCTCCCGCACTCGCTGGTGATAGTCGTTCAGCCAGCGGATTTCGGCCTCGGACAAGAGGGATTGATCTACCAGGCGTACATCAATCGGCGCCAAAGTGAGGGTTTCGAAGGCCAGCATGTCCTTTTCCGCCTTTTCTATGCCGTTTGCCTCGATCACCGTGACCAGATTTTCGATGCGGATGCCAAAACTATCCTTTTTGTAGTATCCGGGTTCGTTGGATATGACCATGCCCGGTTCCAGGCCGACCATGCTTGGCATCTTTGATATGCGTTGCGGTCCCTCATGCACGCCAAGATAGGCGCCGACCCCATGCCCGGTACCGTGCTCGTAGTCGATGCCCGCCTGCCACAGAGCAGACCGGGCCAGGATATCCAGTTGAGAACCACTGGTGCCTTTGGGAAAAAGAGCCGTGGCCAGGGCAATATGCCCCTTCAGCACCCGGGTGAACCGATCGCACATTTCCTCGGTCGGGTTGCCGATGGCGATGGTGCGGGTGACATCCGTGGTGCCGTCCAGATACTGCGCGCCGGAATCCACCAGGTAGAGTGACCCGTTTTCCAGAGGCCGGTTCGACTCCTCGCTCACCCGGTAATGTACAATTGCGCCATTAGGGCCCGCGCCGGAGATGGTGGGAAAGCTGAGCCCGCGGATATGCTCGCCTTCCCGGCGAAAGACTTCCAACTGATCAGCCGCCGAGATTTCGGTTACACCGCCGCCAGGCGCCTCGCGGTCGAGCCAGCACAGGAACCGGGTCAACGCCGCGCCATCACGCACATGGGCGGCGCGAACACCGTTCAGTTCCGTATTGTTCTTGCGGGCCTTGGGCCTGGCGCACGGGTCCTCGCCTTTGGCGATCACGGCGCCGCTGTCTTCCAGTATCTGGTGGATTGCGTGGGCGGCGGTAGACGTATCCAGACGCACCGTGGACTTTGCCTTGCCCAATACCTGTAAGGCGTTCTCGAACGCGTCCGGGGGGGAAAGCCTGATGCCGTCGTCCAAGGCGTCCCGGACAGAGGCTGGCGCTTTGCGCGGGTCGACAAACAGCTCCATCCTGCCGTCGGCCTGCAAGATGCCGAACATAAGGCAAAATGGCGTGTAGGGCACATCCCCGCCCCGGATATTGGCGAGCCAGGCGATGGAGTCGGGCGCGGTCAGGACCACGGCGTCCTGTTTGGCGTTCTTGAGCTCTTGGGCCAGCCGCTCGCGTTTGTCCGTTGAGGATTCGCCGACCAAATCCGGGGACTGTAGGGTCATCGGGGAGAGGGGAGCAGCCGGCTGATCGAGCCACAATTGATCAATGGGGTTGGTCTCGACCGGGGTCAATGTGCTGCCGGTCTTGGCGCAGGCTCCGGACAAGCGCCGCATCCCATCGGTGGTGTGGAGCCAGGGATCGAACCCCAATTTGGACCCATCCGGTAAATTTGCCTCAATCCACTTGACCGGAGGTGTCTCCGCCAGGGGCACAATATCGAATACTGTCGCGTCCACCTGATTCGCCGCCTGCAAGGTATAGCGCCCATCAACGAAAATTGCCGCCTTATCTTTGAGGACAATGGCGGTGCCGGCGGAGCCGGTAAATCCGGTCAGCCAAGTAAGCCGCTGGGCCCGTTTGGGGACATATTCGCCCTGATGCTCGTCCGCCAACGGCACGATAAACCCGTCGAGTTCGCTCGTGGCCAGTTCTGCGCGAAGGCCGTTGGTCCGCTCCTCGCTCGGGCAAGGCGGGGTGAGGCCATCTTCCCAATCGTCCAGCGTGGCCTCCAATCGCCGTGCCAGGCCGGTACGCACCGCAACCGGCAGGTTTTCGCCGACCAGGTCTATCCAGGCGTCTGCCGGGCCATTGCCGCCATCAGCGCCCGGTGCGGCGGCCACCCCTTGAAGCAGACTGTCCAGAGCCGCATCGGACAACGAATGTCCGGCATCGGTTAGCTGTTGTATCAGTGTCGAGAGAGACGGGGACGGATCGAGAGGTGCTGTGGCCATGGCCCAATATGGCAAGGTTGATGCGGAAAATCATGCGAATTTACCCAAAGGAAAGGCATTCAAGATTTGCAGTAAGAAGTTAAAATTTCGGCTATTTAGACCGGCCAATTTTTGAAATGAACCACATCACATTGATAAACAACAATTTTTATCATGCAAAAAATGCATGTCAGATCCGAGATTTGAGCGCTTTTTGGCGGGAGAAAGTGGGACTAAGTTGGGAGCAACCCTATAACAAAGCGGATGCCTTCCGCCGTAAAGACCAAAGGAGAAGAAAATGAACAATTTGGCGACTTTACAAGAGAGCGACATGATGGAGTCCAGCCGCCACGACCGTGGCGCCAACCTATTTAAAATTGGCGGGAAAATTTTACGTGCGCCGACCCGTCTCATTAAGATGGGTATCGACGACTTCCGTCGTTATCGCCGTCCGGTCCATTAGAAACGCGGATGGGGCTTATACCTCCCTGTTGATCATGATCGCCGGTTTTCCCGGCAAACAAAAAAGGCGGCCTTGGGGCCGCCTTTTTTGTGGCTAACGTCGACGCCTACGGGGACTTGGGCGTCGAAACAACCCCTTTTTGGTTGAGACAATCCGAATAATACTGGCGCCGCTGCTTCCGGGCGTCGTAATTGGCGAATTGCACCGACAGCGAGTCCCGTTGAGAATCGGCGAAGGACCGTTCGTGTCCCATGTCTCGGCTGATCAGATACTCCGCCTTTGCCCCGCAAGCGGCCGCATCGCTCGACTGCTTGTCCACATACCGTGGGCTCTTGAATTCACTCGCCGCCGTGCAGGCTGACAAGGCGAACATCATTCCCGCAATCACAAATGTCGCGCGCGAAATATTCCGGCGGGAACCGGATAAGTGTTCAATTTTCGACATGGTTAGTTCCTCCGTAATAGTATGGTCTGTCACAGCCCAGCGCGCCATATCTATTTTCCAACCGGATTTTTTTGTTCGAAACCTGAGGTGCCGTACCATAATATAGTTCGGTACACTAACAATTGTCAGGCCGTGCCGGTTTCTCGAATAATTAGGCGGCAACGGTTAACAAAAACGAAACAGGGACTTTCAACAGGTATGTCAGGTTCAGAGACCGCCGGAATAAATATGGCGACCGAGATTCTCGGTCCGTCCCTCGCGCGTGGCCAGGGAGATGATCCAGCCATCCTGTGCGGAGATGAAACGGTGACTTACGCCGAGCTTGATGCCCGTGCAAATGCCACCGGCAACGCCTTCCGCGAGCTTGGGGTCGGCGCCGGTGAGCGGGTTTTGATGATGGTCCGGGACACGCCGGCCTTTATTTACGTGTATCTGGGCCTGTTAAAAATCGGCGCGGTGCCGGTGGGCCTTAATCTGCGCCTGAGTCCCGGCGACATTGCCTATACCATCGATGACAGTGATTGCCGGGCATTTGTCCTGGACGGCATGTTCCTGGATTTGTGGCGGGAAGGCGCGCCCCAAGCCAGAAACGCTCCCCAAATTGTCGTCACCGATATGGAAGAAGACGGACTTCTTTACCTGCCGGCGCTCTTGGCCGCCGCCTCCGCGGATCTCACGCCTGTTAACCTGCAGTCCGATGACGTGTCCCTGTGGATGTATTCCTCCGGTACGACCGGTAAGCCCAAGGGCGTCGTCCACGCGCAACGCACCATCTACGTTGCGGAACATTTGATGGGTAATCTCTTGGGTGTGGGGCCCGGGGACAAGGTCTACGGCACGTCCAAGCTGTTTTTCGCCTTCTCCCTGGCGCACTGTTTTTTATCGACGCTGCGGCTGGGCGCGACGGTCGTGCTGCATCCTGATTGGCCGGATGCGGAGTTGGTGACCACTATCGTCGAGCGCTATGAGCCGACGATCATGCTTAGCGTACCGACGTTCTATCGCAATCTGCTGCGTTCCGGCGCGGCGGAGAAGCCTGCCTTTAAAAACGTCCGTTACTACATGACCGCCGGCGAAAAGATGCCCCAATCTCTCTTTGATCAATGGATGGCGGCGACGGGGCGGCCTGCGCTGGAAGGGATCGGCGCGACGGAAACCTGTTTCCTGTTCCTGGCCAACCGGCCGGACAAGATAAAGGCCGGCACCTGTGGCGTGCCAACGCCGGGAACCGAAGTGAAGATCATTGATCTAGACGGCAACGAAGTGACCGAACCCAACATACCGGGTGTGCTTTGGATCAAAATGGACTCTGTCGCCAACGGCTATTGGCAATTGGACGAGCGGACGGAAGCCGTGTTCAAGGACGGATGGTACTGCACCAATGACATGTTCACCATCGATGAAGACGGGATGTACGAACACCAAGGCCGATCCGATGATATGCTCAAGATTTCCGGCCAATGGGTGAGCCCTGCCGAGATTGAAGAACAGGTCATGTTGCATCCCAAGGTCTCCGAGGCGGCGGTGATCGGTGTCCCCAACGAGGATGGTCTGATTCGTCTGGCCCTGTTCCTGGTCGCCCCCGAGGTCGGGGAGGACAAAGAGTCTTTCGAAGATGAATTGCAGCAGCAGTTGATCAAGGTCCTGTCGATCTACAAGTGTCCCCGCCAGATGTTTTACGTGGACGCCATGCCATTGACCGCGACGGGTAAGCTGCAGCGGTTCAAGCTCAAGGATATGGTGGGCGGCGATGGCGCCTGATGGAGTCAAAGCCGGAGAGTCCACAGAACTCGACTTTGACGATTTGCCGGGCCTCGTCGGGTATCACTTACGGCGCGCCCAGGTCGCGGTATTCAATGATTTTGTCGGCTCTATGGGTGAGGTGCAAATTACGCCGGGCCAATATGGCGTGATGACCCTAATCGGCGCTAATCCGGGCCTAAGCCAATCCGCCCTCGCGCGGGCAGTTGGAATTGAGCGCTCCACGATGGTGGCTGTTATTGGCGGCTTGGAGGCTCGAAAGCTGGTTCAGCGTAAGCTGTCGCCCGTGGACAAACGATCCTATGCGCTGGTTCTGACCAACGAGGGAAGTAAGCTGCTCGCCAAACTCAAGGGCATGGTCCGATCACATGAACAGAAGGTCCTGTCCGGGCTGAGCGATGCCGAGCGAAGTCAATTGATCGATCTCCTGTCCCGGCTCGCCGATTAACCCGCTTTAAGCCCGGGCCAGATTGAGAACCTTCTCCAGTTTCTGGTCCCGGATGCCTAATTCGGCGAGCCCCGCCAGCATGTTCTCCAGATACTCAGTGCCGGAGCCGCTGACACCTTGGCCGTTCCGGACCAGGCCGGCCAGCTGATCAACCGGCAGGTCGCCGGCGTATTGCTCGTTATTGGGATTGGCGCAAAAGCCGTACACGTCGATTTTTCGCCCGCCAATCGCCGCCGTCATCCACCGGGGAATGTAAACGCCGTAGACCATTTCCCGGTCCAGAAGATATTGCTCAGTCTTTGCCCACTGATTTGCCGGTACTTTAAACGCCATGCCCCGGCACGATCCGCCCGGTAAAAGCCCGGCGACAATTCCCGGGCTCTCATGGGTCCCGCGGTAGAGGAAGGAATAGACGCAGAGCGCCCGGTGATAGCCAAACACCTGCGCCGGCCGCGCGTCGGCATAGTCAAAGCCGGGGTTCCACATGAGAGAGGCATACCCGAAGACCCAATGATGTGCCGGACTCACGGACTCAACCCCGACTGACCATGGCGACGCCCGCCACTGCGACACCCATGCCGATCATGGCGGCAATGGTCAGGGTTTCGCCGAACATGACGAAGGCGAACAACGCCGTGACCGGCGGCACCAGATAAAACAAGCTGGCGACTTTTGTCGCTGCACCTCGTTTGATCAGCAGCATCAAGAGAGAGATAGCGCCGATGGATAGAACCAGCACAAGCCAGCTGAGCGCGAAGACAAACTCGCCGGTCCAATCCACCTGGCGGGTTTCGAAAACAAAGGCCAATGCCCAGATCGCAATGCCAGACGCCGCGAACTGAATGACCGAGCCGCTTCTGAGGTCGATGTCCGCACAGAACCTTTTCTGATAGAGCGCGCCCAGGGTGATTCCGAGAAGCCCGACCACCGCTAGCCAAATGGCCGACAGATTGCCGAGCGGGCCGGATACTCTCTCGGCCACCACCAGAAAAACGCCGCCAAATCCCAAGAGGAGTCCGGCCCATTGCCGTCTGGAAACTGATTCTTTCAGGAACGGAATGGCGATGGCGGCGGTAAGAACCGGTTGAAGTCCGACGATCAGGGAAACAAGGCCCGCCGACATGCCGTGGTGGATGGCGGCAAAGACTCCGCCGAGATAGGCGCCCTGGACCAGCAGACCGGCGACAGCGATGTGGCCAGTGTGTTTCAGGTCCTTCGGCCAAGGCGCGCGAAATATCAGGCAGACCAGCAGCATGACAGCCGTGACAATGACAAAGCGATAACCTAGGAAAGTGAATGGCTCTGCATAGGGCAGGCCGAACTTGGCGCCGACGAACCCGGTGCTCCACAACACCAGAAAGGTCGGCGGCATCGCGGCGATCCAGATGGAGTCGCGGGCGGCGGGGGAAGGTCCGGATGGGACGTCGGACATTGATGGCGGTCCTCGATCAATGGGCTGGGATAGATAACCCCCTCGAAACCAACTGTCCAACCGACTATATTTGTATTTCCCATGATATTTGGCTGATTGATGGCGACCACCCCCAGACACGAACGCGAGGCCCGTGCTGCCGCTCAGGCGGTGTTGGACTATAAACCGCCGCTGGCGTTGCGCCTCATCCGGCGCGGGCTCCTGACACTTGTTGTGTTGGCGCTGCTGGGCATCGGTTATACGGGTTATTGGTTTTTCGTCGCGACGAGTATGAAGGATGGCGTCCCGGCGTGGCTGGCGGAGCGGGCCGGGCCTGCGATCAGTTTCAATTACAAGAAGATCGAAATCAGCGGCTACCCGTTTACCTTCCGCATTATATTTCACGAACCCAGCGCCGGCAGTTCCCGGCTTTCCGCCGCGCCCGGCGGGGAGAACTGGCGGTGGCGGGCCCGCAAAGTGATCGCCGAGATGAAGCCCTGGAACTTCAATCACTTCGCACTGAATATTTCCGGCGCCCACGACTTTAATTTTAATCTGCCAAACCTACGCGGGCGGTATCGCGGATCGGCGGAGCGGGCCCTGATCGAGACGGAAATTCATGATGACGGCATCCCCCGGTTCCTCAAACTTGATCTGGGCGGGTTGGGGCTCAAGGGGTCTCGCAAAGGCGAAAATATCGCCGCCGGGGACGTCAAAGTTTCGGCGCGCCGGCGGTTTCCACAGCCGGTCACCAACAAGACGGCCACATTTGTGCTCGAACTCGATGGCAATCAGATCACGACCCCAGCGTCCCTTCGCTGGCCCCTGGGCCAGAAGATAGCGCTCTTGAAGGGGAAGGTGCGCCTTATGGGGGACTTGCGAAATCCAAAGAGTCTGACATCCATAGAAGCGTGGCGGGATGACGGCGGGATCGTCGAATTGGAGTCGATTGAGGCGAAGTATGGGCCGCTGACCGTTCTGACAAATGGTACGTTGGCGTTAGATAGAAATTTTCAGATCCAAGGCGCGCTATCTGCCCGGTTTCAGGGGTTCTTTGCCACCATCGACCGGCTTAAGAAGCAGCAGACCATTCGCTCCCGCGATGCAGCGATGGCCAAACTGGTGTTGGGGGTTCTGTCCCGCCGGCCGTCCGGTGGCGGCCCCGCGGTTCTCAGCCTGCCGGTGAATATCGAGAATGGCAAAGTGACGGCCCAGGGATTGACCTTGCTGGAGATTGGATTGATCCAATGGCCCGAAAGCTGGAACGATCTTGGCGGATTACAGCGGCTAAATTAAGCCGCCCGCTCGTCATCAGTCGTAAAGCTTTTCCTGTTTGGCGTCGATAACGCCACGGCGAATGGCGCGGGTCCGGGAGAACAGTTCGAATAACTTATCCCCCTCGTCCCAGCGGATGTTGCGCTGCAGCGCGGTCAGGTCCTCGGTGAAACGTTGGAGGACTTCCAACACGGCTTCCTTGTTGTTCATGAACACGTCCCGCCACATGGTCGGGTCGGACGCAGCGATCCGGGTGAAATCACGAAAGCCGCCGGCTGAAAATTTAATCACTTCGTTGACCAGGGATTTCTCCAGATCACTAGCGGTGCCGACGATTGTATAGGCAATCAAGTGCGGCAGGTGCGAGGTCATGGCCATGACCTGGTCATGATGATCGGGCGCCATGATCTCCACATCCGATCCGGCCCGCTCCCAGAACGCCCGCACTTTTTCCAGCGCATCCGCGTCGGCGCCCTCGGGCGGCGTGACAATGCACCAGCGGCCGTCGAACAATTCGGCAAAGCCGGCTTCCGGGCCTGAATGTTCCGTACCGGCGACCGGGTGCGCCGGAATCAGGTGAACATTCTCGGGCAGGCCGACGGATAGATCCCGCACGGCGGAGCCCTTGACCGAGCCCACATCCGTCAGAATGCAGCCGGGTTTCAGATCATCGGCGATGGCGGCGACAATATCCGTGTAGGTACCCATGGGCGTGCAGACCATCACCATATCCGCGTCTCGTACGGCTTCAGCCGCGTTTAACGTAATGCTATCGGCGATACCGAGGCGCATGGCGGTGTCCAGGCTTTCCTGACTACGCGCCGAAACGGCGATGTGGTTGGCCAGGCCGTCCCGCTTGACCACGCGCGCCACGGACGACCCGATCAGGCCGATACCAATCAGGGCAATCCGTTCAAAGACGGGGCCTGCGCTGCTCATGATGGCTCCATAAAGGCGGCGAGGGTGTCGATGACCAAGCGCATTTCCTCTTCGGTGCCGATTGAAATACGCAGGCTGTCGGGCAAACCGTAACCGGCCATACGCCGGACGATGATGCCATTGTCCTGCAGATAGTCGTTGGCCGCTGCGGCGTCCTTGACCGCATTCACGCCGTCTGCCGCTTCCTCGGGGAAGCGCGCCAGCACGAAGTTGCAATAACTGTCCGGCACGACCAGCCCCAAACCCCTGATCTGTTCGGTCGTCCAGGCCAGCCATTGGCGATTATGCGCCTGGGACATTTCGATGAACTCGTCATCCTGGACGGCCGCCACCCCGGCCACTTGCGCCGGGTAGGAGACGTTAAACGGGCTTCGCATTCGATTGAGGATATCGACCACGGCATCCGGCGCGAACGCCCAGCCAAGACGCAACCCGCCCATGCCATAGATTTTGGAAAAAGTCCGAAGCATCACCACATTGTCGCCGGCCCGCACCATGTTGATGCCCACATCGTAATCGGCTTCGTCCACGTACTCGGCATAGGCTGAATCGATCACCAGCAAAATGTGATCGGGCAGCAGCTCCCTCAGACGCTTCACCTCGGCCTCAGGCAGGTAGGTGCCCGTCGGATTGTTCGGATTGGCGATGAAAACGATCTTGGTCTTATCCGTCACCTGGCTGATCATATTGTCGACGCTGATGGTGATATCCGCTTCCGGCGCGGCGACGACCGTGGCGCCGACGGTCAGGCCATAGATCGGATACATGGCGAACCCGTGGGCGCTGTAGAGAATTTCATCTCCCGGACCGGCGTACGATCGGCACAACAGGCTGATCAACTCGTCCGATCCCGAGCCGCAGACGATATTCTCGATTTCCAAACCATGTTTGGCGGCCAGCAGTTCCCGAAGCTGACGGCAGTCGCCGTCCGGATAGCGGTGATAGACATCCGCTGCTGCTTTCAAGGCTTCGCGGGTCTTGGGGCTGGGGCCGAACGGACCTTCATTGGAGGCCAGTTTGATCACCCGGTCCTTACCCTCAATCTCGGATTCGCCGCCCACGTAGGGTGCGATTTTTTCAAGGCCGGCCAAAGGCTTAGGGGATGCCATGATGAGGTCCATTGGTTCTTGGGTTGAGAAAGGCGGTAGTGATAGTCCGGCGACGGGCGAAAATCAAAGAAAAGATTGACAGATTCTCCGTCGATTCATAGCAATGAAGCCGAACTTTAAGGGTTTGCCGCTAAATCGGCGCCCGATGACTGGTCTGAACGCGGCGAGTGACCGCTTCCACCGACTGATTTGGAAACGCAGACGATGACGCCGAATGGTGAAACGGCAGAACAATTGAACGTGGAGTCCGGCTCGGGCAAGACAGTGAAACTGGGCGTGGAGGAACCGTTACGCCTGGACTGCGGCATCGATCTGGATAATTTCACCGTCGCATACCAGACGTATGGCGCGCTGAACGCGGATAAAAGCAACGCGATCATGATCTGCCATGCGCTCACCGGCGATCACTACGTGGCGGAGGATCACCCGATTACCGGCCGGCCGGGCTGGTGGGACGTGGTGGTGGGGCCCGGTAAGGTCTTGGATACGAACCGTTATTTCATTATCTGCTCCAACATTCTGGGCGGTTGCATGGGAACCGAGGGGCCGAAGGAGATCAATCCGGAAACGGGTAAATCCTGGGGCCTGGATTTCCCGGTGATTACAATCGCCGATATGGTCAGGGCCCAGGCGCTATTGCTGGATCATTTGGGCATCGAGAAACTTTTTAGCGTGATTGGCGGCTCCATGGGCGGCATGCAGGTTTTGGAATGGGCGTCCATGTATCCGGACCGGGTGTATTCGGCCATTCCTATTGCAAGCGCGCCGCATCACTCCGCCCAGAATATAGCCTTTCATGAGGTGGGCCGTCAGGCGATCATGGCTGACCCTGATTGGTGTGGGGGCAACTATTTCGAGCAAGGGCTCAATCCCAACCGAGGGCTGGCGATTGCCCGGATGGTGGCGCACATCACCTATCTTTCGGAACCGGCATTACAGACCAAGTTCGGCCGGCGGTTGCAGGACCGGGAGACTGTGACCTTCGGTTTTGATGCCGATTTCCAGGTGGAAAGCTATCTTCGTCACCAGGGCAGCACATTCGTCGACCGGTTTGACGCGAACTCGTACCTCTATATTACTCGGGCGATGGATTATTTCGATCTCGCGGGGCGGAACAACGGGGTCCTGGCCGAGGCGTTTCGGGACACGCCAGTACGATTCTGTGTGATCTCGTTTACCAGCGACTGGCTGTATCCGACAGCGGAAAGCCGGTTGATCGTGCGCGCCCTCAACGCCGTGGCGGCGAATGTCAGTTTTGCCGAGATCAACTCGAACGCCGGGCACGACTCCTTTCTGCTGGAACAGCCGGAATTCTGGGAAGTTCTCTCAGGATTTCTAGACGGCGCGGCGGAACACGTCGGTCTGCCGACATCCAAGGCGGGCTGAACCGATGTTAGCCGAGACGGCGAAGCGGTTGATCCGCCTCGATCTCCAACTTATTGCCGACATGGTGGAGCCGGGTACGCGGCTGCTGGATATCGGCTGTGGTGATGGGGAGCTTCTGGACTACCTCATTCACGAAAAGGATGTGGACGGCCGTGGGATCGAACTCAGCATGGAGGGGGTGAACGCCTGCGTTTCTTCCGGGCTTTCGGTGATTCAGGGGGACGCCGACACCGATCTTGCAAACTATCCGGATCAGGCGTTTGACTATGTCATCCTCAGTCAGACCTTGCAGGCGACCCGGGCGCCGAAAGAGGTGTTGGAGAATATGCTCCGTATCGGCAAGCGGGCTATCGTCTCTTTTCCCAATTTTGGCTTCTGGCAGGTCCGGCTATCCCTTGCGGTGAAGGGCCGGATGCCCTTTACCGAGGCGCTGCCCCACCCATGGCACGAAACCCCGAACATTCACTTCTGCACCATTCTGGATTTCGCGGATTTGTGCGATACGCTTGGGATTACCATCGAGAAAAGCTTTTCCCTAAAGGAGAGTGGCGGATACCGGCCCATCGGCGGGTCCATGTTCTGGGCAAATCTGTTCGGGGAACAGGGCGTGTTTGTCCTGATGAAAACCTAATTTCTTCTAGTCGTTGGTGACAGTCACCAACTGGCGGCGACGTACGCCTTCGCCGACCGGCGTTGCGGAATAAATCTGCTTGGTGGCCTCGACCACGATGACGCCGCCTAAAGCGCTAAACCACCGGCTGCCGATGTTTTCCCACGCATTTGCTGACGACAGGATCATCCTGGATCTGCTCGGCGGGGCAAATAGGGCGCCGTTCGATTCCATCGGCATGAACAACGTGTCCCTCAGCAACCGGGACAATTGCAACGGGGTATAGGGACGGCCAAATCCAAAAGGCGTGCGGTCCAGCCGGGCCCAAATACCCCGGCGGTTCGGCGTGACCACGATCAGCTTTCCGGAACCGCTCAGCACCCGCCAGACTTCCCGCATCATGGGCCGTAGGGACTCCGCGCATTCCACCGCATGCACCATCAATACCCGGTCGACCGACAGGTCAGGTAACGGCAACTCGGATTCCAGGCTCAACATGGTCAGCCCCGGTCCTTCACCGGGCCAGTGGACGACGCCCTGAGAGGCGGGCATGGCGGCGATCACCCGGTCGGCTTCGTTGCGGTAAGCATTGAGATACGGTGTGGGATAGCCGATGCCCAGAACCGACATACCGCTCACGTCTGGCCACAGCCCGCGCACATGCCGGCCGATCGTCCTTGCGGCCATCCGGCCGACCGGCGACGTATAAAACTCGTTCAGGTCAACGGCGTGGAGCCACATTTGATTTCACCCAGGAGATTTCATTCAGGCAATGTCATTCAGGCAATTTCATCCATTCTGGCCAATAGCAGTGTTGATGGATGCATGATATTACCATGCCAGCAAGCCGGAGGGGACACTATGAACGTATCAGACACACAATCCGCCGAGGATATTATCAGAGAGCTTAGCCTCCAGCCCCATCCCGAAGGAGGCCACTATGCCGAAATCTATCGTGATAGCCCGGCTGACGGCAGCCGCGGGGTAGCCACCTCGATTTACTTTCTGCTCACGGCGGGAGAAGTCTCCGCCTGGCACACGGTTGATGCGGTGGAACTCTATCACTACTACGCTGGCGCCCCCTTGGCGCTTTCCCTATCGGCGGACGGCGAGGCGTCTGAAACTGTTAAACTCGGTCCGGACGTGGTTCACGGAGAACGCCCGCTGGCCATTGTCCCGGCGGAGGTCTGGCAGTCGGCGCGCTCCACAGGACAGTGGACCCTGGTCGGCTGCACTGTCGCTCCGGCCTTCGAATTTGCGGGGTTTAAGATGGCGCCCCCGGATTGGGCCCCCGGTGTGGGATAGGCCCCGGGCCCTAAATCGGGCGAAAAAAAGTATCATAAATCTATTGAAAATATCGGGAGCGAAACAATCTATTGAGTCGATGCATAAAAATAAGTGAGAACCATGAGAATGGAAAAGTTGGCGGCTCAAGACGCCAGAAACCGTTCGAAATCAGCAGTAAACAGGGCGAATTCAACGGACCGGCATGTGGGCGCGGAGATTCGCCGCCGCCGGATTATGCTCGGTCTCAGCCAGCAGGAACTGGCCGATTTGATCGGCGTGACCTATCAGCAAGCGCATAAATATGAACGGGGAATAAACCGGATATCTGCGAGCCGGCTCTATGATATCGCCAATGTATTGCAGGTGTCCGTCGGACATTTTTTTGACAGGCTGGGCGATGAGGAGCCGACGGGGTTGGAACCCAAACAGCGGATGTGCCTGGAACTTGCCCGTAACTTCATGAATATTTCCGATGAGGAACAGCAGGAAGCGCTGAGCCAAATGGCGCGGGTCCTGGCCTCCAGCCAGCCGAACTAGCGCGTCACAACGTGGCTTAGTCCATCTCCCTCAATACCCGAAAACCGATAAAGTAACTGAAAACGCGCATGTCGTTGCGGGCCCGCGATGCGGAGCGCGACACTCGGGAGAGGTAGTACCAGGCGCCGCCCTTCACCACTCGGTTCGGACAGTTGGGAAAGACTTTCGCCTTGCCGTAGGGATCGACACCTTTGTGGGACGTGGTCCAGCAATCTTCCACCATCTCAAGCACGTTGCCGTGCACGTCATAAAGGCCCCACGGGCTCGGCTTGAAGGAGCCTACAGGTGCGCTTTTGACGCCGCTCCATTGAGTGCCGCATCCCCGGCAGTTGGCTTCGCCTTTGATCATGTCGTCGCCCCACCAATATTCCGTGTCCGAATCGGCGCGGGCAGCGTATTCCCATTCGGCCTCGGACGGCAGGCGATAGGTTTTGCCGGTCTTCTTGCTGATCCACCGCATATATTCCTGAATGTCGGTGTAGAGGACGTTCATGACCGGCCGCCGGCCGCGGCCCCATTCGCGGTCATAGATTTTCTTCGAGCATCCGCCGGCGGCGGTGCAGGCGTCATACTCTGCAAATGTCGTCTCAAACCGGCCCATGGCGGAACGCTTCTTCAGGGTGATCCGCCGTAAGGGTTTTTCCCGGGGTTTACCCACGGGTGAGCCCATGACAAAGCTGCCGGGCGGTATGACCACCAATTCCGGACAGATGTCGCAGTCCTTAAAGATGTCGCCGGCCACGAGCGTGTTCTCATCAACCTGAGCAGACACCGGCGCCGTTGCGATCAGCGCGAGCGCCCAAACTCCAAGTAATGGTGCAAAAATGCGTGTCACCGGGATCAGTCCGTGAAAGGTAATAGGCACCGGCTCAGCCTAATGGAACCGGCATACCGACTTCAACGATCTTCTAAGACAGCAAACGAATACGCCCGGAATATGGCAGCGCCTGAAAACGATCAGTCTACGGTCCAGGTCGCACCCTGACGCAGCAGGTCGTTCAGATTGGCGTCGGGTTTCTTCTCAATCTCCGCAGTCACCTGATCGTTCACGGCTTTTTCGTAGGTGGGCGCCGGATTGCAATAGAGAACCCCGATGGCCACCGGAAAGTCCGGCGATTTCATGCCGGCCAAGAGAAGCGCCATCATTTTGTTGGTTTCGTCATGAACCAGAATATCGCTCTCCGAGATGCCTTTCTCGCCAAGGGTCACAACTTCAAGGTCCATCGTGCCCGGTTTCAGGCGCAGGCCCCTGTTGCGATCCTTGCCGAACAGCAGCGGCTGGCCATGTTCGCAGACGATCTGCCGGTCCTCGGCCACGCTCTTTTCGGTGAAGTGGTCATAAACGCCGTCATTGTAGACGATGCAGTTCTGGAACACCTCGACGAAGGACGCGCCGCGATGGGCATGGGCCCGTTTGAACACTTCCGGCAGGTGCTTTTGCTGGGAATCGATGCCGCGAGCGACGAAGCGGGCGCCGCAGCCAAGCGCAAATTCGGTCGCCGACATGGGATTGTCGATGGAGCCGAGCGGTGTTGACGGGGACCGGGTGCCGATCTGAGAGGTTGGCGAATACTGGCCCTTGGTCAGCCCGTAAATCTCGTTGTTGAACAGGATGTACTGTAGATCCACATTGCGCCGCAGCACATGCATGAGGTGATTGCCGCCAATCGACAGCGCGTCGCCGTCGCCGGAAATTACCCAGACATCCAGATCGGGATTGGCGAGCTTGGTCCCTGTGGCGATGGACGCCGCCCGTCCGTGAATCGTGTGGAAGCCGTAGGTCGCCATGTAGTAGGGGAACCGTGCGGCGCAGCCGATGCCGGAGATAAACACGGTTTTGTCTGTCGGCGCCTGTAGATCGGCGAGGGTCTTTTGCATGGCCCGGACAATGGCATAATCCCCGCAGCCGGGGCACCAGCGGACTTCCTGATCGGAGGCGTAATCCTTGGGCGTAAGTTTCTCGGGTCGCGTGGCAACGTTCATCGCTACTACTCCAAATGCTCGCGAACGGCGGCTTCGACTTCGGACACCTTAAACGGCTGTCCGGAGACTTTGTTCAGGCCGATGGCCGGGATGAGGTACTCGCTTCGGAGAACGGTCAGCAACTGACCGGTGTTCATCTCGGGGACGATCACTTTTTTGAACTGGCCCAGAAGCGTGCCCAGGTTTGACGGCAGGGGCCAGATGTGGCGCAGGTGAATATGTGACACGCTGGCGCCGTCGGCCCGCAACTGCTGCACCGCCCGGTTGATCGGGCCGAAGCTTGAGCCCCAACCGACGACCGCGACATCACCGGACTCGTCGCCAACTTCGACAGCCTGCTCGGGGATATCGTTGGCAATGTCAGCAATCTTGCGCTTGCGCACGTCGGTCATTTTTTGGTGGTTGGCCGGATCGTAGGAAATGTTGCCGGTCTCGTAGGACTTCTCGATCCCGCCGATCCGGTGTTCCAGGCCCGGTGTGCCGGGGACGGCCCAGGCGCGGGCCAAGGTTGAATTGTCGCGGACGAACGGGTGGAAGCCTTCCGTCTCGCTCCGGAAGTTCACCTTGAACTCGTCGATCTTGTCCACATCCGGGATCAGCCACGGCTCTGACGCGTTGGCCATATAGCCGTCGGCCAGCAGGATCACCGGAGTCATGTACTTGGTGGCGATCCGCGCCGCCTCGATGGCGACGTCGAAACAGTCAGCCGGAGAACGCGCCGCAACGACTGCCAGGGGGCTGTCGGCGTTGCGGCCATAGACAGCTTGGTACAAGTCCGACTGTTCGGTCTTGGTGGGCATCCCGGTGGACGGGCCGGCCCGCTGCACATTGATCACGATCAGCGGCAACTCGACCGAAATGGCCAAGCCAATGGCCTCGGTTTTCAACGCCACACCCGGACCGGAGCTGGCTGTGATGCCGAGCGATCCCGCATAAGACGCACCGATGGCTGCACACACGGCGGCAATTTCGTCTTCCGCCTGGAAGGTGACCACGTTGAACTGTTTGAGCCGGGACAGAGTGTGGAGGATGGCCGAAGCCGGGGTGATTGGATAACCGGCGAATACGGTTTTGAGATCAGATTTCTGCGCCGCGGCCACCAGTCCCCAGGACAGGGCTTCGATGCCGGTCACCGTGCGATAGAGGCCGGGGGAAATTTCCGCCGGGGCCACCGTGTAGGCGGCCTTTTCGCCGGACACTTCCATGGTTTCGCCGAAGGCGTGACCTGCGTTCACTGCAGCAATGTTGGAGTTAGCAATTTCCGGACGGTCTTTAAACTTGGAGTTCAGCCAGTCAACCGTCGGCTGCCGATTCCGATCATAGAGCCAATAGACCAGGCCCAAGGTCCACATATTTTTACAGCGGACGGCTTCTTTTTGGGTGAGACCCATATCTTTCACCGCCTCCAACGTGGATTTGGTGATATCGATGGGCAGCACGCGGTAGGCGCCCAGACTGTCGTCTTCCAGTGGGTTGCTGTCGAAGCCGGCTTTCTTGAGGTTCCGGTCGGTGAAAGCACCGGTATCAGCAATGATCAGCCCACCATTCTCCAGGTCCGACAGGTTGACCTTCAGCGCCGCCGGGTTCAGCGCGACAAGTACATCCGGCGCATCCCCGGCCGTCCTAATTTCTCGGGAACCAAAGTGAATTTGGAAGGCCGAGACGCCGAACGTTGTGCCCGCAGGGGCCCTGATCTCGGCCGGAAAGTCGGGAAACGTCGAAAGATCGTTTCCGGCGAGAGCCGTTGTAAGGGTGAATTGACCGCCTGTAATCTGAATGCCGTCGCCGGAATCGCCTGCGAATCGGACAACCACATCTTCCACTTGATCGCGGACAGCACTATCAACCGCGACCGCTGTCGAACCTTCCATGCTTACGGTACTCCCACCTGCAAAACACGCCCTGACTAGTCACACACTTCCCAAAATCTGATGAGCCGGCAGACACAAATTGAGACGGCTGAACCTCCAAAAACCCTTAATATATTAGGGATATCCAACGGTTCCAGACAGTTGCTTGGGAGCAAAGTTCTTATCATATGACCGTACCCCCGGTAAACCGTCTTTCCGGCAACCAGGCGGTTCGTTCATCACTAATCCGACAGGGATGCCCGGGCCGGGAGAGACTAATCGGGCGCGCCGGAAAACGCCCGGAATTCACGGGCGACAGCCGCATAGATGTCCCGCTTGAAAGAGACGGCCAGGTCCGGCAACTCGTCTAAGGACACCCAGCGCCAGGTATCAAATTCCGGATGATCTACGGCTTGGGGGTCAATTTCCGAATCGTCGCCCAGGAAACGGAGGGCGAACCACTTTTGCTTCTGCCCCCGATAACGGCCTTTCCACACCTTCCCCACCAGATCCGGCGGCAGGTCATAGGCGAGCCAATCACGGGTTTCGGCCAAAACTTCCGCATTGGCGGTGCCAATCTCTTCGTCCAGTTCCCGGAATGCGGCGGTCTCGGGATCCTCGCCCTTGTCAATCCCGCCCTGAGGCATCTGCCAGGCCGGTTCCGTCATGTCGGAACGCTGACCGACCCAGACTTCGCCCTTTGCATTAAAGAGGGCGATTCCAACGCACCGGCGATAGGGAAGATCGTTCATGTCTTAAGAAACGAACAGATTAATTGCCGCCCTCAGCCTCTGCTGGCTTCGGCGGTTCAGCAACTTGGGCGATAGCGCTCAGCGGCGCTAGTTCGATTTTCTTGGACGTGAGGGTCGGCGTCCATCTGGAAATTTGCTTCACCACCGAGGGGTAGGCCGTCGCCGTCCCGAGGGCGAACTTTTTCTTTCGGGCGATCTCTTCCAGCTGATGCAGGGCCGCCAGCACGCCTTTCTCCGACGGGTTGGCGTCAATCGTCACATCGACCTTGGCGAAGGCTAATTGGATTTGCTGGGCGATGGACGGCGCCAGACTGTTGGAGACTTGATTGTCGTCCACGAAGATAAGACCCCGGTTCTTTAAAGTCTGTAGCACCGGCCGGAACGCTGCTTCCGAGGTCGCAAACCGAGAGCCCATAAACTGGATCATTCCGACATAGGCTTTCGTCGTAGACATGAGCTTGTTCAGCCGGGCGACGTTTTCGTCCTGACTAACGTCCGTCAGCAGCGCCAAAGGGCCAGGATCGGTCGATGGAAAATCGATTGTTTCCAGGGGCAGTTCCAGGATCGCTTCATGACCGCTGGACCGGGCAAGGCCCATCCATTCCTCAACCCCACGGGCATAGGGCGTAAAGGAGAGCGTGACTAAAGCCGAGGTATAGTTGATGGCGGCCAGGGTTGCGTTGCGGCTCAATCCCAGTTCCCGGATGATAATGCCGATGCGTGGAAGGTTCGGATCGCCGCCAAAACGATGGGCGTATTCTTTTCGCGATTCGCGGCCGTTGTCGCCGATTTTCGGTAGAATACGTCCGTCCACCGTCTCGATCAGTCGGGGATTTGGGGCGCTCAAGGGCCGGGATTTTGCCGCCGGGCGAATGCCTGTATAGGCGGCTGCCGTGATCGCCGGCACGATCATGCCTGCGCCCCCAATATTGCGCGCCCCGGCGACTTGGGTGGAACCCGCCCCGGGAGCCGGGCCTGGCGGTGCAGCACCGCCAGTGGACGTTTCGCCGTTGTTTGTTGCGGGTGCGCTGACTGGCGGAGGCTGGTCGCCGGCGGGCGTGGATGAACTTGAAGTTGACGTTTGTGGTGACGCCGGCGCCGGCGGTTGAAGGCCCTGCCTCGGCGTGGATGTCTGCGTCTTCTCTGCTGGGGTTTCGCCGCGCGCCATTTTTTTGCGCAACTGAGAGGCGCTGGACCGCATCTTGCCTTTTGGCGGGATAGCGAGGGAGGCAACGGCTCCTTCCGGAATTTCCAGACCCGGTTGATCAGCCGTCTCGTCATCACCGCCCAGCAATATCAGGGCGCTTCCTGCCGACAGCACGGCGAACAGGAAGATGCCAGCGAGGGCCAGGACCACGACTTTCTTTTTGGACCGGGCAGGCTTTTCTTCGAACTCGTCCTCGCCGAAATCCATTGCGTCGAGGTCGATATCGTCGATATCTATGTCGTCGAGGTCAGGATCCCCGCCAACGTCGTCCGCCTCGGCGGCGGCGTCCAATTCGGCGTCGTCGTCTTCAAAATCGATCTCCTCGTCATCGTCTTCGCCGTCATCGAAGAGAAGATCGTCATCATCATCATCAGCCATATTGCCGTCTCGGTTGTGTGTTCCGGCTTATCCTTTCAGGCGTTGGTTAAAAAGGTCTATACCGTGCAACAGGTCCAACGCTCGTTGCAATTGATAGTCGGCCTTGTCCCGATCGGCTTGGGATTGCTCTGCCGAAGATTTCGGGGCGCCGCCCGTTTTGGGGGCGGCATTTGAATCGGGCGCACCTCCATTGCCGTTCTGCAAAGCGCCCCGCAAATCCGCTTCACGGCTGCGCCGCCGGCTTTCAATGGTTTCGACGCGGGACGGTTGAACGACGATGTCCGGCTGTACGCCGACCTTTTGGATGGACCGGCCGGACGGCGTGTAATAGAGCGCCGTGGTCAGCCGCATGGCGCCATCCCGACCGAGCCGGATGATGGTCTGGACCGAGCCTTTGCCGAATGTCTTGGTGCCCAGAACGATGGCCCGCTTGTGGTCCTGCAGCGCACCAGCGACAATTTCCGATGCTGATGCAGAGCCGCCGTTCACTAACACGACCATCGGCTTGCCATCGGTCAGGTCGCCTTTCTTGGCTTGTGAGCGTTGATGCTCGCCTTTTTCGCGGGTGCGGGTGGAGACGATTTCTCCCTGGTCCAGGAAGGCATCCGAGACGGCGATGGCCTGATCCAGCAGGCCGCCGGGGTTGTTCCGCAAATCAAGAACCAGTCCCTCGAACTTGTCGCCGAGGTCTTTCTTGATGCTGGCCATAGCCTTCTTTAGTCCGGCCTCAGTGTTTGCAGTAAAGGACGAAATCCGCACATAGCCCACATTGTCGATGGTCCGGGAGCGCACGCTACGGATCGGAATCGTCGCGCGGGTGATGGTAACGTCGAAGGGTTCGGCGCCTTCCCGGCGAATGGTCAGCTTGATATCGGTGCCGACTTTGCCCCGCATCAAGTCCACGGCCTGAGACAAGTTCAATCCCAAAACCGGCTTGCCGTCCAGATGGGTGATCAGATCGCCCGGCTGGATGCCGGCGCGGTGGGCCGGCGTGTCATCGATGGGGGAAACAACTTTGACCAACCCACCTTCCATGGACACTTCGATGCCCAGCCCGCCGAACTTGCCGCGGGTCTGAACCTGCATGTCTTTATAGGCATCCGCATTCAGGAAGCGGGAGTGCGGGTCCAGGGAACTCAGCATGCCCGCGATTGCCGCTTCGATCAGTTCCTTGTCGGTGACTTCCTCAACATAGTCGGCGCGAACCCGCTCGAACACATCTCCGAACAAATCAAGCAGGCGATAGGAATCTTCGTTTTTGGTCGCTTTCTTTTCCTGAGCCTGCACGCCCGAGGTGAACGCCAGTGCGACGGCCATGACCGCCATAATTGCTATTTTTTTCATCCGTTTGTTTTACCTTTATGAGAGGCCAGCCAAGGATTGGGATCTATTGATCGCCCGTTCTTTCGGAGTTCCATATAGAGTGTCGGATTTTCCGTTCCGGGTGATCCCATGACACCAACCGGTTCACCGGACAGTAACCACTGTCCCACATTTCCATCAATGCGGGTCATGCCCGCTAATAAGCTATGATATCCCTCGCCGTGTTCAATGATCAAGAGTTGCCCGTATCCCCGGAAGTCCCCGGCAAAGACGATCTTTCCGTTGTAGGGGGCCACCACCTGGGCGCCGGGACGGGTTTCGATATCGATTCCTTTCCGCCTGGCGCCCCGCCGAATGCGTTGGCCATACCGTCCGGTCACCGGCCCGATGGCCGGATAGGTGAGAAGTCCGCGGGCGCCGCTGATCGGTTGGGTTTCGAACGGCGCTTTTGAGGTGAGGGCGCCGCGTGGCACCAATGGCCGGGGCATGGTCCGGGCGGCCGCCTTAGAGGATTGATATTGCTTAATTCTTTCCTCCTGAGCGGCGATTTCCCGGCGCTCGGTTTCCAGCTGGTCAAAAAGATCGCGGAGATCATTGGCCTCGCGGGATAGTTTGTCGATGCGAGCCGCTTCCACCTGACGGGCGGCCAGAGTTTGCCGGCGGACCAGAGATTTCTGTTCAAAAATCCGGTCCAGTTCCTGACGGCGTGTGATGAGCGACCGGGCGGCGGCGGCCACGATCTTACGCCGGTCTTCAATGAGCCGGCGGCTATCTTCCAGGTCGTTCAAATCTTCGCGAAGTCGGGTGGCCTTTTCCTCAATGCGGGGCACTGTCGATTTCAACAATATTGCCGCGCGAACCAGATTGGACGGCGTCGAAGGATAGGCGACCACTGCTTCCGGCGGCATGCGCGACAGCCGCTGCAAGGCGATGAGTACGTTTGAGAATTGGTCGCGGCGTTTTCGGAACTCCGCGATTTTAACCTCGTGGCTGGCGTTGAGATCGCGAAGGTCTGTTTCCGCTTGGAGGATCAAGGACTCTTGCGCCCGAATGGCGGCGGCGATCCGTACTTTCTCCACCCGGACTTCGGTAATTTCCTGTTTCAGGATATTGGCGGTTTCGTCCAGTTCGAACGCTTTGCGCTGGCCAGCCTTCAGATCCTCTTCAACTTTCCTGAGCCGCCCATCCAGATCATCGGACGTGTTTTGGCTGGCAGCGGTCTGAGGCAGGACGAGTAAAAGGCCCGCGGCAAGGAAGATCGAGGTAATACCCAGACGGTCAGGCTGTGGCATTTGCAGGCAAGTTGATCAAAGATCGGCCGGTCATGGCGCCGGGCTGGGGAAGCTTTAACATGGTCAGCAGCGTCGGCGCCACGTCGGCGAGGACGCCGTCGCTGATGCTCTGTACATCCTCGGGCGGGTTCACCAGGATCGCCGGCACCAGGGACAGGGTATGGGCCGTATGGGGCTGGCCCGTGTCCGCATCTGACATTTTTTCCGCGTTACCGTGGTCCGCAGTGATCAGCATGGAGCCGCCAACCGCCAGCAAAGCCTCTTCCAGCCGCCCCAGGCAGGCATCCACGGTTTCCGCCGCCTTGCGCGCGGCGTCGAAATCGCCGGTATGGCCGACCATATCGCCATTGGCGTAGTTCACCACGATCAGGTCGAATTTCTCGGATCGGATGGCGTCGACCAGCTTGTTGGTGACCTCGGGCGCGGACATTTCCGGCTGCAGATCATAAGTGGCAACTTTGGGCGACGGCACCAGGATGCGTTCCTCGCCGGGAAACACTTGTTCTTCCCCGCCGTTAAAAAAGAATGTTACGTGGGCATATTTCTCCGTCTCGGCGATGCGGAGCTGGGTAAGGCCGGCCTCGGAAACGATCTCTCCCAGGATATGTTCCAGTTGTTGTTGCGGAAACATTGTTTCCAGAAATGCGTTCAATTCGGTTGAATATTCGGTCAGGCCGACCTTGGCGGCAAAGTTAATGTTCTTGTCGCGGGCAAAGCCGTCGAAGGCAGGATCGACCAGAGTGGTCAGGATCTCCCGGGCCCGGTCGGCGCGGAAGTTAAACATCAAGAGCCCGTCGCCGTCACTCATGCCGGCGTAATCACCGATGACCGTCGGTAGGACGAATTCGTCGGTCACGTCTTTGGCGTAGCTGTTGGTGATGGCTGCGATGGCATCCTCGGCGGTTTCTCCTGTTCCATCCGCCACGGCGCGATAGGCTTTTTCCACCCGGTCCCAGTTCTTGTCCCGGTCCATGGCGTAGTATCGGCCGCTTACGGTGGCGACGGCAAAACCACTGAACCCTTTGGTCGCCGCCAGAACGTTTTCAAGATATTCCTCGGCGCTCGACGGCGGGGTGTCGCGGCCGTCCAGATAGGCGTGCAGACGGACGGGGATGCCGGCCTCGTCCAGAACCCGGGCCAGCGCGATCAGGTGATCCTGGTGGGAGTGCACGCCGCCGGGCGACACCAGGCCCATCATGTGACAGACGCCGCCAATGTCCTTGAGCGCTCCGATCAGTTTCTGGAGCGCTCCAACATCGGCGATAGACCCATCTTCGACCGCCGCGTCGATGCGGGGCAGATCCTGCATGACCACCCGGCCCGCGCCCAGGTTCATATGGCCCACTTCCGAATTGCCCATTTGCCCGGCGGGCAAGCCGACATCCAGGGCCGAGGCTTCCAAAGATGCGTGGGGATAAATCTCATACATGCGGTCCAAATTGGGTTTGGCCGCATGGTAAATGGCATTGTCTTCACCGCCATTTCGCTCTCCCCAGCCGTCGAGGATGCAAAGCACGACGGGGCGGGGTTTGGTCACTGGGCGGTCAGGCGTCTGAGTATCTGGCATGGGCTGAACTATAAACGTTTGCGCCTTTGGACGCACGATGGATTCACGGATGGCGCAAACGGATGTAAGGCGCGCGCCGGCTGCCGACTGGTTAGCGATGATACGGGTGGTTCGTCAAGATGCACTGGGCGCGGAATATTTGCTCCAACAGCATGCAGCGGGCCAGCATGTGTGGCCAAGTCAGCGCCCCCATCGACACTTTGCTGTCCGCCCTGGCCAGCACCGATTGATGTAAGCCATCGGCGCCACCGATGACAAAAGCAATCTCTTGCGGGCCGGTCGCCATCCAATCGGCGAATCGGCCGGCCAGGTCTTTGGACGAAATGGATTTGCCGGTGCGGTCCAACGCCACCAGGTGCGCGCCGTCCGGCACGGCCTGTAGCAGCAGTTCTGCCTCCCGTTCTATCAGTTCTTTGCCTTTGAGGGGTTTGCGCTCTTCCACTTCCCGAAGGGTGAGGTTCCAAGAGAGACGCGTAGCGTATTGGTCCCAGAGAGATTTCTCGGGACCTGATTTCATTCGTCCGACAGCGGCAATGGTGAGGTTCATCTCTGTGCCGCGACTTCAGGCCGGCGCTTCCCGGTCGGGCCTTAGGCGGCCTCTCCCGGTTGCCGTCCGGGTTCGCCCCAGATTTTCTCCAGGTCGTAAAATTCCCGGACCTCGGGGCGGAAAAGATGGACGATGACGTCGCCGCCGTCGATCAAGACCCAGTCGCCCTGATCCGCGCCTTCAACGGGTACGGTCTTCAAGCCATTGGATTTCATCTTTTCGCGGAGATGCTCTGCCATGGTCACAACCTGACGCTGCGAGGTGCCGGTTGCGATCACCATATAGTCGGCGAAGCTGGTTTTACCTTTCAGGTCGATGACGGTGACGTTCTGCGCCTTGTCGTCATCAAGCGACACTGTGACCAGGTCCTTTAAGCCATCGGCGCCCGGTGGTGTCGATTTACGCTTAGCTATGGTCTCTCTCTCCTTTGATCGAAGTTCCAAAATGCTCAAGCTTACTCGCTACCTTTAAGCAGGGCCTGTCTCGCCCTGATGCGCGTGGCCGACGTGGCGTCCGGTTCGGTATGCAGGTAGACCCATGCGGGAGGGCGCATGCTCGCAAGCCGTGACGCCCTTGTTTCCCGGATGCGGTGCTTGGCAAACCGCCGCGCCGCCTTACCGGCCAGTGCCCGTGTAGAATAAGAAGGTCTGGGAAAAATCGCAATGGGGACAAGCCGAAATATCCGCCGCCAATCTTTCCACTTAGGGATCTGGCGCAGATTGTCCGCGCCCATCAGCCAAACAAAGCGGTGGCCGGGAAATTTCTGCTTCAAGGCGACCAGCGTGTCAATGGTGTAGACGGTCCCCAGCTCCCGCTCCAAGTCGCTGACGATGATGTCCGGGTTAGACGCATACTTTTCTGCGGCGACGATTCGTTCATCCATGTCCGCCATGTCGTCGGCACTTTTCAGCGGGTTTTGCGGCGACACTAGCCACCAGACCTCATCCAGGTTCAGCCGCTTAAGGGCGGCTTCGCTGATGTGAAGGTGACCCCGGTGTGCCGGATTGAACGAGCCGCCCAAAAGACCGATGCGTTTTCTGTCTGACACGTGCGGTTCCAATCACCCCGGAACGGATTAGGGGCGAACTTGGCCGTCGCCGCGCACCACATACTTAAACGTGGTGAGCTGTTCGACTCCGACGGGTCCACGGGCGTGCAGCTTGCCGGTGGCGATGCCGATCTCCGCGCCCATGCCGAACTCGCCGCCGTCGGCAAACTGGGTCGAGGCGTTGTGCATGGCAATGGCGCTGTTCACGCCGTTGAGGAAGGCTTCTGCCACTGCGGCATCGCTGGTGACAATGGCGTCGGTATGTTCGGTGCCGTGCCGGTTCACGTGATCGACGGCATCCTGCACGCCGTTCACTTGTTTCACCGCGATAACGGAATCAAGATACTCCGTATCCCAATCTATCTCGTCCGCCGGTTTCACCCGGCTGTCGGCTTTTTGGATCGCCCCGTCGCCTCGTATTTCACAGCCGGCTTCGGTGAGCGCGTCCAGGATGCGCGGCAGATGGGTCTTCACCGCGTCCTTGTCGATCAGCAGGGTTTCCGTCGCGCCGCAGATGCTGGTCCGGCGCATCTTGGCGTTGAGGACAATGTCCCGCGCCATATCGGGGTCGGCGGCTCCGTCTACATAGGTATGGCAGATGCCCTCCAGATGGGCGAAGACCGGCACTTTGGCTTCATTTTGAACACGTTCGATAAGCGGTTTTCCGCCCCGGGGCACGATGACATCGATATAATCGGTCATGGTCAGCATCTCGCCGACCGCGGCCCGGTCGGTGGTCGGCACCATCTGGATGGCGGCCTCGGGCAAATTGGCCTGGCGCAGCCCGTCCTGCATGGACTGCAGGATCGCGCCCGACGAATGATAGCTTTCAGACCCGCCCCGCAGGATCGAGGCGTTGCCCGACTTCAGGCATAGCCCGCCCGCGTCCGCGGTGACATTGGGCCGGGATTCATAGATTACGCCGATCACGCCCAGGGGCACGCGCACACGGGAAATTTTCAGTCCGTTGGGCCGGTCCCAGGCATCCATGACCGCGCCAACGGGATCGTCCAAGGCGGCGATCTCTTCCAAGCCTTTGCCGACGGCGGCCAACCGGTCTTCGGTCAGTTTCAGCCGGTCCAGCAGCGGCCCGCTCAGTCCTTTTTCTTCACCGGCGGCCATATCCTTGTCATTGGCCTGTAAGATTTCCGCCGAGCGGTCGCGCAAAGAGGCCGCGGCTTCCTTGAGCGCGCGATTCTTGGTTTCGGCATCGGCGCTCGCCAGGGTCTGCGCGGCGCTTTTGGCCTGTTTGCCGATCTCCTGCATCAGCGATTTGATATCGGTGTTCGTCATCTTCTAAATCCCTAGGAAATCACCAAATCGTCCCGGTGGATGATTTCATCCCGGCCACGGTAGCCGAGCAGCGCTTCAATTTCATCCGTTTTGTGGCCAGCGAGCAACCGGGCGTCAGCGGACGAATAGGCCGACAGGCCCCGGCCGATTTCCCGGCCGTCCGGCGCCTTGATAGCGACAGCATCGCCCCTTTCGAAACTACCGGTGATGTCTGCCACGCCGGCAGGCAACAAGCTGCGGCCGTCCTTCAGCGCCTTCACCGCACCTTCGTCCACGATCACCGCACCCACCGGCTGCAGCGAACCGGCAATCCACAGTTTACGCGCCGTTTGCGGATTGCCGGATGGCAGGAACCAGGTGCATGTGCTGCCGTCCTCCAAAGAGGCGAGAGGGTTCATCCGCTTGCCTTCGGTGATTACCATCTTGGTCCCGGCGCCGAGGCACAATTTGGCGGCGGTCAGCTTGGTGACCATGCCGCCTGAGGAATCACCCGACGCGGCAGCGCCTGCCATGGCCTCGATCTCGGGCGTGATCTCGGCGACTTCCGGGATCAGTGTCGCGCCTCTATCCTTGGTCGGGTCGGCCGTATAGAGCCCGTAGATATCGGACAGAAGCACCAGCACATCGGCGCTGATCATGGCGGCGACGCGGGCCGCCAGCCGGTCATTGTCGCCAAACCGGATTTCATCTGTGGCGACCGTGTCGTTCTCGTTGATCAGGGGGATGGCTCCCATCTCCAGCAACGTCATCAAAGTGGACCGCGCATTCAAATAACGCCGCCGGTTTTCCGTGTCTTCCAGGGTCAGTAGGACCTGCGCCACTGAAAGATTATGCGGGTCCAAGGTCTCCTGATAGGCATGGGCCAGCCGCACCATACCGGCCGCGGCGGAGGCCTGCTTTTCTTCCAGCCGCAGATCGCCGGTTTTCATGCCCAGATAGCGCCGCCCCAGCGCAATGGCGCCCGACGATACAATGACAACTTCCAGGCCGCGCGCGCGCCAGACCGCAATATCCTGGGCAAGGGAGGTCAGCCAGTCCCGGTGCAGCCGCCCGGTTTCTGAATCCACCAACAGGATGGAACCAATTTTGACGACGATCCGTTTGGCGTCCGTCAGATGTCTTTGATTGCCGGTCATGGCGCATACGTCCGGTCGGTTTCGGCTTCTTCCTGTTCCCGGCGATCCGTGATGATCCGCAGAATCGCGCGGAGCGCGTCATCCAGGCCGGTTCCGGCGATGCCGGACATCAGCATCACGTCTTTGCCCGACGCTTCTCTCAGTTCGTGCACGCCGATTTCGATTAGTTCTTCCGACAAGGAATCACATTTGTTGAGGGCGACAATTTCCGTCTTGTCTTCAAGGCCTTCGCCATAGGCTTCCAGCTCGCCGCGCACGGTTTCATAAGCCTTGGCCGGGTCGCCGGCGGTGCCGTCGACCAGATGCAGCAGCACGTTGCAGCGCTCAATATGGCCGAGGAACCGGTCGCCCAGGCCCGCGCCTTCATGGGCTCCTTCGATCAGGCCGGGAATGTCTGCCAGGATGAGTTCCTCCCCATCCACATAGCCGACACCCAGATTGGGATGCAGGGTGGTGAACGGATAGTCGGCGATCTTGGGCCGTGCCCGGCTGACCGCTGACAGGAACGTCGATTTGCCGGCATTGGGCAGACCGATCAGGCCGGCGTCCGCGATCAGCTTGAGGCGCAGCCACAGCCAATGTTCCTCACCGGGCCAGCCGTCATCGGCCCGCCGGGGGGCCTGATTGGTCGAGGATTTGTAATGCGCATTCCCGAATCCGCCGTCGCCGCCCCGCGCCAGCACGACCCGCTGGCCCTCCTTTGTCAGATCAGCGAGGAGGGTTTCCCCGTCTTCATCCAAGATTTGTGTGCCGACGGGGACCTTGAGCACCGTGTCTTCGCCGCCCTTGCCGGTGCGGTTCGCGCCCATGCCATGCCCGCCGCGGGCGGCTTTGTAATGCTGTTGATAGCGAAAATCGATGAGCGTGTTGAGGTTGGCCACGCATTCGGCGACCACGTCGCCGCCCCGCCCGCCGTCGCCGCCATCGGGGCCGCCAAATTCCACATACTTCTCACGGCGAAAGCCGACGCAGCCATTGCCGCCGTCGCCGCTCTTTATGTAGATTTTCTGTTGATCCAGGAATTTCATGGACCGGGTCCTAATATGTGTGTCTTAACAAGCTCTCAAATTCGGCCATCAAAAAAGGGGAATGGTTGGCCATTCCCCTTGTTCTTAGCGAATGGTCGGCGTCTATGTCAGGACGCCGGCTCCACCGCCACGAATGTCTTGCCCGCACCTTTCTTGGAGAAGGCCACGGTGCCGTCGGTCAGGGCAAACAAGGTGTGATCCTTGCCCATGCCGACATTCTCGCCGGGATGATACTTGGTGCCCCGTTGGCGAATGATGATGTTGCCGGCAATCACAGCTTGGCCGCCGGATTTCTTGACGCCCAGCCGGCGTCCGGCTGTATCGCGTCCGTTGCGGGAGGAACCGCCTGCTTTTTTATGAGCCATCTTTAATCCTCCAAAATCAAATTACTTTTTAGAAGTGGATTTCTTCTTGGAAGCAGCCTTTTTCTTCGAGGCAGCTTTCTTCTTGGCCGCAGCCTTTTTCTTGGCGGGCGCGGCTTCCTGAGCCGGCGCTTCAGCCTTGTCCTCAGCCGGCTTTGGGTCGGCTGCTTTAGCCGGTTTCGCGTCGGCCCTGGAGGCGACGGCGCCCTTGCCGTTAATGTCGAGCACGTGCAGAACGGTTTGGTCCTGACGATGACCTTTGGTCCGCTTGTAACCCTGACGGCGCTTCTTCTTGAAGACGAGAATTTTATCTGCCCGGGTCTGGTCGAGAATTTCGCAATTCACGGCGGCGGAACCGACAAGCGGCGCGCCAACTTCGGGAGCCTGACCGTCTTCGCCAACCATCAATACCTGATCCAGCTTTATCTTGGCGCCGGCGTCGCCCAAGAGCTTCTCGACAACAATAACGTCGCCGGGAGAAACCCGATATTGCTTACCGCCGGTTTTTACGACTGCGAACATTTTCCTGGTCTTTTTTGTTTTTCCGTACACAAAGACAGGCCGCCAATGCAGGGGCCCGCTCGAAGGCGCGGAACCTACCCATATATGGGTACGGTGTCAATGGCGTAAATGGCTGACTTTCAAGCCCCTGCCGGGTGCTTTGAATAGGCCTTGTCTGCCCCCCGGTCCAGCCTGTATCCAAAGGACTGGCCCGTTTTCGACGAAAGAGACAATCATGACGCAGATGACCACCGGACAAGCGATTGTGCAGATGCTGCTTCGGCACGGTGTGGATACGGTCTTTGGTATGCCGGGTGCGCAAACCTATGACTTTTTTGATGCGCTGTATGAACAGCGCGACAACATCCGGCTGATTTCCGTTCGTCATGAGCAGGCCGCCGCCTATATGGCCTTCGGTTATGCCAGATCGACTGGAAAGCCCGGCGTTTTCAGTGTGGTGCCGGGTCCCGGCATCCTTAATACCATGGGTGCGTTGTGCACGGCCTATGGGGCAAATGTGCCGATTGTCGGCATTACATCGAACATTCCCACCGATTTTATGGGCAAGGGCCGCCGGCACCTGCATGAAATTCCAGACCAATTGGCCACGCTCCGCAGTCTGATCAAGTGGGCGGACGCCATCCACAAACCGGAAGACGCTCCCGAAATGGTGGCGGAAGCCTTTTTCCAGGCCCAATCAGGCCGGCCAAGCCCTGTGGTGCTGGAAGCCGCCTGGGACGTTCTGGGTCAAACAGGCGATGTGTCTCTCATTGATCCCAAGTCCCTAACGCCGCCTGACCCTGATGCCGCCGAGATCGACGCAGCGGCTGATTTTATTGCGGCGGCGAAGAATCCGGCGGTCTATGTTGGTGGTGGTGCGCTGCATGCGGGTGACGAGGTGATTGAGTTGGCGGAACTTCTGGGCGCACCGGTAAGCTCCTTCCGCTCCGGCCGGGGCGTGGTCAGCGATGACCATCCTCTGGTCACCATGCTGCCGGTGTTGGGCGAACTTTGGGAAGAGACCGATCTTATTATCGGTGTGGGCTCCCGGTTGGAAGGCCCGTATATGCGCTGGAACCTGATGCAGTGGCAGGAACGCCCCAAAGAACCCAAGATGGTGCGGATCGATATCGATCCCGAGGAAATGACCCATTGGGCGCCGGATGCCGGGATCGTCGGCGATTCAAAAGTATCCCTCCGCGCCCTCATTAAGGCGTTGAAATCCCGTAAGCCCGTGGCAAATGATCAGCGGGCGAAAATTGCCGCCGCCAAGCAGAAGATCGCCGGGGAGCTGGAATCCGTCCAGCCCCAAATGTCCTATCTGAATGCGATCCGCGCCGCCTTGCCACGGGACGGATTCTTTGTCGGCGAGATCACCCAATCGGGTTTTCTGTCTCAGGTGGCGTTCCCTGTCTACGAGCCTCGGACCTATGTGGCGAACGGCCATCAGGACACGTTGGGCTTTGGCTTCGCGACCGCGCTTGGCGTCAAGGTGGCCAATCCGGATAAGGCGGTGGTGGCGATTACCGGCGATGGCGGTTTCCAATTTACAATCCAGGAATTGGCGACGGCGAAGCAGTTTGGCATCGGCTTGGTCACCGTGCTGTTCAATAACGGCGCCTACGGCAATGTGCGCCGGGATCAGGAAACCCGCTATGATGGCCGCACCATCGGTTGCGAGTTGGAGAACCCGGACTTTGCCGCGCTGGCCAAGGCCTATGGTGTGGCGTCTTACACCTGCACCGAGGCGAGTAATTTGGAGGCGCTGGTCGCCGAGGCGATCAAGAAGGACGCGCCGGCGCTGATCGATGTGCCCATTACTTATGGCACCGAATCCTCACCCTGGCCGTTCATCATTATCAAGAAGTGGGATTGAGTTAACCTTTGTCCACCAGCCCGGCGGTCAGAATATGGGCCGGTGGTTGTCCCTCCCGCCAGAGACGATAAGCTTCCTCTAACCCCGCTTCCAAATGCCGGATATACCGCACGCCATTAAACAAGGGCTTGGTCGACAGGTTCTGGTGAATGGTGGTTTTAAGTTCTTTGAGCTTATCCCCGTCGTGTGCCAGAGACACCGCGAACGCCCGATAAGCGTCCAGATCGGGACAAATCAGAGACTCCAACCCCATCGCGCGAATGATTGAAGATGAAGCGCGCGACGCAAAGTGGGCGCCGCTGGTGGTAATGACCGGCAGGCCGACCCGAAGTGCATCGGCCGTTGTGGTATGACCGCCATAGATGCCGGTATCCAAGGCGATATCGGCGAGTTTCAGCCTGGCCAAATGTTCGGCCTTGGGCTTGTCGCCGGCGAAGATCAGCCGCTGGCCATCGATGCCGGCCTTCACGGCCGCCGTGGTCAAATTCTCCCGCACCAGATCGCTCTTCGAAAATAACCAGAGCAGACTTTCCGGCGCATCGCCCAGGATGGCGAGCCAGGTCTCGAACATTTCAGGTTCGATCTTATAGGCATTGTTGAAGCAGGCGAAGACCGTGCCGGTGGCCGGCAAGCCTTCTGACTCGCGGGGCGGCACGTCGTTTGCGATCTCTTCCGCGTGATTGGTCAGGAAATAGGTCTCCGGCATATATATAATGTGCTCGCTGAAGAGCGACTGCTCGGCCACGGGCGTCACGATGTCGTCTCCGATCAGGTAATCGTAAAAGTCCGCCCCTGACGTGCCGGGAAACGCCAGCATGTTGATCTGAATAGGCGCGGGACGGTGAGCGCATATCTCCATCCGTTCTCCGGTGATATGCACGTTCAGATCAATCAGGATATCGATCTTGTCTTCGGCGATTTTCTCGGCGGCGGCGCGGTCCCCCAAACCGGCGATATCATGAAAGTCGTCGCAACCGTCCTTGATGGCGGTCTGGTAAACACTGCCGTCGTCGGGCCCGTGGGCATAGGCGCTGATATGAAATCTTCCCCGGTCGTGCAGAGCAAAGAAGTTCTGCATCAGGTGCGCCGTGGGATGATCCCGAAAGTCGCTGGAAATGTAGCCGATGCGTATCGGCTGGGACGACGGCGTGACCGCCCGCTTGATACGTTTGCGGTGATCCTTGGCGAAGCCGTCGCGGGGTATGCTGTGGGTGAGATGTCGGATGCGATGCCGGGCGACGTCGAGATTATTTTGGCCGTCGGCAATCCTGAATACATTCACGAAGGGAAGTTCCCGATAGGGGAGTCCGCCGTCTTTTGCCGCCGAAAGGAGCCGGTCCAGTTGTTCGCTCACAGCTGAACAGCTTTCCCATTGGCAGGCCTGACGCAGGAATTGATAGAGGGTGCCGCCGATGTCAGAATCCTGAGGCGCAAGCGCGAATGCTCTGGAAGCCTCCTGGACTGCCTCAGCCAGTTCGCCCTGAACGCTTAGATATCGCGCCAGATTGATGCGGATGGAGGCGTCCTCCGGGTCGATGGCTATGGCCCGCCGGCTGGCGTCGACGGCGGCATTTGTGTCACCCTGGCGAAAGCGCACGGCGGAGAGGCTGACCAAGGCGTCACTGCCTGCCGGTTCCGCCACGACGGCTGCTTCGAGATGTTCCGCCGCAAGAGCCAACCGCCGCTGGCGGTAATAGAGGTTGCCCAGCTGCAGGTGGGCCGCGCCGGCGTGCGCCGGTGAGATCTTCGCACATTGATCCAAATACTTTTCCGCCTGGCTGACCTCGCCCAGTTCGCCCGCCGCCATGCCCAGCCCATAAAGAATGTCCGGGTTGCCCGCCTCCAGCTTGTTGGCTTTGAACATGCTCTTCTTTGCCGATGCGTGATCACCCAACATGATCTGCAGAACACCCAGAGTGTAAAGAGACTGCACGTCCTGAAGGTTGGCCCCTTTAATCCCGGATAGGGTCTGATTGGCGGCGTCGATCTGATTGGCCGCGAGCTGATACCGGGCGTGGTGAATCAGCATATCCGGATTGCCGGGTACTATTGCCAGTGCCCGGGCCGACCATTCAAGCGCCTCCGTGTGATTGCCTTCACTGCTGCGGACAGCCGCCATACCACTCAGCGCCACCGGGTCTTCCGGGGACTGCGCCAAAACCTGTTGAAACGCACCGGCGGCCTGATCCGGCAAACCGTTGTTGAGGAGCGCATATCCGTTTTGCACGATAGAAGGCATATCCGCGGCCATGACGTCGTCGCTAACTCAGCGCCTTCATATATTGAGGCGCCAGATCGCCGCCGGTTTGTTCATCGTGGCGTTGGAGGGCCAGGTGCGCCAGGTCCCAACTGGCATAGCAATAGTGCATGAGCGCGCCGAGGTGGCGCAGTTTCTCCGGCGGCAGCGCGCTGAATGTCTGAAAGTCCTTTATATAAACCGCATCGACTTGCTGGATATGGTGCCGGCCTTCGTAGATGGAGTTGTTGAAGATCATCGGCCGAAAGGCCCGTTGTTTGGCTTCGGTGATGGTGTGCAGGACGAAACCGAGGTCGCCGAGCAGAATATCGACTTCGCCGAACGGTCTTTCCCCGTAATACAGGGGTTTGAATGACAGTTCGATATGCAGGGCGACGGCTTCCGAGATTTTTTCCCGGCCGTTGTCGATAATCTGATGCTCCGCCCCCTGGGTGTCGATCTTCAGGAAATCGATGCTTTCAATTTCGGCGAGGTCGTCGAGCCTGTAAGTTTGAATGGGCAGGCGATCGACTACCTTGGCCCAATCCTCGAACCCGTGAAAGTGGGACAGATGATCCATGTCCGGCTCGAACAGAGATGTCATGCCGGGCGCCTGACAAACATGGAGGGTCTGTTCCGTGCCGTCGCCAAGCGCGTAGGGAAGATATCGCCGGGACTCCGAGGCCAGGTCTTTCAGCCGTTCGAACTCTTCCGGTGCTGGCTCGAACCCCGTGACCCGGGCAAGCCCGTCATCGACCAGCGAGTCGTAAACCGGCTTGTCCTCGATCGCGCTTGCGCCCACGTCCACAATCTGGATGGGAGCGCTGCTGGAAAATATGTGTTTCACCGCTGTCCGAATGTCAGGATAATGAAAGCTCCTCGGGCCATTTCCTAACACTTATCCCTATTGGCTGAAAGACTGGAGCAATGCCGGACTGGATCAGATTTGCCTTGGGCGGCGCCGGCAACCAACTGGTCGGCATGGGCCTGGGACGGTTTTCCTACACGCTGATGATCACACCTCTGATTGAAAGCGGACAGTTAAATGCCGATCAAGCGGGCTATGTGGGCGCGTTCAACCTGTTCGGCTTTTTCATCGGCATCCCCCTGGCGCCCTATCTTGTGAGAGCAATGGACGAAGTGCCCGCGCTCCGTCTGTGTCTGGTTGTTTCCCTCGTTTGTCTGATTGCCAGCATTGCCCCTTGGGGGTTTGCTTGGCTGGCCTTCTGGCGGTTTCTGGTCGGGGTGACCATGGCGGTGATGATGATTTACAGTCTGACCGTGGTGACTCGGCATGCGCCGCCGGATAGGTTGGGCGCGGCGACCGGGATCGTCTTCACCGGCGTCGGCATCGGCGTCTTTATCTCAAGCATGATGGTGCCGTCCTTGCTGGACCACGGTCTGAATGCCGCCTGGACTGGGCTGGCGATACTGGGCTTTCTGGGAACGCTGCTGGGATTGTGGGGCTGGGCCGGGACGCCAGATACGATCCCCGCCGGTTCTGATACGGCTGTGGCCGGAATGATTTCCCATTTTTCATGGCCGGTGATGCGTCTATATGCCGCCTATTCCTGTTTCTCCTTGGGCCTCGTCGTGCCGACCATCTATTGGGTGGATTACGCCGTCAGGGGCCTGGGCCACGACAAGGAATTCGGCGGATTGCTTTGGGCGTTGTTTGGCCTGGGCGCGGTGCTGGCGACGTTTCTGTGGGGCTGGCTTGGCGACAGACTGGGATTGCAGCGGGCCGTCTCTTTGGTGCTGTTTGTTTTGGCTTTAGGCATCGCCGCACCAGTGCTGATGCCTGCCGTGTGGATGCTGGTGCTAGCGTCGCTTGTGGTCGGCACCCAGCCAGGGTTTTCGGCCGTCGTCACGGCGCGCACCCGGCAGGTGGTGGGCAGCGATCACATGCCCAAGTTTTGGGGTGGCATGACATTGGTCTATGGCATCGCACAGACCATCGGCGGGTTTGGCTATGTGAAACTGTTCAGCGTGACCGGCGACCACCTGCCGGTGTTCCTGGTGGGGGCGGCCGCCATGGCCGTGGGTGGACTGGTTTCCTTCAGCCTGAGGCGCTAGCCCATAGCCGGTCAAGCGACCGCCATGGAGGCGACGGTGCACCCCACGGCATAGATGGGGATGGGCGCGTAGTACCAAAGCTCGCCAGGTTGGCCCTCGCAGGCGCCCGCCACGGCGACAAAGGTCCGAATTTCAAAACCGCCTTGGCCGCCGTCGTGATACGTCTCTTCGTCCGTATAGGAGAGAAGCCGGTCTTTGTCGTTAGCGAGCCAGCGGTCGAGGAATTCCCGGTCCCATTCTTCGTTGATTTTGCCGGAATCGGGCGTGGCCGGCCAATGGGAGATGCCGCCGGTGCCGACGATGGCGATTTTCTCCGGCATCTCGTCACAGGCGCGGCGTAACGCCTTACCGAACGCCCAGACCCGATTCATCGGGGTCAAGGGCGGGCCCTGGCAGTTGATATTCACCGGGATAATATCGATGTCGTTGTCAGGCGCGAGGAAGTGCAGCGGCACCATTATGCCGTGATCGAACTTCCATTCCTGGGCGTAGGCCAGGTCCACCTCTTCCATGACCGACGCCACCAGCCGGCGGGACAGATCCGGATTGCCGGGGATGCGGCGGCGCTTGATGGCCAGCCATTCCTCGTCCTCGATCGGGCCCTCGTAATATTCCGCCATGCCCATGCAATAGGCCGGCATATTGTCCATGAAGAAATTGGCGAAGTGTTCGGCGGCGATAATGATCAAGGCCTCGGCGCCGGAGGCTTTGATCGCATCCCGCATCTTGTCGAAATTGTCGTAGAGGCCTTTTTTCAGTTCAGGATCGGCGCGGTCGGCCCGCCCGGTGATGCCGGGAGCATGGGAACAGACACCTGCAAACACAAGACTCATACCGCACCTCCGCCGGTTCTGAGATAAAGCCCTTCCCGCACTTGACCGTGTTCTGCAAGGCCGTCTTTCATCGCCTGGATATATTCGTTCCATTCATAATGACGCAGCGCGGCGTAATGCATGAGAAGCTGGCCATTTACCCCCATGACATAAAGGAGCCCGATATCCGGCTTGCGGATCGCATCCAACTCTTCGTCCGTGAGATCATAGTCGGACAGTACATCTTCCATATCCACCTGGAACCGCTCCTGGAGATGCGGGTCCCGGTTTAGGTTGTAGATTAGCTTTTGGACGTAATAGAGGCTCATTCCGCTGCCGTCGCCTCCGGTTCCAGGTACTCTTTGATGTGGTTCTTGTTGATCCGCAGTTCCGGCGGCAGTTCAAACACTTCGATCGAGGTCAGCATGGGCGAGGTCTCGAACACTGGTTTGATGAAGTCATGAAACGCATCGAAAATATGATTCATGGCGTTCAGTTTAACCTCTTCCTCCCGGCCCGGTCCAATTTTCAAGACCAGATGGAAAAAGCCGGCGTCCGGATTGCCGTCAGCCAATTTGAAGTGATCCCGCCGTGCGGCGCGGGTGCGCATGCCGCTCAGGGGAAACACACCGGTTTCGATGCAGGCGGCGTGGATACAATCGATCAACCCGTCGAGGTCTATTTTCGCTTCCATATTGGCGGAATATTCGATGATTGCGTGGGCCATGGCGGCTGTTCTCCCGATGCAGATTGACTCTTAACCGCATTTATTGAATCAGTGCAATAATTCAAGCAGATCGTCGCGTAAGACACCAGCCCGGTGACACGCTTCGTTCGCCAATCGAATACTATTGCCAGTGGAGAGTCCTGATGCGTTTGGCCAGTTTTATCTTAGACGGAGTGGAGAGCTACGGGATCATCACCCCTGATGACACGGTGATTGATCTGAGAACCCAACTCGGCAGTAAATATCCGACCCTGCTGGCGCTCCTCCGGGCGGAGGCTTTAGATGAGGCGCGGGCGCTGGCGGACGGCGATTCATCGGTTTCCTTAAGCGAGGTCAAACTGCTTCGGCCTATCCCTTTCCCCGAGAAAATTTTCTGCATCGGCGTCAACTACGGCAAGCGTAACGAGGAATACAAGGACGGTTCCGACGCGCCCCAATATCCCAGTATGTTCGTCCGCACGCCGGACAGTCTGGTCGCCCATGGGGAGAACATCGTCCGCCCGCCGGAATCCGAGCGCCTCGACTACGAAGGCGAGATCGTCATCGTCATCGGTAAGGCTGGCCGCCGCATTAAGCCTGAGAATGTCCGCGACCACATCGCCGGGCTGACCATCATGAACGAGGGCACGATCCGGGACTGGCTGCGCCACGGCAAGTTCAACGTGACCCAGGGCAAGAATTTCGGGGCCAGTGGTGCGCTTGGCCCCTGGATGGTGACCACCGACGAATTCCCCGATTTCAACAACCTGTCGGTGGAAACCCGAATCAACGGCGAGGTGCGCCAGAAGGACACCACCGCCAACATGGTGTTCAACTTCGACTACCTGGTGCCCTACATGTCCACGTTTATGGAGTTCAAGCCGGGCGATATCATCGCCACCGGCACGCCCACCGGCGCCGGCACGTTCTTCGATCCGCCCAAATGGCTGGTGCCCGGCGACGTGATCGAGGTCGAGGTCGGCGGAATCGGCACCCTGCGCAACGAGGTGGTGGACGAGGCGGTTTAGGGGACGTTTAGTCCGCTACCACGGCAGTTCTGCGCCGTCGAAGTTCCAGAACCGGCCGGTTTCCGCCATCGTTAGTCCGTTCAGCACCTTACGCATGCCGGCGACCGAGTCTTCGACGCTGTTGATGGCGTCGGGTCCGCCCATTTCGGTCCGGGTCCAGCCCGGCGAGATGGCGATGACGGCGATGCCTTCTTCCTTCAGCCATTCGGACACGCCCTTGCAGGCCATGTTTAGCCCGGCCTTGCTGGAGCAATAACCGTACTTGCCGGCCCAGGCGAGGTTGGTGATGGAACCCAGGCCCGAGGACAGACTGGCGATTTTTTTCTGTTCGCCCGCGCGGATATTGTCGAGAAAGGCGGAGATGACTTTTATCGGCGCGACCGTGTTAATGCGCATCATTTCTTCCCAAAAGTCGAAATCATAATTGCGCAGGTCGAGATCATCCTTGCCCTCATAGACGCCGTGGCCGTAGCCGTCGGCGATGCCTGCATTATTGATCAGCAAATCAAGCGGTGTGCCGTTGAGCTCCCCGGCGACATTGGCGATTTGCGCCTCGTCGCCGATATCCATACGGTGGAGGTGTAACGCGCCGACCCCTTCCGCGCCCGCGCCGACCCCTTGCGCGCCCGCGCCGATCAGGTCCGCAGCGCTTTCCGGATTACGGCAGCAGGCGTGCACGTCCCAGCCGTCCGCCAGATACTGGCGGCAGAATTCGAGCCCCAACCCACGGTTAGACCCAGTGATCAGAACAGAAGGAATCGGCCCGTCTCCTTACTCGCCGACGATGGCGATGGCGTTGATCTCGATCTTGCAGCGGGGATCGGTGGCCAGCCGCACGACCTGAACTGTCGTTGTCGCCGGTTTGGCCTCGCCGAAGAATTCCGCCCAGACCCGGTTTAGGTCGTCCTGTTCTTCCATATCGGTGAGGAAGCGCTCGGCGGAAACCACATCCTCGAATGTCGCACCGGCGGCTTCCAGCCCCTTCTTGAGCTGTTCCAGCGCGACGCGGGCCTGGCCTTCCATATTGTCGGGCATGGAGTCGAATTCTTCCGGTCGGTGGGGGTGGTGGTGATAGACCGGCGCGGCGGTGACGCCCGCGCAAAAGATCATGGAGCCGCCGGAAACTTTTATCGCCGGTGCGTACGGCATCCACATGTCCGGCGCATCGGGCCAATGAAGATGTTCAATTGATTTGGTCATGTCTCGTCCTCCCGAACTTAAACGATGAGTTGGTTAGACAGCACTTTCCCGCATCAGAGGGCAGGGTGCAATGGCAGACAAAAAGAGGAGAGATCAGTTGCCGGTGGGGATTTCCACTTTGATCTCGACCCGGCGGTTCACGGCCCGGCCTTCGGGCGTCGCGTTGTCGGATAGGGGTTGGGTATCTGCAAGGCCGACGGCGGAGACCCGGGAGCTTTTGATTGCTTGATCGTCCAACAGCCGATGAACGACGGTGACCGCGCGGGCCGACGACAGATCCCAGTTCGACCTGTAGCGGGCCGTGCTGATTGGCTGATTGTCGGTATGGCCGCTGACAAAGATGTTGCCTGCCGTTTGGCTCAGCACCTTGGCCACCTTCATCAAGGCCGGCGCGGCTTCACGGGTGAGGTCTGCGCTGGCCGGGGCGAATAGGGTCTCGCCGGGGAAGCGCAAGATGATGAAGCCGTCCCGGATGTCCAACTCGATCAGCTTATTGGCGATTTCCTCGGAGAGGGAGACCCGGATCACATTGACCAACTTCTCCCGTTCCACATCCTGGCGGACATCGGTCAGTGGTTGCCCGACCGGTTCATCCAACAGGAATCCGCGGGGTTGAGAGAAGTTGGCGGCGGGCTGTTGGGGAGAATCCGGCGATAGTGTAAAATCTGGTTTGGGCTGGTTAAAGGCTTCCGCCATGGGTCCGGCGTTGCGCTTGAAGCTGTCGCTGTCCACGTCGGAAAACGAGAGGATCAAAACGAACAGCGCAAATAAGAGCGCCATCAGATCAGCAAAAGTGACCAGCCAAACCGGCGCGCCCGCCGGCCGATTGAGAACTTTCTCCTCGCCGCTCACGTACTTACGCGGCTTTCTTCAAGGGTGTCGCGCTGCCGGCCTTGGCCGTGCGTTCGCGCCCACCGGTGTATGAATCACCGTTGCCGGCCTGGCGTTTTTTCTCCGGCAGGTAGGGCTCCAGCACCTCCCGCATGGCGGTTGGGTTCTGTAGCTGTTGAATCTGGAATACGCATTCGATTATCAAGCCACGCAGCACTTTCTCCCGCTGGGATTTGTCTTCCAGCTTTTCCGCGATAGGCAGCGCGATCAGGTTGGCCAGGAGCACGCCGTACAGCGTTGTCAGCAGCGCCACCGCCATGGCCGGGCCGATGGTGGTGGGATCGCTCATATTGCTCAGCATCTGTACTAATCCAACCAGGGTGCCGAACATACCGAATGCCGGTGCGGCCTCACCGATCGCCAGGAAAACGCGCGCGCCGACTTCTTCCCGTTGGATCGATTGCGCCATCTCCTGGGTCAGAATTTTGCGTATATAGTCCAGGTCGCGGCCGTCGGCGCACATTTGCACGCCTTTCTTAAAGAACGGGTTGCGGATTTTTTCTTTTTCCAGGCTGATGAGGCCCGATTTGCGCGCCTTCTTCACAAGTCGCACGGCCTGCTTGATATAGTCGCGGGGTTTATCTTTTTCGTTGGTGAAGGCGGCCTTGAACCCGATCGGCATGGAGATAAAAAAGCCGGACAAGGGAAACTTAATCATGGTTGCGGCAAAGGTGCCGCCGACCACGATCAAAAATCCGGGTATGTTTAGAAAGATCGAAAAGTCCGAGCCTGTCCAAATAGCAGCCGACACCACGCTGACGCCAAATACCAAGCCTAGTAATGTTGCTATATCCACGTTCTATTTACTCGTCTCAAAGCCGCCGGGGCTGGGCCGCCGCCGCCGGGGTTAAGGGGTACGATTTCTATGTGGGGACGGTTTGAGATATTTCCAGGGGAAAATACTTAGAACTGCCTTCCCGCAGGGTGAGCGGGGATCGTTTTCTTTCCCGCTTCCGCTGGCTATAGTGGTATGAAATTCAACGCGAATTCCCCTAGGGAGACAGGCCATGGCGTTCAACTGGCGCAACCACGATAACGACACCGTCGAGTATCACTTCAATCCCCGGCTTTCGATCCCGAACGCCATGGATTTGCTGACAGGGTTGCCTGCGCGGTCAGAAGCCGCACGGAACAGCCTGACCGCCAGTCTGGATGTTCGCTATGGGGATCGGCCCAAGGAGACACTGGACATCTTCCACGCCACATCGGATGCGTTGGGCAGCCCGCCGCCGGTATTGATTTTCATCCATGGCGGTTATTGGCGGATGATGGATAAGAACGACTACAGCCACATGGCCGCCGATATGGTGGGCGAGGGGATCAGCCATATCTCCCTGAACTACGATCTCTGCCCGTCGGTCACCGTGACCGATATTGTCGACGAAATCCGGACAGCCATCATCTACATTTACAACAATGCGAATTCCCTGAAGATCGATCCCGATCGGATTTATCTTTCGGGTCATTCCGCCGGCGGGCATCTCACCGGCATGATGCTGTGCGAGGACTGGACGACGCATGGGCTCCCGGCCGACGTGTTTAAGGGCGCGTTCCCGGTCTCCGGCGTGTTCGATCCGTCGCCGATAATACGGACCTCCATCAACGAAGAAGTTCGCCTGGACGACGCCATCGCCGAGGCCAACAATGCGCTTCTCGGCAAGCCGGCCTGCGGCGGGCCGGTGCTGGCCGTCGTCGGCGGGGATGAGCCCGAAGGCTTTCACCGTCAGTCGGAGGAATTTGCCGATCTCTGCAAAGCCAACGGCGTCGAGATCGAGGTGGTCTCGGTAGACGGCACAAACCATTTTACCGTGGTGGATGAGGTGTTCCTTAAGGGCGGCGCGCTTTATGACCGGTTCTTAAAGACGGTCAAAGGCTGAGGCTGGGCCCAGGGTTGGGCCCCACGCACCGCCGGGTAGGCTCTTTTGCCGATCATCGAAAGGGATTACACTTTCGGTTACACGATAACTCACAACGTGAAAGAGGCGCATCATGCCGAATATCACTATGTTGGACATTGAGGAGCTGGAGAAATCCGAACTGGCCCCCTTTGTTCAGAAAGCCTTGAAGTACCGGGCGCCCGATCCGGCGTTCCACGCGATGATGGGCCATAATCCGGAGCTGTCCAAATCCATGTACGTCGCCTGGGGCACCGTGTTCCAGACCGGCAAGGTGGATCACAAGCTGAAGGAAGTGATCCGCATCCAGCTCTCGCGGGCCGCCGACTGTAATTATTGAGGCAATGTACGATCTGCTTCGGCGAAGCAGGATGGCCTTACGGAAGAATTGATCGACGATGGTATCGATAACTACGAGACGTCGGACAATTTCACGCCTGCCGAAAAGATGGCGCTTAAATACTCTGAGCTGATGGACACCGCCCCGGAGAAAATCGACGCGGCGTTCTATGAAGAGTTAGCCAAATATTACACGACCGAAGAGATCGTGGAGCTTGGCGCTTATATCGGGTTCAATGTCGGCTATCACCGGTTCTTCGGGACCCTTGGGTTCTATCCGATGTTCTCTCCGGATGGCCGCTTGGTGAGTCAGGAGGAATCCCGGCGCATCTATGGCGATACGCCGGGCTCGCTTCTCGACGGGCCGATGCAGCGGGCCACCATGAAGGACGCGGCGGAGTAGGAGGATGACCCTGATTCCCACCATTCCGCTGGAGTCTCTGGCCCAGTCAAACCTGCGCGGTTTGGTCAACATGGCCAAGGATCTGCGGGTGCCCGATCCGCTATTCTTTCAAATCCTGGCCCATTGCCCCGGCTATACGGAGGCGCTGTTTGATGCGCTGCATCGTTCCCATGCCGACGGCAACGTGGACCACAAGCTGAAAGAAATCATCCGCATCAGGCTGGCCCGTCAGGCGGAAGACAAATACTTCTCCAATCTTCGCTCGCAAAGGGCGCTGGACGAGGGACTGACCGAGGCCCGGATTGACGCCGGCTGCGGCGACTTCGCCAAGGATAAAAAGTTCACGGCGGCCGAGAAATGGGCGCTGTCTTATGCGGCGCTCATGTATACCGAGCCCCAAAAGGTGAACGAGAAATTCTATAACGAGGGCAAGAAACACTATACCGAGGCCCAGATTATGGAGCTCGGCGCCTTCATCGCCTTTCACTACGGGATGCAGGTGTTCATGCGGACGATCCAGGCCATGCCCCTGATGGACAAGGACGGCAACCTGCTGACGTCCCAAGAGGCGGAAAAGCTTTACAGCTAACCGTCTTCCCGCAACCGGTAGCGCTGCAGCTTGCCCGTTGCCGTCTTCGGCAGTTCCGGGACGTACTCGATCGCGCGGGGGTATTTGTAAGGCGCGATCTCGTTCTTGACGAAATTCTGCAAAGTGCCCGTGAGCTCATCCCCGGCGTCGAACCCGTCGCGCAGCACGATATAGGCTTTGACAATATTAGTGCGGTCCGGGTCCGGTGCGCCGATGACAGCGCATTCGGCCACCGACGGATGCTCCAACAGCACGCCTTCTACTTCGGGGCCGGAAATATTGTAGCCCGACGAAATGATCATATCGTCGGCCCGCGCCACATAGCGGAAGTAGCCGTCCTCGTTCATCTCGTAGACGTCGCCCGGATAGTTCCATCCGTCCTTCACATAATTAAGCTGACGGGGGTCATCGATATAGCGGCAACCTGTCGGCCCCTGCACGGCCAGCAAGCCGGGCGTGCCCGGCGGAACTTCGTTGCCGTTGTCGTCCACCACCCGGGCGCGATAGCCGGGGATGGCCTTGCCCGTATACCCGGGGCGCATGTCCTCGGGCGCGGCGGAAACAAAGATATGCAGCAGCTCGGTCGAGCCCAATCCGTCGATCAGCCGGATGCCGGTGGCCTCATGGAAGGCTTCCCAGGTTGCCTTGGGCAGGGTCTCGCCCGCCGAAATGCCCTGGCGCAGAGACGAGAGATCATACTTGTCCATCAGTCCGGCCATGGCGCGGAACGCCGTGGGCGCGGTGTAGACCTGGGTGACGCCGTAGGTTGAGATCGTCTCGAACAGGGCTTCCGGTCCGCTCGCCGGGAAGAATCGGGTGGAGGCGCCGAAGCGCATGGGAAACAAGGTGACCCCGCCGAGCCCGAAGGTAAAGGCCAGGGGGGGCGTGCCGCTGATCACGTCGTCGGGCACGATCTTGCCCAAATAGCGGGGGAAGCAATCGGTGATCGCCAGAACATCCCGGTGGAAATGCACGGTGCCTTTGGGCTGGCCTGTGGTGCCGGACGTGAACGCGATCAGCGCCACGTCGTCGGCGGCCGTTTTTACATTGTCGAAGCTGTTGGATTTGCCGTCGGCGGCTGTTTCCAGGGTCGCTTTGGCCCCGCCTTCGGCCATGACGGAAAAATAGAGCGGCTGTTTCAAATCGGGGGCGTTGGCGGCGGCCTCTTCCAGTTCCTCGCCCAAGGTCTGATCACAGAGCGCGATGGTGCAGCCTGCTTTGTCGATCACGTAAGCCAGCTCGCGGGCGCGCAGTAGCGGCATGGTGGTGACGCAAATCCCCCCGGCTTTTAGGACCGCGAACCAGCAGGCCACCAGCATTGGGGTGTTCCCGGCGCGCAACAGCACCCGGTTGCCAGGGACGAGCCCCAAATCCTCGACCAGAACCCGCGCGATTCGGTTGGAGATGTCGAGCAACTCGCCATAGGTCCAGCTCTTGGCCTCGTAATGAAGCACGGGGCGGTCCTTGAATCCGCCGGCCACCATCTTGTCCAACAGTTCTTCCGCCACGTTAATATGGTTGGCATAGGCCGCCAATTCCGGGGTTCCCGAAAAGTCGAACATCGGCTGTTGTTCCGGTGGGGGAAGAAGGTCGCGAGCGTAGGTGTCCGAATAGGCGCTCGGGACGCCGCCTGGAACTTTACCGTCGGTCATAGGCTATCCTCCTCATCCGACAAAATAGAGGCCTTTAAATCTCCCAAAAGGGTATAGAGTTCCTCCGCCTGGCTGCGGCTCATCTCGCCCATCATGGCGGAAACCCAATCCTTGTGCCGGGGGATCATCTTGTCCAGCGCCGCCTCGCCGGCCCGGGTGAGCTTCACATGCTGGACCCGGCGGTCATCGGGCGACGGGTTGCGTTCCACCAGACCTTCGTCCACCAGCCGGTCAATTAGCGGCGTGATGTTGCCGTTGGAGACCATCAGCCGGCGGGACAATTCCCGCATGGGCTGGCCTTCCGGCGAACGGGCGATCTGCGCCAGCACATCGAAGCGCGGCAGGGTGGTGTTGAACTCGGTCCGCAGATTACGCCGAACTTTTTGTTCGATCAGATTGGTGCAGGTCAGCAGCCGCAACCAGACCCTAAGATCAATCCGATCATCGTCGGCGATGCCGCTTTCCAGGTCGGCGACCGTGGCAGGCTCCTTGAGGGGCGTGTCGTCCATGGCAGGGCGGCCTTATCTCGTTTCGGAAAATTAGTTTAAGTCTAAACAAAACGAGTCTAAAGCAATCCAGATTTCGAAACAAGCAAGGGGGAAGGATCGTCGTTGGAGAGCCATGAGGCGGCCACTTTATCCTTCCAATACGGCGCGCGATTTCCTACAACGGCTTTCCCCGACTGCGGAGAGGTGCCGGAGTGGTCGAACGGGGCGGTCTCGAAAACCGTTGTGCGCTTGCGTACCCAGGGTTCGAATCCCTGTCTCTCCGCCATTAATCCCATAGTCATAAGATTTCAAAGCCTTAGGTCCGCCTCATGATCACTCCAAGCGTCTTGCTACACCGGACGCTACACAGGAGCTGTCATGAAACTGCACCAAAGAGGGGACAATTATCACCTTAGAATTAGAGTACCTTCCGACCTGGTTTCCGTAATGGGACGTCGCGAGATACATCAATCTCTTCGAACTACAGATGGAAGAACGGCACGATCTAGAGCAGATCAGCTAAAGGCATCGTTGCAATCTGGATTTGAGAAACTACGGATGGCTCGACTGTCCGCTACCAGCGATGACGAGATGATCAGGTTGGCAAATGGATTGTTGTCCAACCTTGGCAGCACTCGCCGCATTGGCGGGTCTATTATCAAATCCAAAGCGCCAATCAGACTGCGTGAGCTGATGGAACTGCATTTAGCAGAGAAGAAGCCAACACTTGATCCGAGAAGCTACGACAAGATGATCTACAGCTACAAACTAGCTTTGCATCATATCGGGAACGTGCCATTGCGCGAGATTAATAGGATGGTCTGTCGTAGCTATAAGGAAGCCCTACGCCATAGTCCTCAATTCCAATTACGTGATGACGGTGCTTCGAAGAAAGTTAATCGGCTGCTTTCGGACAAGTCCATCAACCTACACCTTCAATATTTCTCAGGCTTGTTGCGATGGGCTACTCTTGAGGAACTAGTTCACGGAAATCCGGCTGAAGGACTCAACATAAGAAAGCACAGACAACAATCCGAAGAACGCTTTGCTTTCAATGATGATCAACTTCAAATCTTGTTGGGAGACCTTTGGCTTGATGAAACTAGGTCAGTGCGTAGGTGGGTTCCGCTCGTGGCGCTATGGTCAGGTATGAGGCAAGAGGAAATATGTCAGCTACGCCACTGTGACATCATTAAACAGGATGACACGTTTTGCTTCGTAATCACAGGTGAAGCGGGTTCAGTTAAGAGCAAAGCAGCAGAGAGGGTCGTGCCAATACATCCTTGGTTAATAGACAGGGGGTTTCTGAATGAAGTATGGATAGCCGCGAAGGCGAATACACAAGAACGGTTGTGGCCTGAGCTTCGCAAGACAAAGTTAGGTAGATATTCAAACTCACTCTGCAAATGGTTTGGACGTTATAAGAGGAAGAAAGGTTTTCACGATAGTAGGTATTGTTTTCACTCCTTACGCCACACCTTCATCAACACGATGAAGCAACAAGAAGTTCCTGAGCCAGTCATTCGCCAGCTGGTAGGACATTGTCTGACGTCAGCGCCCCTGGGACAGACTAAGTTGTTTTCATAATGGAGGAT
>CAZSXT010000001.1:374616-408142 GCA_964611435.1 uncultured Rhodospirillaceae bacterium | reverse complement strand
CACCGGCGGAATTGGTTCCGGTTCCGAATCTTCCACCAGATCAATCACATCGACGTCACTAGCAGGTTCACTCACCTGACTATCATCAACCAGATCGATCTCATCCGTTTCAAACACGATCCGATCCGGGTTGGTCGCCTCCGCGGACAAACCGCCCGAAATTCCGTCAAATCCTGCTACCGTCTCTGTCTTCGGCGTTGTCACGTCGTTTCCGGCGTTGCCGCCGGCCACCGACGAGAGGTCATCGACGACCTTCACGTGGCCGGAAAAAGCCCCCTGGGGTTCGTCACCGCCGGCGCGGGTATCCAGGTTCTCTAGATCAATAGGCTCCTGCAACACACTGTCCCGGTTCACGTCGTAATCGTTGGCGTTGGTGCCGACCGTCGGCAAAACCGATAGGCTGCCACGGTAATATTCCACCACGTCTTGGCGGTGCTGCAGGTCTTCAGGGCGGCCAATGGTCTTTAAGCTATCGACGAACACCATCTGGAACGGCTTGTCCAACAGGGACACACCGCCGTCGTTGGTAATCACCGCTTCGCCGACAAAGCCATCGGCTTCTTCCAGCATCACCACTTCAAGCGTACCGCCGTCACCGATTTCAAAAGCCAACTGCGTACCGCGAATACCGATGGTCGCAACCGGAGTCGAGATCACCATGGCGTCCGGATCGGACTTGGCGATCAGGCCGCTGACCACGGAGAACACACCCTGCAACGCACTGAGCTGCAGGCTGCCCTCTTGTTCCGAAGCATCGTAGATCGCCTCGTCGAGCACCATCTTGGCGTTATCGGCCATGGACAAGACGGATTCGTCAAGGAACACAATACCCACGCCACCGACATCGCCGGTTTCTATAACATCACCTTCATAGATCGCATCACCGAGTTGCAGTTCCACTCGTGTTCCATCGGCGCGGGTCACAAAGGCCGGCGCTTTCAAGGTTTGCACACGGCCGACAACGACGCCGGTGATTTCCGCGACGAATTCAATTTTTCCGCTATCCGACGCCGTCGACATACTGTCGCTCGGGACCGCCTCAGCGTTCGGTAATTCTTTTTGTTGGTTCATGGCATCCTGCCTTTTCCTTGTGGAGCCTATCGACACACGGCTCCGTTCATGGGTTTTAATATAAGCGAATTTGATTCGTTCGCCATTGACGGCCATCACACCCGCAGGAAAAATTTTTGGCGGAATTCAGCCGTTTTTTATTTTTCTTGTATCGAATTTAGGTTCGTGCAAAGTGATTTTATGCGCAAAGATGAAACCGAAGCCGATCTGAGGAAAACCTTCTACGCCGCCGAACAGGCGGGCATGAAGCTGGCGATCAAAGGCCGCATTGGAGCGATACTGGTGGTTGGCGTTTGGCTGGTCCTATCCCGGCCGCCAGACCGCGCCATGGATTTCATTCTACCCATATTGCTGCTCATCGCGCTCGGCTACCTGCACCACCAAATCGTCGGCTCAGCTATCGATAAGCCGTGGGTAAAGTTTGTTTTTCTGACCCTTGATTTTGTCTTTTTACTGACGGCCATCGCGATTGTGCCCCCCCTCCCGGGATTGGACCTGCCGCAAGTTTTCGTCTTCAGATTCGACTCGTTTCCGATTTTTTTCGTCATTCTCGCCGTGTCCGCTTTCAGCTTTTCTCCGGCGCTGGTGGCCTGGTGCGGCGTGCTGGGCGCCGGGGGCTGGATGGGGCTGTATTATTGGATCACCAACGATATGGACAATCCGATCAACTGGTCGGATATCCCCCTGGACGCGAACAAAGAGGTCTTTCTCGGTTATTTTTTTAATGAAAACTTTGTCCCGGTGGGCAGCCGGTTTCAGGAAGCCATTGTCTTCCTTATCACCGCCATCCTGATCGCCGTCGTTATGCACCGGGCGCGCCTGACTGTCCGGCGACAACTTAAGGCTGAACGCGACATCGCCGCGGTCTCCAACATGTTCGGAAGGTTTGTGCCTCAAGCTATTGCTGATCTGATGATCCAGGACAAAGGCGCACTGAACCCGCTGGAACGCACCGCGACAGTTCTATTCGTCGATCTAGCGGGCTTTACCAGACTGACTGAGTCTAAAGGCCCACGGGTAATCGTCGATATATTAAACCAGTACTTTGACCGGGTAACCGCCATCATTGGCGAACACGGCGGCGTGGTGACGCAGTTCCAGGGCGACGCCGTCCTCGCCACTTTTAACGTACCGGTCGAAGACAACGAACATGCCAAGAACGCCCTGAAAGCCGCCAGGGCAATCCTAGCGGCAGTCGAAAATGAGCGGTTTGCCGGTGAACACTTATCCATCCGCATCGGGCTCAATACTGGCCCGGTGATTGCCGGCAATGTTGGCGGCGGCGGGCGGCAAAGCTACACCGTTCATGGAGACGCAGTAAACCTGGCCGCACGGCTGGAGGCCTTGAACAAAGACCATGACACCAAAATCCTGCTAAGTGGCGAATTTGCCCGGCTCACTGGCGAAACCGGGTTACTACGCGTGGGTGAAACGGATATCCGTGGCTTGAGTGAACCGGTGGCCCTCTATACGTTGGGTCACCCGTCAGCGTCCCCGGAACTGGAAGACCAAAAGGCATGACCAACAGCCAGCCAAAAATTGTCGTGGAAGGCGTCACCAAGAAATTTGGTGACCATCAAGTGCTGGATGGCGTCGATTTGGAGGTCAACGTCGGCGAATCAGTGGTTCTCATCGGCGGCTCGGCCAGCGGGAAAACTCTGCTATTCAAATGTATCCTCGGCCTGATCACGCCCGACAGCGGCAGCATTCGGATTGACGGCAAGGAAACCATAGGTTTGCCGGCCAAGGAACGGCGGGCCTTGTTTGATCGCACCGGCATGCTGTTCCAGCAATCCGCCCTTTTTGACAGCCAAACGGTTTGGGAGAACATTGCCTTCCGTCTGCTCCAGGACAAATCGATCAACAAGGCAGATGCCAAATCTCGCGCGGTGGATAAGCTGGTCTCCGTCGGCATGACCCCTGACGTGGGCGAGCTCCTTCCTTCCGAGATATCCGGCGGCATGCAGAAACGGGTCGGCTTTGCACGCGCCATTGCAAATGACCCCGAGATCGTTCTGCTGGATGAACCTACCGCCGGGCTGGACCCGATTATGACCAATATTGTCAGCGATCTGATCCTTGATGGTGTGCAACAGTTGGGTGCGACGGTTCTTTCGATCACCAGCAACATGGCCGGCGCCCGCAAGATAGCTGACCGGATCGCCATGCTACATGGCGGCAAGATCATTTGGTTCGGGCCGAGGGATCAAGTCGATGACTCCGGGAACCCGTATCTGGATCAGTTCATTCACAATCGGGCGGAAGGCCCGATTAAAATGGCGGTCACCGCAGCGTAAATATTGGAACGATGTCCAAAACTTCCGACCGTCCCGTCATCGGCATTGCCGCCAGCCTGATCCAGCATTCCGGTAACCAGATGGCCGCGCATTCTGTGGGCCAACGCTATGTGGAATCTCTGGAAGCCTTCTCCAATTGTCTGCCTGTTGTCATTCCCGCGCGCGCCGATCACTACGACTTCAAGGAGCTCTTGAGTCACTTCGACGGGATAGTTCTCACCGGCGGCCGGGCAAATGTGGAACCGCATCACTATGGCGGCCCGCCGTTCCCCGAAGACGAGCCGATCGATCCGGCGCGGGACAATCTGGTTCTCTCGCTGATCCGCGCTTGTGTGGATCACAAAATGCCGGTCTTCGGCTCATGCCGTGGCCTGCAGGAAATGAACGTGGCCTTGGGCGGCACTTTGCATTATCGCCTTCATACGCTTGAAGGAAAAAACGACCACCGTATGCCCCGGCACGAGGGCGTAACCCGCGAGGAAATCTTTGCCCTGAGGCACACGATCCAACTGACGCCGGGCGGGCTATTCCAAGGGCTGGTCGGCAGAGACCAGTTCGACGTGAACACCCTACACGGTCAAGGCATCGACCGTCTGGCCGACGATTTTGAGATTGAGGCCGTCACCGTGGAGGACGAGGTGATCGAAGGCATCCGCCTGAAGAACGACGAGACCTTCACCGTCGGCGTGCAATGGCACGCGGAATGGTATCCTGAAAAAGAAGAGCACCTGCTCTCCCGCCGGCTGTACGAGGAATTCGGCAAAGCCGCCCGGGAGTATCAACAGCGGAAATAAGGAGACCGGCCATGGGCCAGATGATCGACGGCGTTTGGAGCAATGAAAATATCTTCACCGAGATCGAAGCCGACGGCAGTTATCAGAAAAAACCGTCCTACTTTCGCGACCATGTCACCGCCGACGGCGCGGACGGGTTCAAGGCGTAACCGGGACGATACATCCTCTACAATTCGATGGCGTGCCCGTGGGCGCAGCGCGCCGTGTTGTTCCGCTCCCTCAAGCTTCTGGAAGACATCGTCCCTATGTTCAACACAAGCCAGAACCCGGACGGCGGCGGCTGGTGGTTCGGTGGGGAGAAACATATGGTGCCCGGCGCCGACGTTGAGGTTCAGTTCCTGCACGAAATTTATGCCCTGGCGGACAGCGGCTACACGGGTAAAGTGACGGTCCCGACCCTATGGGACAGCCAAAAGAAGACCGTCGTGAACAACGAGTCCTCGGAGATCATCCGCATGTTCAACTCGGCCTTCGTGGACTTCACGCCGGAAACGCCGGACATGTACCCAGAAGCCCTGCGCCCGGAAATCGACTCCATGAACGAGAAAATCCTGCGCGGCGTCAACGATGCGGTGAACGGCTGCGGCCGGGTCACCGATCAGGACGCCTATGAACGGGCCTATGATTTGTTGTTCCAATCTCTGGACGAACTGGAAGAGTTGTTAGGCCAGCAGAAATACCTCTGCGGCGATGTCCAGACCGAGGCCGACTGGCGATTGTTTCCGACCCTGGTCCGCTTCGATGCGATCTACTACGTCGGCTATAAATGCAACAAGCGCCGGATCGAGGACTATCCCAATCTATCCAACTATGCCCGCGATCTATTCCAGACGCCCGGCATCGCCAACACCTGTGATGTGGCGGAAATGAAGCGCTTGGTTTACAGCGTAGGCGGGCCGATCCCCGCGTCCAACGGCGTTGTGCCGAAGGGGCCGGACAGTGATTTCTCCCGCCCTCACGACCGGAACAAGTTTGGCGCCGCGGCAGCCTGAGGTGCACCCCAAAGAAACAAGGCTTGAATTCTTCATAAAAGTGCCGGAGTTTTGTAGTATTCGGGACACTTTTCCCACGCACGGCAATATTTTATGGGGGCCCTAGCCTCAATGTCAGCGGAATCGAAAATTTCATCGGCCCAGCCGAACTGCTTTTCCTGTCAGACCCGGGAACGGTCGGAATGGTGTGTCTTGTCTGATGCCGAATTGACCTTGTTGGATTCGGGGCGGCATAGCCGGGACTTTGCGCCGGGTGAAGTGCTGTTTCACGAGGGAGATCCATGCACTGGCGTTTACTGCATCGAATCCGGTCTGGTGGGCATCCGAAAATCGGACGCGGAGGGTAACTCTGTTTTGCTCAGCGTTGCAAATACGGGTGACACGTTGGGCTATCGGGCCATGTTGTCAGAGAAGGAATTTACCGCCAGCGCCGAGGTGTTGGAACCAAGCCGGGTCTGCCATATCGACTCGGCCACAGTGCGTAAACTATTGCAGGAAAATCCTGCACTTGGCTTGCGGTACTTGAAACGGGTTTCCGACAACCTGGAAGCGGCAGAGGAAAAAATCCTGCACAACACAACGCTCTCGGTCCGCGCGCGGTTCGCCCATTTGCTGGTGGTGCTTCTCGACAAATACGGCAAGCGCAATGACGACGGCAGCGCCGGCTTTACCTTGCCCCTCGCGCGTCACGATTTGGCGTCGATGATCGGAACCACGCCGGAATCCCTTTCTCGTACGATCAAGAAATTGTCGGACGACGGTCTTGCCGATTTCTCCGGCCGGGAGATTTCCATTCCCCTAGTCGATGATCTGATCGAGGAATTCGAACCCCACCACGCGCTCTAGGGCCTGATTAAATAACCCGTGGCCGCTGAGACGTCTCGCCCGGTTTGTTGAATGTGCTCTAGTGAGACATCAGCACCGGCATGGTCATATTTTCGAGCATGTGTGCAGTCACACCACCCAGCACCATCTCCCGCCATCGGGCATGGCCATAAGCGCCCATCACAAACAAATCGATCGACTTGTCTGCCGCCCGGGACAATAACATATCAGCCACACCGATGTTGTTGACCGTCATCGACTCCGCCTCGACGTTTAGCCCATGCCCGGCCAAATGCCGGCCGATATCGGCGCCCGGTTCCTGCCCGTGATGGCCTGTTGTGTCGGGATTTATAGCGATCACGTCCACCAAATCAGCGTCCCGCATTAGCGGAATCGCATCGTGAACGGCACGCGTCGCTGGTGCGCCACCATCCCAACCAATCATGACCTTGCTGCCAATTACGTCATGGCGCCCCACATCCGGGATGATGAGAACCGGCCGGCCGGCGCTCAGGACTAATCCACCAGGATAATCGCCTAATAACGGATACGAGCCGGGCGGGCGCTGCCCCAATATGATCAGATCGGCGTAGCGGGCGCTGGTCAGTAAAACGTCGAACGCCAATCCCTGAATGCTGCGCCATTCGTTCGACACGCCTGACTTGGCGCATATTTCTGTAAAAATTTCGCGGGTGGCGTCAGACTCTTCCCGCATCGCTTCCTCCTGCTCCTCAAAATAGGCTGCTGGCAGTTGTGCCAGATCGGCCATGGGCGGCACGTAGGTCGTCCCTTCCGTAAACAGACCGATCAAACGGGCATCGTGCTTAGCTGCCAGCGATGCAGCGATCTCCATCCGATGTTTACCGGTGTCGGAGGAATCCGAATGGACCACAATATCTTTATAAGCCATGGCTCGTTCCTTTCTTGGCGGCCTCTCCATTGACTCGAAGGGGGCACTCGGAAACTAGGACGCTCCAACCGGCCGCGCCTTGATCAAGGTCAAATCAGCTAGAAAATTGGAGAATTCGGTTTAAGACGCCCGCAGACCCGCTTCGGCAATGGTTTTTGCCATGCTGCGCACATGATTGGAAAGAATGTCGATAAGGGCTCGCTGGAATGGATCAGCATCCGCTAGTTTTCTCTGCAATGTCTCCCTGGAAATGAAGATCAGGTCCACAGGTCCGCCGACGGCACGGGCAGACGCCATCCGGGGTTCATCGTTTATCAGCGCCATTTCGCCGAACATGCCGCCCTGTGGCACATGGCCCAACACGATCCCTTCCTCATCTCCTTCGACATGCTTGATAATTTCAACGTCGCCGGAGATCACGACAAATGCGGAATCGCCTGTCTCCCCCTGACGGAAGATAAAACGGCCTTCATTGATCGAGCGCCTTTCCGATCCCGTACGGCCTTTGACCTTCTGTTCTTCTTCCGAGGCAGACTCGTTCATTCGTCTTTCCCTTTCCATTCAGACAGGTGTTACCCTGTTTTTGTGGATCAGGACGAGACTCTAGCAAAAGTTGACGCACACCGCGAGCCCTGCGTATCGACAAATATCGACTTTTTCCCTCAATAAGGGTCGGCTAAAACGGATCATCCGGCAGTCTGTTGCGAATCTGCTTGGACTCTGCCGTGTGGCGTTGGCAGCGGAACACCGGATTGCTGCCCGTATACGCAGGATGTTCATGTTCGACGTAAAACGGAGAGACGTATTCCCACACAATGTCGCCTTCCGGTGTGACCTCAAACAGCCGGCCCCATAATCCTTCACAAATCATCGTATTGCCGGACGCCAGGCGCTGGGCCCCGCTGATAAACCAGCTAAAAAAGGACCGTCTGGGATGGCCCGTATAGCGCCAGACCACCTCGTTGTTCGCCGGGTTCATCTCGATCACTTCCGAGCCGGTTTCCGGTCCCCATAGATACACGTCCGCCCGGTTGCCGAAGAACAGAATGTTGCCGTTCTCCAGTTCCTGTACATCATGGTGCTGACCCCAGTTATCATCCTGGTGGGACCAGACTACTTCTTTGGTTTCCGGATTGATCCGAACCATGGCGGCGTTATAGCGCCAGTTCACGATGACATCGTTGTTGTCGCAGACGAACACCGTATTGGCGTGGCAGAATTCCTTGCGGTGTACGGCGGGGCTGATCCAATAGCGCTCGTCGGTCAGGTCCAAATCCTTGGCAGCGCGCCATTCCCAGACGACATTTCCCGCCGGGTCGACTTCGCGAATGACATCCGTATAAATGCCGTCTTCATGCTCCATGCCGGGGCGCCCGCCGGGGATTTTTGCCATTTCCACCGGATCGTCGATTAGCTCCCAGGCGGCGTAGACCGTATTGCCATTGGCTTTCCGGTGAAAATCATGATGCTGGGCATGATCCACATGTTCCCACACAATGTTGCCGTCCCAGTCATATTCGATCAAATGACCCCCCTTGGCCGGTAGCCGGGGGTTGTTTTCTTCCGTCCGGATTGCCGCCAGAAGATTGCCGTTGTCCAACAAATAGGCGTGGTTTCCCACGTCATTCGGCAAGTCCCATTGATGGACCACCTCGCCGTTCATATCCACGATATAGGTGTTTGGCTGGCCAAGAGGCGTGAAGAGGGTATAGCCGGGTGTGGCGCGCGACTTATCCATTTGGATCAGGCCGGTACGATTATCAATGGCGGGCATCGTTCTTCCTTTGACTGAGAAGCTTTTTCGAAAATTTATGTACCGGAGGACTTCACAGGATAGCCCGCCTAGGGTCAAGCTGGCTTATGCGGGCATTTCACCAGTCAAAATTCTGCGCAATTCGTCTGTGAGGGGTTGAGATTTGTTGGTCTCCGGATCAAAAAAGACGGTGACAACTTCCGCGCTTGCAATGCACCGGTCTCCGTCGAACACCGCCTGGCCCAACGTGTAAGATGACCCGCCGACCCGGATCACCGTGGTGCCGATATCAACGGAGCCGGGATAGAAAAGCAGAGAGTTATATTCGACGGAGAATTTCACCACGGCAAATCCGGTCAGAATATCCTTACCCATGGACACCATGTTGGCATCCCGGAAATGGACCCTTCCGTCTTCCAGAAATGCGTTGATGGCGCCGTTGTTTACATGCCCGTTGGGATCCAGATCGCTATATCGGATGGTTGCAACCGTCCAATTGCGAAAGGTGCTCCGGTCTTTCAGGTTTATCGGGGTATCGGCGTTCATACTGAATTGGCTCTCACGAAATAGTTCTTAGGGATTAAATGTGTTTTCCAAAAGCGCACCCATCATCTTGTCCATGGGCAGCTCTGCTTTCATCTGTTCGTAGCGGGCATCAGCCCATTCCTCAAGGTCGGTCTCAGCTAGATTTCGCTGGCAGGTTTCCAACAGATTATCGGGCGTGGCGGTGAAGCAATAACCGGCGTATGGGTTTTGCGTCGCATCGACTTCCAACACCACTGGCACCCGGTTGATCACCGAGTGGCAGATGCGAGTGACGGAGACGATCCGATGACGGTCGGTTTTTTGCAGGGATAGGCTCAATCGAGAACGGGCCATAAACGCATCCCGGATATACACCGGCACGGGCTGGCCGGGATAATAGGTGTTCATCCCGGCGTCCGCCAAATCCTGCATCAAGGCCTCCCGGCGGGGCGACGGCATGCCGCTCATCAACGCATCAATATCCTTGGCCTCTCTGGGCAGCGGCGTGATCTCCTCCATCGCCGTCAGATAACCATAGGGTAGGTGCGCGCTGTTGGGATTGAGCGCCCGGCAGGCCTCAACTGACTCATCCAATTGGCACCAGACGAACTGGGCATTCCGCGCCGCCAGTTCGAACGCCAGTACAACATCCGGCGCCACCCTTTCTGCGCCATAGTTCCAGACGCCGTCCGGTGACAGGGCCTCCGTGCAGATCAGGCCGTATTTCAACCCGGCGGTCTTCATCTTCATGGGAAAGTCCGGCTCCACATAGAACCGGTCGAAGAACAGGTTCACCGCGGAACGGTCGAGATGCTCGGTCCCCAGGGTCACTTGGATCCCGTTGGCTTCCAGCGCATATTTCACAAAGCGCACCGAGTCCGCATTTGTCTCCCATAAATGGGGCGGCAGATTGCCTAGCATAATGTTGACGGTATCGGCCAAACGCGACTCCTCACCGGCACAATGCCATCGTGCGGCGGTCCGCTCAACGGCGGAAGTGCGACGGTCCTACGAGGACGGTTTCTCCGGCCAGACTATGTGAATTTTGCCTTTGGGTTTGAAGGCATGGAATGTGAAGGCGAAGGTCACATCGTGGACCACATCAACTAGGCGGCCCTCGGTTTTGCGCTGGACAACCACGTTGCCCACATCCCGGCCCTCGGCGATGGTTCGGGTATCCAGGGCGGAGTTTTGACCGGGCTCCCAAGTGATAACTAGGTCGCCTTTTTCGATCCTGCGATGCTTTCTTAAAAGATCAAGAGTCCAGGCTTCTTCACCAACCACCACCAGCCGCGCCATGGCCGGCAAACCTTCCGGCAATGGTCCTCGGTAAAGGAACGGATGGCGGCTCGTGTCATAGCCCACATAGGGATTGGAACCGTAGCCTCGAAAGCTGCTGTCGGGGTTCAACACCAGACCTGCAGGATATCTCGTCTTAAATCTGTTAAATGATTCTATTCGCGACGGCAGGATCTTGAGACGCTTTCCCATCAGCTCTCCGACAATGGCCTCCCCCATGAATTGCTGCCACCAGCTTTCCGTTTGGCGGTCATACATGACTAAGTCCGAATGTCGAAGATTGCCGGTGGTGCCAAATTCCAGCTCCATCCCGTCGAGTCTGGCGTCGAACACGATGGAGGCGTTGCAAAGCGGACAATAGGTCACCGCCACCGGCACACCCCCTACCCGGTCATTGACGATCTCGTAGCTCATGAGAATGCTCAGCGGATAAGCTTTGGCCATGCCGTTCAGTTGAAAACTGATCACCGGGACAGTTGCGGGCAAATCCACGTCGGCAACCGGTGTAAAAGTAGGGGCGTCGATGGACGGAATCCCATCCTTGCGGGGGCCGCCCGACGTGATCTCTCCCAGGTCCACGGCGGCTTTTGAGAAATCGGTTTTCGTCCAACTCACCTTCCAGAGCATTGACGATCCGGGAAACAGTCCGGGAATAAACCACCAGACGGCGAATAACAGCACCGCCGCCCACATGAGGTTTTTCACCGTCAGTATCTTCGAGATTAAGGCCATAGTGAATAAGTGTGCCCAATCGGGCCGGATTGCAAAACACACAGTGTCACAAACGGGTGATCTCTTGTTTGTAGCGCCGTCACCGGGGAATATAGCGGTCGTTGAATCAGTTATTGAGTTACCTCGGAATGACGCAAACTGACCCCGACAGAACAAGATTCTGGCTGTATGTCCGGCTGTCACTCGGCGCCGGTCTTCTTGGCGTCGCCTTTGGTTATTATCTGCAGTCCATGGGCCGGACGGAGATGGATGGGTTCGGAATTTTTTCCTACGCTGTCCGGGGCATCATCGTCGGCGCATTCTTCTGGTATTTTGAAATTTTCTGGGTCCGGGGCCCTAAAGGCGATCGGCTGCGGCAAATGGCCTACGGCCCACGTTTGATCATCAAGATCATCGCCTATGTTGTGGCGATTGAGGCCGGATTGCTGGTCGGTTACGTGATCTTTTATCCGCGCGAGGCCTTGAGCGTTATCACGGGCGGAGGCTAGGCCAGGGCTTATTGACCTTCAAATGCCATCGTCGCCGGCGAGATGAGCGCGCTGAAGGCTTCGCACCAGATCACCACACTTTTGTATTGAGTGGGATCGACATTCGCGGGCACGGCGTAGTTCTGGCTGCCCTTGAAGGCCTTGATCATACCGAGATCGACAAAGTTGCTGGCCTTCACATCGTCTGAATTCTTGATATCCGCCTTATCGGATAGCAGCACCTTGTATTTGGGGCCGGGCCCGACTTCGAAATCTTTGCCCAAATGAACCAAGTCTCTGAACACCCGCACGCCGCCCTTGCCCCAGTGCACGGGATCGGACGGATTGGCATGGACAAAGGTGCCTTTTGCAACCTGCTCCCGTTGATCCGCATTGGAAACTTCTTCCGTCGCGACGATATCCGCCAGGAAAATATAGGGGTAAAAGAAGATACCGAGGGCGAAGCCGGCGCCGGCGCCGAGAATGCCGCCCAAGAATAAAATCAGAATTGCTTTTTTCATGTGCTCATCATCCTCTAGCTCAGCCCATATTCGCCGTCCAAACGTATCTCGCCATCGCAACTCAATTTACCCCGCTCGGTCATGTCGATGACATGGGCGAACACGGACCGCTGGGCCGCTGGGATCAATCGTTCATCCAGGCCCACATACATGACCTTGACCATCTCGGAGATAGTGGAGATCCCCTTTTCCAGACAATTCACAATTTGGTTTTCCCGCATCCGACGATGGACGACCAACCCACGAACAAAACGCTGGGGGCGCTGGATGGGCGCACCATGGGTCGGGTAGTAAATTTCTTCCTCCCGTTCGCACAAACGCTCCAAGCTCTTCAGATATTCCGACATCTCGCCATCGGGCGGCGAAATTATCGTGGTCGACCAGCCCATGACATGATCGCCGGAAAACAGGGCGTTCTCTTCCCGGAGGTGGAAGCACAGGTGATTGGATGTATGTCCCGGCGTGTGGAGGCACTCTACAGACCAGCCATCCCCCTCCACCACGTCCCCATCGCGAAGCGAGACATCTTCGACGAAATCCTTGTCGCCACCCGCCTCTACCGATTGGCCCTGTTCGTATCGGCCGGACCCGTGGGGGCCATAGCCGTAAATTTCCGCCCCGGTTCTATCCTTCAAAAGCCGGGACGCCGGCGAATGATCAATATGCGTATGGGTGATCAGCTGATGAGTAATTGTCTCGCCCGTGGTCGCCGCGAGGATCGCATCCACATGGTCGACCATGTCGGGACCGGCGTCGATCACGGCGACATTGCCATGACCCAGGATATAGGTCCCGGTGCCCTTGAAAGTGAACGGACCCGGATTTTTCGCAACAACCCGGCGGATCAGCGGCGACACGGTTTCGACGGCGCCATAGCTGACCTCGAACTCCGTATTGAATCTTATTTTTTCGGCCATACCCGGATTATACGTGTGTAGCGGGGTCTGAAAAGCAGAGGGATACACGGAGCCCCGGCAGATTATCATCCAGGACCAACGCTGCGCCGTGCTGCTGTGCGACGGCCTTCACCAGGCTGAGCCCTAACCCGCTGCCGGGCCGGTTGCGGCTTTCCTCGAGCCGGACAAACCGCCGCAGCACCTCTTCCCGCTTGTCGGCCGGAATGCCGGGACCACTATCGGCAACGATCAGTTCCGGCCCCTCCCCGGTCCGGCGCACCAACACGTTGATACTACCGCCGGCCGGCGTGTAGTTGAGCGCATTGTCGAGAAGATTGGCCAGCGCCTGGCTTAAAAGCTGTCGGCTGCCCTTGATTATGATCTCTTCGTCGGCCTCGTGGGAAACGGTAATGGACTTGTCTTCGCCCACCGGCTGATAGAGTTCCACCATGTCGGCCGCCAGCTCGCTCAGATCCACCGACTCCATCTCGCCCATGGGTCCTGCTGCTTCCGCCTTTGCGATTTCCAAGAGGTTGTTGAAGGTCTCCAACAATCTCTCCACCTCTTCGATGGTTTGGCTCAGGGATTCCTTGTAGCCGTCCACCGACTGATCCGACATCAAGGTAACTTCAAGCCGGCTCCTAAGCCTGTTGAGCGGGCTCCGCAGATCATGGGCGATACTGTCGGTGACCTGGCGCATAGCCGTCACGGAGTTCTCAATTTTCTCCAGCATGTCATTGAGATTTCTTGCCAACCGGTCCAGCTCGTCATCGGCGCCGGTCAGCGGAATCCGCCTCTGTAGGTCGCCGGCAATGATTTCCCGGCTGGTCCGGTTGATGGTCTCAATCCGGCGCAGCATATTCCGGCTCATTAAAATGCCGCCGCCAAGCCCCAAGCCCAAGGTCAAAATGACCGCCCAGACAAGCGTGTTCTGCATGATCTTTTCGATCCGCAGACGTTCGTGAATATCGCGACCCACCAAAAGCTGAAATCCGCCCTGCAGTTCCAAATGGCGGGCGCGAGCGGCGTGGATTTCCTCCTTGCCGCCAACGGACCGGGAGTAAGTAAATTCCAGCCAGCCTCCCTCCTCTGTCGGCACCTCCGGCCAGGCGGTCAGATTGCCGGCGATCGGCCGGCGCTGGATGTCCGCGAGTAGATAAAGGCTTTGGCGCTGATTTTGGCTGCGCTCCCGGACGATGGCGGCAACCCCCTGCAGGCCGGTCAGCCGGTAGCGTTCGGCAAAACCTGTGATTTCCGCATCGATGGTCTCATCGGTTTGCGTGGTGCTGATATTCGATGTCGACCAATAGACGAACCCCAGAAGCACCGCGACGGACAGACCGAACAGCACCAGATAGACCAGCGCCATCCGGAAGGTCGTGGTGCGGAGCAATCGGCGGCTAATCGGCATCGCGAAGACTATACCCGGCGCCCCGCACCGTCTGCAGCAGCGGCTTATCGAAGTCTTTGTCGATCTTCGCCCTGAGCCGGGAAATGTGGACGTCGATCACATTGGTTTGCGGATCGAAGTGATAGTCCCAGACATTTTCCAACAGCATGGTCCGGGTCACAATCTGGCCGGCATGGCGGGCGAGATACTCCAACAGGCGGTATTCCCGAGGCTGAAGTTGAATCTCCTGGCCATCTCGAAACACCTGACGCTTCAGCCGGTCGATAGTAAGGTCGCCCACCTGAAATATCGTATCGGCCTCGGACGGGCTGGCGCGCCGCACCAAAGCCTCAATCCGCGCCAGGAGTTCGGTAAAGGCATAGGGCTTGGTGAGATAATCGTCGCCGCCGGCCCGCAAGCCCTTAACCCGATCGTCCACATCCCCGAGCGCGCTCAGAAACAGGATTGGGACCTCGATTCCCTCGGCCCGCAAGGTTGCGACCACCGCAAGCCCATCCATTTGCGGCAACATTCGATCCACGATCAGCACGTCGTAGCCGCCGTCCCTGGCCATCGCCAACCCGTCCAGCCCGTCCGCGGCGTGATCAGCAACATGGCCGCTCTCGCCCAGGCCCTTGACCATATAGGCGGCGGCTTCCCGATCATCTTCAATAACCAATACACGCATGAGAAAATTCCGATTTCCTGCCTGATATAGCTCATTCATCTTTTATCGCCAATTGCCCAAAGAAAACGGCGCCCCGGCCCGCAATGGGCGCCGGGACGCCGCCGTTCAGGCATTGATTTCTTAAGCGTTCTTCAGCGGGAGCGCGACAAAGCGCTCGTTGCCCTGGCGCAAGATCAGCATCAAGACGGCCTTACGGTCGTTGCTCTTGGCGCTGTTCACCAGTTTCGCGACCTCGTCCGGGGTGTTCACGGATGTATTGCCGACGGCAACGATCACGTCGCCCCGGCGGAGACCAGTTTTAGCGGCGCTCGTCCCGCGTTCGATTCCGGTGATCACCACGCCGCCGAAGCTCTGATCGACACCGACAACGGCCCGGGTCTGGTCGTCAAGTTCGGCCAGCTGCATGCCTTGCACACCACGCTCGATAGCCTCGGCAACCTTGTCGGTTTTAGGCTGTGCGCCGATCTTAACGTCGAGTTCGACCTCATCGCGATCCCGCCAGACCGTGATTTCGGATGAGGTGCCGGCTTTGATCCCTGCGATGATCCGGGGCAAATCGCGCAGCGCCTTAATATCGGCGTCATCCACTTCCAGGATGACATCACCGCGCTTCAGACCGGCCCTTTCGGCCGGACTGTCCTGGGCCACTTTGGAGACAAGCGCACCTCTGGCTTTTTCCAGTCCAAGGCTCTCAGCGATTTCAGGGCTCACCTGCTGGATATGGACCCCCAGCCAGCCGCGTTCTACCACGCCGCCGTCCTTCAACTGCGCGATGATCTGGCGGGCCTGGTTGGACGGAATGGCGAAACCAATGCCAACGTTGCCACCGGACGGCGAGAAGATCGCGGTGTTCACCCCAATCACTTCGCCGTTGGCGTTAAACGCTGGGCCGCCTGAATTGCCTTTGTTGATCGGCGCATCGATTTGCAGGAAGTCGTCGAACGGACCCGCCCCGATGTTCCGATGTCGGGCGCTGACAATCCCGGTCGTGGCTGTTTTGCCGATACCGAAAGGATTGCCGAGCGTTATCACCCAGTCACCGACCCGCATGGACGCCGAGTCGCCAAAGGTGACAGCGGTGAATTCCTCGTCAGCTTGGATTTTCAGCAACGCCAAATCGGTCTTGGGATCGGCGCCGACGAGCTTGGCATCAACCTTGCGGCCGTCATCAAGCTGAATCTGAATCTCCTCGGCATTGTCAATAACGTGGTTGTTGGTCACCACCAAGCCGGTCTTGTCGATGATAAAGCCCGAACCGATGCCCTGCCCCCTGGGCGCATCATCGTGCCTAAACCCGGGGTTTGGCCGGCCTTGGCGGAATTGACGCATAGCGTCCTCGTCGAAGAACTTCTCGAAAAACTCTTCGAATGGGTTTCCGGCCATGCCGCTCATTTGTGGAGCGGCTTTATGAGTAACCATTATAGACACTACCGCCGGGCTAACGCGCTCGACCACGTCGGCGATATTTACCGGCAGTTGAATAGTGGGTTGTGTTTGTACGGCCGCGACCGGTGTTTTGGTCAGCGCCGTACTCGCTTTCAAGCTGTCGAGACCGGCAAAGACGCCAGCGGTGCCCAGAAGGGCGGCGGTAACGGCGGCAATCACAATCTTATTGGATTTACCACCCTTGGAATTGAACTTTTGAGTGCTCATTGCCATCTCCATTCTTTCTGGTTTCGTGTTAAACCACAGACTTGTGTGGCTGAATTTGGTCACCAGATATAGGAGGGATAACCTTACACGGACGTTGCTGAAAAATTACCTTTTGGTAAGGTTTAGACAGCTATCCTGTTTGGAGTTGTACAAGTGTCTGAAAATATTGATATATTGTAGTTCGTGTACGTGTGCGTTTGGTAAAAGATGAAGCCTAGGACGAAAAGAATTATCCGCTGGGGCTCCGCAGGCGTTGGTGTCCTGTGGATGGGTATTGTCGGCTGGACCGAATTTAATGACGTCGGTGTGACCAGTGTCGCCAGCAACTCGGGAGCAGCAGATCCAAAAGCAGTTGGCCGACTGCAAGGGCTCATTCAAAAAACGTTTCGACTGCAAGTCCGCCATTCTGCGCGCGGCCGGCCGGGATTCATTCAATTATTGGGGTAAAAAGTATGCGATTACCTTTGCCCCCGCAATTTTGCTTTATGTCGCCTTTCACCTCTGGCTGCGCAGGGTGGAATGGGCCGAGGAAAAAGAGCGCCGCCGCGTTCGATTGATCCGGATTGAGAAAATCCGTCAAAAGAAAAGCCGCTTTGCCAAGGAAGAAGGCCGTCAGCGCACGCTCACGGCCAAGCGCCGTCAGGCCATCAAACAGGCGGAAAAGGATGCCGCCCGGGAAGAAAAGAAACGCCCCCTTAACGTTATGATGGTCAGTCAGGATAAAGAGTTTGTCTCCTCCATTTCCGAGCCGCTCCTCGAAGGAGGCTACAACGTCATTCAAACTGATCTGAGAGATGTATTTTTGGGATATAAGGAAATCGGATGGCACATCATCGTCACCGAGACAAAGTTCAAACGGCCCAAAATTCATCCGGAGGACAGGGAAGACCCGGATTTTCCAGGACACCCCAAACCCCTGCAGGATACGATCGACGAACTGAAAAAACGCAAAGAAAATGTACGAATCATCGCCTGTTCCGCAGACTTTGTCGGCATGTCCGAAGACGAGAAAGATGAGGCCGCCATCGCCATGGCCGCCGATGCCGTGATTCCCAAGCCCTTCGATATTGAAGAGACCTTGGAACTCTTCAATAACTTAATGACGATGGACGATGAATCCGTCGATGACGGAGCGGACACCTAACCGCCGGCAACGCCACCCCATCCATTCTCGATTTTCTTGAAAAGGTACGGCCGCAATCCCATTGCAAGGATCGCAGCCGCACCGGAGACTGAACTTATCGTAGTCCGGAACCTTCTGGTTTCAGACGATTGGCAGAATTTCCGACAAGTTCAAAAACTGGTTCGAAGTCCACCGGACATGCGCAGGTCCATTCGATTCACGCCGTCATGCCACTTACACCGTTATTTTTATGTGAGGTTTCTTCTCACCAAGAGCTGCTAATCACGTCTTTGGTCCTATTCCGGACGGATTTATGATTCAGTCGGGAAGATGAACAAAACCTTAATGCGCAATTTGCGGCGGATTTATGCCGCTTGCCGCCGACCATTTGGACTCCGTGTCAGACAAAACCCGGATTAGATTCGGCTGGGAGGCTGCGTCGAAGCCTATTTCAGAACGGTTTCCACCAGCTTGGCCCAATAGCTTGCGCCGATGGGCAAAACGTGGTCATTGAACACAAACTTGGTGCTGTGGAGCGGATGGGTTTCCTTGTCCGAGAAGCCACCACCAAGTCGCATGAAACAGCCTGGGCGCTCATTCAGCATAAAGGAGAAATCCTCCGACGCCATGCTGGGCGGGTATTCCGGATAGATGTCGTCACTGCCGACGATTTCCTCGGCGACGGACAGCGCCAACTCGCTCTCCGCGTCGGCATTGATCAGCACCGGGTAAAGATGCTCATAGGTGAGCTCTGCCGTCGCGCCATGGGCAGCGGCGGTATTCTCGGCGATCCGCTTGATCAACGGCTCCAAAATCGTTTCGGAGTTTTCCGCGAAAGACCGGGCCGTGCCTTTGAGAACCGCCTCGTCGGCAATCACGTTCATGGCGTCGCCGGCGTGGAATTGTGTAACGCTGACCACCACGCCCTCAATCGGGTTGGTAATCCGGCTGGAAATAGTCTGCAGGGCGGTAACAATTTCCGCGCCCACCATGATCGGATCGACCCCCTGATGGGGCGCGGCGGCGTGACTGCCTTTACCGCGTACCACAATCGAGAACGATGCGGCGGACGCCATGGACGGCCCGGCGCGGACGCACATTTTCCCGGCTGGCATGTTGGGCCAATTGTGCATGCCGAAGATCGTATCCATGGGGAATTTGTCGAACAGCCCCTCCTCCACCATGACCCGCCCGCCGCCCGCCATTTCCTCGGCAGGTTGAAAAACGAAGTGCACGGTGCCGTTGAACTTTTTAGTGTCGGCCAAATACTTGGCCGCGCCCAGTAGCATAGTCGTGTGTCCGTCATGGCCGCAGGCGTGCATCTTACCCGGCACTTTGGACGCATAAGGCAGATTGGTCTGCTCCTCCATATCAAGCGCGTCCATATCGGCGCGGAGGCCAATGGCGGGCCCGTCACCGGTTGTCAGGGTCCCAATAACCCCGGTCTTGGCCATACCTTGATCGACCTCAATCCCGAAAGATCTGAGCTTTTCGGCGACAAAATCCGACGTCCTGGTTTCTTCGAAAGCGGTTTCCGGATGGGCATGAATGTCATGCCGCCACTCCGTCATTTCGCGGTGAAGCGCTTTGATTTCGTTGTAAACAGGCATGCTGAGACCTAATCATATCATCCGGCCCGCGGCAACAACGTCGATGTGTGCGGTTTCGAGACCTGCCATGCGCCCTACAGGGTTGACTTGGAGACGAAATCAGCCAACTCTCCCCTTGAACCAAGAGGAGTAACGCGAATTCGACCCCATATGGGCGAATATCGAGGTTCTAAATGATTGAGACCATCGTTGACCCTGGGCCGGACGCGATCACGGCGGACTCCCTGGACCCCTTCCTGGATTTTGAAGCGGAGATAGAAAGGCTGCGCAAAGAGAAAAACGCGGTGATTCTGGCTCACTATTACCAGGCCCCGGAAATCCAGGAGATTGCCGACTTCGTGGGTGATTCACTTGACCTGTCCCGCAAGGCCGCCAACACGGACGCGGACATGATCGCCTTTTGCGGCGTCAAATTCATGGGCGAATGCGCCAAAATCCTGAGCCCGGACAAAACCGTGGTTATTCCCGACAAAGAAGCCGGCTGTTCACTGGAAGATTCATGCCAGCCGGAAGAATTCCTGAAACTCCGCGAAAAATACCCGGATCACACGGCGATCACCTATGTGAATTGCTCGGCCGAGATCAAGGCGCTGTCCGACATTATTGTCACGTCATCCAACGCCGAAAGCATTTTGGGCCAGCTGCCCGCGGAAGAGAAAGTGCTGTTTGCGCCGGACCGGCACCTGGGCGCCTACCTCGCCAAGAAAACCGGCCGGGATATGCAGCTTTGGCCGGGCACTTGTATCGTCCACGAACAGTTTAACGAGCGGGAATTGGTAAAACTCAAGGTCCGCCACCCGGCGGCCAAGATCGCCGCCCACCCGGAATGCCCGGACGTGATCCTGAACCACGCAGATCATGTCGGTTCGACCCGGTCGATCTTGGACTTTGTCACCAACGACAATGCGCCGGAATTCATCGTCGCGACGGAGCAACACATCATCCACCAGATGGAAAAAGCCGCGCCGGATAAGGTTTTCATGGCTGCACCGGGCGCCGACGGCACCTGCGATTGCGCCAATTGCCCCTTCATGGCCAAGAACTCACTTGAAAAGCTCTATCTGGCCATGCTGAACGAAGCCCCCCGTGTGGAAATACCCGAAGATCTGCGGATCAAAGCGCTGATACCGCTACAGCGGATGCTGGATATGTCCCCCTCAGCCCCCCGGCAGGAAAAAAATGCTGCCTGACGGTCTCGATCCCGACGCTCTCGACAAATTGCTGGACGCCGCCATCGCCGAAGACATCGGCAAGGGGGATTTAACCTCCAACGCGGTGATCCCTAAGGGCGTGCGCTTTACCGGCGTGATGTCGGCCCGCGAAGAGATGGTCTGTGCCGGCCTGCCCATCGCCGGCATGATCTTTGATAAATTCTCCAAGGACATCATCTGGACGCCGCGGGCAAAGGACGGCGACAAAGTCCCGGCCGGCACGGTTTTAGCGGATTTGGAAGGTCCTGCGGTTGATCTTTTGACCGCGGAACGCACCGCAATCAATACGCTGCAGCACCTGTCCGGCATTGCCACCCTTACCCGCCAGTATGTGGACGCGATCAAGGGAACCAGCGCTATCCTACTAGATACGCGGAAAACCATTCCTGGCCTGCGTGATCTCGCCAAATACGCCACCCGCATGGGCGGGGCGACCAATCACCGCATGCGCTTGGATGACGGGGTCTTGATCAAAGACAACCATATCGCCGTCGCTGGCGGGGTCGCCGAAGCGATCCGCCTGGCCAAGGAAGCCGGTCTCAAGGATGTCGAGGTGGAATGCGACACCTTGGAACAGGTGGATATCGCCGTTGAAGCCGGGGCGGACAGTATACTTCTCGACAATATGAATACCGAGCAGCAGGCCGAAGCCGTGCGGCGGATCAATGGCCGGGTGCCGACCGAAGCCTCCGGCGACATCAATCTAGAGACCATACGAGCCATCGCCGAGACTGGCGTTACCTACATGTCGGTCGGTCGGCTCACTCATTCCGCCCGCGCGGTGAATATCGGGCTCGACTGGTCCCAAGCGTAAGCGCCCATGGCGGGCGAGAAATCCTTCCGGCGGCTACGGATGGGCCTCTCCACGATCCTCGGACTTCGCCCTCAGGGCTTCTTTATCCCGTACCGCCATGCGGATAGCGCCACCCCCTTCGGCGGCTATAAAGAAATCGAAAAAAAATTCAATAAATCAAATAGTTATTTTGCCGAATTTATAAGTAAGTTTGATAAATTTTCGGCTGAGTTTGAGGCCATTGGGCCAGATACGCCGCCTGAGCCCCGCTGGCACCAGGATTGGTTTCCGCCCCTGGATGCGGCCGCCACCTACACCATGGTCCGCGACCAAAAGCCGGCCCGAATTGTCGAGGTGGGTTCCGGCCATTCCACCCGGTTCATGGCCCGCGCGGTCCGCGACGGCGGGCTCGACACCAAGATCACCGCCATTGATCCGGCGCCCCGCGCCACCATCACTGGCCTACCCATCGAAATCATCAACGCCACCGCCCAGACGGTGGATATGGTCGTGTTCGAGGCGCTGCAAGCCGGCGACATCCTGTTTATCGATTCCAGCCATATCCTGATGCCCGGCACGGACGTGGATTTCCTGTTTAACCGGGTGCTGCCCGCCCTGCCCGCGGGCGTTCTCGTCCACATCCACGATATCTTTTTGCCGGACGACTATCCGGAAAGCTGGACTTGGCGCGGCTACAACGAGCAGCAGGCGGCGGCGCCCCTGATTCATACGGGCGGCTATGAGCTGTTGTTCTCCTCTCAGTACGCCCGCACCCGGCTCACCGATGCAATTGCCCGGTCCCCAGTGGCGACCCTGCCCATGAGTAAAGACGCCATCGACACCAGTCTCTGGCTCAAAAAAAAGCGATAATTTGGAGAGATTAGCGGCTTTCGACGTAACCCGGCGCGGTGGACGCGCGGGTCAGGATATAGGCCGCCGCCGGCGCCATCACCGCGAACATAATTGTCGGCAGCACCCAATCCCGGGCGACGAAGAAGACCACGAAGGCCAGGCTGGCGCTCATCATGGACACGGCCAAAACCTTGGCCTTTCTAGGGATCACGCGGTAGTTGTCCCAGTTCCGGACGACCGGCCCGAAATGTTTATGGCCATAAAGCCAGGCGTGGAACTTCCGGGATGAACGAGCGAAGGCCCAGGCCGCCATGAGCAGGAATACCGTGGTCGGCAGTCCCGGCGTAAAGGCGCCGATGGCCCCTATCACCACACAGAGCCAGCCGAACACAATCAGCACCGGCCGCAGATACGGCTTGGCTTCCGGCACCGGACAGCCGTCATAATGGGTGGGATTAAATGGCCGTTCGCTCATACTCTTAAAATGGGGCAAAAGCGGCGGATTACAACAAACAATTTTAAGCGGCAGATTTGCTTATGATTCATAGCTCTTTTTGGCTTTTTCGACCGTGCGCGCACCATCGGGCGTCTTTTGCGCCCAGGCCCACCAATCATCCTGCACTTTAAAGTTTGAATATGCCGGATTCTGCAGCACCAGCAGGCGGTAGACGGCCTCAATTTGCGGGTTTTCGATCTCCTCGGCGCTGAGCGAGCGGATGGTGATGCCGTCGGTTGCTTCGCGCCCCTTGTGCTTGCCGTGGGTCCAGTTCATATCGTCGAACAGGATCCAAGCCTTGTCGTGCAGCAGCTTATCCGCCAGGAAAAAGGCGAATCCGTCGATGGTCCAGTTCTTCGGCCCATCAATGAAGCAGAAGTCATAACAAGGCGCGCACACGCTGTTCTCGCTCTGCGCTTCTATCTTTTTCTTCAGGAACCAGTTGTAGGAGTTCTTCTCCCGGTGGATCGTGACGTATTTCTCCAGCCCGGCCTTCAGCAAAAACATTTCAAGGTTCGGCTGTCGGTCGGCTGCGCTTAGCAGATCGACGCTGTCGATGCTCCCCCGGCCCAGCTCATCCAACGCCGCGGCAAGGTACAAGGTCGAGACGCCGTGGGCATGGCCCAGCTCCAGAATGGCTTCGGGCTTTTCGTTGAGGACGTGGTGGTAAAGCTCCCAGCCCTCGTCCACACCCAGATAGGGCGTGTCGCCCAAGACCTCGCGCACCGCGTCGAACTTCATGGCGCGGACCGGTTACTTGTAAGGATCGGCCGCGTCCCGCAAACCGTCGCCGAAGAAGTTAAAGGCGAGAACGGTGATAATGACGGGAACCGCCGGCAGCAGAAGCCAGGGATAGAGCGCCACCGCTTCCGGGTTCTGCGCCTCGACCAGCAGCACGCCCCAGCTGGTGATCGGCGGACGCAGACCCAGGCCCAGGAAACTCAGCGCAGTCTCCGCCAAGATCATCGAGGGGATGGATAGCGTCGCCGACGCAATCAGGTGGCTCATGAAGTTGGGCAGCAGATGCCGGTAGATCACCCGGCGTGGGGGCGCACCCATCAAGGTGGCGGCGGTACAAAAATCCTCTTCCCGAAGAGACAAAAGCTTTGACCGCACCGCGCGCGCGAGGCCCGGCCAATCCACCAGCGCCAGGATGATGGTCAGGCCGAAGAAGGCGGCGATGGGGCTCCAGCTCACCGGCAGCGCCGCCGACAGGCCCATCCACAGAGGCAATTCGGGGATAGAGCGCAATATTTCGATTGCCCGCTGGGACAGGTTGTCCACCCAGCCGCCGAAATAGCCCGCCGCGCCGCCGATGGAGATTCCGAGCAGGAAACTGAGCGTGATGCCGATCAGGCCGATCGTCAGAGAAATCCGGGTGCCGTAGATCACGCGTGAGAAAATATCCCGGCCCAACCTGTCCGTGCCCATGAAGAAGAAGTTGCCGTCCTTGGCCGGACACACCAGGTGCGCCGTGGTCTTGAACAGGCCCCAGAACTCGTACTCGTCACCACTGCAGAAAAAACGCAATTGATGAATCTGCGATCTATTTTCCGTATACTCCCGGCGCAGTGTTTCCATGTTCAGCCGATAATTCTGGCCATAGACGAAAGGTCCCTTGAATTCGCCCTCATGGAAGAAATGCACCACCTGCGGGGGCGCGAAGATGAAGTTCGCGTTCCGGGTCTGCAGGTTATAGGGCGCCAGGAACTCCGAGATTAGCACCGAGAAATAGAAGATCGCCAAAATGGCCCCGGACCAAACGGCCAGTTTGTGACGCTTCAACCGCCACCACATCATTTTCCACTGGGACGCCAGATAGAATTTTTCCTGCTCCGGCGTCAGCTCCTCCGCCTCGAACGGATCGAAAGGCTCTTGGGAGACGTAATGTTCCAACCGCTCACTCATTTCGCCGCCCCCCCGGTCAACCGGATGCGCGGATCAAGCACCGCCAGCAACAGGTCCGAGACAAACATGCCCACCACCGTCAGCAGCGAGACAAACAACAGGAACGAGCCCGCCAGGAATGTGTCCTGGCTCTGCAGGGCTTCCAGCAAAATGGGCCCCGTCGTCGGCAAGTCCAAAATTACCGCGATGATGACCGAGCCCGACACCACTTGGGGCAACAGATTGCCGATATCGGCGATGAACGGGTTCAGCGCCATGCGCAGCGGATATTTGATTAACAGGCGGCCGTTGGGCAGGCCCTTGGCCCGCGCGGTCACCACGTATTGTTTGTTCAGCTCGTCCAGTAGATTGGCGCGGAGCCGGCGGATCATGCCAGCCGTACCGGACGTGCCAATCACGATCACTGGCACGATCAAGTGCTCCATCACCGAGACGATCTTGTCCCAGGACCATGGCTGGTTCTCAAACACCGGGTCCATGAGCCCGCCCATGGAGATGCCAAAAAATTTCTTCGCCAGAAACATCAGGATCAGCGCCAGCAAGAAGTTCGGCGTCGCCAAACCGATAAACCCGACAAAGGTGAGTCCGTGGTCTCCCCAACTATACTGATGGGTCGCGGAATATACGCCGATGGGAAACGCCACCAGATAGATGAAAATGATGACGCTGGCATTCAGGATTACCGCGAAAACAAACACCTCGCCGATAATGTCGCCTACGGGCAGGTCATGCTCCATGGAGCGGCCGAAATCCCCCTGCAGCACCCCGCCGATCCATAGGAAGTACTGCTTCCACATGGGCTCATCCAGGTAGAACTGTTCTTTCAGGTAGGCAATTTTCTGCGGGTCGGCCGCCTCCCCTTGGGCTTCAAGTTCGGCAACCATGGTGGTGATAAAGTCGCCTTCTGGCAATTGGATCACCACAAAGACCAGCGCACTGACCACGAACAGGGTCAGGATCATCACAAAGATGCGGCGGGCAAAATAATCGAGCATGGGGCTTAGTTCAGTTCTTTCTTATCGGTTTTATCGAACCAGAAGGTGTCGGGCCGGTAGATGCCGAAATGTGCACCCGGATCCCAGTTGTAGATCGCTTTCTCCGGCACATTGCGAATTTCTTTGTTGACCAGGATGACTTGCGGCACGCTGGAGATAATACCGATACTGAATACGTTGTCCGTATACAGATCGAGAATTTCGCGCCAGATGCGGCTTTTCTCATCCCCGTCCTTGGCTTGGCGCCAGGCCCGATTGAGGTCCAACAAACGTTTTGGCACTTCCATGTCTACGGGCTCACCGGATTTACCTCGGGTCTCCCGATACTGGCCCCAAGCCGGCCATTGCAATTGCTGCTGGGATGTCGGCGCAAATTCAACCGGCGCACTTTCGGGCGTCGGAATACCGTTCTCAATTCCCGACCAAAGTGAGAGCTGCACGGCGCCGCTGAAAATACGATTCCGCATGATTTCCCGATGCAGGGGCTTGGAATGAATTTTGATACCCACTTTGCCCCAAGTGTCTCCAACTAGCTCCAGAATATCAGCCGGCTCCGAGGCCTCGGTTGAAAACACGATTGTCACCTCAAGCGGCCGCCCACTGGGCATCAGACGGATGCCGTCCTCGTTGCGCTTGTCCAGGCCCAGCTTGTCCAAGAGCTCGTTCGCTCTTTTGGGGTCATACTTGATCCAACGGTCTGCAATCTTTTGATCATACAAACGGCTGCCCATCAGGACCGAATTGTTCGCGAGATTTCCCAGGCCGTAATAAAACACCTGATTGATTTCGTGCCGGTCGATAGCCAGAGACAAGGCTTGGCGGAACTCTCTCTTGCGCAGCAATGCCCGCCATTCAGGATCGGTTGCGGTGAGGTTAGGATAAATCGCCCAACGCGCGCCTTTTGCCGGCGCCCATAACTTGGTGGAATAGCCGAACTCTTTCTCCGACTTTTTCAATAACGTGTAGTTGTTAAAACTCAGCCCTCGCGCCTGCAGATCGGTTTCGCCGGAGCCGGCTTTCAAAGCAATAAGCTTGGAACTGGTGACGTTGATTTTCACATCGTCGATGTATGGTAACTGTCGGCCGTTGGAATCAACCCGATGGTAAAAGGGATTACGCTCGAAACTGAAGCGCTTGGCCGGCGGGCGTGTGCGCAACACCCATGGCTGCAAGCTCGGCAGATCGGGGTTTTCGTTCTTGTACTGCTGGCCTTGAAGATAATGAAGCGCCATCCAGTTGCGCTTTTTATGTTCCTTCACCTGGGCCTTTAACGTTTCCATCGGCGTGTATTTAGCATGGAACTTCTTCAGGTAGTGGGCCGGGCGATAGATATAGAGCGGTCGGGCGCCCGCCAATCTGGGGGCGAAGAACGGGTTGGGCTTGTGCCAGGTATAGCGAACCGTGGTTTCGTCCAGCACCTCGAACATTGGGGGTTTGCCGTCAACCAGCATGGCGAGCGGTAGGCTCTCGTTCCGCACTTGGTCCGAGTTCGCCACGTCCTCGAAATAATAGCGGAAGTCCTCGGCGGTGAACGGATGTCCATCCGACCAGCGGTGACCTTTGCGGAGGTGGAGGGTGAATATGCGGCTTTCCTCGACCTCGAATTTTTCCAGGATATCCGGAACGATATTGAACCCTCTGTCATAGCCGATAAGCCGGGAATACCCGTAAACCACCATTTGCCGCGTGTCTTTCTTCCGGCCCATCAGCAGCCGCAGACTGCCGCCATGCGCACCGCCTTTCAGCCCCTCCTCCACCAGATCGACCACCGATGGACGGAGTGGTAGCCGATCCCTCACCGGCGGCAGTTTCCCCGCCTCCACGGCATTCTTGAGGCTTGGCGTTTCCACAAACGAGGCAGGCACATCGGCGGCCATCGCCGAACCGAAAGAGGCCAGCAACAAAACAACCGAGATGCAAAGTCTTATAGTCATGAAGCCTTCCTATATTCCTCGGCGGAACAGCCGATCCGGACAAAATGCTGGTCCGATACCTCGACCAATTGGGCCGTCTCCCCTTCCTTAAGTGTGTACGGCTCTGGCCAGGCAGCAGGTTCAGAGCTCTTACCTTCCATCAGCGCGGTCAGATCAAGCCGCTGATCCGGGTCGGGATACGGCACCGCTGACAAAAGCGCCTGGGTATAGGGGTGACGCGGATTCTCGAACAGAATTTCACGGGGGGCGATTTCCACCAAACGTCCCGCGCACATCACGGCGATATGGTCGGACACATAGTCCACCACCGCCAGATTGTGAGAGACGAACAAATAGGTGAGACCCAATTCTTGCTGGAGGTCTTTCATCAGATTGAGAATTTGCGCCTGAACAGACACATCCAATGCCGACACAGGCTCATCACAGAGCAACAGGTCGGGCTTCAATGCCAACGACCGCGCGATACTGATCCGCTGGCGTTGCCCACCTGAGAAACTGTGGGGATATCGGTTCAGGAACCGGGGATCGAGACCGACCAAATTCATCAGTTCCTTCACCATCTCGGTGCGATAGGTGTCATCACCAACCTGATGAATATCAAGCGGCTCGCTGATAATATCATAGACCGTCATGCGCGGGTTAAGCGCACCGAATGGGTCCTGAAAAACGTATTGATACTTGGTGCGGTACGGAATGAGATCCTTGCCGTGAAGGCCGGTCAAATCGACTTCCCGACCGTGATCATTGAACACCACCTGCCCACTGTCCGGGCTCAGGGCGCGCATAATGATCTTGCTCAGCGTCGTCTTGCCGCAGCCGCTTTCACCCACCAAACCCAATGTCTGACCGCGTTTAATTTCAAAGCTGACATCATCGACCGCCTTCACCATCGAATGACTCGTGCCCATAATGCCGCTCTTCCGGATATTGTATGACTTGCTGATGTTGCGGACGCTCAGGATCGGCTTGTCATCATCCACCGCTGTCGCCGGCTTTTCCTTGGCGGCCAGCAAGTGGCCTGTCGTGGTTTTGATCTCGCGGATAGGCACCAACCGCTCCCCCGGCTTCATGTCAAAGTGCGGCACCGCGCGCAACAGGGACTGCAGATAGGGATGGGCGGGGTTGCGGAAAATATCGTCGAGCGTCCCCGACTCCATTACGCTGCCGTTGTACATGACCACAACCTCGTCAGCGACGTTGGCCACCACCCCGAGATCATGGGTGATGATCAGCACAGCCATTTGCAGATCGGACTGCAGGTCGTCAATCAGTTTCAGGATTTGCGCCTGGATGGTCACATCGAGGGCTGTCGTCGGCTCGTCCGCGATGAGAAGCGAGGGCCGGCACACCAGCGCCATGGCGATCATCGCCCGTTGACGCAATCCGCCAGAGAGTTCGAACGGATACGTGACCAGCGCTTTCTTGGGATCGGGAAATCCGACCACGCGCAGCATCTCCTCCACTGCGTCCAGAGCGGCGCCCTTGGAGACGTCCGAATGCAGCCGCATGGCTTCTGAAATTTGATTGCCAATGGTATGGAGCGGCGACAGAGACGTCATCGGCTCCTGGAAAATCATCGAAATATTGCCGCCGCGAATGGATTGAATTTGTTTGCCGTCCCTCGGCAAAGCGGCGATATCGATGGGCGCCGCGTCAGTCTTGGGATCATCAAATAGAATTTTACCAGAGGTGATGCTCGCGACCTTCGGCAGAATGCCCATAATCGCCTGAGCGATGGTTGATTTGCCCGAGCCGGACTCGCCTAACACCGCAACGGTCGAAGCGGGCCTGACCCGCAACGACACGCCGTTGACAGCGCGCACCACGCCAGACTGCACGCGGAACTCTATGCCGAGATTACTGATGTTCAGTAGATCGCTCATTCCGGCGCCATCGCCTCTTCCTCGGAGACAATGCCCAGCGCCGCAAGATTGCTGAGGGTCGTCCGATTGAGCTCAAGCTTATTGCGCCGCGCCGCGTCAAAGCAGCTACGTGTAATCTCCTCAAATCCGTCAACGGAAGATTCGAGTCTCAATGTCTTCCCTGCCCCTCTAAGGCGTAATTGCATCCACCCGTTAGAACCGCTTCTCCACGTGGTAAAGTAGGAGAGATCAAACTCCGCCAACCCTTCCCATGGAACGGCCTGTTCTTGCAGTGACTTTAGCGTGATTTCACCGTCACTGACGGTGACGGCGGTCACATGCCGGAGAATTGTCCGCGCCAAAAGCACGGCGAAGACAAGCGCTGCAAAGGCCACAAGATACAGCGCGCCGGTCAACGGCAATCCGAGGGCAAAGGGCGACAAACAAAGCACCACCCCGCCGATGGACCGGATATAGTCACCCCGAATAGAGGAAAACGGATACGCGTATTTCGCTGTCATCGTTAATTTTCGTCCGATTTCCGTGCCTTAAATTTCCAAAACTTCGCCGTCATCGGCTTGCAGCAGGGCGTATTGCTCCTGCGGATCCCTGGATTCCAACTTGCGGAACAAGAATTTGCAGCCGTGGCTGAGTTGATAGTTATGATTATTAATAGAGATGGGTTGTTTCAGAGATTCTACAATACGCGTGGCGAGGCGCTTTGCGCCGCCGTCTTCCTGCGCCGGCGTAAAGACGATGGCGAACTTAAATTCACCGATCCGCGCCGCCATATCTGTTTCCCGAATACAGTCATGGATACGACTACCGATCTCACGTAGAACGTCTTTTTGCTCATCGGTCTCGATCGAGCCATGGGTGCCGTAGTCTTCGGCTATATCAAACCACAACAAACCCGACTTCTCGCCGAACCGTTTGTCCCGGGCGATGGTCTGGCGGATATGATCGACGAACAATCGCTGATCGGGAAGATTGGTAATAGCGTCATGGATCGTCGCCGCATCACTAAGATCACGAGTCGTCCGCTCCAGCCGCTCCGCCACAGATCGGGTCAGGCGGATACTGGTTTCCGTATCCTCGGCGATCACCTTGAAGAAAATATCCTTGGCGATAGCCATCACTGTAAGATCGGTCGCGGCTTTGATCGTTGCGGTTCGAGGCGCCTCACACAGCAGAGCCAGTTCACCGTACAAGTCGTTGCGCTTCATGGTGACCAGATGCCGGGTTCCCTCCGACAGCTCCAGAAGAACATCCGCCTCGCCATCGATTACCACATAGGCGTTGTCGCCGACTTCACCCTGACGGAAAACGACCTCGCCGGAGGGGTAGTTATAGCGCTCACTGGCGAAGGCCAGCATCTTGAGCTTGGACCGGTCCATGCCGGCAAACAGCGGAATGGACGCCAGGACATCGATTTCTTCGCCGAATCCACCGCCGATGTCAGAGCCGGAATCATCTGAAGACTCGCCGTTTGACGCAACCGGCGCGGATTCGCCCTGACCTGAAACTTTACCGCCTTCGATCTTGAAGACATGATCGAAACTCCGGTCCAGCGCGGTTTCGCTCGGCACCAGCATAAAGCTCCGCCCTTCCTGGGCCTCGATCACATTGCCGACGATCCGGTTTTGAGATTCCGAATCGAGACTCGATAAGGCCTCGTTCAGGATGAACAGGTCCGGCTGCTTCATCAGGCTTCGCGCGACCGCCAATTTCTGCCTTTGGATTGGGGACAACCGGGAACCGCCGATGCCCACGTCAAATTCCAGCCCGCGGCGAATGACCTCGGTCCTGATGCCGACATCCTGCACCACCTTCAGCAATTCTTCGCCGACCATATCCGAGCTTTCCGCACGCTCGCTGGCGATCTTGCCGAACAAGATGTTGTCCTGGATGGAGGCGGCGGCGTTGTAGCTGCCGGCCTCGAAGAATTCTATGGACTCTCGCAGTACTTCGGGAAGATTTTCCGCGAACACCTTACGCGCTTCCAGAATTCTCTCTCTAAAGTCGTCATCGACCAAACCCAAATGGTGCCGCGCCGGGATTAATTTAAACGGCAGCTCGACCAAGGCGGCGCGGTCTTCTTCGGAGGCGTTGTCCAGCCCATCCATGGACAGGCGCTTCAGGATCGCTTGGAACTCAGGCAGATCGTCCGAACTGATGAAACTGAACCGCTCCCAGAACTCATGATCCGGCGGCAGGCCTTGGAACAAGTCGACCATGATCTCCGCCAGCCGCTGGCCTTTGAGAATAAATTCTTCCCGCATCCCGACCTGATCGAGGACGCTCATCGCGTAAGCGTTTTCACCCAGGTTCTCGATTTCAAATGCTTCACCAACCGGCGTGCCAAACAGGATATTTTTGGCGACCGACGCATTGTTGTTGTAGGTCTGGGCGTCAAAGGACTCGACGAAATCAGCCAGATGGCGCTCATCCAAATTCTTTCGCATCATTTCCCGGGCTCGCAGAAGATTCTGCGCCAAGTCGGGCTGCGCCTGCGGATCGATCCGCTGCCGGAGTCCGATCTGATAGACGTCCGACTCCAGGTCCACCACACCGAGAGTGTGGATCACCTTCTCTACCAATTCGTCTTCAGATTTTACGCCGACCGTATCCCAATCCACCCAGTCGGCATTAGGATCATAGTCCAGATTGCCGGATCCTCGGGCTTCCGCGATTACCTTAACACGCTCCGCCTTCATCGCATCATCGTACTCAGGCTCCCGTACGGGCCTGTGCTTCAATCCGTAAAGCAAGTTGTCTTTGAACGACCCGGAGAAAATATAAGGCGACTGACCGGCATAGGCGATCTTTCGTCCGGTCACCGCTTCCGGCATCTTGGCGAAATCGTCCTCGCCGATTGTGATCTTGCCCCCGGACGGGCTGAGCAAGCGCGCCATCAATTGGGCAAACTCGACCTTGCCTCCACCGGGCGGCCCTACCAACGCGAAATGCCCTGGCAGGTTCACGGTCATGGAGGCGCCATCGATGATCTTCAACCCGTCATCTTCGGTGAAGCTGACATTGGAGGCCGATAACGGTCCCTCCAGTTTGGGCAGCACTTCTGGCTCTTCGGTCAGCTTTTCCTCTTCAAGAAGGTCACCGGTTTCGAACTTTTCTATAAGTTGTTCATACTTGATACGTGCATCTTCGAGACGTTGATAGTAGCCCAGGAGCATCTTCCACGGCGCGGAGACGTCCTTGTAAGCGCCCAGCACGGCAATCAATGAACCGATGGACATATCACCGCGGATCACCAGCCACCCGCCGATGGAGTAAAAGAAGAACGGCGTCAGCAGCGCTAAAAAGTTGTTCACAAACTTGATGAAGAATTTCTTCTTATAAATCTCGTAGCGAATGTCATAAATTCGTCCAAGACGGCTCGAGAAGTCGGTCAGTTCATACTGTGAGGTGTCATTGGCATGAATTTCGTGCGCGCCTGTGACCGCTTCGCCGATCCGCTCTGACAAGCGCCGCACCTCCTGGACCCGCCGTTTACCCAGCTGGTTGACCTGCCGCTGAAGTTTAGGAATCAGCCACGCCTGAACCGGATAAAGCGCTATCGCCGCCAGTCCCAGCTTCCAGTCCTGCACGAACATGAAAACCATCAGCGTAATGAGCAAACCACCCTGATAGCTGGGCAGATTGATCGCATCACCAAAAAAACCGCCCAAGGGCTCGGTTTCCAGAGTGACCATGGAAACTACTTCGCCTTGAGAGGTCCGCCGGAAATGAGGCAGCGGGAACCGTAGTACCCGTTCCAGCAACTGATAGCGAATACGGCGGAGCAATCTTTCGCCCGTTGCCCCACGATAGACGTTCAAAAAATACTTAAAGCCGCCGTTGATGAAGACCAAGGCCAGAAAAAGAAAACAGAGAACGAACAAAAATTCGAGCTGCGTTAAATTGAGGCC
>CAZSXT010000001.1:105374-374516 GCA_964611435.1 uncultured Rhodospirillaceae bacterium | reverse complement strand
CCAGAAAAAGAAAACAGAGAACGAACAAAAATTCGAGCTGCGTTAAATTGAGGCCGCAGCCCTCAAACGGGCCACAGTACTCAATCGGGAACTTGAGGCCCTTTTCCTCGCCCTTGATCGCCTTATCAACGATCTGCTTCGGCAGGTCCAACGAAAAGAAATAAAAAGGAAGCGACAGAAGCGTCACAATTATAAGGACGATCTGATCCCTTTTACTAAATCTCAGGACAAACTGAAAAACGCCCCGTTCCATAATTGGAATTCCCCTAAAGAACTAAATAATATTTATATTTCAAATGGTTATACGGAATAGGGTTTTCCCGATTTTCAAGGACCAAACACTATAGGATTTGACCGGTGATTCCAATCACGGGAAAACCCTATAGTCCGGCCCATTTGGCCACCAATTCGGCGGTTTTAGAAGCGCCGTGCGTGTCGAGTTTAACCGCAGATTGCCCCTCACGATATTGCGTCTCTTCGATCATCTGAACCAGCGCTTCATCGGTCAGCCGGTCTTCCGGCATCTGCCGGATCAATCCGCGCTCTTCCAGCAGCCGGGCGCGGAGGGTTTGCTCCGTTTCGTTGCCGCCGGCATAGGGAATGGCGATGCCGATTGCTCCGGTCGCCAACACCTCCATCACCGTGTTGTAGCCGCCTTGGGAAATGGAAATCCGGCAGTTCTTTAACAGCGTCACGAAGTCTGGCCGGGCGCGCTCTACCACCACACCCGCCGGTGCTTGGGTCTGAATGTCGGTAAAGACATCTTCCGCCATGGAAAAGCCGGCCAGCAGCCGCCATGGGGCGTCGGCCAGATAGGTTTGAGGCCGCACCCGCAGAGCAGCTCGCAGCAGCAATTCTCCCACCGCGCCGCTGCCAGACGAGACAATGACTTCCCCAGTTCCTTGGTCACCATCGCTCGCGGCAATCGCTTCATGCTCCACCACGTAGCCGGTATAGTGCAGCATGTCTTTGATGTCCTTGGCCCGCGCGAATGTTTTGTCGAACGGGATCAGGTCGGGATCGCCATGCACCAAAACATGGTCAAAATACTGCCGGGCGAGTTCCACCATTTCCTGGTCTCGCTCGGGACGTTTCTTCTCCACCAGGATATCGCGGACCGATGACACAACAACCGGCCGGTTGTCCCGGGCGCGCGACGCATCCAGAAGCGGCAGGAGCTCGAACCGAAGCTGCCGGCGGCCAAACGGATATAACTCTATGATGAGAACATCGGGCGACAACTTATTGAAAAGATTTAATAAAAAATCCCGGCGCACGGCTTTTTCCTGATCCGAGATCGGCGCACCGTCCTCCCCGACCAGCCCCGAGAACGTTCGATCCGCCGCCTTCACTGCGGGCAGTTGAACGAAAGACATGCCACTGTCATCAACCACCGGCACGGACTCTCCGCCCGACACCACGGTGACCTCAATCCCCTTTGCCGTCATGGCGCGCGCAAGGGTCGTCGCCCGTTTCAGGTGACCAATGCCCAACAGGTGCTGCACGTAAAATAGGACCTTGGGCTTAGTCATGATCCCGTCATATCAAGGTTGAGGCGATGAGGCGACGGATGACCTGTCTCATCCAGTGTGAAAATCTGGACACACCCATTCCGTAATTTTTCCGGTGGCTTGCCGAGCATGTTCCAATCCGCCGCCCACGCATAAACGGCTCGGATGACACCCTTGTGGCACACGGCGACGGTGTCTTCACCCGCCGCCGCGACTTCCGCCAGGAGCGGCCGGACACGCGTCTGCACCTCTCGCGGGCTTTCTCCGCCGGGCGCTTTAAAATCCAGACCCTTGGCTTCCAGCGCCGCCATCTCCTCGCCAAGCGTTGCCCGCAATTCGACAAGTGTGCGCCCTTCCCAGTCCCCCCACGCCATTTCCCCGAGCCGCTGGTCCGTCGGCGGACGAGCGCCCGACAAAATCTCTGCCGTTTCCAGCGCGCGTTCAAACGGGCTGCTGATCCAGCGATAGCCGGCCAATTCCTCCGGGATAGTCCAGCCAGCAACTTCACCCCGGCCGCCTTCATCCAAGGAAATATCGGTGTGCCCCTGGATGAGTCCTTTCCGGTTCCATTCGGTCGTCCCATGCCGGATGAGCGCCAAATAGGTCATGCCGCCACCGCCCGGATTTCCCGGTCAAGAATGGCTGCCGCCGTTTCCAGGCTGTGTTCGGCGGCGACTGTTTGTCGTGCCGCATCACTCATCTTTGGCAAATCATCCGGCTGTTCGATCAACTCCCGTACCGCCCTAGCAAAAGCGTCCGCGTCACCCACCGCCGCCAGCTTTCCGGTGATCCCATCCCGGACGATATCCGGTACGCCGTGGGTTCGGCCGGCAACCACGGGCAGGCCCCGGCTCTGCGCCTCCAACAGCGCCATGCCGTAGGCTTCATTGACGGCAGGCCAGACAAACAGATCAGCCCGGTCAAAAGCGGCATATAAATCTTTTGCCGATAACTCTCCCAAGAAGGTCACTGGCAGACCTGCGAACATCCCCTCAACAGATGGTCGTTCCGGACCATCTCCCGCGACCTCCAGGGCCCAGGCATCTTCGGGCAGCCGTTTCAGCGCCGCCGCCAACACCCCGTATGATTCCAATTTGTCACCCGACCTCATCATCGCGGCGGCAACCAACCGCACCGGCTTGTCGCTATTTTCCCGGCGATCCGGCACGGGTGGCATGTCATCTAAATCCAAGAACGGCTTCATCTGCACAAGTTTATCTGGCGTGGCGAGCAAAGGCTTAATGCATCCGGCATCCAGCGTATTCAGGCCAAAAACCCTGTCCGCCCGGCGGATTGCCGCCTCTGCCTGCCGGTGGTTTAAGTCCCACGGCCCCCCGGCGCGCTTCGGCGCATGGGACGCCTCGGCCACGACATAAGGAATGCCAAGTCGGTTGGCGACCGACGGGCCGATCCAATCCGGCGCCTTATAGTAAAGATGATACGTGAACCAAGCGTCGGGCCGGGCGGCCTCGCCGTTCTCGTACGCCGCGATCAAGGTCTCCGCGACGCTCTGCCCCAGTCCCATAATCTCCTGCTGGCGCACCGGATCACCGGCCGGTTCTCGACTTTGAAAGTCGCAGGCCAAATGCACATCGTGGCCGGAGAACTCTAGCGCCCGTATCAACAACCGCGCCATCCGCCGGTCCCCCGACGGCACATCTGACGTCGGCGGCTTCATCGGTGCGTAGAAAGCGATCCTCATGCAACTTTTTCAGAGGCAGAAGCGTTCGCGGCGTGCTCGTCATTGGACAGACCAAACAACTTGTACAGCGTCTCGAAGCAGCCTTGAAACTCGAACTGATCCCGAATTCGCCTGATGCCCGCCTCCGCCAGAGACCGGCGCAAACTTGGGTCTTGAATCAATCGCGCCAGTGCATTCGAAAGTTTCTCTGCATCCTCTTGCTCCACGAGCAAGCCGCTGACCCCGTCCTCGATCAGTTCAGGGATGGCCGAGACTCTGGTGGAAACCACCGCCAGTCCCTGAGACTGCGCCTCCATCAGGACATTGGGCAGACCGTCCCGGTCGCCGTTGCCTGCCACCCGGCTGGCCAAGGCGAAAATGTCCGCCTCGCCATAGGCTCTTAAGACTTCGTCTTGGGACCGGGAGCCCAGCCAGTCGATGCGATCTTCCAGGTTCCACTGCTTGGCGATCCGTTTGAGCCTATCGATCTCTTTACCACCCCCCACATGGACGAACCGCCAGTTAAGATCGGTGGGCAGCAAAGCCAAGGCGGCCAGCAAGTTGGGATAGCCTTTTTTTTCCACGGCGCGGCCGACAGACAAAATGGTGACCGGATTGTCCGGATCGGAACCATCGCGTTCGACTATTTTCGCTTCGCGCGCCGGAAAACGGCTTAGATCGAGACCATGATAGGCCAGGTGAACCTTATCGTCATTGCCGGACAGCTCGGCTAGATACGCTTGGTTGGCCGCCGTGCAGGTGACCAGCCAGTCTAACTCCGCTAACTTTTCGGCAATCTCCCATTTCGGGGTCGTCCAAATATCAACCGCGTGCGCCGAACAACTCCATGGCAGGCCTGTGAGCAACGCCGCATAACGTGTCACCGACGCCGGGGTGTGTAGAAAGTGTGCGTGGAGACGCTCAATCTCGTTCGGCAATTCCGCCGCTAGAACCAACGCCTGACCGAAGCGGCGGATGCGATTTGGGGTGCGGTCTCTTTTGAAATCCCGCCACCAAGCTGAAAACGCCGTTCTGTAAGTCGGCCACTGACGCACCCGCCTCCAGGCGCGTAGGACCCGGCCGGCCTCCTGAAACAGATATTCCGGTAGATAACTCACCCGCGCCTTGATCTGATCATGCACCGGATGGGTTTTCTTATCGGTCGGGTGGCGAAGGGAGACGATCTCCACATCGAGACCTCTCCGTTCCAGCTCCAGGATTTCCTGAGCGATAAAAGTCTCGGAGAGGCGTGGATAGCCTTTGAGGACAATAACCGTGCGCATCCGCACAAAATAGTCGCTTAGAGAATTGTAATCACGAAGATATTTTGCGCACAACGGATAGCTCGCTGGGCAGTGACCGCGCCAAGTGACGGCTGGTCAAACGGTTGATACTGGGCAAACCGTCAAGCAATCCCGGCAAAACCACGTCCGATGGACGTTTCTGTTGGGTCAGTTGGCGCAGCGCCGTCGCCATGCGGGCCGGGTCCTTGCCGTCTTCAATTTGTAGCATGGAGACGAGTCCCAGCTCCTGCGCCCGCGCTGCCCGGATATACTGTTCCATGCGGGGCTTGGTGCGAGGCACGATGATCCCCGGTTTGTCAAAGGACAGTATTTCGCAGAACGTGTTGTAGCCGCCCATGGCGACAACGCCGACGGCGCCTTCCATCAAGTGTTCGATATGGGCGTCGAAAGTGATCGCCGTCACCCGGTCCAAGTCGTCGATCCTTTTGAGGAATCCTTCCTGATCTTCGGGTTGCATGAAAGGACCGAAAACCACCACTGCGCGATGGGGGATATTCCGGTCGGTCTCGTATGCCGAGAGGACCCAATCCACCATATCATCACCGTCACCACCCCCGCCTGCGGTAACCAGAATGTAGGGGTCCTCGCCGATGGATGTGGATAGGACGGATGACGCATCCGGCAATGAATAACGCAGATAGCCCGTATAGATCAATTTCCGTCGGACGGAGTCCGGCAGATTGACGCCCGACAACGGGTCATAAAACTGCGGCAGGCCATAGACCCACATTTCGTCATAGAGCTCCTGCAAAGCCGGCAACACGTTCTTGCGCTCCCACTCCGGCACCAACAATGCCGGCTCGTCCATCACATCTCGGAGGCCCAGCACCAGAGGCGTACCCCGGTCTTTCAGCATCTGTAACGTGTCGGCAACCTCACCTCGGAGGCCCAAAGGCTCCTTGTCCACGATGAAGATATCGGGATCGAAGACGTCGGCCGTGTGCTCGATGATCGAGCCGCGCAGCGCCATCGTCTGTTCGATATCCAGATGCAGATTCAGCGAGGTGTATTCGCCGTTACGCAGCTTGATGACGCCGGGCACCCGCACAAAATCCACGCGGGCACGAAAATCGAAGCTGCCGATAATGGGTGACCCGGAAAGGATCAGAACCGAGAGCTTATTGAACGCCCCTACCAGTGAATGGGCAATCGCCCGGCAACGGCGCAAGTGCCCGAGACCGAAACTGTCGTGGCTGTAAATCAGAACGCGGGCGTCGTCCCGTCCTGCACGCATACCCTGGTTCCCTTCGGTTTCTCTCGTCTTTTCCTTGGAGGGCCCTTTGAGCCGGGCGGGACTATGACACGCCAAAGCCGTATGAGGAAGGGAAAAACCCACAAAGCCTGTAGTTATTCAGGGTCTTCTCCCGCCTCGCCGGCGGTTTGAGGAAAGACAAAGGCGCTACCAGGATCGATCCAAGCCCGCACCTCTCCCTTCGGGCTTGCCGGAAAAACGCCTGGCTTTCGGCAATGGAAATCCGGGATATCTGCCCCCTGCCCTTTGACCCTGAAGCGGATAAATGTATTTCGGCCAAGTGGGCGAGCGTTCAGGATTTCCACGGGCACGCCCTTATCTCCATCTTCCGAGAGCTTGATGCCATGAGGCCGAATGACCACATCAACCGTGCAGCTTTCACGACAAGCCGGCACGGGTAAATCGCCCAGGATCGTTTCTATTTTACCGCCTGCGGCGGATCCCTTTAGTTGATTCACCTGACCAAAGAAGGACGCCACGTACGGATGGACCGGCGCTGCATAAACCTCGTTCGGCGTGCCTTCCTGCAACACCGCGCCATGAGGGCCCATGACCATGATTCGATCCGCCATGAACATGGCCTCATCCGGATTATGGGTTACCATCAGCGTCGCCACACCGGCCGTTTTCAAAATGCCCAACGTCTCTTCCCGGATTTGAATCCGCATACTCTGATCAAGGCCCGAGAACGGCTCATCCAACAGCATGACTGCCGGCCGGGGCGCCAGAGCTCTCGCCAGCGCCACACGCTGCTGTTGCCCGCCGGAAAGCGTATGGGGATAGGCATCCGCGTAGTCCTGCATAGTGACTTGTTGCAGCACTTCTTCGATCCGCAACTGTTTCTCGGCTGCCGATAAATGCGATATGCCGAACGCTACGTTGTCAGCCACATTGAGGTGAGGAAACAGGGCAAAATCCTGAAACATCAGGCCGACGCCGCGTTGTTCCGGCGGGACGGAAAATTCGGCAGACGCCACCAACCGGTCGGAAAATCTGATCTCCCCTTTTTGCAGACTTTCCAATCCGGCCGCCAGCCGCAGCAGAGTTGTCTTGCCGCATCCGGATGGTCCCAACAGACACGCGATGTCGCCGGACGGCACCGAAATCGACAGATCGTCGAAGATGCGGTGCCCGCCGTATGCGTGTGAAACATTTTCGATGTAGAGACCCATCAGATCATTCCTTCGGCGGCGTCATCCCGACCATAGACGGCCCGGTTCATGGCTAGGCTCAGAAAGATCACGGGAATAATACCTACGGCGACAATTGCCAATGCCGCAGGGGCCGCCTGCTCGAATTGTTCTGCCGAGGCGAACTGGTGAACTTGGGTTGCCAAGGTCTCAAAATTAAAGGGCCGCATGACTGTGGTCATCGGCAGTTCTTTCATCCCATCGACAAAAACCAAGATCGCGGCGGTCAGCAGGCTGGCCCGGATAATGGGGAGATGAACCTTTATCAGCGCCTGACCGGGCGTTGCGCCAAGCGCCCGGGCCGCGCCGTCGATATTTGCTGTGATCCGGCCCAGGCTGGTTTCAACCGCACCCAACGAGAGGGCCAGAAACCGGACGACATAGGCAAAAGTCAGCGCGGCAATTGTCCCGCTGAGCAACAGCCCGCTGGAGATATCAAACGCGTCCCTTAAAAACCCGTCTAATTGGTTGTCAAACCAGGCCATGGGGATCAGAACGCCGATGGCAAGCACTGCGCCCGGCACCGCATACCCAACGCTGGCAAACCGGGTAACCACAACCAGAAAACGATGTCCGCGCAGGCGAATGCCGTAGGCCAGGAACACACCCACAGAAACCGCGAACAACGCCGCCAGACCGGAAAGCATTAGACTGTTCAATGCACTACCGGCAAAACCGCTTTCCAGCACTTCGTCGAAATGCACGTAGGAATCCGCGCCCAAGATCGACAACGGCAGGATGAAGCCCAGCCCCAGCGGCGCCAGGCAGGCGAGGATGGCCAGCATCCCCCAAAATGGGGACAGTTTCTTCCGGCCAGGCCGTTTGTAGCGGCGGGCGCTGTGGTGAAAGCGTTGTTTGCGCCGCGCATAGCGTTCGGCGAAGATCAATCCAATTACCACGGCCAGCATTAAAATGGCGATCTGCGCCGCGCCACCCACGTTATTCATGTTCAGCCAAACATCAAAGATGCCGAGGGTAAGAGTCTGCACGCCAAAGAAATCGACTGTGCCGAAATCGTTCAAGGTTTCCATCATAGCCAAGGAAACCCCGACGACGATCGATGGCCGAGCCAGGGGCACCGCCACCTGAATGAACTCCTGCCAGGGACTACGGCCCAGAGTCCGAGCGACTTCCAGCACACCGGCCGACTGTTCCAAAAATGCCGCGCGGGTCAGTAGGTAAACATACGGGTAGAGCACCAGAGACATCATAGCGATCGCGCCGCCCAACGACCGGATATCCGGAAACCAATAGTCATGGGGCGTGGTCCAGCCGAATACATCGCGCAGCACTCCCTGTACCGGTCCGGCGTATTCCAGAAGGTCGGTGTAGACAAACGCGATGACATAAGACGGCACCGCCAGGGGCAACAAAAGCGCCCACTCAAATATTCGGCGGCCGGGGAACTGGTACGTGCCGACCAGCCAGGCCGAGCCCACGCCGATCAAGGTCGTGCCGATGGCGACTCCCGCCATCAGCAACAGAGTTGTCCACATCAAGCGCGGCAAAACTGTGGACGCCAGATGACCCCAAATATTTTCCGCCGGAAATAGCGCAAGCCCGATGACCGTCAGCAACGGGACGGCAATGGCCAGAGCCACAAGGCTGGCCCCGAAGGTCCAGCCGTCGAACCTGCCGGCGCCAGCCGCCTCAGCTTTAAACCCGGCGTTGGGCGTAAGTGTTTGTGTCGTCGTCATCCGCCTCCCAGTGCGTCTGAATCGCAGAGAAACGGCCCCGCGTTCACGAGGCCGGCCTCAACGCTTGGATATCTTCGGCGAGTTAACCGTCGAAATTCACCCTATCCATAATTTTGGTCGCCGTCGCCCGATGCTTGGCGATAGTCTCCAAATTGATTTCACTCGGGGTAAAGCTGCCCCAGGATTTGACCATCGGATGCCAGGCGACGCCAGCCTTCACCGGATATTCGAAATTCTGTTCCGCGTACATTTTCTGCGCAAAGGAATCGCTTAGGAACTCAAGAAGCTTCCGGGCATTTTCCTTGTTCTTTCCATGCTTGGTAATCGCGGCGCCTGAAATGTTCACGTGGGTGCCCGTACCGTTCACCGTGGGAAACACGATCCGGACCGCATTGGCCCAGTCCTTTTGTTCGGGGTTCTTCTCGTTGGTCGCCATTTGTCCCATGTAATAGGTGTTGCCCAGGGACACATCGCACAGGCCTTCGTTGATGGCCTTCACCTGCGCCCGGTCATTGCCCTTGGGCTTACGCGCCAGATTGGCTTTCAGTTTGCGGACGAAGTCTTCAGCCGCCTGTTCCCCCTTTTCGGCCACCATGGCGGCGATCAAGGAGAGTGTATAATCGTGCTTGCCGGACCGGGTACAAACCTTGCCCTTAAACCGGGGGCTGGCGAGATCGGCATAAGTTTCGATCTCGCCATCTTTCACCCGATCCTTGGACGCATAGACAACCCGCGCCCGGGTTGTCAGCCCGTACCATAGTCCCTGCGGGTGACGGTATTGGGCCGGAATGTTTTTGTCGAGCACGGGTGAACTGACCGGCGCCAGAAGATCGGCCTTGGCGATGGCGCTCAACCGCGCGATATCGACAGTCAGCACGGCGTCTGCAGGGGTGTTACGCCCTTCTGCCTTTAGTCGTTCCAGCATCCCCTTCTGGGCAAACACCACATTGACCTTAATGCCGGTCTGCTTCGTGAATTCCTTCAGGAACTGGTTGATCAGGAACGGCTGCCGATAGGAATAAAGATTGACCACCTCGGCCGCCTGCGAGGCAACCGGCATTCCCAAGACCACGGCCACCAACCCGGCGGCCAAGTAAGAACGAAGTCGAGATTTATACGTTCGCATTTCAGTTTCCTGTACTAGTCCATAGTTTCGCAAATGAGAATTATTCTCAAATGATAGACAACCTCTATCACCTCAAATTTTTGTTTTCAATTGCTAATTATTCTTAATTGCAAATTTTCTTTCCTGATAGAAATACCCTTTGCGGAAAGTAACAGAGCCTAAATCTTACCATGTTCCGGTCAATCCGCCACTATCCTGTCGGCAGCGCCAGGATGCCCTAGTTTATTACGGACTTCATGGAACGTTAAATATCGGCTGATAAATTTCACGCAATTGAAGACCTTCGGATTGGAGCCTCACCCTCTCATGACCAGCCCATTCCTCTTGTTCATGCACATTCCAAAAGCTGCCGGCACGACCTTGCGGAGCATCCTCGATCTGCAGTATGGCCGGGAAAATGTCATCACTTACTACAATCAGCCAAATGTGCAACTTTTGGAGAACCTGGACTATTTGCTGATGGCCGGCCGGCACGACTACAAAGCGCTTGTCGGTCATTTTAACTTTGGCGTACATGAAAACCTGAGCCGTCCGAGCAGATACATCACGTTTATGCGTGAGCCAGTCTCACGGGCGATCTCAAGCTACTATGAAAATCTCAAAACCAATCTCAGTAATTTTTGTCGAGAAAACGGAACTCCCTGGACGCTGGATGAAGCGCTTTCAAATAAACCTCAGTTCTTTGCCAACCAACAGACAAAGCTGATCGGGGGATATCACAGCGATTACATTCTCTCAGAAACCGAATTCAAGATTGCCATTCAAAACCTGGAAGAAAAGTTCTTGTTTGCAGGAACGATTGAACTATTTGATGAGTCCCTCTTGCTTCTCTCCCGACAGGTTGGGTGGGACCCATGTTTATACCGACGGCAAAACGTCCGAAAACAAACTGAGTGGCTTTCCCCCGATACAATTGATGAGATGGCAAAACTCAATGAATTCGATATCCGGCTTTATAAGTTTGTGAACGATAAGTTGATGTTGGAAATTTTAGAAGCTGGAATGGCGTTAAGGGACGCTAAAACTGAACTTGAAAGCGCCCTAAAAAAAATAACTAACCCCAATAATCGAACGGTCGAAGAAGCTTTTTTTCCTGATCAACCACTCCCCATAATTGACGCATTTTTGCGGCAATGAACTTAGTTAAAATGCATTCAGAGGACAAATAATTCGCCTCGGGTTTATGGTGTCCAAGTTTCGCAATATTGGGCGAGCTGCGTCTTGTGCGGTAATCAAGATCGTGGATTCAGCCAGACTGGGAACATCGTCCGAGGAAAATATTTTTGGTTTGAGGTGCGGATAATACAGTCCTGCACGATCTGGATTGTCATCGATCAACCCTTCGAGAAAATCAAGATCTGAATCAAGGTGATAGGCCAACATAGGCAACATCTGACCGGCACCATATCCCCAAATTGGCTGCCCGTAATGACCAAGCATGTAAGAAAGGCTATCCATCCTCTGCCGAAAGAGGTTGTACAGAGTTATTACGTTATCAGCTCGAATTGGGTCCACAATTGGAGGGGAAACTTCTCGGTGAGCACCCTCTGATTTTCCGAAGGCTACGAGCAAAGTACCGCCCCAGTTCATATAATTTCGGGTGTGGTCAATGTATCTGCAGCCTAATTCGTCTATTAAGGCCAAAAAACTCGGCAGACTAAAGTTGTGATAATGTTCATGATAAACCTGATCAAACCGCAGATTTCGGATCATTGAGTCTGCATCAGGGACTTCCATAACAAAGAACGCATCGTTGGCCGCTACATCGACCAACCTTCGCAGCTCCGCCAATGGATCGTAGATATGCTCTAGATTATGCGTAGAAATGATAAGGTCGGGTGCGTCCGGAAGCGCCTCTCTGTAATCAATATTTTCAAGGTACTCGCCCAGCACCAGAATATCGGTTTCTGGAGGCTCCGCATGTGACCACATGGGATCAATTCCAACCCGCCGCTCACTCATCGATTCAAATTTTTTGAGCAAATAAAGGTCATTGCAGCCAATTTCCAGAACGCATCTAAACCGTCGATCTGATGAGACTCGGCGGACAAAGTTGATAAAGACCTCGCTGGCGTCATTTGATATGTGGGAAGCAGATGTCCGGTACACATTCTGGGGACCGTATAACATCGTTGGCGGCAAAGCGTTGAACAAAGCCATGTGACCACAGGAACTGCAAATTATAAGACGCTGATCAAACTGGACGGGAAACTCAACTTCAGTTGACGGCACATAAATGCCAGTTAACGGAAACCGTGGAAGTTCAACAATCACCTGCATCTCTCCCCCGCAACAGGGGCAATTCTCTTGATAACGAATGTCGGACTCGCAAATTTTCATGACTCGGCTCTAAGAATTTTGCACGTTAACTTTGATGAAAATATTTCAATTTTCTTTAGGATTTCATGTGATACTCCTACATTCAAATTAACAGAAGCGATAGAGTGCAGGTGCCAACGTGCAAAAACATGCACCAACCGTGGACAACAATGATTTTCCACGGATCCCTTCATCTGATGAGGAGCTATTGGTGGAGCGTCCCCGTAAAATTGTCGATAAATACAACATGGACGGCCACAAAATGCTGTGGCACCTGGATCGAGTGGCAGAGTGGCAATCAGGAAAGCGAATTGCGCCTCTCCATATTGATCTGGGCATCTCTACGGGATGCAACATGGCGTGCACCTATTGCTATGGCTTCCTGCAAGGTCGGTCCGGGTACGGCACCGACAAAAAGGGACGCTTTAATATGCCGCGAGAAGCGGTATTAAGGCTATTTTCCGACGCCAAAGAAACAGGCGTGCGCTCCATTGCACTCATCGGCGAAGGAGAAAACACGCTACATCCAGACCTGGATGAAATTGTTCAAGTCGCAAGAACACGAGACTTGGATTTGAGTTTGGCCACCAATGCGGTTCGCCTCGACAAATTTGATCCTGCCAATCTTCTTTCTGGTCTCAAGTGGCTTCGTGTCAATATCAGCGCCGCTACACCGGAGTCTTTTCAACAAATTCACCAGGTAAGCCAATTAGACCGGGTTTTAAGAAATGTGAGGGAACTCGTTGAGGTTAAGAAGTCGGGCGGACACGATTGCACGATTGGCTTGCAAATGGTTGTAACCAAGGAAAATTTCAACGACATCGCTCCCCTCGCCAAATTGGGACAGGACCTCGGCGTCGATTATTTTGTCGTTAAATCTTGTTCAGATACATATGACGGCTTGTTAGACGCGCCGAGGGATGGGTACCAAAATATTCACGACATTTTACTGGAGGCTGAAAGTTACTCGACAGATACATACACGGTTTCCGTGAAGTGGCACAAAATCACGAACTGCGGTTGGAAAGACTACGACATTTGCTATGGCACTCAGTTTATCTTGAATATAAGTGGTGACGGCTCTGTATTTCCTTGCGGGCACTGGTTCAACTTCAATCGAGAAGAGTTTTTGATGGGCAATATCATCGAAACCTCCTTTGCGGAAATCCTCGCAAGTGATCGTTACAAAGAAGTCCAAGATAAAATTCAAACTGTAAATGTGAATCGGGACTGCGAGTCGAATTGCCGGCAACACTACGTGAATAGGTTCCTATGGGAGATCAGCAACCCGGTTACCCACCAAAATTTCGTCTGAAATCATTTTATGAAAATACTTCTCTTTGGCGCGACCGGTTGTTTCGGAACAGCATTTGATCACATCTGTGATCAAGCCAATTACAGGCTTATCCCAGTTTCTCATCAGGATTTGGATATCGTTGACTATGATAGAGTGGCAGATCTAATTCGATCAGAAGCACCTGAGGTTGTCGTAAACGCCGTGGCCATCGTGGGCATCAACCCCTGCGAGGCTGATCCCGACCGTGCCTTTGCCGTACACGCCTCAGCAGCCCTCAACATGATGCGGGCAACCGAGGAGACTCGGGGTATCTTTGTCCAGACAAGCACCCATGCGGTGTTCGATGGCGCCAAACGTGCGCCCTATGTCGAAGACGATGAGGTCAAACCACTTAACGTCTACGCCGCCTCAAAGTTTGCCGCTGAGCGATTTGCCGAAAACATATGCTCCCGACACATAGTCGTCCGGTTTCCGACCATGTTTGGTCCCCGCCGGAATAATAGTCCGGGTTTCGCCGATAAAATGTTGAAGTTGATGGGAGACGGTAAAGACGTCCGTGTTGCCGAGGACAAAATTGATTCACCGACCTACTCCTTTGACGCGGCGCAAATTGTCCTGAATCTGATTGAAACTAATCAGCCGAATGGTGTGTATCATGTCGCCAATGACGGAGAGCTCAGCCTGTTTGAGTTTGTTCTTCACTTGAGAGACCGGCGCGGTTTCCAATCGAAGGTACTACCAGCCAAGGATGATGATTTTCCATCACCAGCTCCCAAGGCGGCCTATACCGCTCTGGCCTCGGACAAACTCGGACCACATAGGCCCTGGCACGAAGCCTTAGACGACTATCTCGGCACCCTGTAAACTTACCGGAACAATCAGGAATAACTTTATGGATGTTCGTTACTCTTATCTCTCGGAACAGTTCGCCGATAGCGAGGAGATACTTGGGGTCATAAGACAAATTGTCGAACGGGGGGATTTCACCCTTGGTCGCGAAGTTCGAGAATTTGAAGATAAGTTCGCCGAATTGGTGGGCCGGAGGCACGCGATTGGCGTCGCCTCCGGCACCGATGCCCTGAAACTCTCCATGAAAGCTCTCGGCATCGGCCCCGGAGATGAAGTCATCACCGTGGCGAATACCTTTGTCTCAACTGTCGCCGCCGTCACTGAGGTGGGGGCGACTCCCCGGTTGGTCGATTGTAACGACAGTTTCTGCATCGATGTAGACTTGATTGAGCCCGTAATTTCCCCAGCAACCAAAGCCATTCTTCCGGTTCACCTCACCGGAAACGTGGCGGATATGAAACGGATTATGGATATTGCGGATGCGTACGGACTGGTGGTTGTCGAAGATGCCTGCCAAGCACTATGTGCGAGCCGTCAAGGCAAACAGGCGGGTGCCTGGGGAAACGCTGCGGCCTTCTCTTTTCATCCGCTGAAAGCCCTAAATGTTTGGGGCGATGGCGGCATGATCGTGACTGATGATTCTACGCTTGATGAGCGGTTGCGCATACTGCGCAACAATGGCGTTCGAAATCGCGATGAAGTCGTTACTCTAGGGTACAATTCTCGACTCGATACTATTCAGGCGGCTGTAGGCCTTCATCTGATCGATAAAACCAGAGAGATCACCCGCCAGCGCCAGTCCAATGCAGACTATTATGACGAGTGCTTGAGCGCATTACCGGGAATAAGTATCCCCCCCCGGGAAGCAGATGTTGAACAAGCCTTTCACCTCTACATGGTGTTCGCCGAGGAACGCGATTCGCTGAACAGATGGTGTCAGGAGAACGGTGTGAGGACGAAGGTCCACTATCCAACTCCACTCTACCGACAGGAAGGCCTCAAGCCACTGGGGTATCTTCCGGGAACTTTCCCAGTCACCGATAGGCATTCCCAGGAAGTTATCAGTTTACCCGTCGATCAGTTTTTATCCCAGGAACAACTCGAAAAGACTGTACATACACTTTTTGACTTTTATGGCCGAGATCGCATGCAGAGTAAGAAGGCGTTTTCATGACGCTTCCAGGTTAGAGCGTTGACCTACATTAGCTTGGTAAAGAGCGAGCGAGCCTTTCCTGATGGAACCAAAGGGTAACGACGCGTTCCTTGCATCAATCTCCCGCTTGATTGAAGATGGCAATCCTCGGCAAGCAGTCCAGCTGCTTGCCGATTGCCTCCAGACAAATCAGCTCACACTGGAATTCGCCGAACTGTTCCTTGCCGGGGTAAGGGAGAGCGGTGCTTTTCTTGACGTTCTCGGTTTCTTTGAAGAACAGTTTAAGAAAAACGCGACGGATCCACTCTATGCTTTCACCTTTGGTCGATTGATTGGTGAAGCTGGACTGGCGGACACCGTCTTGGATCGCGTTTCCACTCCTATCACCAGCCCCTCTCAGTATCCGGCACTATTTCTTAGAAGCGGCATTTATTGTGGCACCGATCAAGCTGAAGAAAGTCTTGCTGCCAAACATCTGGGAGAGATTCTTTGCGAAGTTCTTGATATTGAAACCCCTTGGCAAACGAATGACAGTCAGGTTCCACTTGCCAAGTTCGAACGCGATATCAACTCTCTCTTAACAACATTCGTGGAAGACACCTCCCGCCAGCCATACGGATGCCCTGAAAGGCAGCATTTTTCCGTTTTTTTGGCTAGACTGGGAGACAAATTGGCATCTGACTTACTACTGCAACTGGAGAACAGGCTTTCAAAATCTGGCCTGGAACCTGAGCCGGTTCCCGAATCTGCGCCGGATCACGAAAAAATTATGCGGTTGCCGGCGACCTGGGAAGAGGATGTTGAGATTTCTCCGCAGCCTGAAATGCTTGTCGATTTAGCTTTGCCGCACCTCGTCAAGAATGCACTGGGTCTGGTGGATTCCGCACCGAACAACCCGGTAGTTCTTCAAACTGCATTTCGGTTCCTTAAATCGCTCGGCGCGGATGCGTTTGCCGAACGAGTCCGACTGTTTGCGAAATTGATAAATTTTTATGCGGAGGAGCCGGATTCAATTAATGTTGTTACCGACCTCCTGAACCATCATGCCATTGACCACCCAGCACATGGGTTGCCCATTGACGCTGACCGGGTCTGTTTTGTCCTAAGCACCTATTCGAATACTAGGATGCACAAATTGGCGACGGGACTTAGGGCCGCGGGGAAAAAACTTACCATCGTACATCATCGCTCAAGGCCGATACCCGAAAACCTCCGTGAGTTAGCCGACCAAGTGTTTCCGGTCCGCACTTACTTTGACCTCTGGACCCTGTTCGAGCGTCGCCCACTCGTGTTCCATGTTTTCGTCGGAGCTGGCCAAGGCTGCGTGGAGATGTTTGCAACGCTTGTTATGGCGCCTCGCACATCTGTTCTTGATTATTACGACCCAGCGGACTCACGGATCGGCCCCCTCGAACTCGTCGGGGAAAATCATGACCTGTATCCCATGTTTGATCTCTATGCCCGAGCCTCCCGTGTCGCCCACAATCATTTCCCCGGCATTTGCGCGCGTACACTGTATCCAAGGGCACTCAGATCCATACTTCCCGAGATGAAAGGGCGACAAAAACGGAAACTCTTTCCCGAACTAGGATACGGGCATCAGCCAAAATCTTCTAAGTTAAGTGAGGCCGATGGAAAGCTCCATGTCGTTTATGGAGGAACCTTTGGGTTCGAGACTACACCAGGAATAAGGTGGCGCTACATTTTTGAACTCTGCCAAAATGCCGACAGGTTAGATATTCACGTTCATCTGCATCTATTTCCCGCAGGCGATCCAAAGTTTACGCAGTACCGCAAGATTGCCGAGCAGTCATCGCACGTGCATTTTCACGACCCTCTACCGTTTGACCAATGGCTTTCAGTTCTGGAAACATACGATGTTGGCCTCGATTATGTTTATCCTGCCGATATCTCTCTCCTAGCGGGCGCTCCTACCAAAATCGATAATTCGGGACATTGGACAAACCGTTTTGGCGATTATTTGGATTCGGGTCTTTACATTCTCACGGACTGGAGAAGTCCGTTTATTTCGAGAGTTGCACGAGAGTACGGCATTGGCGAACCTGCTCGTGCGGATGAAGTGTTCACCTCGGCGTTCTGGGATCGGATCCGACATAAAGTATTCGAGCAAAAAATTGATTTCAGTCGAGCCAAGCGGGAACTCAATATGTTGGAGCAAGGACCTCGCCTAGCTGCGTTCTACGAGGCTTTCAATTAGTCGTTCCTAGTCCTTGATGATGCCGGCCTCAGTTAAGTGCTGTCGTAAAAGTGCCGCGTAGGCAGATTGTTGTCGTTCCAAACTGAGTTCCAGCGCCTCCAACTTTGTTTCATACATCCGTGAGATCGTAGCAACGTCGGACGGGGAAGGAGATAATAGATGCTCCTTGTTTCTTTCGTCCTCATACTCGGTGAATTCCGACCCAAAGATATTCCGCAAAGCCGCTTCCGGGATTTGCTCGTGGCGATCAGCATCTAGCAAGTGGGAATTGGGATCCGGCTGAAGTTGGTCGAGGTATCGCAGAAAGTTAGCGCCGCGTGTTCCCAATACCTCTGTCAACGTCGGCAAGTCTTCTGGTAAATTTAGAACTGCAGACAGGCTCATGAATTGCTCATGATCTTCGCCAGACAAAGGCATCACGCCCGACTCAAATCCGGTAATCACCTCCCGCACCGCATTGGGCAATTTCTCGGGCATGGGCGATAAAACGTACATATTTCGGTGACACAGAAGCTCAAACCCGAATTCCTTGAAAGTGGTCATGACCTGATGTGCATTGCCAACAGACTGGCTTCCAAATCCGGCAAAAATAAACAACGGACAGCGTGAAGCTGACAACATGGTCTTTGACAGCTTGATCAGATATCTCGCCCCGTCGGGGTGCATTTCAGCCAAATTGTTATTGGAAACGATAACATCCGCCGTCACGCAGGGCTCTTGCCATAGTTTCAGGTAAAACCACCAAGGCAAGTGGTGATTGCGCCGGCCGTCGGTAGCATAGACCTTGGTAAAATGCGTAAAATCCTGGTGCGCCCATTCGCAAAAATCTTCCCCGTCGGTACGTGCGCCAAGTATCGATTGCCAAAGATACAACCCCTGAGCGACGTCAAAGCTCGTATACCGGCAGTTCAATTGCCCGGACAGCAAACCGAGATATCCACATCCCGGACCGGCTTCAAAAATTGAAATGTCCTCACCGAATGCCGCCCGAATATGACCTAGGGCCCGAAACAGTCCGAAATTCGACAGAATATTCAGATATGGCCCTGCCTTCTGATCAAAATTTTTCTCAAGCAGATCATCAACCATTTGATGGACTGATCGAATCAATTCAGCTTCGTATTTACTGAAACTGGTGAATAGCCCGTTCTCAACGATATGTCGGCCTGCCACAAATGGCAGAAAAGTGTTCGCGTTAAAGACAAAATCACTGAACTTGGAGATTTCCTGAAAGCTCATTGCCTGATAAGGAAACGAAGCTCGCTGAAAGCAAACGGTATCAACGGCTCGCTGCTCAACCATTGAAAACTCTGCCAGTTTTTCGACCGAGAGACGGTCATAAGTATCGAGAGAAATCGGTTCACTGATATTGGAGCTTGCCATCTTATCCCTTAGACCGTGTCAAAAGTCGGTTCTTGGCGAGGCTGTATATGCGCGGCAGGCTTGGCAAGGAACGCTCGAATATATTCATGCTCTTCGGGCAGTTCTCCATCGAGAAGTTTTGAGAAGCCGAATTGTTCATTTCGCCGCTTCCAATAGTCGGAAGCATTTAGTTTAGCCCACGCGCTTGACTGACATTCAGCCAATTCAGTCGACGAAAGTTGATCCCACCTTTGCTCAAGAAAATACAACACGGCCCCCATGGATGCGTCGGTTGGATAAGCATCAATCAACGAACGCATCCACAACACGCCGTTTTCTAGCTGTGTCTCTTCGTGTGTTGTCAGCGCGGGCATCAATAAGAAATTTGCGATCATATTATAAGCAAACCAGATTTCCTTCAGTTGCCCCCGCGTCGGCACCAAGTCCATTGGCAAATTGAAAATCTCATAGCCTGCGGCGAGTTCCTTTCCCCATTCGAGTTCGCGAAATCCACTCGCTCGAATCGGATTGATATCTCGCATAAATGCTTTTGGCGTCTGTCCGTCCCTCGCATAGTCGGTCTCGAGGACACTCCCACTTAAACCGCTATATGATTCATAAAATTCTGTGTTTTTGAGATGCTGATAGAGGTAAAAGTTATTCCAATCGAGACCTCCGAGGATGGCGGCGCGCAACGTATCCTCCAATTGACCGACCGTTTCCCCCGGCAACCCAACAATAAAATTGACCGCAACAAACATGGAAGGAAATTTCTTAGCCAATTTACTGAATTCGTAAAATTTTTCGAGATTTGTTGGCTTATGGACCTGCCGGAGAATTTTCGGATTTCCACTTTCGAGACCAATTTTGTATCCGCGGCACCCACTTTTCTGCATCGCAACCAATAGCTCTTCCGACAGGGCTGATGCGATCAAACCGTTGTTAGATACCCAATTTAAATCTGGAAGTTGAGACGCCATTTCCTCAAAAAAAGATATCGCCTCTTTCTCATCATAAAGTAAATCGTCATCTAAAAAGTCGATGTGCCGGACAGATCTGACCTCGTACAGGAACTTCATCTCGGCCATGATGTTATCCCGCTCCCGCACGCGAACGCTCTTACCATTGAAATTGCGGACCCCGCAAAAAGCACACCGCGCACGACACCCCCGCCGCGTCAAAACGGTTGCATTGGGTACGCCGTCTCCGATCATCCGAGAAAGTGTGCTCAGCGATCCCACACGAACATAATCCTCTAGTGGTATTTTTGAATATTGATCCCGCAGGTCGACATTGGCAGGCCCGCCGGACTGCATCTCAGTGGCAAGAATTTTTCCGCTCTCGTCAACCACGGTCAAGTTTACCGGCGAGACCTCCTCCCCGTTTAGGAAGGCATAAAATCTGGGTAACGTAAGTCCGGCCTCGTGCGAGAAAACCACGTCGCACGCTCCATCCCGCATGAGCCCAACCGGATCAGCAGTTGCAGCAACGCCGCCGGCAACAATACAGGCATCCGGCGACTTAACTCGCACATATTGGGCGATCTCGAAAAACTGGTCCAACGTAGATTCAAACATCAACGAAATGCAAACCAGTGGCCTCGAATACGCGTCTAGGGCCCCGTCCAATGCATTTTCCCATGCAGCCCGCAAATCCGGATTGTTCTTTTGGGCTTCCTTTAGCACCGCGTAGTTCAGATCGACAATTGAGCTTTCCACACCTTGCTCGCGAAACGCCGCCGCCAGATAAAGTTGGGTCGTGGGCGGTAAGGCAAAGTATCCGCGTCTTTTGGCAACCGTATAATCCAGAACGTCGATTGGCACCAAAGGCACATTGATCAATACAGCACCAGAGGTGAAATCAAAGCGCTCCAGTGCGTGACGGATATCGGCGTACTGATCAATAGGATGCATATGATCAAACCCTCCAAGTGCTGGGGTCCGTGTACTCCAGAGGCAATTCGTATCTTGGCAACTCTGCGGCTTCAATTAGATAGGCGGCAGATTCCTTAAGGCGGCCCAGCATCTTCAGCGTTTCACTGACCTGTTCATATATTATGGCGGAGCGGTAGCCTTGATTGATCGCGTTTTGAAACAACACCAAGGCGCCTTCAAAATCTCCACGGGCGTGCTTCACCACTGCCAGCCGAATCTGATATTCCAATCGATCCGGCGCTAATTTAGTGGCCCGCTCGTAGTGTGCTTCAGAGTCTTCCCCGCGCCCCATTTTGGCGCAAATAAATCCCAGTCGATTTTGGAAGCTGGCATTCGACGGATCTGCCTCGGCCGCCTTTGAGATACACTCCCACCCTTTCTGATAATTTTGCCAATAAATATTCAAGTCGCCCAGCAACGTCCACAAATCGACCGCGTGGTCAGGATTTTTTGAGACTTCCGGGTGCGGCATTGCGAGCTTCAATAACTCTTCTCCCGGTTCGAACTGATTCACTGAAATCAACGCTTTGGCCCGCTCCAGCCATTTGATCGGGTCCTGTTCCTTGGGGCTAAAGGCATGCCGCTTGAATGCATCGTCGCCTGCTTCGTCGATTTTTTTGGACATCTGCTCGAACTCCCGGCGGATCGTTTCCGGGGTATCCTTTTCCCAAACCCATTTTTGGTAGGGTGTGGCAAACGGAAGCTGTGCGCCGACGGGCATACCGACTGACCATTGAACCGCCGGGTCCTCGACAAGAGCCCAAGGGACAAACATCACGTACCGGACCGCACTGTTCATCCAGCAATATTCGGTCGGCCCACTGGCCAAAAACACATTGAGATAGGCCAGTTCGTAAAAAGCGGCGCGTACTTCCAAATTCACAACAGCTTCGGGAAAAAGCGCAAGTCCTTCAAACTCCGGTCCGGCTGGTTCGAATATCCGGTCGTGGTCTCTTAGGATGACCGGGAAGTAAATCTCCGGATCGAGACTGCGGGCGAAGGTCAGCCAACTCTCGACATCACTGTTTCGAAAATCCAGATACTTGGTTTCACGTAGCGTAATCGCCACAACTTTCTTGCCTTGCGCATGGGAGTCGATCCAACGGCGGGCATATTCCCTCCCCTGATCCGTCGCCTCTACGGAACCCAATTCCTTCCCTTTGCAGGATTGAACTACAAACTTATATGGCTCCCATCCTTTCGTCGGTTCGTCCACGGTGTAGTTTTCCGGATAGATCGGCCCTTGAACATTATCCAATATGGAATTCGCCTGCTCCCGGTCTTCGCAAAGGATCAGCGACCGGCTGACGGGCAAATGCCAACAGCTCGGAATGATCATATGGTTTAGCCGCCAATCCTTTTGAGCCTCGTCAAATAAATTGTCGTGGGCCGTACCCTGGCGATACCGGCCCGCTGCACCCGGCACGAGAATAGGCTGGATAAAATCGCACCCTTGCTCCCGCCGTTCGATGTCCGCCAAACACAAAAAATGGACAATATCGAAGGTCATGGGCGACACGTCCAAGTCGTAGACGGCGTACAACGTCTTCGAATCAGCGGATGCTACACCAGGAGAATCCATAAAATATTGGGCCCGTTTGTCTTTTTATATCTTGAGTAACCATAACCCTACCCCATTGCCGCGAACATTTCGTTAACGAACAAAAAAGCTTTTTCGGTTATGTTCCCTCTTCCGTTACACTACCTGACTGAATGAATCGGGAGTAGCGGTCGATGGATTTCCCCATCAAAAATCATACAAATAAAGCTCAAGGAGATAGAAAATTGGATGGGCTAAGTGGTGCAATACAGCGTGGCGAAGACGACAATCATCATTCCAAAGACTTGCTGGCAATCGGCGATTTCATCAACGGCTACGAGACCCGATTCAGGGCGCTGCAGGATTACTTCTTAGACGACGACTGGACCTCCAAGTCTGTGCTCGACATTGGGTGCGGACAGGGCGGGTTCGGATTTAAATTCGCTGATGCGGGGGCTAACGTCACGTTCATCGATGGCCGGGATCAAAATCTGCAAGTCATCCGGGACACTGACCCGGGAGCCAACACCGTCCGGTACGATCTGGAAACAGGAGATCCGATTCCGGTTGAAACAGCAGACCTGAGTATGTTTATGGGCGCCCTGTATCATGTGGGCGAACCAACCACGGCGATCCGGGCAGTGGCCGCAACATCGGACAATATCTGTCTGGAAACCGCTTGTCTCGACCATGACGGTGTCGCGTTGATCTACTTTGAGGAAGAGACCGACTCTACTTCCTTCAGTATTAACGGCGGGGCCTGCCGCCCCTCGCCCAAATGGGTGGAGATTGCGCTTGAGCAGGCAGGGTTTCCTCTGGTTCAGGACATTTCCTGTACAGAGTTTAACGTACCGGTCGGGCCGGGTTATTCCGGACTTTCCTACGATTGGGAACTCCAACGCACCTGCGGCTGGCGGCGCAATGAATACTCTCTGCGCAAGCTTTGGATCGCTTCGAAGAGCCAAGAGAAGACAATCTTTAAGGCGTTTAAATAGCGTTCCGCCGAGAGCGCTACACAAGAACCAAAACGGGAAGAGTGGTGAAAGATGACGTGGTTATGGATCGGATTGGCCGTCGCGGCGATTGTCGGCACGACGTATTTCCTAAATAAGCGGAAACAACGCCGAAAGGCCAGTCCCGGTGACATGTATCCCATGTGGTAGGAAACGGTAACTGGGCGGGGCTTTGCCTCGCCTCAGATGCCTTAAATCAATGCTCTCGGCTGACGATATCAAGAATCTGATTGACCGCTTCAATAACCTCAAAAATTATGAGGCAGCGGAGATGCTTATCGCGCAGGCGCTCAAGGCCGATCCGGACGACCACTCGCTTTACGCCCGGATGGCTGATCTCTGCCTCGTCAAAAGCCGAGTCGATCTGGCCATTCAGAATCTAGAGGCCGCTTACAGGCTCGCCCCGAGTAATCCAGACTACAAATTTAAAATTCTGGAATTGACTGCTATCCAGGCGGCCAAAAATCAGCCGGCGCCGTCCGTGAAAGAAGACCAAGGAGCCTCAAAACCAGTATCGACGGATCAGGTAAACCCGGAACGGGATTGGGACGAGTATCTCAATGCCAACTATGCCTTTCATCCCTATTTGGGCTTCATGTTCAAATCAAAAGAACGGGTCAATAACCATGGGTTTATGTTTCCGGACCAACGGATTGACTACCCGTACAATGGTGAAACCAAGACCCCTTACATCGTTGGCATATTTGGCGGCTCCGTCGCCGGGTCTCTGTGTTATGACGGTCACGCTATAATTGCAGAACGGTTGAGCCGAATTCCGGCGCTGGCCGGGCGTGAAATACTCGTTCTTCCGTTTGCTCAGGGCTCCTATTGTCAGCCACAACAGCTAATCGGTCTGATCTATTTTCACCTCATCGGCCAACGGTTTGATCTGGTCATCAACGTTGATGGATTCAACGAATCAAACAGCGGCCGTACAAATCAGATCAACGGCGTGCACCCCGTCCTACCAGCCTACAACATGATCAGCTCGCTACGTTTGTCAAAAGCAGATGGCGACCTCAGTAGCGAATCGCTGTCTTATTTATTGGAACTTTCAAAGTTGAAGGATGGCATCCGGGACTGGGAGGCGCGCAATTCGGCCTTTCCATTTAACCTGCTCGCTGGACCAATATTGCACAATAAGAAGCAGGCGTTTGACGACTTGTCCCGCCGCCCCCCCAGACAAAAAGCCAAAGAAGACGATAGCCTATTGATGCTTCTAAGCCAGGAACCGTTTAATCTCTATGATCGTCAAAGGACGGCTGAGGCTGTGGCGTTTGGCACCAATCAGGTGGCAAATATTTGGTCCCAGAGTTCTGCCCTTATGGCGCAAATCTGCACTTCAATCGGTGCACATTACTTTCACGCACTCCAGCCAAACCAGTATTTTTGCGACAAACCCTTTTCCAAGGAAGAGCGCGAGAAGTACTACCTACCGGAATCCGATACCGCACTCGTAGTGAAGGATATGTATCCCCTCTATCAAATTGAAGGGCAGACACTGTCCGATCAGGGGATCGATTTTTTGGATTTGACAAAAATTTACGACGACATCGAGGAGACGATTTACCGGGACGCTGGTTGTCACGTGAACCATCTCGGCAATAGTATTATGGCGAATGCCGTGATGGATTTTACCATCGGCCGGATTTCGCCATAGCTTAACAGCTAACGCTCCCAAGCCAGCCGTAATGACAGGATTGCCATTGACCTCACAGTCCGCCCCTCCCCCCAGCGAAGTCGCGCTGCTCGAAGCGGCCCAGCAACTTATGACGCAAGGAGAATTCGTCGAAGCGGCCAAAACGCTAAACTTAGCCATTTCGATCTATCCTGAATGGGCGGAAGCACATTATATGCTGGGTGAAATTTTTCTGGCCGCCGAAAACTTCCCGGTAGCCCTGGAACGTTTTCAGCGCGCAGCGGAATTGCAACCCGGCCGCGACGGACTAAACTCAAAGATTGAAGTCTGCACTCTGATGGCTGCGAAAAATCCCTTGGTGCAACATGGCCCCACCAAAATCGGCTTTGCCGACCTACGATCGGGGCAGCAAACACCGGTCCGGACACCGCTGTTTCCCAATCCGTTGGCAGGCCTCGCGCTCCAAATTTCGTCGTACGTAGAAGGCGTCACAGCTTATCTAGAATCTCATACATCCCAGGAAGGCACGTTCTCCGTTCTCGCGCGCGGGAAAGGTGGCCCAGATGTTTTAAAAAAGTTTGAAAACAGCGCTCTCGCCGGACGACTCGATGTTCTGATGCTGGACGTTGAAACTCATACAAGCATTGGTAATCCCGCCACATATCAACGCACTGATATGCAGGTGCAATTCACGTCTGAATTCCTTTTTGTACATTTGGATAAGGACGAGACCCCGATCTCCATTCTGAGCGAATACTTACGCAATGCGCCATCTTTAGCAGTTGCTAAAGCTTTTCCTCGCACCCTTCAAATCGTCTTCTTGAACGGCACCGTAGCCGGACCCTCTATCGCCGACCTTACCAATCCGAATCCCACTGTAATGCTGACCACGCCGAGATGTGGAACAAGCAAGTTTCTCCCTTCGTTCAACCACATCGCCCACCTAACCGGCCGGCCGTATCGCGATCTATCGACCAACGCTGGGAGGAGCCGGCGGCTGTTAGAAATGGAATCCGAAAATTCAGGCCACGGAGATTTCGGCCCCTATGAAGAATATTACCTCCACGCAATTCAAACTCTGAATTACTTCGAATTGGCAAACATCCACAAGGTCATACGTCTTGAGCGAATATTAAAATCACCACACGCTGACTTCATTGTCATGATACGCGATCCGCGAGACCTGGCTGTGAGCGCCGCCACGGCACAACTTTTTCACTACGGCATTGAACCCACCCCGGAATCCATGGCCGAATACCTGGAAGAACGGCTACGCAACTTCATTCCAAAAGTCTTACGCATGTTCCAGGACACGATTGGGGCTGAAAATTGTTTCCAGGTTAAATTTGAAGACAATCTGGCGGATAGCCGAGGCTTGCTAGTGGACTTAATCGCCTGGCTGGGGTGGAAGCCGGATATCACCGAAGCCGATTTGACTTTTGCGCTGGATCTGACCGATACGGAACGCCTCAGAAAGAAACGCGACGAAAAGGCTGGAGACGCCCCGTATGAGTTAACTTGGGTTGAGGGCGTCCGGTTTCGCAAAGGCTCCGCTGGCGATTGGCGTAATCATTTTTCTGAACGTCAAAAGGATTTCATGAAGGAGATAGCTGGCCAACTCCTCATTGATCTTGGGTACGCAGATGATACCAACTGGTAATTTCGACCATCGGACGAGAAATACGATATCCAAAATTATATTTGGGTCGTTCTTGTGAGCCTTAACCTGTTAAATCTTGCAGCCAAGTTATTCGACCTTGGCCAATATGCGGATTGCGAGGAGGTCCTTCGCCACTATCTGGTCGAAAACGATATGGATCTGGCCGGGCGGGTTTTGCTTTCTCGCTGTTATCTAGAGATGGGCCGGATTGACTTGGCTCGGGATCAAATCGATGTGGCACAGCGGCTGGCCGTGCTTAAAAAAGCCTCTGCACCTGAACTCGACGAGCTTCACGCGCAACTGATCCGGCCCGCCCAGGAAACCCCTGAACCAGGAACAGCCGATCCAGGACCCGCTCAGATGGAGACAACTGCGGCCCAAGCTCCGACAGCGCCACCGCGATCTGCCGCACAACCAGCACCCCAGGAAACCATCAGGGCGACACGTGGATTTTCCCCCTACTTTGGGTTCCCGATTCAGGCTTATCAAGCTGGTGGCAACAATTACGGATTCGAAAACCCACAGTTTCCAGACAATGTGGATTACCCCTATGAGAGGGACGAGAACGAATTCATCGTTGGCGTCTTCGGAGGATCCGTCGCCGCAGGTTTCGCCAAGGATATGGCGCTCCGTCTGCGGGAAGCGCTAGCACGACACCCGGATCTGAAAGGCCAAAAAGTAACTGTCCTCAACTTTGCCATGGGCTCAGTTAAGCAACCTATTCAGCTGTTTTATCTCTCCTACTTTTTGGCGATAGGACAGAAGCTTGATCTGGTCGTAAACCTTGATGGTTTCAACGACACGTTTGGCGCCATTAGCAACTTGATTTGGGCGCATCACCCAGCGATGCCCCCTAGCCAGTTGACCACATCTTTGGAGGCACTGGTGAATGTCCCGAAACTGGACGAAACATATCTCCGTTATTTTCTGTCGCTTGCAAAGACCAACAGGCGGATTGAGCGGGTAGCTAGGGGCCCACTAGCTTTCCTCAAACCGCTGGGCATCTTGAAGCAACTGGAGAAACGTCGGGATTGGCTGCGTGAGCATCACCCGGATAGCCCTGAAAAAGTGTCTCTGATGCAAGTATCGCCAGCGCCGAAGTTGGATTTTCTTAACGCGACAGCCGACCAACGGGACCAAACGATCCGCGAAGTGGTGGATATTTGGCGCCAATGTACCAGCATGATGGCCGACATCTGCCGCGGACAAGGAATTTCATTTCTATTCGCCATTCAACCAAATCAGCACTATTCCAAGAAACCCTTAACGGGCGAGGAAGATGATATGGTGTATTCAGGCAAGAACCCCAGGGCGCCGTTGATCGTTTCTCACGCCTACCCCGTAATGTTAGACGCCGCTCGGGAATTGGCTGCACAGGGAATCCTTTTCTGCCCTATGACGGACGTGTTCGATTCAATTCATGAGCAAGTATTTCTGGACGGCATCTGCCACTTTAATAGCCGGGGACATGAATTGATGGCTGATCGGTTGGTTGAACATGTGTTTCACCATGAAGAAAGCCTCCTCACCAATGCTGCGATAGAGATCGTTTCCGATGACTGAGCTGATAAACGAAAATTCCCCTGCGAACTGGATATCTCGGGCTGAGCGATTGCAGATGAACGGGCATCTGGAGGATGCCATCTCCTGCTTCAGAAAGGCGCTCGACGGGTATAAAGCAGAGAACGATTTGGAAGGCGCACGTCAATGCCTCCAGCAAATTAATCAGATATTGAAAACGGGATTAAAGGCCCATTTAGCCTCCGATCCGACGAGCGTGCCCCACCTTCGAACTCTGATCAGACTTCTGCACGGAAACGGCGACGTCTCCGATTACGAAAAATACTGTCTTCAACTTGTCTCTCATCCGGAGTGTACAGCGGAGGACGTATTGTCATGGTCCAATTATTTGGCAAGCACCAACCGACCGGGGGAATCGATCGAAGCATTGGAGCGGGTTTGCTCCATGGAGCCAGAAAACAGCTCTCTCATGTTTGGCCTGGCTAACGCACAAATCGGCATCGATCAGAATGATAAAGCAACCGAAACTCTTCAGAGAATTGCGCCGGATGCCGAAGAATACGCGGACGCCCAAGCGTTCGCCGCAAAATTGTATCTGGAAAGTGGCGACCTCGAGAATGCCGAGCAATGCGCCAACCGAGCAATCAACAAAGACGCGAAATTGGCAGGAGCTTATCAGACCTTGTACGGAGTGAAGCTTCAACAAAGGAAATTTCACGACGGCATTGACGCCTATGACCGCTTTTTTGATTTGATGGCTGAAACCGACTTTGGCCCCTGGGGACGACAGAAGGACGCGAGGTCCCGTGGAATCCCTGCTATTTATTTGATTTCCCAGCCTAGAAGCGCCAGTGAATTTGTCTGTGACGCATTGTCCGAATTATTAGATGCGCCGACCTTTCCGGCAACAACGGGCCCGTTCCCTACCAACTTCTTTTTCCCGAGAGTCTTAAATCAGATAGCCAAAGGCGGTGCGATATTGCGGGAACATCTGGATGGCAGTCCGAAAAACCTCGAAGCCCTTGCCGCCGCCGGTGCGCAAACATTGGTCGTGCAGGTTCGCGACCCTCGGCAATCGGCTGTCTCCTGGGCGCACCATATTGAAGACATGAAGGAGGCTGACTTTGCCGCACTTCGCAATCGATACCGACACGTGCCTCCCTGGGAATTAAGAGGAACGCCTCTGGAGACGCGGCTACACTGGACCCTTGAGAATTACTTTCCAGATAGCATCGAATGGCTAACGACCTGGCTGGACGCCGAACATCGAAATAACGGTGTACCACATGTCGAGTTCATTCAATTCGAGGATTACGCCGACGATTTCAGCGGTTATTTCCAGCGGCTGTCGAAAATTTATGACATTGATCTGTCCGGTTGGCGTGAGACGGAAACGGCTCGCACATACAGCGTCCAACGCAATTTCCGGAAAGGCTCCAAAAACGAATGGCGAGAGGTGATCCCATCAGCCGTGGCAGAAAATCTTTGGGCTCAAATGGAGGGCCGAATTGCGGATCGATTTGGGTGGGTGGCCTGATATGTCACGCCGGACAACCTCCCCTTCTTCACCCGCTGCCGAGAACACGCTTTTTGCAGTCTATGATCTGCAAGTGTCGCCTGTTTCCTTCGATTTCTCTGGATTTCTTGTCGTCGCCGAGCAACATCGCGTGGATCAAGAGCTGGACCACCTGTACATCGTGATCGTGCCTCCTGGCGACGAAGAAGGGCATCACGACAATAAACAATTTAGCGTCGCCCATATCAGCTGGCGCATGAATAATATTATCCTCCCGCTTTGTGAGTTGCTCACCTCTTACTCGGGAATCTGTATATGCCAGACCCGCCAGCAGGCTGCCGGTCTACTCAGCACCTCTGCCTCACCAACATTTCCTGAACATTATTCTGTCGAGGCCCCGATTTCGCGTCATCATACTGGCTGGTCAGTTCTAGCCGGACATCTAGGCCAGGATATCCAAAAATTTCGGGCAACGGACCAGGCAAGAACTTACGCACGAAGATGGATCGACGCGCATGCAGACGGCAGAAAGTGTGTATCACTAACCCTGAGGGAAGCCCCGTTCATCCCTAGCCGTAACTCGGATCTAGGCGTCTGGGGAGATTTTGCAGGCGCTCTTTTGGCGGAGGGGTTTTTTCCCATTGTACTGCGCGATATTGATACAGCGTTAGACGTTCCTCCGCCCGAACTGGAAGGCATCGCAACATTTCCCGAGGGAACGTTTAACCTAGCTTTGCGCCTGGGGCTGTATGAAGAATGCTACATAAATACCTTTGTCGCGAATGGTCCGGCCCAAGTCTGCTTCTATAATAAAAACGTACACTTCCTCTATAATCTGACTGGCGATTGGCTGGAACGAAAACCGTCTTCGTTCGGGAGAATGGGTATCCATGAAGGCGAAACGCCACCATTCTTAAACAAATACCAGCGCTGGATCTGGCAGCACCAGTCGGCAGAAGTGCTGTTCGAAGCCTACCAAGAGCTCGATGCTGACTTAAAGCAGGATCAGTCGGATGGCACTTACGAAACCAATTTGGACCCGGTCGCTAACAATCGGATACCAATTTTGACGTTTTCAGAACGGCTTTCAGACTGGGCTCATCGAACCTACGAAACCTCTCACGAAGAGATAGAACTCGCCGAAGCCTGTTTAGATTGGATACCCGATGCCGAAGTCAGTGAACAAGATTCTCTGAGACGACTGATCAATTTGGCTCTCAGCACGCGGCAGCTCGAAAAAGCCGCCGGCCTGCTTGAGGCGTTTATCGAGAAATACGAGCGAACGCCGGACGTATTAATTCAGTTGGGGGTGGTTTCGGAAGCAATGAACGATTATCAGTCAGCCCTTCAGCACTATCAGGAGGCGGCGGCAATCGGTGAGACATCCCCGCAGGTTCTTTATCGCCTAGGAGTCGTGCACCGCCATCTAGGTGATTTCGCGAAAGCACGAGAGTTTCTCCAATTACTTGTCGACAAAGGCTCGCGATATCCGGAGTTGCTATTCGAATTGGGCCAAGCGTATGAAGGCTTGGGCGATCCTGTCACCGCTCAACGCTATTATGAACAAGCCGAATCAATTGCTCCCGGGAAAAAGTAATCGGAACAACGTCTTCAATAGATTGTGTCAATGTGGCTAAACCGTCCTAACCAAACTACGGGAATGTAACCTCTAAAAATTTCCTGATTCACGGCACGTTAACCTAATGCCGCTACATTCTGACGATAAAAATTGATCGAAGAACTCGATTAAATTTCAGATCGATGCCTTCCGATAATGTATAACCTTTTGAAGTAAAGGAATATCGGCGTGAAAACAGCACTCATCATTGGAGGCGGCTTCGCTGGGTGCGCGGCTGCTCATCAACTTTCGCTTTTGGGCGGATGGGATGTCCATCTGGTTGAAAAGGCCTCATACCTGGGTGGAGGTGTCAAAACACATTGGTACGGCGGTCATCCGTTCACATACGGCCCCCGGCATTTCCTCACCCAAAAAGAATATCTCTTCGACTATTTGAATAAACTCGTCCCAATGTGGCGATGCAAAGAGCACGAATTTATCACTTACATTGAGAAGGATGAGCAATTCTATAATTTTCCGATGCATCGCGATGATATCGCCCGCATGCCTGACAAGGACAAAATTAATGAGGAGCTAAACGAACTTAGAGGCGCCGAGCATGCCTCCAATTTGGAGGAGTATTGGATTTATTCCGTCGGGCAGACCCTCTACGATAAGTTTGTCGATAATTATTCCAAAAAAATGTGGCTGATTGACGACAACAAAAAGTTCGATACTTTCGACTGGTCACCCAAAGGGGTCACCCTCAAAGAAGGGCCGCGCGCCGCCTGGGATACGGCGATTTCAGCCTACCCAATTGCGCCTAACGGCTATGACGATTATTTCGATATTGCCACGGCTGACACCAACGTTCATCTGAACACGGTAATTGAACAATATGACCTACCGAACAAAACGGTGGTAATCGGTGGCGAAAAGAAATCCTACGATCTGATTGTGAACACCGCCTCACCCGACGATGTCATGGGACATGCCTATGGCGAGTTAAACTATGTCGGCCGGGAGTTCATGAAGATTGTCCTGCCCGTAGAACACGCTTTCCCCGAAAACGTCTATTTCGTCTATTACGCCAGTGACGAGCCATTCACTCGGATTGTCGAATACAAGAAATTCACCAATCACAAATCTCCGTCCACATTCCTGGGTATCGAAATTCCGTCAAACACGAACAAGCTTTATCCCTACCCCATTACCTATGAGGTAGCGAAGGCGCAGGAATATTTCGAGGCGCTGCCCGAGGGCGTCGTCTCCATGGGACGCGCGGGTAGTTATAAGTACATCGATATTGATGATATCATAGATCAGGCGATGGACATGGCCCGGCAATTAAAGGCGGGCGGCATGGATCATCCCGTCCCGCTGTACGGCGACTGGCTGCGGTCGGCCCGTATGCAAATGGAACAACAGGCCAACGTCGCGTAATCTATCTCCGGCATCTCGGAATCAGGGAAGTCTGATGAGTGAGTTTCAGGACATTAAGGCGGTTGTTACCGGTGGCGCCGGCTTTATAGGCAGCCACCTGACCGAGCGATTATTGGCCGGCGGCGCGGCGGTCACTATCATCGACAATTATTCGACAGGACGGCCGGAAAATTTGAGTGAGTTCGATCAGTCTGCCGGTCTGACAGTGGTCGAAGCAGATATTTCCCGTGATCCCATCGACAGTCATTTTCAGGACGCGGATTGGGTATTCCACCTGGCCGCCTTGGCCGACATCGTCCCTTCCATCCAAATGCCGACTGAATATTTTCAGGCTAATGTAGTTGGCACCCAGCGAGTTCTGGAAGCGTCGAGAGCAGCCAGGACAAAACGGTTTCTCTATGCCGCTTCGTCATCCTGTTACGGTATACCCGATGAGTATCCCACATCCGAAAGCGCTGAGATCAGGCCCCAATACCCCTACGCTCTGACCAAGTATCTGGGTGAAGAATTGGTCATGCATTGGCAGCAAGTTTACCAAATTCCGGCGGTCAGCCTGCGCATGTTCAATGTGTACGGACCACGCAGCCGCACCTCGGGCACCTACGGCGCCGTGTTCGGCGTCTTCCTGGCGCAAAAGCTGGCCGGAGAACCGTACACTGTCGTTGGCGACGGCACTCAGACGCGGGACTTCACCTTTGTGACGGACATCGTAGATGCGTATATCGCTGCGGCGAGATCGGATATTTCGGGCCAGATCATGAATATCGGCAGTGACAACACCTATAGTGTCAACCGTCTGGTAGAACTCTTGGGCGGAGAAACCGTTTATATTCCGAAACGCCCAGGTGAACCAGATTGCACCTATGCCGACATCAGTAAAATCAAAACGTTGTTGGGATGGGAGCCAAGGGTTAGCTTCGAGCATGGGGTAGCTGCGATGATCAATCACATTGATTATTGGCGCGAGGCCCCCGTGTGGAATCAGGATTCCATAGCCGAGGCGACCAAAGAGTGGTTTGAATTGTTGAAATGAAAGACAGTCCTTTTCCAACGCCAAAAAAACCCACAAACGGCAAAATTTACGCTGTAGAGGACTTGGCAGCCGAAGTCGCCGAAATTCAGGCGAGGGGCGAAACTGTTGTGCATTGTCACGGAGTCTTTGATCTCGTTCATCCAGGGCATATCCGCCACCTGGAAGAAGCAAGTGGACTGGGTGACCACCTGATCGTCACAGTCACCATCGACAGGTTTGTCAATAAAGGACCGGGGCGACCTGTATTTAATGCGCAGCTACGAGCCGAAACACTCGCTGCGCTGGAGAGCGTGGACTTCGTGGCGTTCAGTGAAGCACCAACGGCTGTTCAGCTCATCAAGGCGTTGAAACCTAATGTCTATGTAAAAGGCCCGGACTACGGCGATCCCAATGCCGATGTGACCGGAATGTTTATCGAGGAAAAGAACGCTGTCGAGGACGCCGGCGGACGTATGCATATTACCGACGATATGACTATGAGCTCGTCCGAGCTCATCAATCAGCATTTTGACGTCTTTGGACCTGACACAAGGGCATGGCTGTCTAATGTTAAGGAAAAATTCGAAGTCGATAGAATCAAAGCGCAGATTGATACCTTGAAGAATGTCAAAGTGCTAGTCGTCGGAGAAGCCATCATCGACGAATATTACTTTTGCTCAGCGTTGGGAAAATCAGCGAAGGACCCGATCCTCGCCTTCAAGTATGAAACCCGCGAGTCCTATATCGGGGGTAGCTTGGGCGTCGCAAATCATGTGGCGGGCTTGAGTAGTCAGGTCGGTATCGTTTCTCTTACCGGCGCGAATGACGATCGGCTCGGCTTTATTAAAAGCCACCTCCTGCCAAACATTGATTTTCATCCGTTCGATCGGGTTGGTGCACCTACCATAGCCAAAAGGCGTTACGTGGACACCCATACGGGCAGCAAATTGTTCGAATTGTATACGCTGGAAGACACGCCCTTGGACGCACCGGGCGAGGCACAGCTTCTGGAAAAACTTGATGCGGTCATGAAAGACTATGATGTGGTGATAGTTTCCGACTACGGACACGGGATGATCACCCCCAAAATCGCAGCCTACCTCTGCGAAAACGCGCCATTTCTTTCGGTTAATACCCAGGCCAACGCAGGCAATCGGGGTTTCAATACGATCTCCAAGTATTCGCGGGCCGACTACGTCTGTCTTAACGGTGGAGAACTCCAACTTGAGATGAGAATGAAGCAAGCCGGCTTCCACGATATGTTGACAGCGCTCACGGAAAGAATTGACTGTCCCAACTTCACGATCACTTTGGGTCAGGCCGGAAGCCTGCATTTCAATAAGGAGACAGGTTTCATGGAAGCCCCCTCTCTGGCGGTGAAGGTATCTGACCGCGTCGGCGCGGGAGACGCGGTTTTGTCTGTTACCTCCCCCTTGGTTTATTTGGGCGCACCATGGGAAATAACCTCACTCATCGGCAATTTGGCCGGGGCAGAAGCAGTGGCCGAACTGGGAACATCCAAAACAATTGACCGGACCATCCTGCTCAAACACCTCGACGTTATGTTGAAATAGGAAAAGCTATGCCAAGAACCATCCTTGTTACCGGCGGCGCCGGCTACGTGGGCAGCAAGCTGGTGCCCGCCCTCTTGACCGCAGGCCACACGGTCCATGTCCTGGACCTCTATATCTTTGGAGAGGATGTATTCGAGTCTCTCTCCGACAATCCCAATTTGAAAGAGTTCAAGGGCGATCTCCGCAACCCGGCGATCATCGCCAAGGCGCTCGCCGGTTGCGACACTGTGATTCACCTGGCCTGTGTTTCAAATGATCCGTCGTTCGAGCTGGATCCGGCGCTCGGCAAGTCCATCAACTTCGACGCCTTTCAGCCGCTGGTGCAGGCCGCCAAGAAGGCTGGCGTCAATCGCTTCATCTACGCCTCTTCGTCCAGTGTCTATGGCATCAAGGACGAACAGAATGTCACCGAAGACCTAAAGCTGGAACCTCTCACAGACTATTCCAAGTTCAAGGCCATGTGCGAGGATGTCCTCGAAGAAGAGCGAGAGCCCGGTTTCACGACCATGGTTATCCGGCCCGCCACGGTGTGCGGGTACGCGCCGCGGCTGCGTCTGGACCTGACGGTCAATATTTTGACCAATCACGCCATCAACAATGGCAAGATCACTGTTTTCGGCGGCAGCCAAAAACGGCCGAACATCCATATCGACGATATGGTGCAATTGTATCTGAACTGTATGGAATATGACGATTCGATGATCGACGGCATGGTATTCAATGCCGGCTATGAAAACCATCCGGTCATGGAGATCGCTGAAATGGTGCGTGGTGTCATCGGCAACAGCGTCGGCATCGACGTTACTGAGACCGACGACCTCCGCTCCTATCACATTTCGTCGGAACGGATTAAATCCCATCTGGGATTTACGCCGACGCACACGATTTCCAATGCCATCGAAGACTTAAGCAGCGCTTTTGGCTCTGGCCTGGTGCCGGATTCGCTTTCCAATCCAAAGTACTTCAATGTGAAAGTGATGCAGAATCTATCGCTCTCGTGATACAGGAATGCATGGCTTCACCCATGGCGTCTCAGTTCCACATCGGCCTCGACTTCGATAATACGATTGCTGGCTATGACAAACTAATTTCGGAACTGGCCATTGAACACGGTTGGCTGGAAAAGTCTCAAACCGGCTCGAAACGACAGACCCGCGATGCCCTTCGCGCCCTGCCCCAGGGCGAGGATAAGTGGCAAACTCTCCAGGCTGAGATCTACGGCCCGCGCATGCAGAATGCCGCTTTGATGAAGGGTATCCCTGAATTCCTGTCCGTGTGTTATCGTCAAGGCGTAAAACTGAGCATTATCAGCCACAAGACGGAATTTGCAAATTTCGGCCCACAGGATGTGAATTTGAGAATCGCCGCGCTGGATTGGATGTCGGAGAACAGCCTTCTTTCGAAGGTGGGCCCCGGAGTGCCGCCGGACCGAGTGTTCTTTGCGTCCACCCGCAACGAAAAGATTGAGTTGATCATCCGGGAAGGCTGCACCCATTTCATCGACGACCTGATTGAAGTTTTTGACCATCCGGCATTTCCGGATCACGTTCAGCGCTATCTGTTCGCGCCGGACGGCGGCGCCACGGCAGAGCATCAAGCGTATCAGTCTTGGCAGGAGATCGAAGTTGCAATCTTCGGAGCTTGAAGACCGCGCGCACGCTTATGGCTCGGACCAGCTGTCCTTGGCGGCGGAACTGGGTGGCATCCTACTCGACGCAGATATCAAACACGTCAATCGCATCTCCGGCGGCGGCAACAACGGCATGTTCCGCATCATCTCCAGCAAAGGGGAACATGCCCTGAAACTATATCGCCGCGACCCGAATGATCCGAGGGATCGGTTGGGCGCTGAAGAAGCTGCCATCACCTTCATGCGCAAACACGGAATTGAACAGGTTCCCAAGCTGATCGCCCAGGACGCACGCGAGCAATGCGCGGTGTTCGACTGGATTGACGGCCAAGCGATTACCAGTCCGACGATGGTGGATATCGACACGGCCTGGCAATTCGCCGCACGACTGCATGAGCTGATCAACGAATCTGATGCGGAAAAGATCGCCCTAGCCTCGGATGCGTGTCTATCGTTTCAAGACATCGCTTCCCAGGCGGAACAGCGCATGGAACGGTTCCTGGCCCACGACGGATTATCTGAAAGTTGCCGGGGCTTTTTGGAAAAGGAGTTCCGCCCTGCCCTGACCGAGATCGTCGAGCACGAACGCGCGTTTATCGAGTCCACTGGCCTGGACTTCACCTCAGTGTTGGAGCGCGATGAGCAAACGCTGAGTCCGTCGGATTTCGGCTTTCACAATGCCATCCGAACGCCGACCGGTGATATTGTCTTTCTGGATTTCGAATATTTCGGCTGGGACGATCCGGCTAAGTTGATTTGCGATTTCGTCCTCCATCCGGGCATGAGGCTGTCCGACGAACTCCGGGACAGATTTGTCACCCAGGCCGACAGCATCTATTCAGGTAACGAGCGGCTGATGGAACGGATGCATCATGCCCTGCCCCTCTATGCGCTCCGCTGGTGCATGATCGTGTTAAATGTTTTTTTGCGAAATGATGCTGAAATAGAACTTGCTGACGCAGGACAAAATTCTGCCGCGGTTGTCAAACGTCAACGACTTGCGCGCGCCCGGGATTTGCTCAGTCAGGCCATTACCATTGACCGGATGATTTAATGCCAGACAGCCATATCGATCACGGAAAAGACCTTTCAACAGCCGAACTTGACAACCGGTCGCTGGCGTTGCGCCGCTTGGCGGTGACCGCGCTGGACGGCGGCGGGCGCGGCCACATCGGCTCCACCTTCTCGTTGATTGAAATCTTCCGCGTTCTCTACGACGACATTCTCACCTACCGCCCGGATGAACCCCAGTGGCCGGACCGGGACCGCTGTATCCTCAGCAAGGGGCACGGCTGCATCGCGCTCTATACGTTGCTCGCCGACAAAGGGTTTATTCCGGAAAGTGAGCTCCAGACGTTCTGCAATTTCGACTCGCGCCTGGGCGGCCATCCGGAACAAGGCAAAGTACCCGGCGTGGAATTCTCCACCGGCGCCCTTGGACACGGGCTGCCCGTCGGCGTTGGCATGGCATTATCCGCCCGCATGCAAGAACGCCCGAGCCGCGTTTTCGTGGTGACCGGTGACGGCGAAATTAACGAAGGCTCCGTCTGGGAAGCCGCCATGAGCGCCGGCAAGCATGGGCTCTCCAATCTCACCGTCATGATCGACTACAACAAACTGCAAAGCTATGGCCCCGTAGACATGGTCCAGCCTCTGGAACCCCTGGCCGACAAGTGGCGAAGCTTTGGCTTCGGCGTGGCGGAAGTGGACGGCCATGATGTGGAACAGCTTCGCAGCACCCTCAATGGTCTTCCTCTGGAACCGGAGAAACCCACCGCCATCGTCTGCCATACGGTTAAAGGCCGCGGCATTCCCTTTGCCGAAGGCAAGGCCGAGTGGCATCACAAGTCGCGTCTCAACGACGAAGATATCGCCCAGCTCTACGACGTGTTGGGAGGCCGGTAATGCGTAAAACCAGCTTGGACATGGTCTATGAATTAGCCAAACAGGACGAACGTGTGGTGTTCATCGGCTCCGATCTCGGCCCCGGCGTACTCGACAATTTCCGCGAAGAAATGCCCAACCGGTTCTTCATGGAAGGTGTGTCGGAAGCCAACATCATCGGCATGGCCGCGGGCATGGCCATGGACGGCTATATCCCCTTTGTGAACACCATCGCCACTTTCCTAACCCGGCGCTGTTTTGAACAAATCTCCATGGACCTCTGCCTGCATGATCTGCCGGTGCGCCTGATCGCCAATGGCGGCGGGCTAGTCTATGCGCCCTTGGGCCCCACCCATATCGCCATCGACGACGTGGCCCTGATGCGGTCTCAGCCGAACATGACCGTGGTCGCGCCCTCAGACGCGGAAGAAATGGGAGCCTTCATGCCAGAAACATTAAACTGGCCACATCCGATCTATATCCGCCTCGGCAAGGGCGGTGATCAGGTCATCCACAAAGACGGCAACCGATTCAAGATCGGCACGGGCATCGTGCACCGGGACGGCGGCAAGGTCGTCATCGCCGCCACCGGCGTCATGACTAACCGCGGCTTGGGCGCCGCTGAAATTCTGCAAGAGAGCGGCATCGACTGCACGGTGCTGCACTTCCCGACCATCAAGCCTCTTGATGCGGGTCTACTGTTCAAATACGCCGCGACAGCCGACATGATTGTTACACTAGACGAGCATTTGCTCTCCGGCGGGCTCGGTTCAGCCATTCTGGAAACGCTCAACGACGAGTATACGAGCGAGCTACCCGTGGTTCACCGGCTTGGTATCAAAGACCGGTTCACCACAAACTACGGCTCTCAGGACGAACTATTGGAGCATTTTGGTCTGCAGCCTGAACAGATTGCCGCGTTTATTGAGCAGAAACGCCATAAAATTAAAGCTGCCTGAGCCCGCATACCATGACCTCGTCCTCCAACAAATATCTAAGCGACGCTGACAATGTCCTCTCGAATAAATTTGTGCGGGACGGCTACATCATTAACCCGGTGGAAGACCTCCACCAACTGGATAATATTCGAGAGTTTGTAGAGGAGCTTGGGAGAGACCATTTAGGAAAAGAAAGTTTAAAGGGTGAAACCGATTTCTTTAATTCAACCCATCAATATTTGGCCGTGAAGGAGCTCAACGAATTACGCTTGTCCGTGATCAATGGCCTAAGGGCAGCAGATTGGTTCAAACCCGCTTATTATGCGCTGGCCCGCGAAGCAATCCATGCCATTGTAGGCAATGAATTAGCAATGCAGCGCGGCATAAATCTAAGCATTCAACTTCCGAACGACGATAGCTCCCTTCTTCCTATACATGCCGATGTCTTGAACGGAGATTCATGTTTTGAAGTGGTGCTATGGGTCCCGCTGGTAGATTGCTACCGAACGAAGAGCATGTATATCCTATCCCCGGAACGGACATCAGCAATCTTCGACGATTTTAAAAAATATGATGGCCAAACTACTGACGTCATATTTGAAACAATCAAACCGCATATTGAATGGCTGGAAGTACCATACGGATCATATCTTCTGTTTTCTCAAAATTTACTTCACGGAAATCTGGTCAACGAGGAGCCGGAAACACGTTGGTCGATGAATTGTCGGTTTAAAAGCCTCCTGTCGCCCTACGCTGATAAAAAATTTGGAGAATTCTTCGAACCGATCACGATGCGGGCCGCTACCCGGATTGGCCTTAAGTTCAAGGAACCTTCGCTTGATGATGGCTAATGAACTTGGATACCGCGGCTATATCTCTAGCCGACCTATTCAAGGTAATCGGACTGCGCAGCACGTCCAGAACCTCGTAATACGAGATTATGCCGGTCGTCATGGCTTCGGTTGGAAGCTAAGCGCGACCGAACTTACCCCAGAAAATTGCTATATTGTCCTGGACGGCGTGCTTGAGCGACTTGACGAAATAGACGGCATTATCTGCTTTAGTCTTTTTATGTTGCCGGAGGATACTCTACGCAGACGGCGTGTTTTTAAGCGCATCCTAGAGGCAGGAAAGTCGCTCCACGCGGCTTCGGAGAACTTACGGGTTCAAACGGCGGAGGAACTTGCATTCGTTGAAGATATCTGGCGTGTGCATCATCTTCTTCCTACTTGCCCGCAAGTTGAGGAATTTGCGGAATGGTGCAAATAAATTTCCTGACAAACGTTCATACCGGCACTCAACGCAACTACGTGCAGAGAGTCGTCGAACATGACAAGGCGGCTTGCGCCGAAGTAGCCATTCAATGGGGCTATGACTATTGGGATGGAGATAGAAAACACGGCTTCGGCGGCTATTCTTATGACGGCCGGTGGCTGCCTGTCGCGCAGGAAATGGCAGAACATTACGAGCTGAAGGCCGGCGACAAGGTCCTGGATATCGGCTGCGGCAAAGCGTTCCTGCTTTACGAGTTCACACAAGCCGTCCCAGGGATCGAGGTCTCCGGCATCGATATCTCCCAATACGGGATTGAAAACGCTAAAGAGGAAATCCGTGAACAGCTCCACGTCGGCAATTGCACGGACCTTCCGTTCGAGGACAATTCTTTCGACTTCGTCTATTCGCTGAACACGTTCCATAACCTCAAGAACTTCGAGCTTGAAGCGGCGGTCAAAGAAATGAATCGCGTCAGCCGGGGCAAAACCTATATCTGCGTCGAGTCTTTCCGCAACGAACAGGAGAAAGTCAATCTCCTTTATTGGCAGCTCACCTGCCGCAGTTTCTACGACGTTGAGGAATGGGAATGGCTCCTGAGGACGTACGGTTATACCGGCGACATTGGGTTCATCTATTTCGAATGACGAATCCAGTGACGGCTTTGTTTCCGATACGAAATACCCTAGTCCTTGGCGCGTCTAGTTTTGTCGGACGCCGGCTCATGGAACTCAGTGATCCCGAAACTGTCACAGGCAGTTATCATTCCACCGCTATCCCCAACGGTTTCAGATTCGACGCGACGAAGCAAAAGCTCACGGACCTTGTAAATACCGATCACGGGTTCACCCACGCCATACTGCTGCTCGGCGATACGCAACCGGATTCCTGTTTTGCCGATCCTACGGTGTCCCGGCAGACCAACGTGGAGGGGGTGAAATCCGTAATCGGGGCACTCTTCCAACTGGGCATAAAACCGATCTTCACATCGACCGAATTCGTTTTCGATGGGGAAACCGGCAATTATACGGAGGCGGACGACGCTCGCCCGATCCTACTCTACGGCGATCAGAAACTGGAGATCGAGCATTTCCTCCAACAAAGTGGAGAGGATTTCCTCATCTGCCGGCTGGCGAAGGTATTTGGCAACAAAATTAACGACGGCACCCTCTTTTCCAGTTGGGCACGGCAGGTGTTTAACGGTACGGAGCGACTAACGTGTGCACGGGACCAAGCTTTCTCTCCGATTTTCGTGGAGGATGTCATCCAGGCGTTGGCGATCGGGATAAAGGATAACTTGTCTGGCCTGTATCACCTGTCGGGTGGGCAACGCATGACCCGACTGGAACTACTGGAACTCCTGATCGCCCAGATCAAGAAACACCGCCCTGTTCTGCTGGAAATCGAAACATGCAGCATTCATGATTTTGATCTGCCGGAAAAACGACCCATCGACGTCTCCATGAAAATCGACAAGCTCACCTCAGACAGCGGTTTCCAGCCCTCGGACCTCGAAGAACTCTGCGGGCGGCTGGTCGCCTCCTGGGCAAGCTAGGCAAGAAGGAGAACATGCCATGTCCCAATCGTCGGTTTCCCTTTATGATCCCGAGAGTTGCTGGCGCGACCTGGACGCGAAATCCATCGGATATTTCACCAAACGTCCCCTGCGCGTTGTCGATCCCTATCTCATCGCCGAAATCAAATCCATGGCCCTGGAGTCAGGCGACAATGTTCGGCTTTCACTGCACGCTGGCCCCGACGATCCTTTTCACGAGATGATCATCTTCCAACATGGAGACAAGTATTACCGGCCAAAGAAACATATCGAAAAAGATAAGTCATTTCACATGCTCGAAGGTGAGATGGGAGTATTCGTATTTGAAGAAGATGGAGAGTTGATCGATGCCAGGCGCCTCAGTCGCGAAAGCAGTCCAATTTATCGTGTCGCTAAAGGCCTATATCATACGGACATACCGATTACTGATTATGTCATTCATCATGAAAGCACCCTAGGACCATTTCTCGGAGACAAGGACAGGGTGTTTGCGCCATGGTCGACGGATCCCGATAGTCCCGAGGCGTTTGCTGAATTTCGCAAAAATATGATAAATCGCCTGAACGAGTTCGAGTGACGGATCTGTGGCGCTCTCTCAGTTAATCGCCACCAGTATTGCGCCCGGCTCCCGCATCGACGTGCAGCGCCGTGCTGTGGAGAGCTGGCAGGAGGCGGGGCTGAACTTTGTCTCCCTCAACAGCCCGGCGGAGATCGAACGGCTCGCGGGCGATTTCCCCGATGTGGAATTCATCCCGCTGCTGCGTGACGCCCGCCTGACCGCCGGCAAGCCGGTGATCTACATCAACGATATCCTCCAGCATTTCCGGGAATCCGGCGTCGACCGCTTCGGCATCATCAATTCGGATATTTTCGTGAACGGCACGGTGATGGATTTCGTCAATGGCCAACCGGACGGCGCTTTCGTCGCCTGTCCCCGCACGGAGGTTGAAAATTTCGGCGATGTGTCGGGAAGTCTGGACCCGCTCGGATATGACGCGTTTTTCTTCAGCCGCGTCACCCTTCCCGTCTGGAACGAAACCCAGTTTTGTCTGGGCATGCCATTCTGGGACCACTGGTTTCCCATGATGCCCCTACTGGCCGGTCGCACCTGCCGGAAACTTCACTCAGCGGCGTTTCAGCACATCCCCCACCCGGTTTCCCGGGACGACAGTTTCTTCATGTTCAACGATCACTTCGCCGGACACATTATCGCCGCAATGCAGGGCAGTATCATCGGTTTCGGGGGCGGGTTTAAGACGGAAAAATTCGAAATATTACGCGATGCCGCGGCGGCCGAATCCCCAGGCGCCAGCGAGGAGATACGCCTCGACCGTTTGAGAGAACTCGCTGCCTATTACGACGAATTGAGCCGCTACGTCGTCAAATTCATCGACGAAAAATTCGAGAAAATTGAATTTCCGGCTTAGTCCGTGTTGCCGTTGGTGTCCGGATCGAACACCACGATCTTGCTGCCGCCGGTGTCGAACTCGAAAGACACGTGGATCAAATCCTTGAGACGGTCGCGCACTTTTTGCCGGTCTTCCGGCTTCACCACAAACAGCATAAACCCACCGCCGCCGGCGCCCAAGAGCTTGCCACCCAGCGCGCCGGCCTCCCGGCCGGCCGCGTAGATGCCGTCCACCGCCGGCGTGGTCACCCCGTCGGCCAATTCCCGTTTCAGAATCCAGGCCTCATGCATCATGTTGCCGATCTCTTCAACTACATCGCCCTCACCAGAGAGGATGCTTGTGACCTCATCGGCCAGTTCACCAAGGGTCGTCAATTCCTTTTGCTTTTTGTCGAAGTTATCGATTTGTTTCTGGGCGATCTGCGAGGCGTATCGGGAGAAACCGGTAAAGAACAACATCAGCGAGCCTTGGAGCGCCTTCTTGTTGTCTGGCTTCATGATCAACGGCTGCACATCAAACGTATCGTCGCGGTTGAAGTTGATCCGGTTGAGCCCGCCATAGGCGGCCCAAATCTGATCCTGACTGCCGACGGCCTCTTTCATGACGTTCTGCTCGATACGGATGGCTTCCTTGGCCAAGTCTTCCTTGGAGACCATCTGACCGTTGAGCGCATTCAGCGCGTTCAGCAGCCCGACGGAAAATGACGAGCTGCTGCCGAGCCCGGACCGGGCCGGTAGATCCGCATTGTAGGAGATTTCCAAGCCCTTCTCGAAGCCCATCTCGCCCAGAATAGCGCGGACGGCGGGATGGCGGATATCGTCGACCTCATTGACCAACTCGATATTCGACCAGACCACGCGGTGCTTGTGTTCAAAAAATGGCGGCAGATAGCGGACGCTGAGATAGCAGTACTTGTCGATGGTCGCGCCGATCACCGCGCCGCCATTTTGCCGGTACCAGGCCGGGTAATCGGTCCCGCCGCCGAACAGCGACATGCGAAAGGGTGTTTTGCTGATAATCATGCGGTCATCTTCTTTCGATCGGTCATGTACGGGCCCAACACGGACGGTGCACGCGCATAGTCCTCCGGCGTCCCGATATCCAAAAACGTGTAGTCCCCCTTGAACCCATGGAGCGTACCAGTCGGCACCGCCTGAAACACGTCCCGCTCCAAAGACGGCCCCGCCGTCGCGTCGATCCGGTCCAGCATGGCCTGACCGAACAGATAGATGCCGGCGTTGATATAACCGGCCTCACCTGCGTCGTTCTTTTCTCGGAAGGCAGTAATGACACCTTTGTCATCCACATCCACCGAGCCGTAGCGGCCGGCATCGGCGATATAAGTGCAGAGGAGTGAGGCCTCTGCGCCGGCAATTTCATAGTTCGCCACAAAGTCCTCCAGGGGCGCATCGACAAAACTGTCACCGTTCATGACCATCACCGTCTCACTCTGCAACGACGGTCTAGCATTGCGGATCGCGCCCGCCGTGCCCAAAGGCTCCGTCTCGCGGACCGTCTCAATCGAAAGCCCATCGATACGGCAATTTGCGGCAAATGTTTCTACCTGTTCCGCTTTGTAACCGATGCTGAGGATCACCCGCCGGACACCGAAACCGGCCAGCCAGTTGAGCTGAAATTCCAGAAACGGTCGGTCGTCGACCGCCGCCAAGACCTTGGGGCGACCAGACACAACACCTGCCAGCCGGGTGCCGAGGCCGCCCGCCAGGATCATAACATCAATGTCGGCAAGGTTGGTCATCCAGCTCCCTAGATATTCCCGTACACCCGGTTGCGGATCATCTGATACCCCTTGATCAGTTCCGGAATGCCGACATCCAGGGAATGCGCCGGCCTATACCCCGTGGCCTCAATCTTTTCGTTGGAGACGATGTAATCCCGTTTGTCCGGGTCCTCGCCGATCGGGGCCTCCAGGAACACAAACCCTGGCAGGTGCTCTTTGATCTTGTCGCAGAGCTCCCATTTCGACAGGTTCGCATCCGACAGACCTACATTGTAGGCCTCCCCCTTCATCGTGTCGAAATTGTTGATGGCATGCATGAAGGCGTTGGTGACATCCCGCACATGGATGTAATTCCGCTTGAAGTGGCTTTCAAATAAGACCACCGCCCGGTCATTCACCGCACGATAGACGAAATCGTTCACCAGCAGATCTAGCCGCATGCGGGGCGCCATGCCGAACACCGTCGCGAGCCGCAAGCTGATCCCGTTTTCACGGGCCAAAACCAATTGCTCCGCCTCTACCTTGGTGGTGCCGTAGAGCGTGATCGGGTTCAGCGGCGAATCCTCGGTACAGAACTTACCGGACTCGCCGATACCGTAGCCGGAATTGGTGATCGGCATGATCACCCGCTGATCCTTACTCAGAAAGCCCAGGAGCATCTCGACCGCATCCCGGTTGATCGACGTTGCCCCCAGCGGGTCCTTCGCACACAGCGGCGCACCGACCAGCGCGGCCAACGGAATGACCACATCCGCCTTTTTGGCCAAGGGCTCGACCATCGACTTGTCCCGCGCATCGCCGCGCAACAATTCGAAATTCGGATCGGCGCAAACATGGGCCAGACTGTTCTGGTCGAACATAAAGCTGTCGAGAACGGTGACGCTGTGGCCCTTGCTCAGAAGCTCCGGCACCAGGATTGAGCCCAAATAGCCGGCCCCGCCAGTCACCAAGACATTCAATATATCAGCCATTCGTGTCCTCTTCTCAATTCTATTGGCAGGCGTGATCCAGCACCGCACGGAACTTGGTGATCTGCTCGGTCAGGTCAAACGGATGGTTGCCGACAAAAAATCCGAAATCATGAGCGGTGTTGCCGTTGGTCATATCGCCCACCAGCTCATAATCGAAAAACTTAATCGCATCGTGCCGGGGGAAACAGCCACCGGTAATGATGCGGAAGCCGATGTCGGCATCTTTCAACGCCTGCATCACCGCCGCCCGGTCAAAACCCTTCTCCGGGTTGAGGATCACCGTGAAACAAAAACTGGACGATTTGCCGTTCTCCCGCTGGATGATGAATCGGTCGTCGCCGGCGAAAGCGTCCTGGAAGGTCGTCAGATTTTTGCGCCGGGCCTTTGTCAGCGCCGGCAGTTTCTTTAATTGCTCAATACCCACCGCCGCGTTGATTTCCTGGGGTCGGACGTTATAGCCGGGCAGGATAAATCGGTAGGCCTCGAAAAAGTCGTCCTCCCGTGGCTCATACAAAGTCGTTCCCTCGGTCAGGTCCCGTGTCCAACCATGCGCCCGGATGGAGCGCGCCAAGTCGTTGAGCTCCGGATCATCCGTAATCAGCATCCCACCTTCAATGGTCGAGATATGATGCGAGAAAAAGGACGAGAAGGTGCCGATATCGCCAAAAGTGCCGGTCCTTTGACCATTCAGCTCCGCATCCATGGACTCGCAATTGTCTTCAAAGAAAATCAGATCATGTTTGTCGGCAAAGGCGCGCATCACGTCCAGCGCCGCCGGGTTACCAAGGATGCTCACGCCGACAATCATCCGCGTCTTCGGCGTCAGCGCCTCTTCCAGCCGGCTAACATCCATGTTGAGCGTGTCCAGCTCCACATCGACGAAACGCAGTTTTAGCCCGTACTGTTGGAGCGGATGGTATGTCGTGCTCCAGGAAATCGCCGGGACAATGACCTCATCGCCGGGTTCCAGCGGCTTGTCGGCCCGGTAGCACAGCGCGGCAACGCCGACCAAGTTGGCGGACGAGCCGGAATTGACCATGACCGCGTAGTTTGCGCCGAAATATTTGGCGAACGCCGCCTCGAACTCGGCAACCTTCGGGCCCATGGTGAGCCGGCCGGAGTCGATGACCGACTGAATGGCGGCTTTTTCCTCCGGGCCCCAGGTATCGGCGGCGAGATCATAGAACATTCTTGGCGGCCTACTCGCTGAACTTCTCGGGCACCGGGGCTGGCTGCACCACGCCTTCCTCCTGAAGCTCGTGATGGACGTGATTAAAGCATTCCAGGAGCCCCTGGCCGAAATCGATACCCGGATTGTTCACCAGCTTTACACCAATAGTCGGCGAGAAGGAGTAAGGGGTCAGGACGTAGTGGCCCTTATAGTCCTCGTCCAGCATCTCGATCTCCACCTCGCCGTTCATCATTTCCCGGATGAGGCTCAGGAGGTCGGCGTATTTGTAGCGTTCCACACCGGTCAGAATGACGTTCTGTTTGATGTATTGCGGGTCTTCCAGGATATCGACGCTCAGCTTGCCGGCGTCGCGGCCGTGGATGTATTCCCGCTCCTCCGAGCCATCGCCGGGGAAGACGATTTTTCTGTTCATCAGCGCCTGGCGGATTATCCGGTAGATGCGGTTGTTGGAATCACCGCGTTCGCCATAGACCGAGCCGTAACGGACGATCGTATAGTCGAAATCATACTGCTCCCCGTACTGCTCGACGATCAGCTCGGACGACTTCTTGGAAACCCCGTAAAAAGCGCCCTTGCGGGAAAAGACGTAGACCGAACTGGCATACAGGAACCGCTTTACATTGTGGCGGCGGCAGGCCTCAAGCACGTTCAGATTGCCCATGACGTTCAGATTGACCGTCTCCACCGGCTTGTCGATGGAATCATTGAGGTCGGCCAAACCGGCGAAGTTGTATACTGCGTCCATACCCTCCACCGCCCGCAGCACGGCGGCTGAACCCATGATATTGCCGACGATCATCTTGGCCGAACCATTGATGTAGGGAGAGGCATGGAGATCGAAAACGCTGACCTCGTGGCCCCGTTTGATCAACTCATCGACGACGTAGGAGCCGAGGAACCCGGCGCCGCCTAAAACCAACACTTTCATAGCCAACATCCCATCTTAACTATGCACCATTACCCGTTGAAATAACTATCTAAATGACCGATGGCTGAGCGCCCCATGGCAAGAATGGACTCCGCCGAGGAACCGCCCGTATGCGGCGTGCAAATCAGGTTCGGCAGGGTCAAGAACTCTTTATCGTCGCAAGGTTCCGCTTCGAACACGTCCAGCGCGGCGCCGGCGATGACGTTGTCCATCAGGGCCTTTTTGATCGCCTGCTGCTCAACAATGGGGCCACGCGCCACATTGATCAAATAGGCGGTCGGCTTCATGGCGCCGATAGTTTCCGAGTTGAACATATGACGGGTCTCATCATCCAAGGGCGTATGCACAGTGACAATATCGGATTGCGCCAACAGCTCCTCCTTGGACACCTCTGTAACGCCCGCCTCGGCGTAATAGTCCGCCTGATCAATCACATCGTTCACCAGGATCGTGCAGCCGAACGGCTTTAATAGGGAGATCACTTCCTTGCCGATATACCCGACGCCGATGATGCCCACGGTTTTACCGCTCAGATCGAACCCGCCGATTTTGTTCCAGTCGTCATTATCGCGCAAATGTCGTGCGGAAAGAAAAACGTGCCGCGCCAACCCGATCATGTAACAAAGCGCCATTTCGGCGACACCGCGACGGTTCACACCGCCGGTCCAACCGATTTTGACCTGCCGGTCGGCGCAGGCCTGCTGATCCACACTGTCGAGACCGACGCCGTACTTGGCGACGATCTTCAGACCGGAACAGCGGTCCAGCACGGACGCCGTAATCGGCTCAAGCCCGACCACGGCCCCGTCGGCGCCTTGGAAATAGTCGGCGACCATGTCTTCGGTGTAGATCACACCGTTCTCGTTGAATTCCGTGTTGGGAAATTTCTCCAGCAGCTCTGCCCGCAGCACCGGATGAGCTGAAAAACTCTTGGAGGTGACCTTGATAACGGGATCGGCCATACGGTCTAGCCCTTGGCGAGCGCCAGGGCGGCCTCCGCAATGTGCCGCGTATCAATACCGTAATGATCATGCAGCGTATCGCGGTCGCCGTTGACGATCTCGAACCCGTCTTTGAGGCCTAGCCTTTTCATGCGCGGCATTGCGCCTTCGTCGATCAGGACCTCGGCCACAGCACTGCCCATACCGCCTTCCAAAAGCTGTTCCTCTACGGTGAGGACAGATTTGTATCCGCTGACCAACCTTGCCAACTTCGCGCCATCAATCTTTTTCAACCGGAACAGATCAATCACACCGGCGGAAACGCCCTGCTCTGCCAACATGTTACAAGCTTTCAACGCTTTGTGGGTCATGTAGCCGCAGGCGATGATGGCGACATCCTTGCCCGCGGCCATTTCGCACATGCCGTCACCCATTGCCTCGCTAAATCCGCCATTGTAGATCGGCGGCTGCGGATTGCGTTCCAGCCTCAGATAGCGGAATGCCGGCTGCTCAATTGCCAGGGTGGCGATCGCGGCCGCGGATTCCTCGTCCGACGGGCTCAGCACCTCAATGCCGTTAAGCGCCCGCATGCAGGCGATGTCTTCCGGCGTAAAGTGGGTCAGCGTCGCATGGTCGTAGCCCAACCCCACCCCCACCGCGATCATGGTAACCGGCAGATTCATTGACGCGATCACGCACTTCACCTGCTCGTAGCAACGGGCCGTGATGAACGGCGCCATGGCGTAGAGAAACACCTTTTTGCCCGACAGCGCCAAGCCGGACGCCAGATCGACCATGTTCTGCTCGGAAATGCCGGCGTGGATAAACTGTCCCGGTAGGTCTTTGCGAAAATCGTCCAGCGCCGCCGCGCCCAAGTCGGCGCTAATGAACAGAATGTCTTTATCCTTCTGCGCCGCCGCGTAAATCGTGTCGATGACCGCATCCCGCATCAATTTGGGCTTGGGCGTTTCGGTCATGACGGGGTTCACTTGCATGTCCATCTAGGCCTCCGCCACGTCGAGGCCGAGGTCGCGCCGGCCTTGCGCCATCAACTCGTCGTTCGGCATTCGGTTGTGCCATTCGGACCGGCCTTCCATGAAGGAAATACCCTTGCCCTTCAACGTGTTGGCGATGATGGCCAGGGGCTTGCCGTTGGTCTTACCCATCTTGCCGAAGGCGGACATCAGTTCGTCAAAAGAATGACCATCAACGGCCACCGTTTCCCAACCGAAGCTTTGCCACTTGGCTTCCATATCGCCCAATTCCAGCAAATCCTCCGTCTTGCCGAGGATGCAGAGCTCATTCCGGTCTACGATCGTCACTAGATTATCGAGCTTATGATGGGCGGCAAACATGGCCGATTCCCAAATAGACCCTTCGTAGCATTCGCCGTCGCCGACGATGACGAAAGTCTTGTAGTCGCGGCCATCCTGACGGGCAGCCAGGGCAAAGCCGGCGCCCATGCCAACACCGTGGCCGAGAGAACCGGAAATTCCTTCGATGCCGGGAATTCGGAAATCCGCATACATGCCCAGCAAGCCACCGGGCTCGGTAAAGCGCTCCAGCTCGCTTTCGTCGAAATAGCCGAGATCGGCGAGGATCGGATACTGCACCATTGCGGCATGCCCTTTGGACACGATAATCCGGTCGCGGTTTGGATCATCAGGATTGTCCGGGGTCACCTTGGCCACGCCGCCGTAATAAAGGGAGACCATGATTTCGGTGCAAGAGTAAGTGGAAGGGATATGGCCCTTGCGCTGCCGCATGACCATATCCCATAACGCGCGGCGCAACCACAGCGCCTTGTCTTCAAGGTCGTTTATCTTCACGCTCATCTTCCCGTTCTAGACGGACAGTCGTTAAGCCGCTGTCCGCTCTTCCAATAACTTCCGGCTCAGCGGAATGGAGACCATGCGATTGATATGGTCGACCACATCCTGGCCGAATTTCTGCTTCACCATGTCCAGATAGGGCTGGTGAGTGAAATACGTATCGAACGCCTTATCCCGGAATTCCAGAATCTCCGCTGCGCTGCAGAATTGATTGCTTAGCGGCTTGGCGTTGTAGCCATGCTGGGAAAAATCCTTCCAGGTATCCGGCAATTCTATACCGTCATGGATCGCCATGTCGTAAAGATCCGATCCCGGATAGGCCATCGCAGAATAGAAGTTGGCAAACTCGCAGTTCAATTCGAGGGCCAAGTCGAACGTCGCCTGCATTCGCTCTTTGTTGTCGTCGGGCAATCCAAAGATGTAGTTGCCGATGATATAGATGCCGGCGTCTTGAATGCGGCGAGCCACGTCGATGATATCATCGTTGCCATAGACCTTATGCGCGCCGTCGCGCACATGAGTGCTACCACTCTCGATGCCCAGGCACAGCCAATTGATACCGGCCGCCTTCAGGTTATCCAGAAACTCGTCCTGCACCGTGTCCACCCGGGCGTAGGCCCAGATATTCACGTCATAGTCCCGCTCCCTCAAAAGGTCACACAAGCCCATGACATGGCGCTTGTTGAGCACGAACATTTCATCGACAAATTTGATATTTTTGACCCCATAGGTCTCGACAAGATGGTCAATTTCCCGGATCACGCATTCCGGGCTCCACATCCGGTAGGACGATTTGCCAAACGGCGAATTGATACAGCAGAAGCTGCACTTGTACGGGCAACCCAGGCTGGTGTGGATCGACGCATAAGGCGAACGTTCGTGAATATGGTCAAAACTGTGCCAGTTGTGCGCCCGATACTTGTCCATGGGCAGCAAATCCCAAGCGATGCCCGGCATTTCGTGATCCAGATCGTTCAACAGCGGTTCCGCCGCGCGCGGCGCGATGATCTCGCTGCCGCTGCGCCACCACAGGCTGGGAATATCAGCGAATTCAGTCCAGCCTGCGTTCAACGCCTGCAGCGTTTTGTAAATGGTCACAGGCCCTTCCAGATCGACGACAAAGTCCACGGATTCCTCTTCCATGGTCTTCTTCGGCAGCGCCGCCGGATGGGTGCCGGTAATCATGACCTTGGCGCCGGTGCCGGCATCTTTGATCTTGCGGGCAATATCCCCGGCCGCCGTCATGTTCTGGGTCGAAGCCGAGGGCTGGAAGCCGTAGACCACGATGCAGATGATCTTCGCATCGAAATCCTCGGTCGCCACGCGCGCGACTTCATCCGCACTCGCCATCATGGCCGGCGCGTCATAGATCGCGACGCTATGGCCTTTTTGCCTGAGATAAGTGGCGAACAGCCCGGCAAAGACCGGCGGCTCGATGGCCGAAAATTCGTCGCCTAAATCCTGATAGATTTGCTTTCTGTCACCAGGGTTGATGAACAGGACATCCACACCGTTAGCCATTCAGGCTCTCCTTTTCCCATTTTTCGGGATTAATCATTAATCGGTATTCTAGCCGATTTCGCGCATTTTAGGCGAAGGAGTCTTAACCAATGTTGAATCGGGAGCGTTTTTCGCCGGTTTCAGCGCAAAATTTGGCTGAGATAGCGGTCTTCACCACCAATACAAGCGGCGAATCCACAAGATTGCCGCCTAGGTCTCAAACAACTCAATAACCCGGGTAATGTCCTCTTCCGCCCAGCCCTTCTCTTCGGCGCGGCGCAGCAACTCAGCCGCCTTCGTCGCCATGGGTAAATCGGCCGCGCTGGCGTCACCCAGATCAAGCGCGGTGTCCAGATCCTTGAGCATCGTGAACACGTGCCCCAGGAACGGCTCGTATTGCCGATTGGCGTAGCGCGGCCCGAAAATCTGCAACGGGATGGAATCCCCGAACCCGCCGGTCAGAGCTTCGGCCAGCTGCGTGGCATCGACGCCCGCCTTTTCTGCCAGGCTAATCGCCTCAGCAATGGTCGCCAGATTTGCCCCGACGATCACTTGATTACAAAGCTTGGTGACCTGCCCGGCCCCGCTCGGCCCCATATGGGTCACCCGCTGACTCAGATGCGCCAGGACCGGCCGGACTCGCTCAATCTCGTCCGCGTCGCCGCCGGCGAGGATCGCCAGCGTCCCCTCTTCCGCGCCCTTCACGCCACCGGAAACCGGGGCGTCGATCCAGCCCATGCCGGCCTCTGATCTCAACCGCGCCTCGAACTCCCGTGTCGTGTCTGGCCGCATGCTGGAAAAATCCACGAGCAACTTTCCCGAGGCGCCGCCGGAGGCCACGCCGCCAGCCCCGAAAACCACCTGCTCCACCGCCTTGGCGTCGGTCAGGCACATCATCACGATGTCGGCTTGCGATGCGACGTCAACGGGACCATCTGCCTCCGACGCACCGGCCTCCAATAAGGGCAGGATTTTTTCCCGGGTCCGGTTCCAGACGGCGACCTCATATCCGGCCGCCAGTAGCCGCAAGGTCATCGGCCCGCCCATCAGGCCGGTGCCGACATACCCTAGCTTGGGTTTGAGGTCGTTCACCCTACTCCTCGCGGGCCCATTGAACGTTGCCCGCATGGGTTACCGCGCCCAGGTTAGCCGGCCCCACAGACGCCGCATATTTCTGCAACGCGCCAGCAAGTTTGGTATAATCTGGCGCATTCCAAACCTTGCGCCGTTCCGCCAACTCGTCATCGCTCAGATTGACGCTGATGGTCCCTTCCTTGGCGTCGATCCGAATGATGTCGCCGGTTTGAATGAGGCCGATCGGTCCACCGTCGGCGGCCTCCGGACTGGCGTAGCCGATACACATGCCCCGAGTCGCACCGGAAAACCGGCCGTCGGTTAGCAGCGCCACCTTCTCGCCCATCCCTTGGCCGTAGATCAGGGCGGTCACGCCCAGCATCTCCCGCATGCCGGGCCCACCTTTGGGGCCTTCGTTGCGGATGACAATCACCGCGCCGGCCTCGTAGTCCTTTTTGAGAATGACATCCGAGCATTCCTCTTCGTTTTCGAACACCAGCGCCGGCCCCTCATGCACCAGATTCTTGAGCCCCGCCACTTTGAGCAACGCGCCGTCCGGGCACAGATTTCCCTTTAGCACGATTAAGCCGCCCGTCGGCGAGATGGCGTCGGCCTCCGTCATCACCACGTGACCGTCCGGCTCCGGCGCATCGGCGACGGCGTCTTCCAACCGCTTGCCATCCACCGTCAGGCAATCGCCATGCAGATGCCCACCCTTCAGCAGTTCTTTCAGGATCACCGGCACGCCGCCGACCTCAAACATGTCCTTGGCGTGATAGAGTCCGCCCGGCCGCAGGCTGGCGATGTGGGGCGTGCGCTGAAACACTTCCGCCACGTCTTCCAACGTGAACCGAATGCCCGCTTCGTGCGCAATGGCCGGCAGGTGCAGCCCCGCATTCGTGGACCCGCCGGTGGCGGCCACAACAGCCGCCGCGTTCTCCAGACTTTCCCGGGTGACCAGATCACGGGGCAGCGGTCCGCCATTGCGGATCGCGTCCATCACGATGCGACCGGCCTTGTCCGCCATGGTCTGGCGCTCGTCATAAACATTAGGGATCATGGAAGACCCCAAGGGCGCCAAGCCAAGTGCTTCCGACACCATGCCCATGGTGTTGGCCGTAAATTGCCCGGCGCAGGATCCGGTGGTCGGCAGGCACACCCGCTCCAACTCATCCAGTTCCTCCTCGGTCATTTCCTTGGTTAGGACCGCACCGACTCCTTCAAACGCGTCCAGCACGCTGACATCCTTATCCCGCCAGCGGCCTGGCAGTGCGCTGCCGCCGAACACAAAGACGGAGGGCACATTGCAGCGGACCATGCCCATCATGATGCCCGGCAGGTTCTTGTCGCAGCCGCCGATGCCGACGATCCCGTCATAGGCGTGGCCGCGCACCACCAGCTCCACGCTATCGGCAATCACCTCCCGGGACACGAGGGAGAACTTCATCCCCTGATGGTTCATAGAGATGCCGTCGGAAACGGTGATGGTGGTGAACTCCCTGGGCGTGCCGCCGGCTTTCAGCACGCCGTCCTTGGCGGCGCCGGCCTGGGGTTCCAAATTCATGTTGCAGGGCGTCATCTCGCCGGCGGTGGTCACCACACCGACAAAGGGCTTGTCCATCGCTTCATCATCGATACCCATGGCGCGCATGAAGGCCCGGTGTGGCGTGCGGTCCAGACCACGTTTGGTGATGTCGGACCGGAGTTTTTGATCGGCCATGATATGCCTCCCTCAGGCTTGTGCGTTAGAGAATTTCCAGGACGTCTTCCGGCGGGCGGCCTACTCGGACCTCGCCGTCCTTCACGACGATCGGCCGCTCGATCAGGATGGGGTTCTCGATCATCGCCTTGATCAGTGCGTCGCGGCTGAGCCCAGTGTCATCCAGGCCGAGTTCTTTGTACGGCGCTTCTTTTTTACGCATCAGCTCCCGCGGCTCTCTGCCCAACTTAGTCAGCAGCCCGTCGAGAGTCGCGGCATCGGGCGGCGTTTTCAGGTATTCAATGATCTCGGGCTCAATGCCCTTTTCTTGGAGCATACCCAGGGTCTGGCGGGATTTGCTGCATTTCGGATTGTGATAGATGGTCGTGGCCACGGCGCCGATCTCCCTTGCTTGATCTGGCTCTATCATGGCCAAGGGCTACAGCAGATCAAGCTGCAAAGGCATACCCGCCCGATTAACGCATCACGCCGGTGTGTAGCCGCGCCTCTTGATATACCCCCTACACATGGGTACTTTTTGGGATATTCATACCAAAATGAAACATTAAGCTGCCGAATTGGCAGCACGACGGCATCAACGGCAATATTCCGGAACTTGAGTACCGGGTACAAAAGGGGGCATGCATGTCTGAACAACCCGTCTACAATTCAACGCGTTTCAAACCCAACGACTACAATTTCGAGATGTTCATGGGCCCGCGCGCCGGCGAGGACTTGAAGGACTTCACGCTGACCGATCTGGAAACCGGAGAGCCCGTCAAGCTATCGGATTTTGCCGGACAGTGGTTGATGATTGAAACGGCGTCTTCCACCTGTTCCATGTACACCAAGAATATCCCGGACATGAAAGAACTCCAGGCCGAGTTCCCGGACGTCACGTGGCTGACGATCTATGTGCGCGAAGCTCATCCGGGTGAGCGTTTGGGCGCGCACAAAAATATGGAAGAAAAAATGGAGGCTGCCCGGTTGGTGGCGCCGCGTTATGGCGAATTCCGCCGGGTGTTGGTCGACAATCTGGAGGGCGATTTCCACCGCGCATACGGCGCCATGCCGAATGTGGCTTATATCGTCCGGCCTGACGGCAAAATTCACTTCCGCTGCAATTGGGCCGCGCCCAGCATGATTAAAGAGGCCCTGGCGGATCGCACCAAATACCACACCTATGAAAACGCCGACACGATGACGCTCCGCGCCAGCCGTAAAAAGATGCACATGCTGCGCACCATGTGGACGGGTGGGATCGTTGCGCTTTATGACTTCTTCAAAGGCGCGCCGTTTGTGATTTCCAAGCACTACAAAGTGGACACGTACTATGCGAAATACGGTCGCTTCATCAACGACCCGGCGGAACGGCCGAGCGCAGAGGAATTAGCCGCGATCATCAATGAAGCGGAGGCCCGTGCCGAAGCCGAAAAGAAAGGCCAGGCGCCGGCGGCGCAGACCAGCCCTCAACCGGGGGAATAGTGGCGCCCTGACGGAGGGTGATGAAACCGTACTGAGGTTGGCTCCGCAGATCCTTTCTCGCGGATGGCGCAAAAAGAAGCCCGCGGAACACGTCCGCGGGCGGCAGAGGGGAGGCGTAACCGGGTTGCTCTAAATCTCCTTAAAATCCCGCTTTAACTTGAACTCGCTGGAGGTCACATAAGCCTCGGCGTTGCGGATGCGGCGTTCGATTTCCCGGAACCGCTGCTGGATGTCCGAGACCGTGCGCTTGGGATCAACCCGGGTGCGCCGCCAAAAGCTCTCCTCTTCTTCCGTGGCGTAAAGGCCCGGCGGTTTGGGCTTTAGGAAAAAGCCCATGATCAGGTAGGCGCAGGCCACCGGCACAAAAAAGAAGATCAAGCCGAGGAACGCGGCTATCCGAACGCCGACCACCGAGATGCCAAAATGATCGGCGAGGCCGGCGCAGACGCCCATCAGCACTCCGTTCTCCGGGTCGCGGTATAGGCGGCTGCGGCCGTAGTGTTTGTTCGGTGACTGTGTCATACGCGGGTCCTCCAATCAGGGGCTTCTTCGTCGAGGATGCGTTCCAGGGTACGGACGCGTTCCTCCATTTTACCGGCGGTGTCCCAGAGTTCACTGAGGAGGCGTTCATCCCCCTCAGTGATGACTTTGTTCGACCGCCACTTGGTGCCGTAGTGGGCGATGATCCAGATCGGCAGGACAATCACCACAAAGGCGATGGCGACGGGAAAGATGGCGAGACTGGACATCAGGTCCTCCTACTCCTCCGCCGGGGTTGCGGTCGGTTTGCCGTCAGACTTGCCGCCGGTAACCTTGGCTTTGAGGGCGGCCAGCTCATCCTCGATGGCCGATTCCGCTTCCAGCTCGGCGATCTCTTCAGACAGGCTCTTGCCCTTACCGAGATCGAAGGACTCAACCTCACCTTCGACACGGTCGATCCGGTTTTCCATTTTCTCGAACCGGGCCATGGTATCGTCGATCCGGCTGTCGTAGATCTGCCGCCGCACCTTAAGCTGAGACGTCGCGGTATCTTCCCGCGCTTTCACGGTCTTCTGCTTGGCCTTGGCTTCGCGCAGCTTGGCCTCCAGCTTGTTGATGTCTTCTTCGTGTTTCACCAGCGCCGCATCAAGGTTGCCGAGGTCTTCGCGCAGATAGTTGCCGGTTTCCTCGAGCTTTGCTTTTTCCAGAAGCGCGCCCTTGGCCAAATCCTCGCGATCCTTTGAGATCGCCAGTTCCGCTTTGCGCTGCCATTCGGCCTGTGCCTCGATCAGCCGGTCCAGGGTGCGCTGCGCCTCCTTGCGGTCGGCGATAATCCGCGCCGCATCGGAGCGAACCTCAACCAAAGTCTCTTCCATTTCCTGGATCATTAGGCGCATGATCTTTTCGGGATTCTCCGCCTTGTCCAGGATCGACGTCAGGTTCGAATTTATAATGTCACTGAGCCTCGAAAAAACGCTCATCACGTCCTCCATATTTAAAAATTTTCACGACTTCTGCCCTGATAAAAGCAGAAAGCGTGCCAAACTCGAAAATTATTTATAACTCATTGTATTATAATACTTAATTAGACTTTCGATGATCCAACTCGCAGCGGGGAAAATAATATTATTACTAATTTATAGTATTTTTCACTATTTTATCGTATTCTAAAAACATGGTTTCATCGGTCGATTTGCCGCCCCTTGTGGGCCAGTCCCCCGCCTTCCTGGAATTGATGGAGCGGGTGTCTTTGGCCGCGCCCCAGGACCGCCCCCTCCTCCTGATCGGGGAGCGCGGCACGGGTAAGGAACTGATCGGCATGCGGCTGCATTTCCTGTCCCAACGGTGGCAGGGGCCGTTCGTCCAACTGAACTGCGCCGCCCTTCCCGACACACTGTTAGAGACCGAGCTTTTCGGTCATGAAGCGGGTGCTTTTACCGGCGCCGGCAACCGGCGCATCGGCCGGTTTGAAATGGCGGACGGCGGCACCCTGTTCCTGGACGAGATCGCCAATGCGACTTTGAAGGCCCAGGAGAAAATCCTGCGGGTCATCGAATACGGCACCTTTGAAAGGGTTGGCGGCAACGAAACTCTAAAGGTCGATGTCCGAGTGATCGGCGCCACCAACGTGGATCTGCCGTCGGAAGCGGACGCCGGTCGGTTCCGTCATGATTTACTCGATCGGATGTCTTTTGACGTGCTGACGATCCCGCAATTGCGCTTCCGGCATGGCGACATCCCCCTGCTCGCCCAACATTTCGGCCATCAAATGGCGGGCGATCTCGGCTGGGATGACTTTCCCGGCTTTACCCGGGAACTTGAGAAGGAGCTGAACACCTACGACTGGCCGGGCAATGTGCGGGAATTGAAGAACGTGATTGAGCGCGCGGTGTATCTGCACGACGATCCGGACAACCCCATCAGTGACGCAAACTTTGATCCGTTCGAGTCGCCGTTTCGCCCGCCCATCCGGCAATCAGAGGAACAATCACCCCCGGACGCGCAGCCGGCACCCATTGACTCGCCCTCCTCGTCCGAACCGGTCGATTTAAAGGACGCCGTCGAGTCTTTCGAAAAACAGCTCATTCAAGCCGCGTTGGAGATCAATAAACATAATCAGAAAGCCACCGCCGCCCATTTGGGCCTCGGCTATCATCAACTCCGTAACCGCTTGAAAAAGTTCGAGATTACCTGAGGACTAGGCCGCCTTATAGTCGTTTTCCCTAGAATTTTTCTCCCAGAAATGTGAATTAGTTCACTGATATAAAGTAGTTTTTCGAAATAATGTGATCTCACTGACATTGGAGTGAGTGACATGGATCTATTTTGGAATGTAATTGGTAACGTTTGGAGCTTTTGGGTGGGTCTCTTCAATTTTCTGCCCGCCGGCAATGACTACGCCGCCGTGGCCGGGGCTGTAGTGGCGCTGGCCATCGTCGGCAAGATCATCAAGGAAACCATGGCCTATACCGGCTGAGTTGTGCTTGAGGAAAAGATTTTGGTGGGACTCCCGGACCTGGACACTTAATCTGTCGGCGAAACAGACAGCAACGTTCAGGAGTCCCCCGATGGAGTTTCATATACAACTGATCGACAACCCCGCCACGCCGGAACAGCGTGAAGCCTCGCGGGCCGATCATTGGCAATATTTTGACGACCACGCAGACAATTTCATCGCCCGCGGCGCCACAATGTCCGACGACATGCAAACATTTTTGTCGAGCGTCATCTACGTGGACTTCCCCGATTGGGAAGCTGTCCAAAGCTTCATCGACAACGAACCCCATAATAAAAACAACGTCTATCACAGCATCGATATCCGCCGCTGGGGCAACCCGTTGAAGAAACGCCAGCGCGACTTCCCCAGGGAGGACGGGCAGATGTATTGGTACATCCGGGGGATCGGTAAACCGGGCACCAACGAAAAGCGGAATGAATTGCTGCAGGCTCACCGAGATTATTTTCACCCTTACGATGATGAACACTTCATTGTGCGCGGCGCGCTTTATAACGAAGACGGCAGCGAATGGCGGGGCAGCGCCAATCTGATCGCCCTCCCGTCCCGTGAAGCGGTGGACGAGTTTGTCGCCAACGAACCCTACTACGTCAACGGCCTCTACGAGACGCTTATCGTGGAGCGCTATAAGTTCGGCGGACGGCCGGGCCAGGTCGTTTGAGGCATCCAGACTTCCCCCATGTCGGCGAGGACGGCGTCTGGGCCGAGCCGATCAGCGATCTCGCCCCCTTTGCCGGTAAGCCCGCTCTGTTTTTGGACCGGGACGGCTGCATCGTCGACGAGGTGATCTATCTGCATAAAGTCGAGGACATCGTGATGATCGACGGCGCGGCGGAGACCATTCGGCTTGCCAACAGCCGGAACATCCCGGTGATCATGGTGACCAACCAGGCCGGAATTGGCCGGGGCCTCTATGAATGGGGAGATTTCTTTGCTGTGCAGGAAGTCATCCTGGGAAACCTGACGAACATGAACGCTATCGTTGATGTGGTCATGGCCTGCCCCTTCCATACCGAAGGCCGCCCCGGCTATGACCAGCCGGACCACCCCGCCCGCAAACCCAATCCGGGCATGCTGCTGGCCGGTGCGGCGCTGACCAGCGCCGATCTCAGTCAATCCTGGATCGCCGGCGATCGCGCCGGCGATGTGGGCGCGGGACGCAACGCCGGTTGCGCAGGCGGTATTCAATTGCGAACCGGTCACGGCACCCATGTTGAGGAGCGGGACGAGTCCCTCTCCCTCGCCCACGACACCTACGACGTACACGTTGCCGGCTCCATCGCGGAGCTGCCCTCGATTATTCCGTTTTTGAAGTAAACCCGGCTTAGCGGGTCAGATCACCCCAGATGAGTTCCAGGTGGCGGAGGCTGGTGCGCAGCTGTTTTACGTCGTCCTCGGACATGCCGGCCTCTTCCATCGCAGCGGCGTTGCGCGCTTCCATATCGACGATCAGCTTGCAGACGTCCTTGGATTTGTCGGTCAGGCTGACCCGGACCGAGCGCTTATCATGTTCGGAGCGGCGTTGTTCCAGGTAGCCGTAGTCCGTCAGCTTCTTGACGTTGTAGGAGACGTTGGAGCCCTGATAATACCCGCGGTCGATCAGGTCCCGGATCATGATCTCCTCGTCGCCGATATTGGTCAGCAACATGGCCTGCACGGCCGTCAGATCGCGAATGCCCTGACGCACCAACTCGGCCCGCACCACATCCAGATAACGCCGGTGCAGCCGTTCGATGACTTTGGAAAGATCAGGGGTTTTAGTCGCCACGTCCGTGCCTATCCTTGATCAGCTCTTGTATTCGATTTCTGTGACGCGTACTTCAACATCACTGGTGTTGGTCGCATTGTGTTCGATCGGTGCTTCATACTTCGCCGCGCGGCCATCTTCATAGTCAACGATCTTGGTGCTGCCGTCCCGGTTCTCCAAACGGAGCTGCCCGCCCGATTGCTGGATAGTGACATAGTCATGGGTGTGCCGGTGCCAGCCGGTTTCCGCCCCCGGATCGAATCGCCAATAGGTGATCCGCGTCTTGTCGTCTTCGAACAGGACTTGCCTGTCCGCCTGTAATGCGGTCTCCGAGGATTTTTCCTTCAGGTTCACAGACATGTCGCCTCTCCCTCTTTGTCGTTCAAGTCACAATTTTACCGGTTTCCCGGTTCGGCGGCAAATCAATCCGCCGCCTTCGGCATTAAGTCCAGTTTCCGGAGAAGCGCAATAAACGTGGAGAGTTTCTCTCGCCGGTAAGCGTCCACGTCCATCTCTCCGAAATCGTAGTAGCCTTTACCAGCGTTCAGCCCCAACTCCCCTTTCTCCATTTTCTCGGCCACGCTCGGCGGGGAAGCATAGCGGGGATCCAGGTTCGCACTGAGATACTTGTTGGCGTAGTAGAGAATATCGACGCCGCCCCAGTCGGTGAACTCGATCAGGCCCATGGTGGCGTAGCGGATGCCGAAACCGACCCGGACTGCCCGGTCGATATCCTCCGGCGTTGCAACGCCCTCCTCCACCATGCGGATGGCCTCGTTCATCGCGGTCGATTGGAGCCGGGGGACGATGTAACCGGGAGAGGCCTTGCAGCGCACCGGCTCCTTGCCGATTTCTTTCAGAAGTTGCGTAAAACGTTCAACAACCGCCTCATCAGTTTCCGCGCATGGGCTCACCTCCACTAGCGGAATCAGATAGGCCGGATTAAGGAAATGCGCGTTCAGGAACCGCTCTGGCTTTGTCATGTGCCGGGCCAGATCGTCCGACAGCATTGTCGAGGTGGTCGACGCCACCACCGCCGCATCCGGGATCATTTCGCACAGTCTCTTGAACGCATCTTCCTTCGCGTCGGGGACTTCCGGCACACCTTCGAAGATGTATTCAGCGTCGCCGAGAACATCTTTTGCCTCGCTCATCTTCGCGACCGAAATGCGTTCCAGGATGGCCGGGATCTTCTCCGCTGCCAGCACGTCGAGCGAAACGAGAAACTTGAGATTCTCCTCGACCTCAGCCTTGGCGGCGGCCAACAATTTTTCAGATTCCGCCGCCGGACGGTCCTTGAAATCCAGGATGGTAACGTCCCGGCCGGCATAGGCGAACACCTGGCCGATGCCGCGCCCCATCCTGCCAGCGCCGAGGGCGACAATCTTGGCCATGGCTACAGTCCCTCCTGCAACAGATGCGTCATCTCATCTCGACTTACCCCATCAAGCCCCAGTGCCGATAACGTACGAGCATTGTCCGAAAGCTCAGACCCGGTAATCCCGTTGCCGATGGCCAACAGCCCCGACGCGATCGGCATCTCTACACCCGCCCAGGCGGCCACCGAGGTCATGAATCCCAGACCTAGTTCCGTATCCTCCTTCATATAACGGTGATTCAAGAGATCGATGTCTTCGCGCCAATCGCCGCTGTCGGTCAGCTTGTCGTGGGAAGAGTTGCCATACATCCATTCGTCCCGGGAATCATCGTAGTGGTCCGCCAGGGGGAAATGCGGTGCGCCATAGCCAAGGGCTTCCCGCAACTTGATCCGTTCATTGTCCAGCGCATCGGTAACCCGGCGGATCGACGGCTGCGTACCTTCATTGTGGATGTCCCAGGCATCGAAATGCTCCATCGGCCCGGCGTTCATGATGATCAGCGGCGGATGGATGATCGGCCCAGCGTTCATCAGCGCCCCATCGAGAGCGTCTTTTAAAGGCTCAACCACAGGATAGGCCTTCGCGATGACTTCCAACGCCCGGTCCGAGTCTTTCGCCGGAAACACCCCGGTCGGCAGCCGGGTTGCGTGCACCGTGATCCGCACATGGTCTGGCGCCTGCTTGCGCGCCAAGTATGGCAGCGTCCCGGTTTCGGCAAAGGCCACATTGGCGTTGTTTCCGGCAGCCTGCATCGCCTTGGCGAAGATGTAAGAGCCGAAGGTTCCCGGGGGCAGATATACCACCTGTCCCTCTTCCAAATGAGGGGCCAGATTCTGTGCGAGGGATTGGTGCGTCGTGCATGGCAGCGGGATCAGGATCAGTTCCGCACCCGAGACAGCCTCAGCCAAATTATCGGTGACGGTGGCAATGGGAACCGACCGGTCTCCCTCGATATCGGTGACCTTGATCGCCCCGGTTTCTTGCACCGGCTTCAGCGCCGCACCGTCGCGCCGCCAGAGCCGGACATCATGCCCCGTCTCCATCATATGAACAGCCGAGGCATAACAACCATGCCCGCCGCCGAGTACTGCTATTTCCACAATGACCTCACAAGTTGGTTGCTCTCCCAAAGGGTCCCAATAAACCTTATCTCGTCCGGTTTCTGAACACCTTTATTTTACGACCCTCAAGACGGTATAGTGCGGCATGGCTGAAATGAGAAAAGTTGACGCTCCCAGCGTCTGGCTAGGGCGGGACATCCAGGAAGATGACTGCTGGATCCACCATCTGACAGACGCCGATATCCGTGAAATAGAAGCCGCCCTCGCCTCGGCCAGAGCCAATGGAGAATCCATGGCGTCTCTAACTCGTGAAAGCTTTCCTCTTCCGAGTTTCAGCGCCAGGATCAAAGTGATGCTGGAAGAGCTGGAGAATGGGACCGGGCTTTATTTGCTGCGTGGTTTTCCCGCCGAGAACTTCTCCAAGGATGATTTACGCCTTGTTTATTGGGGCATCGGCCTGCATTGCGGCACGGCTGTGTCCCAGAGCAAGCGGGGTGATGTGCTGGGTGATGTACGGGATATCGGCACACCGGCAGACGGACCGGAGTTTCGGGGCTATACCAGTAACGTTGAACTTACCTATCACGCCGATGCAGCGGATGTGACCGCCCTACTGTGTCTGCGCGTGGCCAAGGAGGGCGGGCTTAGCCGGATCGTCAGCATGTCCGCCGTGCACAACCAGATCCTGGCGGAGCGCCCCGATCTGCTGGAAGTGCTCTACCAACCCTACCACTGGGGACGCCAGGGGAATGAACTCCCGGGCCAGTCCCCCTACTACACCCAGCCGATCTTCGCCTGGGAGAACGGGCGATTTGCCGGGCGGTACACGCGGACACACATACGAACGGCGGAGCTGGGGGGCGTCACCCCGCCGTTGACCAACGTCCAGGCCGAAGCGCTCAATTTCATCGACGAGATTTGCCTGCGCGACGAGTTCAACCTGACCATGATGTTCCAGCCGGGTGATATTCAGTTCCTAAACAACCACCTCACACTGCACACGCGGACCGCCTTTGAGGATTATGAAGAAGAGGAAAAGAAGCGGCATCTGTTGCGACTCTGGTTCTCGCCGCCGAATAGCCACCCATTGCCGGCGGGCTTCGAGCCTTTCTTCGGCGATGTCAGTGCCGGCGCGGTGCGGGGCGGCTTCCCCGCACCCGACGCGACACCAATTTTTCAAACCGGGTAAGTGACCCTGCGTCGCTGTTATAACTCTGCTGCCGGATTATGTGCGGTGATTCTATTTTCGCTCTGGACGGCCGTAGCAACTGCCCACCAGATCAATCTCTCCATCGTCGAGTTCAAGATTGATGAGGCCCGCAACATCACCACTATCATCACAATGGAAGGATCAGATCTGAATGTAGCCCTGAATACCGAACTCACCATTCGGGGCGGCATCGTCAATCCCCACTCTCTGGCGGCGGCAAAGGACCGCGTCACCACCTATGTGCTGTCCAAAACCAAATTGTTCGGTAGTACCGATGAGGATTGCTCGCCCGGCGCATCCGCCCTGGAGGCCAGTTTTCAGTCGGCCATTCTAACGACCGGCTGGGACTGCGGCGCGGTCAAAAGCGACGTTGTTTATGCGACCACGCTGTTCTTCGAACAATCAGCAGACGCCGGACAATATGCCCTGTTAGGACAGCTGCCCGATCGTACGCGCATCCTGTTGAGCCCCGGCAATAACGAGCTGACCATCACCGGCCCGCCGCCAGGCGTCATAGAGATCACTCGCAGGTTCACCGTCTCCGGCATAGAGCACATCTTCATCGGTATCGATCACATCGCTTTCCTGGCGGCGCTTCTATTATGGGCGCGGCGCATGCGCTTTCTCATTAAGATTGTCACGGCGTTTACGGTGGCGCATTCGATTACCCTCACCCTCGCTGTGCTGGATGTGATCTCTATCTCCAGCCTGTTCATCGAGGCCGCAATCGCCGCCAGCATCATCTATGTCGCCGCCGAAAATTTTTTCCGCCAGGACGTGGATCGGAAGTGGATGGCCAAGTTTTTTCTTGGCCTCGTTCACGGCTTTGGCTTTGCCGGCGCACTCAAAGACTTCGGCATTCCCAGCGACGGCATTGTCCTGGCGCTCGCCAGCTTCAATATCGGTGTGGAAATTGGCCAGGTCGCCTTGGTCGGGATCGGCTTCCCGCTCCTCCTCCTCGCCGACAATCTTCTCGGCAGGCGCACCTTCTCCTTTGAGCCTGGCCAAGAACGGAATACCCGGCTGGTGCGGGTCTTATCCGCGGTAATACTGCTCGCCGGCGTTTACTGGCTGGTTGATCGCACGTTGATCGCCGCATAAAAAAACCGCCGGTACTGAGACCGGCGGCTTTCGGTAAATCTGTAAGTTCTACTCGGCAGCGGCGACCTGATATGTCGCGTTGGAATAGTCGTTTGCGCCCAGATCGTTGTCCGGGAAGATATCCCGCTCCGACACCCAGTCGCGGGATTGATCGAACATTTCCTGGGAATACTTTTCGAACACAATCCGCTCGCCGGGTCCGAAATAGCGGAGGTCCATCATGTCATGGAATCGCGCCGGGAACTCTTTCTTGTAGTAATGCACATAGAGTTCCGGACGAAGATCGATATCCGCCTGAGCCCGTTTCAACGCCGCATAGTACTTCCGCACATCTTCAGGATCGGGATCACCGGTGATCATCGTCGCCATCATAAAGGTGGTTTCGGCGACCTTCTTAAAGCCAAGTTGATCCAAGAAATAATAGCTGCCACTGAACAGGCTGGCGGCCGGCACCTTGCCGTCGATCAGTTTCTCCAGCCGGGAAAACAGCATGCCATCGGAATAGGATAGGTTGATTTGATCCCGGGGCAGGAACTGTTCCAGCGCCTGTATCGTCGAATAGTGGCTGCCCGATTGATAGCCAACGGAGATCGGCACGCCCGCCAGATCGTCCGGGCCTTCTATGCCGGAGTCCGGATGCGCGAATATGCCGCAGGGCGAAACCGAATAGGCCTCTGCATATAATTTGCCGTGTCCAGAAGCTGCGGCCACATTGACCGTCCAATGGCAGGCGGAACTCACGTCGCAGGTCCGGCCGGCTTCGAAGGTTTGATAGGCACCGACCTTGTCGCCCAGGTCGTGGCGTTTGCCGTCTTGGGAATCCAACTGCTCCCGAAACTCGTAATCGAGCCCTTCCTGAGCAAAATAGTCCTTTTCCTCGGCGACCCATTCATGCAGACGCATGTGCGGCGCGATAACGAATTTTGACATAATCTGTCTCCCTATAATTGCGCGCGATCTCTCACACGCCTTATCACGATTCGATGATAATTTGATATCATATGATATTATTTTAACAAACCGTAAATTGGGCTAGTGCCGATCCCCCAGTTGGACCGCATAGAACTGATCGATCCCCACCTGGGCCCGAAGATCAGTGCTGTCTTGGCCACCCGCTGCTCCGGAATAGGGAATACCTGTAGAATCCGCCACCCGGACAAACCCATGGAATGCGGCGGCTGTCGCGGCAACATCAACCAGTGCAGCTTCCCCCAGCGCGGACTTCACCTTGTCCCGCAACCCAATGAGTTTGTCGGCATCGCGCTCGACGACGGCCTCGGCAAAGGATGCCAAGAGCGTGGCCTGAGGAATATCGCCATCGTCGGCGACCCCACCTGTAACCCCGCTCAGGTCGAAATCGGCTTCTTGGTTTTTTGAGCTCTCACGGAGCATAAAGGCATGCGCCGTCGTTCAGTAAAGACACTGATGGAGGGCGGAGACTCTCGCCGCGATCACCTCAATCTGAGGCCGGCTAATGGCCCGAAGGTCCGTATCAAAGTCATACACGCTGGCGCCCGGTAAATAATGTGAGCCAGCCAAATCCCAATAGCCGCGCTTGGAGTCGGGTACAGCCGACAAAGCGCGATGGATATAGCCGGCATTGGGGCTCGGGTAGAGTGGTCCGTCAGACTCTGAGGCGTCCTTAGGCTCGGTGATAGGCACCCAGGCAACATCTTTGCGCGCGCCTGGCGACCGATATCCAGTGGGCTCACCTGCTTTAGCCGGCAGCAGGTCGTTGTCCGGCAACCCCATGGCAAAGGTGAAAGTGTCCATCATCATGGTCATGGCGATAATACCCACCATTTCAATGTAGGCCTCCGGCGCGATGGAATCGCCCGTGGTTTCCTGATACCAGCTTTCACTTAACCGGCCGGGATCGGAAACGATCCGGTGGACAACCTCCACTTCTGCAGCCGAAAGTTCACCCAATGACGAATGCTCACCCTGAACGGCATTGGGTGATAGGGCGGCTTTTTGTTCCTTACAAAGCGGACATTGGCGGGCGTTTCGCACTTCGGCGGCAACGGCCACCCGTTTCGCACCATCGAGCCAGGTGCCCGGCGCGGCAAAATGCTCAAGCGCGTCTTGATGGGACTCGGCCAAATCAGCCCGTATGTTAAAGCCAGAATTTTCATATGAGACCGCCAAGACTGCCTCCCTCGCTCGTGTTAACAGATGGACATATCTTCGCCAAAAAACGGACAGGGATCAATTCACGTTCGTAGGACCCGTCATCATTTTGCGTGACGTTTACGTGGTGACACCGGCGTGCCCAGTTCTGCCGCTATTAAATCCCCCAAAATTTCGAATTCCGCCGTCCGGGCGCTTTGGGTGCGCCAGACCAAACCGATATCGCGTCCACGCTGGTTCCCGGCCAGTGGTCGGCCATCGACCCGGACGCCACGCAACAATCCCGCATCAATGGCCAATTTCGGCAGCAATGTGATGCCGAGTCCGCCTTCCACCATATACACCAGCGTATTCAGGCTGGTCGCTTCCACGGCGGCGGGGCCCTCGGGTTTGAGGCTACAGACAGACATCGCGTGATCTTTAAGGCAATGGCCGTCTTCCAGGACCAACGGCGGTTCCTCCTGGAGGGCTCTCAAATGAACGCTCTCCTGGTCCGCAAACACATGACCACGAGGGAATACGACAAAAAACGGGTCATTTGCGACTGTTCTGGCCGTCAGACCGGAAGTCTCGTAGGGCAATGCCATTATCACCACATCCAAATCGCCACTCCGCAGCTTGGAGAGTACGGCGTCGGATTGCTCTTCCCGGAGATACAAGCGTAAATCCGGATAGTCTTTCCGCAGTTGCGGCAGCAATCGCGGCAGGAGAAACGGGCCTATGGTGGGAATAACACCTAACCTCAACTCCCCCGCCAAGGGCGCTTCCGAAGCCGCCACCAAATCCACGGAATCTTCGGTGTCCCGAAGAATGCCGCGGAACCTTTCTGCAAGCTCATTGCCCAAAGGCGTAAAGGTGACCCGCCGCTTGGTTCTTTCGACTACTTGGCGTCCGAGCAAATTTTCCAGCTCCCGGATGCTGGCGCTTAGGCTGGACTGCTCGACCAGACATACTTCCGCAGCACGGCTGAAATTTTCGTGGTCTTTGAGAGCAACGAAATGCCGCATCTGGCGGACGGAGGGGAGAGGCCTATTTCTCATCCGCCCATTATATCATTTTTTCCAATAAAAAATCGAATTATTATCTATTTTTTAGAATCGCTGAAGTTCCCTATCCTCGCCACCACATGAAATAAAACCCATCGCAATGGAGATAAACATGCAACAAGCAGCAGGATACGCCCTGTATACAACAGGCTTGGCGGCGGCGTGGCGGCGCTTCTCCCAGACTTTCACGGTCGACCACTTTCAGGTCCGCGCCTAAGACTCGTACAAAAATTGAATTGAGTTTCCCCAAATGGGGTGACGGAGAGGACTACCCCCGCGGCCCTCTCCGTCAGGCTGGGCGTCGGCCGGATCCCGACGAACCGACGCTGTGCCTATGTTGTTACAGCCAGAACGATGTTTCGCTCTTATTATTTGTATATTACTTGTTTTAATTAATATTACAATATTTTTTATTTAATAATTATTTTGTTTTATTTTAAATAAAAATTACATAAAAATTGAAATACTTATCCTGGAAATTCATATTAGAAATTATCCTAGGCTCCCTTTAACAATCGGCATTGAACAACCATATAATAGATGGAATAACCGGTCCCATGGCATGCGAGTGTTGCTATCGCAAATAAATACGATGATATGCTGAGACTGCAATGAGCACGGATCAATTGCTGCAAATCGCCAGGGACAAATCTGTCCAAGGGCGCGAGAATTTGGCAAACGCCGTTTCAAATCTTTTTTTGGAACAAGGCACCGAGCTCTCCGACCGAGAAAAAACCCTCACCCTGGATATCCTACACCGGCTGGTTCATGATTTTGAACGCACGGTCCGAAAGATCGTCAGCGAAAAATTGTGCGATTGGCCGAATATGCCAGATGACCTCGCCCACTTCCTGGCCAGCGATGAAATCGATATTGCCTACCCAATCCTGACCAAGTCTGGCGTTCTGCAGGACGAGAACCTTATCGAGATTATCCGCCACCGGACGATGGAACATCAAATGGCCATCGCCATTCGGCAGAATGTCAGTGAATCTGTCTCCGACGCGCTTGTCCAAGGCGGTCACGATCAGGTCATTCTCACCTTGCTGGAAAATAAAAGCGCTCAGATATCGGGTAAGACAATGCAGTATCTGGTTGATCAGGCAAAACGGGTCGATACATTCCGCGAACCCATCCTCCGCCGGGATGAACTGGACGATAAACTGGCGCAGCAGATGTACCTCTGGGTTTCCGCGGCGATGCGGAAATACATTTCCGAGAAGTTCGAAATGGATGAAGGCGCGATCGATGATCTGCTGGAACAATCGGCGGTCCAACTCTTTGCGCAGGCATCGACCACACGGCTTAAATCAAGCGCCGAGGACCTGGTCGATGAATTGGAAGCGAACGGCAAAATTGATCCCGAGTTGATTTTGGATGTATTGCGCGCCGGTGAAGTGAACCTTTTTATCGCCATGTTCAAAAAAGTGACCAACCTTCGGGAACAACTCCTCCGGCGCATCCTGTTTGAACCCGGCGGAGAAGGCTTGGCGATCGCCTGCAAGGGGGTCGGTGTCGAGAAAAACGAGTTCTCGACTATTTTCGCGCTCAGCCGCCGAGCCAACCCGAACTCAGTCAAGGATTTCAGCAACGAAATCCGCAACATCCTAAAGTTCTACGAGGAGTTGGACATCAAAGACGCCAAGAGTGTCCTAAAACGCTGGCAGCGGGACAACAACTACCTCAAAGCCAACCGCGAATTGGAAATCAGAATTTCCTAATTCAAAACGTGAGACTTTTCCGCGAGCGCGCTCACCGCTTCCATGGAAAAACGCCTCAGTTTCAAATCCTTCAACAGCTCTATTTCCACGACGGTGGTCGGCTCTAGGTGCCGCTCGATCATATTTGCCACAAAGGAAATGAAATCCATGGTCTGGCCCGGATAGGCCAGGACATTGCTCAGTAGTTCCCGACGGATCAGTGGCGGATAGTGCAAGAGTTCCAACACCAGCAACTTCTTTACGGCTTCGGGGATTTCTAAACTCCGGAACAGGCTGTCCAGGCAAAAACTGTAAATACCGAAATCCAACCGGCCGGCCACGTCCTGAGTGAAGCCTTTAAATTCGTCAACGAAGGGCTTTGCGGAAATTTTCCGCTCCATGAGCTGTTTCACCACTAGAAGGAATTCGCGATATCTGATGCGCGCCGGACTGAGTTTTTCACCCAGTTCGGCTTCCAAATCACGGATTTCCGAAGCCCGGAACCGGGACTCGATCAGTGCCTGGGCGGATTCCTTCACGTTAGGCGCGAGCGTCTCCTGCTCAATCAAACAGAATAACCTTTCGTACTTGTCCCGCTTCGATACCTCCATCATTGGGATTGAGGTGCTGAGCGGCAAGAGGGCCGCCTCGGCGACCAAAGTGTCCTTGGAGAAAATCGCGGCGACCGCAGCGGCTTCGTGGAGAACCGTCTCGTCTCTTAGATCATCAGTGATAATAAACCGGGAGCCCGACGCGACGGTCAAATACCGCCCCAACTTTGCACAGGCCATGAAATGATCTGCCAAATCATAACCTAGGCCATCGGGTAGCAATTCTTCGTTTGGGAAATTTCCCGGCTGGGTCATGGGGAATTTCTCACTGTCGTGGGAACGATCAATAGGATCGGATCATACAGATGGAACGTAAACAATTCCATAAGTGGGCGGGACAAGGCGTATACCGGCCTTCCCCTAGCGACTCACCAATTCATGAGCTCGCGGATTCTATCAGCGATTCGGACTGCTTCGTTTAACTGCGCTGGGCTTTCCACCGCTTCGCCGCCCAGGAGCGCGGCGTATCCACGTTCATAGAGCTTTTGGTGAAAACGGGAATGCTTGGGGCCGGCCAGTCCGTCGGGCGAGAAAATCCAAACCGGTTTCCCGGTGAAGCAGGCCTCGCAACACATAGTGACGGTATCCCCGGTAACGATCAGTTCGTCCGCCAACGCAAGGGCTGCAAGATAGGGATTTTCGGTCCCCGCTCTCCAAGAATAGGTCAGCACCGGCAGAACATCTTCAGCAACTAATCCGCTTTCGACATCAGCCAGCAATCCGCCGGTACGGGGGCTGCCGATGAGTAGCAGAGAGGCGTCTTTGGAATTAGCGTAAGCCCCCGCCTGTCGACCGAGTGCTACCGCCTTTGGCGCATCAAAATTTCCACCTTGATATCCACCGCCAACCAACACCGCGATCAAGGGCCTTCTATATTCTGCGAAGCCCACCGACCAATTATTTCCGGCCTCCGCCAAAATCTCCTCGGTCAGGCGATGCGGGGCGCCGGCGATGGGCAGTAAATTCGGCCCAGTAGGTATGTCATCATGTTCCGGTACGGCAATCAGGTCATGCACTGCCCGCCCCCATGCGCCCGGGTCCATGATCTGAACGATTTTGCTTGTCCCACCACTCTTCGACTTTATAGCACGAGCGGCCACCCCGGCCCGGCGTCCGGCCGCGATCACCAGTGCCGGCCAGGGTGCGATCAGGGACGCCTTGGTCTCGGCGCTCAGCCCTAACAAAGTGTTCCCCAATAACGGGTTCGGCAGGCAGGCCAAAGGACCGTAGTTCAACGCTTTAACCACATACGGCCGCGCCAGCGCGTCGGCCACACCCAAGGCCTGGTTCGCAGTCCCGGGCCGATCGTCGGTCAAAACCCAAATATCGGGATGACTGCCTGTGGCCGAATATTCAGTCATGTTTGCGCCGGTTTACTTTGCCCACGGGGTCCTTCACGCTACAATAACCTGGAAAAGGGCGATCTCCGTCCTCACTTCATAAGATAGCCAGCCTCAACGAGCCAGACATTTCACCATGCCCAACGATTTACCACAGTCGGAAGCGAAGTTCGGAGTGGGTCAGCTGATCCATCATAGAAAATTCGATTACCGAGGCGTGATCATCGACGTTGATCACCGTTTCAACGGCACCGAGGATTGGTACAATCAGGTGGCGCGGTCACGCCCGCCCCGGGAAAAGCCCTGGTACCACGTGCTTGTGGACGACAGTGAACTCCGGACCTATGTCGCCGAGCGGAACCTGGAACCAGATTATTCAGGCAAACCGGTCAATCATCCCGATATCGCGGAATATTTCGAAGACCTGACGCCCGAGGGCTACGTGTCGCGCCGCAAGGGTAACTGAGCCGGATCAATCTCCAGTGATTGGATCAGCGGCGCCAGGTAGGCCGCATAGTTCCGCCAGCGCCCCACAGATTTATTATAGATCGGTTGGCGCACCTGCCATTTTGAAGCCGTGCGGACCGTGCTCTTTGTCTTATGGAAGTCAAGACAGTTCGGGTCCCAGTCCAAACCGAGGAAGTCGATAATTTCCCGGCTGGCCTTTTCCTGATCCGCTACCACGTCTTCGTACTGCACATCGAGGATCGGTAACGGCAAGACGGACTTCCAATGAGCCATCATCTGGTCGTAGCATCTATAAAACTCGCCGATCAGGTGGAGATCGCAACTCCACGGGTGTGCATGCACAAAATTTTGGAAATAGCAGGACAAGCCTGTATCCAACGGATCGCGGCGGCAATGAATAACCCGAGCGCTTGGAAACAACAGCGCGATCACGCCGAGATACATAAAGTTCGCCGGCATCTTGTCGACGATTCGAGAGGCTTGAGGTTCTAGCCCCAGACCGCCGGCCAGATAAGTCTCTGCAAACTCTGCCGCCAGTCCTGCCGTGAGACCAGCGATTGACGCCGGATAAGACTCTTCCCGGTCTTCGTTTCGCCCAAAGTTGTCGGCAAACCTCGGCACTGCATCCCGTTCTCCAGTGCCAACAACGGCGTGATGTGACGCCGCGATCTTTTCTACCAAAGTCGTACCCGATCGCGGCATACCTACGATGAAGACCGGCTGATCTGACGCGTCCCCTAGTTCGGAGCGCTCTTCAAAAAACTCTTCAGTAAAAAGCTCTTTGATCTGCGACACTTTCTGTCGATGCTCGACGGGATCATAAACCCGTCCACGCGAGGCTAAAAATTCCCGCCGCAAACCATTCCCGCGCAGGTAAAAGGAAAAAGCGGGCCCAACGGCGCCTTGGCGTTCGGACTGGGCGGCCAGCGCAAAGTTCACCTTGACCCGTTCTTCGATCGAAATTGCGGGGTCATCAGCCAGAAGAAGCAAATTCTGCAGGAAATTGGTGTTGAGAATTTCCTTCCCTGTTGTGCCAAGGGCGTAGTAGGCCTCGACGTTCCTCGGGTCGATCTCTATAGCCGCCCGAAAACAGGAAAGGGCTTCGTCCATGTCGCCTTTTTCCGAATAACACACACCCAAATTGAAATAGGCCTTGGCCGAATTCGGATCAGATTTCAGGATTTCTTGGAACAATCTGATCGCGTCTTCAAATTCTCCCAGCGCCGCATGAACTGACGCGAGATTAAGCAATGTCTCTCCGACATCGCCACTCAACGCATAAGCATGCTTAAACGTCCCTGCCGCTGACTTCAGCTCGCCACGGGTAGATTGGATAACACCAAGACAGTGAACGGCCTTTGCGCAGTTTTGATCGATCTCTAAGGCCTGCCGGCAATAGGCTTCCGCCTCAGGCAACCGCCCCATGGAAGTCAATAGCGTCGCCAAATTGGTCATCGCCAAAAGGCCTTTCGGGTCCTGTTTCAGGACAAGCTTCAGAGACTCGACAGCTTCCTCGTTGCGGCCGATCTGTGCCTGCAGCGACGCCAAATTGGTCCGGGCATTGAGATTGCCGGGATCAAGATTGATCGCGGCGGTATGAACGGCAATCGCCTCGTCAAGCTGCCCCTGATGCCAGAGCGCTTGTCCCAGCGTATTCAAAGCATCCACGTGGTTCTCATCAATTTCTAGCGCCGCCCGGCTGGTTTGTTCCGCATCTTGCCACCTTCCGAGCGCGTTATGAATCGCCGCCAGATTGGTATGGAACGCGACTTGATTGCCGTCTCGGTGGATCGCCTTCTTGATTAATTGGATAGCGCGGGGATGGCGGCCGAGCTGATGGGCAACAACGCCCGATAGGTGAAGCGCATCCGCATTGCCGGGATCGGCCTTGAGAACTTTCTTGTAGAGTTTTTCGGCCTTATCCAGAGCGCCCGACTGGTGCCAATCGAGGGCCCTCGACATCAGGTCGTTGACTGACGTCTTCGGCTTGGGCGGAGCGGCGGGGTGATGGTTCATTTATCCGGTCCTCGCCTCTTTCGACAACGACGCGGACAACTCCGCCGCGAGCTCACGAATTGCGCGCGACCAATCGCGATCCACCCCCTGCCGGTACGCCCGGATCGATGGGAAGAACGGCACGGTGGGGCCGCTATCGCCCCAATACCAAAACGGAGCACGGTCGATCAGCATATATGTCGGCGCACCGATGGCCCCGGCCAGGTTCGCTGTAACGTTCGACGTTGTAACCACCGCATCCAGTGCAGACATGAGAGAGGCCAGTCCGTCCAAGTCATTGAAGCGATCCAGTTCCGGGTCTGTGAAGATCGGCGCGCCAAACGTTTCTGCCGCCAATGTAATTTCCTTGTCAGTCTCCCCATATTGCAGATTCACGAATACCGCGCCGGGAATGGTCAGAATTTTCTTCCAAGCCGCCAACGGTGTGGATTTCCGACCGCCGGTTTTGCAGGCGCCGCTTTTCCAGGAGATACCAATAAAGGGCCCGGGGCCCAGCGATTTTAGCCGCTCGCCAAACGCTGACACCCGATCCGGGTCCGGTTTTAGATAGCCGTCCGGCACCCGCCCTTCCGGACCTTCCGGCGGCAACAGTTTGACCAGATCGGCGATGCCCGCCCGGGCGCTGATCTCCGGAGGCAGGCAGGCTGGGTCAATCGGCTCCGCCTTGGCCACGATTTCCAGGCCCGGCCAGCTACGCCGGTACAGGCCCACCAACCGTGCATCACATTCCACGACTAGGTCCGATGTTCCGGCCAGCAGCAAGGGCAACAGCCCGGCAAAGAGAATCTCGTCGCCCACCCCTTGTTCGGCGTGAATAAGCAGCTTGCCTCGCCGGGGACGTTTCCCCGTCCATAATGGCTGCGGAAAGACGCGCTCGGAGAACGCGTTCTGGAGACGTCGCCAATCCCAATCGGCAAGACCAGCCTTAAAATTACCCCGAAGCAGCTGCGCCACGGCGCGATTCCATCTCGCCTCCACATAACCGGGATCGGCCTGAATGGCCGCTTCATACAGTGTCAGCGCGCCGGCCACATCGCCCTGCTCCCGGCGGGCAAGACCAAGCCCATTCAGATACGCAGGGGTGCCGGGCGCACTGTCCAGCGCCCGATTAAAAGCGCTCTCTGCTTGCTCCGGCTCGTCGGCCTCCAGGCGTTGCTGCGCTCTTTCATATTGATATTCTGGCGCCTCTTTCACACTGACCGCGATCTCGTCCAGCGCCTTCTCCGCGCCAAGCAAGTCACCTTGCCCGCGCAGGATGCTGGCTAAATTAAGCGACGCCATCGGATGACCAGGCGCCAACTCAAGGGCGCGGCGAAGCTCCGTGATCGCCTCTTCGGTCCGTTTTAGATCACTTAACACGTTCGCCAGGTTATTCGCAGCGTCGACATTGCCAGAGTCCAGATCCACCGCTTTTTGGCAATAAGATTCGGCCTCCGCCAGCCGGCCTTGCTGGCGCAGCAGCGCGCCGAGAGACATATGAAAGATCGGATTTTCGGGTTCCAACACGACCGCCGAGTCGATCAATTTCAAGGCGGCTTTCACCTTACCCATTTGATAGGCGATGACGCCCAACCTGTGGCGCGCCGAGGCACAGGCCGGATTAAGCTTCAGGACATCTCGATAGAGACTCTCCGCGCTTTGAAGATCACCGGCGTCATGCCGGGCAACAGCGTCGGAAAGCAGCCGATCCTGCCGGGTACTGAAATAATTCAAGGGTCGTTACGTCCACCAATAAGACCGCTGTTTTACGGCCATTTATTTTTACGAAATCTCGCAGCCAACTATAATTTGTCAGGCTTCCGAATCTTGCGTACACAAGACGGACATCATGCACGGAGAGAGCTTACAAATGGTAAATAGAGAGCGCACCGAAGCGCAGAAAAAAGCCGGGGAAGCGACCGCCAAACATCTCATCGACATCAAGGCGGTTAACTTCCGGCCGGCCGAGCCATACATCCTGACCGCAGGCTGGGCGAGCCCGGTTTACATCGACTGCCGTAAGGTCATCGCCTTTCTGGAAGAACGGCGCGAAATCATCAGGATGGGTGTGGAAATGCTCAACCGGGATATGGACATGTCCAAGGTTGATCTGGTCGCCGGTGGAGAGACGGCGGGTATCCCTTACGCCGCCTGGATTTCCGAAGACGTCTCCAAGCCGATGCTCTATATCCGAAAAAAGCCCAAGGGCTTTGGCCGCAATGCCCAGATTGAAGGCGACATGCCGGAGGGCAGTCATGTCCTTTTGGTGGAGGACTTGGCCACCGACGGCGGCAGCAAGATCACTTTCATCGATGCGATCCGGAATGCCGGCGGCACTGTCTCCGATGTCTTCGTCGTGTTTTTCTATGGCGCCTTTCCAGGGGCCGACGAAACCATGGCCAAGGCCAAGGTCAATCTACACTATCTCTGTGACTGGTGGGACGTTCTAGCGGCCGCCGAAGCCGGCGGCTACTTCGCACCAGAAGACATTGCAGGCGTCCGTGACTTCCTGGCTGATCCGACCGGCTGGTCGGCCTCGCACGGCGGTAAGTAGCTAGCGGTATGGGCCATGGATAGAGGCGAGTCCGATGGCCGATGATCCCGGCGGCGGGAACCCCAAAGCTACTTTCGGCGGCATTAGCCGGGCACTGAGCTCTCCAAATTTTGCTTGGTACTGCGGGGGCATGGCCCTGTCATTGACTGGGTCGTTTGTGTTTTTCACGGCCATCGGCTGGCTGACCTGGGAATTGACCGGATCGACAGCCTGGGTCGGCACAATAGTTGTCGCCGAGACCCTGCCGAATGTAATCGTGGGGCCCCTTGCCGGCGTCCTCATCGACCGGTGGAGCGCTAAATGGGCGCTCTTCTGGGCACAGTTTCTTGCCGCCATTGTCATGACCATGCTCTCCATTGCCAGCTTCGGCGGTTGGATTACGGTGGAACTATTGGCGTTGTTCGCGGTCACTATCGGCATCCTTAACAGCGTTGCATTCCCGGCGCACTTCGCAATTCTGCCTAAGCTGGTCCCGCGAGAGGATTTGTCCCCGGCGGTGGCGGTCCAAACGTCTGTTTCCCAAGGCGCTCGCTTCGTGGGACCGGCTGTCGCGGGCGGCCTACTGGCGTTAGGCGGCGCGGGTCTGGCCTTCGCCTTCAAGGCTCTAAGCTATAGCGGCTTTCTGATTGCCCTGTTGTTTATCAAGATCGACGAAACTCAGAATAAGCCCACGACCCGAGGGTCCATGGGGCGAGAACTCCTGGAAGGCTTTCAATACACCTGGTCCAACGTCCGGCTGCGCCACCTTATGTTCATCGCCATCGCCTTGGGCATCTTTCTCCGCCCGGTGATTGAGCTCATGCCCGCGTTCGTGGGAAGCGCCTTAAACTCCGACTCGTCTACTCTGGCGACGTTTCTCGCGGCTGCCGGCGCGGGCGCCATGATCGCGTCCCTATGGTTCGCCCGCCGAGGCAGGGCGCAAGGTTTTGCTCAGATCATGAGCCTTAATTTTGCTGCAACGACGATTATCCTGAGCGTGTTTCTTTTCACCCAGGATATTCTTATCGGGGCGGTGTTACTGGTGCTCTACGGCATCTGCTCGTCGGCCGTCCTAATCACCAACCAAACCCTTCTGCAGATCAACATTGAAGACCAAATGCGAGCGCGTGTATTGAGCCTCTACGCCCTCACCCTTCGCGCCATCCCGGCATTGGGCGCCTTCATCGTCGGCCAAATTGCCGAGTTCTCGGGATTAATTTCGACCATCCTGGGCGTGACCGCTCTGGGGGCTGCTTACTGGCTCTGGATCACGCTAAGTCCCAGAACCCGGGAGCTTCACCAAGTCATCGAACGGGACAACGCTGACAAATGACCGACAAAAAAAAGGGCGCACCGCAGTGCGCCCTTTTGCCTAGAAATGATGGGAAACTTAACTGCCGCGGCTCGCCGGGTTGGCGGCCTGATAGTCCGCAATCGCCCGTTTTAACTCGGCCTGTTCCTTACAGCCCGACGGGCACAGCCCGGTCAGCTTGGCCAGATTCGCCTGAGCGCTGGCGAGGTTGTTCTGTTTGAGAAAAAGCTCGCCCTGATACTCCAATGCGCCTTTGTGGTTCGCATCAATTGCAAAGACTTTTTGATAGGAAGCCGCCGCTTCATGCAACTTTCCCATCTTGCGATAGGCAAAACCAATGTAGTTGTGCGCATCGGCATTTTTCGGCTGCTCGGCGACCACCTTGTTCATCAGACGAATAGCCCGATCATACTTGGCGGCGTAAACGGCCTTTTTGCCATTCTCAAAGTTCTCGCTCGCCGTAGGCGTCTTCGGCGATGAATCGGAACCCATGGCCGATACATCCGGCGCCGTCATCGAAACCGCAGCGAGCACGGCAATTACAAAACCAAATCTCAACATTTACTCTTCTCCTTCCCTTCCGGGATTGATCTGCAATTCATAAACGATAAACGCTATCTCGCAAATTTTAATCCGGCGATAGGTTAACCGGCCATCCTCAATTATCTGTGACTTGAATCATACGAAGCACAGGATCGTGACGCAATTATGGCACGACAGACGATTGCTGACACGGTCTGTGTTGGGTAGATTTCGGCATGTACAAGCTCCTGATTTTCGCGGCTCTCTTAGCCTCCACATTGTCCGGTGCGGCGAATGCCGCCAAGGATACGCTGACCATCGGACTGACCCAGTTTCCGTCCACCTTCCATCCGAATATCGATTCCATGCTGGCCAAGTCATACATCCTGGGCGCCACCCGGCGGCCCTTTTCCATGCACGATCCCGGCTGGAAATTGATGTGTATGCTGTGCACCCAACTGCCCACCATCGAAAACGGTCTGGCCAAGAAAGAAACCACCCCCGATGGTAAACAGGGCATCGCAGTCACATATACAATCCGTCCCGACGCCACTTGGGGCGACGGTGTTCCTGTGTCTACAAAAGACGTCATATTCACCTGGAAAGTGGGCCGGCATCCAAAAAGTGGTGTCGCGGGGCAGGAGTTTTACCGCCGGGTCTATAAGGTCGACGCAAAAGACGATAAGACGTTCACCTTTCATGTGGACAAGCTGTTCTTTGATTACAATTCCATCTCTGGGTTCGAACTCATTCCGGCCCATTTGGATGAAGAAATATTCGACGCCAACCCGGCCGAATATAAAAACCGGACAACCTTCGACAGCGACACGACCAACAAGGGCCTCTATTTCGGGCCGTACCGGATTTCCGAAGTCAGGGCGGGCTCCCACGTCGTCTTGGTCCCCAATGAAACCTGGTGGGGCAAGAAACCTCAATTCAAGCGAGTGGTCATCCGGGTCATCGGCAACACCGCCGCCCTGGAGGCCAATCTCCTTTCAGGCTCGATCGATATGATCTCTGGCGATCTGGGAATCACCATCGACCAGGCTCTCGCCTTTGACAAACGACACGGCAGCAAGTTCAACATCGTCTACAAATCGGGGCTGATCTACGAGCACATTGATCTCAATTTGGACAACCCGATCCTCAAGGACCGCCGGGTCCGGGAGGCGCTGGTCCGGGGCATCGACCGCCAGGCCTTGAATGACCAACTCTTTGGCGGCCGCCAACCAGTGGCGCACACGAACATCAACCCATTGGATTGGATCTACGACAAAAATGCCCCGCAATATGCCTTTGACGCCAAGAAATCGGCTGCTCTTTTGGATCGTGCCGGCTGGTCGGTGAAACGCCGCGGCATCCGTCACAATGCCAAAGGTGAGAAACTGTCTTTTGAGCTGATGACTACGGCTGGCAATCGGACTCGCGAACTGGTGGAGCAGGTCCTGCAAAGCCAATGGAAGCAGTTGGGGATTGACGTCCGCATCCGCAACGAACCGGCCCGCGTGTTCTTTGGCCAGACCGTGACCCAGCGAAAATTTTCAGCCTTCGCGATGTTCGCGTGGATATCAGCGCCGGAGAGCGTACCGCGCGGCACCTTACATTCCGATCACATCCCCACTGCCGACAACAATTGGGCGGGACAGAATTATACCGGCTTCCGCAATAAAGAGATGGATGCGCTTATCGAGCAGATCGAAGTGGAACTGAATAAAGAAAAACGCCGAGCTTTGTGGCAAAGGTTCCAGCATATCTATGCGACCGAGTTGCCGGTCATACCACTCTATTTCCGGGCAAACGCCTATATCCTGCCGAAATGGCTGACCGGCGTGACGCCCACCGGCCATTTAGGTCCGACAACACTGTGGATTGAAAACTGGGGGACGAAGTAGGCTACTTCTTTTTCTTGGCCCGCTGCCGTTCCGCCTTTTCTTTCTTCTCCTGTTCGCGGCGTTCGATTTCTTCCGGATGGGATGCTGTCATGCAGCCTTGCTTATTGAACATGGTCGCTGCCGAACCGGATACGTATGGCAGCCCCTGCTGCACGCTAACGTCCGTGACAAAACCTTTGTATTTACCGAGCGACTTGGAAAAAACCGGCTTCAGCTTTTTCGCGATATCCGCAACATCCAGCTTGCCCCTACCGATCATCGTGAACGATTTTCCATTGAAATAGCCGAGAATACCGTCCCGGACCCTCGGCGACAGCCGACAAACATTGTCCGATGCGCGCTTTCTTTTGACGGGCTGCAACAAAACGGTAACGGGCAGATTATATGTGCGGCTTTTGCCTTTTTCCTTGGCCTGGATCATGAAAACCTGCAGCTGCACCTGATGATTGGCCTTCGCCGCCGTAACGCCACCGACCAGAATCACCGCACCCAAGAGTGCGCCCAAGAGAATTGAATATTTAGAACTCATACCAAAAGCACCTATAGTCTTATCTTTGGCCACCAAACGGAGCGCCGATTTTCAGATTATACCAATCATGCCATTCTTCGCCATTTTAGCCAAACCATCGCACTCCGCCCAGGAGGGAAATCCCGGACCCGACAAACGGGGTATCGTGGTTTTCCACTAACATTTGCGATAGCCTCTTATCTCCGATGACACAAAACTCAAGGCCGACACCAGTGACACCAGCACGTGATGGCAAAAATATGGCAGACGACATGGAGAAATTGCTCTCCGTTGTCGCAGAAGTCGTGGACGAGCTCCATCCCGGGCAAGGATTGGGCCAAGCTGTTGGGCTCGACGTCTCCCTGGACAGCCATTTGGGATTGGACAGCCTGTCACGGGTAGAGTTGGTCAACCGCTTGGAACGCTCGTTTGATATTTCCCTGCCGGAAGCCGTCATACAGCGGGCGGAAACGCCCCGCGATCTCTGGCGGGAACTCTCAACCTCCTCTCCCCCGGGCGCCAAAAAAAATATGCCTGACGACGTTGAGCTGAAAACCGGTTCAACCGCCACCCCCGAGCATGCGGAGACCCTGAACGAAGTCCTGGAATGGCATGCCCAAACCCATCCTGATGATACTCATATCAGGCTTATCCAGCCCGATGACGAGAACGAAACAATCAGCTTCCGGGTTCTTTATAATGAGGCCCTCCTTGTCGCCAGTGGTCTGATCGATCAAAATTTGGCGCCGGGTGAATGCGTCTTGCTCATGCTGCCGACCGGGCGGGATTATTTTGTTAGCTTCTTTGGGGTTCTTTTGGCCGGAGGCGTACCTGTGCCGGTCTACCCACCCGGGCGCCCCCAGCAGATGGAAGAACACCTCCTCCGCCACGCCAAAATTGCGGAACGAGCTCAAGCCGGCATTATGATTACCGTGGCCGAAGCCCTGCCCTTCGCCAAGTTGATGTCGGTGCAATCAATGACCCTAAGATCGGTTGTCACCCGTGAACAATTAGCCGCCGCCACGATCTACACCCCCCTACCCCAGGCTTCCCCCACCGACACGGCATTTCTCCAATTCACCTCCGGCAGCACCGGTGACCCTAAGGGGGTGATCCTCAGTCATGCCAATCTATTGGCCAACATCCGCGCCATGGGCCGGCAACTTCAGGCCAGTCCCGACGACGTCTTCGTCAGCTGGCTGCCCCTCTATCACGACATGGGGCTGATCGGCGCATGGCTCGGCAGTCTGACCTATGGCATTCCTCTGGTCATCATGTCGCCTTTAACCTTTCTTGCCCGGCCCCAACGCTGGCTACAGACCATCAGCGAGTACAGCGGCACTATCTCGGGCGCTCCCAATTTTGCGTATGAGATGTGCGTTAATCGGTTGCGAGATGAAGACCTGGAGGATGTTGACCTTTCGAGCTGGCGGGTTGCATTCAACGGCGCAGAGGCCGTCAGCCCGGCCACGATGGAGCGCTTTTGTGACCGGTTCGCTACGTACGGTTTTAAGCGCGAGTCCTTGATGGCGGTCTACGGGTTGGCCGAAAACTCCGTGGGACTCGCCTTCCCGCCGCTGGGCCGCGGTCCAAAAGCCGATTCGGTCAATCGTGAAAAACTGGCCCTGTCGGGAGAAGCTATTCCGGTGGAAGCGGATCATGCTGGGGCCACGATTGTGCCTGCTTGCGGGCTGCCGTTACCCGGTCACGAAATCAGGGTCGTAGATGACACCGGCCACGAGCTGGGAGATCGCCGCCAGGGGCGGATTCAGTTTAGAGGCCCCTCCGCCACCTCCGGCTACTACCGCAACGACGATGCGACTCGCGCCCTGTTTGACGGGGACTGGCAAAATACGGGCGATCTCGGATATCTGTCCGAAGGGGAAATCTACATAACGGGTAGAGAAAAAGATCTGATCATTCGCGCCGGCCGCAACATCTACCCGACCGAACTAGAAGAGGCCATCGGCGCCATAGATGGCATCCAAGCCGGAAACGTTGCCGTCTTTGGCAATTCGGATCGCAGTTCCGGTGCGGAGCGGTTGATCGTCATGGCCGAAAGCCGGAGACGTGGGGATAACCAGCAGGCCGATATCAAGCGAAAGATCATCGGCATGGTCACTGACTTGGCCGGCGCAGCGCCCGACGAAATTTTGCTGGTGCCGCCCCGGTCAGTCCCCAAAACGTCCAGCGGCAAGATACGCCGCCAATCCGCCAAAGCACTGTATGAGACGGGTCAGGCGGGCAAAAGCAGTGTCAGCGTTAATTTGCAGATTTTTCGGGTTGCATTAATGAGCATCCTGCCGAGCGTTCGCCGGGGCATACGCACGACCGGGAGCTGGCTGTATGCCATATATGCCTGGTTGATGCTCATTGTCGCCGCGGTGCCCGCCTGGATACTGGTCGCAATTACACCCCTTGCGTCTCTCCGCTGGAGTATTGTTCGTGGAATTCTAAAGCTGCTGACCAGCCTGTGCGGCATTCGGATTTCTGTCGAAGGGCAAGAGAACATCCCCCGGGACCAAGCTTTCCTCTATGCAGTCAATCATGCAAGCTACATTGATGGTCCTGTTCTTCTGAGCGCACTACCCGGACGGTTTTCCTTTGTCGCCAAGGGCGAACTAAAAAACAGTTTTATCGCGCGTCTTTTTTTGTCACGTCTGGGAACGCACTTCGTGGACCGGTTTGAGACCGACAAGAGCCTAGACGACGCACGCGCCTTAACTGCCGCCATCAAAAATGGACAGCGCCTGGTCTATTTTCCTGAAGGCACATTTACCCGTATGTCCGGCTTGCTGCCGTTCCACATGGGCGCATTCACTACCGCCGTTAAGGCAGGAATAGTTGTTGTTCCCGTCGTCCTCCGAGGGACGCGATCAATCTTGCGAGACGATTCCGGCTTCCCCCGGCCCGGTAGGGTACGGATATTAATTTTACCGCCTCAGTCTCCGGCGGAGCATAAGGTCGACGAAAACTGGACAGGCGCGATCGAGTTGCGTGATCGCGTCAGGTCAATGATGCTCGCCCACAATGGGGAACCGGATTTGGCGCACGAGCGAGTGTCTGCGGCGCTGACGGAAATGAAGGCCAATGACTAATACAGGAAAAGTTCCTCTGTTGGATATCCAGGGACTGACAGTTGGGTTTTCCGGCCCACACCAAAACTCGGAGACTATGATTCCTGTTGTACGTGATCTGTCACTTACACTGGGTCGAGGCGAGACTTTGAGTATTGTGGGGGAAAGCGGTTCCGGCAAAACGATGACGGCCTACGCCATTCTTAATCTCATTCCTCAAGGTGGAAAGATCTTGGACGGCGACATCAGGTTGAACGGTAAATCCGTCCTTAGCCTTGGTAAGTCTGAGAGAAGGGAAATTAGAGGAAATGTCGTCTCGATGATTTTCCAGGAACCCATGACCGCCTTGAATCCGGTCTTCACCATCGGCGACCAAATTTCAGAGGCTTACCAGCTGCATCATACCGCCGCGAAAAAAGAGGCACGAGAACGAACAATTGCCCTGCTCGATAAAGTTGGGATTGTTGATCCCGATCGCCGAGTCGATGCCTACCCTCATGAATTATCCGGCGGTATGCGCCAGCGCGCCATGATCGCGATGGCGCTGATCTGTGAACCAGATTTGTTAATCGCCGACGAGCCGACAACGGCGCTAGACACCACCATCCAATCACAAATCCTCGATCTTCTAATTCAATTGCAGGAAGAGCTGGACATGGCCGTCCTTTTCATTAGCCACGATATAGCCGTTGTCTCCGAGGTCGCGGGCCGCGTGGCGGTGATGTATGCTGGCAATTTAGTCGAGACTTTTCCGACCGAACATTTACTGGATCAAGTGCGCCACCCATACACGAAAGGCCTACTATCCACGCTGCCCCGGCCTGAACATCGCGGAAAAATGCTGCCAACATTAAATGGCTTTCTGAACCCTGCCGACCGGATGACGAGTGGATGTTCATTTGCGGCCCGATGCCCAAAAAGCGACAACGATTGCACCCTATCACGACCCGCACCTAAAAAGGTCTCGCCTAGGCATTCTGTTGCCTGTTTCAAGGCGGATGGGGCATGACTAAGGAAGACCCAACAGCTCAGATCATGTTGAAGGCCGACAACTTGTCAAAGCGGTTTACCGTCAAGAGTCCAGGCTTAGTTGGTCGCGTGACCAGCGAGGTTCTTGCCGTGGACAATTTCACAATGAGCCTCAAGACTGGAGAGACTTTTGCACTTGTGGGTGAATCCGGTTGCGGAAAATCAACGCTCGCAAAAATCTTTGCCACCCTTCTGAAGCCGGATGGCGGCACACTATTCTACGGAGAAACGTCAATCGATAGCGCTGGGAGACAAGAACTCCGTCGTATTCGAAAGAAACTACAACTTGTGTTTCAGGATCCTTATGCCTCTTTGAACCCAAGATTAAGCATCAAAGATATTCTCATTGAACCGCTTTTGATACACGGTGATAGGCCGCGATCGGAATTTCACCAAGCTGCAGTCGATGTCCTCAACACTGTGGGTCTGGAAGCATCTGCACTCCAACAATACCCCCATCAATTCAGCGGTGGACAAAGGCAACGTATTGCGATTGCACGAGCGCTGATTTCCAACCCAGAACTCATCATAGCCGACGAACCACTGTCGGCCCTGGATGTGTCAGTCCAAAGTCAGATCATCAACCTGTTGATGCGACTGAAGAAGGACAGGAATCTGACCTACATGATCATCAGTCACAATCTTCCCGTCGTTTCTCACATGGCGGATCGTGTCGCGGTGATGTATTTGGGGAGCATTGTGGAATCGGGCCCAGTCGAATCGATTTTCGCAACGCCGCAACATCCTTATACCCGTCTACTGATATCATCCGCACCTAAACTGTCGACAAAGAAGCGCCCCAGACACCGAAACCTAGCCAGGGAAAGACCTGTTCGGCATCTCCAAAAAACCGGTTGCCCGTTCTACGAAAGGTGCCCAAAAACCCAGGAAATCTGCCGAAATGTTCACCCTAAACTGGAAAGTGTTGGGGACATTACTTATGCTCATATCGTTGCGTGCCACTTTCCTGGTAACGATTGAGAAAGGGTTTTGGAATAGGGTGCAAGTGCTTGATTCGTAACAGGTGTTGCAAGTTCTTCGGAAAATGCCGTATATTTTTTCGGCTTTTCTATAGGGGTTCACACTAAAAATTCTTTTCAAGCACGCGTAGCAGAGGGTGACACATGGCGGATGAACCTAAAGTGCAATTTTCGGATAAGCGGGAAATGGACGCCGCTGCGTTCTCCCAAGCAGCTTATGTACTTGATCAGGCGAAACAGAAATTAGACGACACTGACGCCTGTGAAAAAGCGCTCAAATATAATCAGCTCCTTTGGTCAATTATTCAAGCCGATGTGAGTGATGGCAGCAACACATTGCCGGGCGACCTTAAGGCCAATCTTATGAGCCTGAGTATTTTCGTCGATAAGCAAACGACAAAGGGGCTGTCGGACCCGAGTGAAGAGCTGTTCGACAGTTTGATTAATATTAATTTGAATATTTCAGAGGGATTGATGGAGTCAGCCGAATAGGTCTACCCCCTACTTCTTCTGGTTCTTATATTTCTTAAAGAGGGCCTGCCCGTTGCGGCAGGTCTTTTTTTTCCTCAATATCCAAACATGACAAATGGTGAAAACCTGAAGACAGTTGCGCGCCCGGAGCGGATCACGTGAGCCGGTTCCTAATTGATCGAGCATTGCAATCTGCGATCGTTCTGGGTGTCATGTCGTTTGTCATATTCTGGCTCATGGGTCTCATGCCCGGCGATCCCATTGATCTCATGATCAGCGCCGACCCTAAATTGACGCCGGAAGACGCGATCCGGCTCAGACAATTACACGGACTCGACGTTCCCATTGTCGAAAGATATTGGAATTGGATGAGCAATGCGCTGACCGGCGATCTTGGATACTCCCGTCTTCAAGCGCAGCCGGTCCTACAAGCAATTATCCCGGCTCTCGGCAATACCATAATTCTACTCGGCATTTCTTTCATCCTGACTCTGGTCATTGCCATCCCGGCTGGCGTGCTTGCAGCGATCAGGCAAAATCACGCGGTAGACTACGGTATAAATTTGATAGCCTTTGCCGGCATTTCCCTGCCGTCATTTTGGCTGGCGCTGATTTTAATCACTATCTTTTCCGTAGTCCTAGGGATGTTGCCTGCCAGCGGCACTGAAACAATTGGTGTCGATAGTATATGGGATAAGGCCAAGTTTCTGGTCTTGCCCGTCGCAACCCTCACCATTCACGGGATTGGAAATCACACACGTTTCTCCCGTGCCTCTATGATCGAGACCCTTCGCCAAGACTACATTCGAACCGCCCGCGCCAAAGGAGCAAGCGAGACCAGGGTCATTTTTAAACACGCTCTCCGTAATGCGCTCATACCGGTTGTTACAATCATTGCACTGGATTTCGGTTTTTTATTCTCAGGCGCGCTGATCGTTGAAACGATCTTTGCCTATCCCGGCATGGGTAAACTGATCTTCGATGCGATCATGGGAAACGATTTTAATTTGGCCATGGTCACCCTGATGTTCGCCACCTTTTTGACCCTTTTGGGGAATTTGCTCGCTGAACTCGCCTATAGTTGGCTCGATCCAAGGATTTCATACAAATGACGGTGGGTCTTTCGACATCTTCCCAGTCGACTTGGGGGCTGGCTTGGCGCCGGTTTCTAGACCACAAACTGGCCGTCAGCAGCGCTCTTTTTCTGGGAGTTCTAGTTATACTATCGCTCAGCGCTTCCGGGTTTGAATGGCTTCTCGGCATCGACGCAAATAAAGTAAATCTCCTGGCTCGCTTCGCGCCCCCTTCGGCGCAATACTGGCTCGGCACGGACGAACTAGGAAGAGATATCTTCACGCGTCTGCTCTATGGCGGACGGGTCTCACTCTTGGTGGGCCTGGCAACGGCACTCGGCGCGGCTTTCATCGGCACGGCCATAGGCCTACTGGCGGGATACCGGGGTGGTTGGCTTGATGCGCTTCTGATGCGAACGACCGACAGCGTTATCGCCCTACCGCTGCTCCCACTTTTGATCGTGCTCGCTGCGCTTGATTTGTCAAAACTTGGACTTCCCCCAGATATCACAAATTCGGAAAGTATCAGTCTGTACCGGATTATTGTTATCGTGGCGCTGGTTGGCTGGACAAGTGTCGCAAGGCTGGTCCGTAGCTCCGCCCTGAGCCTTCGAGAAAGAGACTTTGTCCTGGCCGCGCGGGCTCAAGGCGCCAGTGCGGCGCGCCTGATGTTCGTGCACATTCTGCCAAACCTAATATCACCCATCATCGTCGCGATGACGCTATCCATTGGCCATGTCATCTTACTGGAATCCGTGTTGAGCTTTCTGGGGCTGGGTATTCAGCCCCCGATTGCGAGTTGGGGAAATCTACTCACCAATGCTCAGGAAAGATTGTTCGATGCCTGGCAACTCGCCGTCTACCCAGGGGCTGCGATATTTTGCACAGTGATCGCATTCAATTTTCTTGGTGATGGCCTGCAGGATGCGCTGGATCCAAGATCAGAAACATAGTGGTCGGCGGCGATTCATTTCACTTCAACGGGAATCTGGTTTAAGTAGGTACGATACATTTCTACACACCGCCCAGTTTCCGGATACTCAAACACGTGACCGCCTCGACCGATCCCAAAATTGTGCCTGTTATACTCTCCGGTGGCGTCGGCAGCCGATTGTGGCCCTTGTCCCGGGCGCTTTATCCAAAGCAGTTGCAGCCCTTGGTCTCGGATCAAAGCTTACTTCAGGAAACAACTGAACGAGTGTCGGATAGTCGGTTTCAGCCCCCAGTCATTGTCTGCAATGAGACCCACCGGTTTGTCGTCGGGGAACAATTGCAGAGGGTTGGCCAGGCGCCGCAAGCAATCCTATTGGAACCTGAAGGCCGCAACACCGCTCCGGCCGTTGCCGCTGCGGCAGCTTGGCTCGAGGACACGACACCAGATTCAGTTCTTTTGGTTATGGCGTCAGACCACGTTATCAAAAAAAAGGAAAACTTTCTGGAAGCGATCAAGTCCGGAGCAGAAGCCGCTTCCAAAGGCCACTTGGTTGCCATCGGAATAGCGGCAACAACGCCGGAAACGGCTTACGGCTACATCAAAAGTGGGGAAGAAATTGACGACGTCGCGAAATGTTTGCGTATCGACAAATTTGTGGAGAAACCCGATCTAAAGACCGCAAGCGAATTTGTGGAGTCAGGCGATTATCTGTGGAATGCGAGTTTGTTCATGTTCAGAGCCGCCGACTATATGGCGGAGTTGGATCGGCTGGCGCCGGAAATTGCCAAAAATTGCCGTAAATGCATCGAAGATAGAACGGATGACCTGGATTTCGTCCGCCTTGCGCCAGAGCCTTTCTGCGCCTGCCAGTCCATCTCTATCGACTATGCGGTAATGGAGAAAACCGAAAAAGCCGTCGTCGTACCGGCGGACCTAGGCTGGAATGATGTGGGAGCCTGGGATGCACTTTGGGATATTTCGGAAAAAGATGAAAATGGAAACGTCATTATTGGCGACGCCGTCACTCATGATGTTGCCAACACCTACATACGCGCCGGTGCGCGCATGGTCGCGGCCGTGGGCATAAATGATTCAATAATTGTATCTACGGATGACGCCGTTTTGGTCGCCGATAAATCGAAGGCGCAAGATGTCAAAATCTTGGTCGAACAAATGCAGACGGCTGGACGTTTGGAACACGAGAGCCATACAAAGGTCTACCGGCCTTGGGGCTGGTACCAATCCCTGGAGATCGGCTCAAATTTTCAAGTGAAACTGATTCAACTTTCCCCAGGCGCAAAGATTAGTTTGCAACGCCACCAACAGCGTGCCGAGCATTGGGTGGTCGTCGCTGGAACTGCGACGGTAACCAAAGGGGATCACAATTTTGATCTTCAAGTGAATGAATCGACGTTTATTCCCGTGGGTGAAATGCACCGCTTGGAGAACAAACAAACCGCCCCACTCCAGATCATTGAGGTCCAGACCGGGGACTATCTCGGCGAAGATGATATTGAGCGTTTCGACGACCACTATGGCCGCGATTGATTTCGGTATAACCTCATTCAATAGAAAAACCCGAGAAGGAGAAGACCAATGGGCGTGCGGCCAAATTCCTTAGCCGGCCGGGATGTCGCCAGCGTCCTGCACCCTTATACGAACCTCAGCGCTCATCAGAGGAGCGGCCCCTTTGTCGTCACCCATGGAGATGGCATTTACGTTTATGATGACACAGGCAAGGCTTATATCGAGGCTTTAGCCGGGCTGTGGTGCACATCTCTAGGCTTTGCCAATGAGCGATTGGCAGATGTCGCCGCCAACGCCATGCGCAAGCTTCCTTTCTACCACGGGTTCGGTTCGAAAACCCATGAGGCCAGCGTAGAGTTGGCGGAACGGCTGTTGGAGATATCCCCGGTCCCGATGTCGAAGGTATTTTTCGCCAATTCCGGTTCCGAAGCGAATGATACGGCGATCAAGATAATATGGTACATCAACAACGCCCTGGGTCGGCCCGAGAAAAAGAAGATCATTTCCCGCACCAAGGGTTATCACGGTGTCACCATTGCCACGGCGAGCCTGACCGGCCTGACGAACAACCAAATCGATTTTGATCTACCAATTGAGCGGATTCTTCACACCGATTGCCCACATTACTATCGATTTGGAATGGAAAATGAGAGTGAGGAAGAGTTTGCGACCCGATGCGCCGACAGTCTTCGGCAGCTCATCAAGAATGAAGGACCGGAAACCATCGCTGCATTTTTCGCTGAACCGGTCATGGGCGCGGGCGGTGTGCTTCCGCCGCCCGCCACTTATTTTGAGAAGGTTCAGGCTGTATTGCGTGAGTACGACATTTTATTTGTTGTGGACGAGGTGATCTGCGGATTTGGTCGCACTGGAAATATGTTTGGCTGCCAAACCTATGACCTTAAGCCGGATATGATTTCCATGGCTAAGGGCCTCTCCTCAGGATATTTACCGATTTCCGCGCTTCTAGTGAGCGAGGACATCTTTCAATACATGGTCCAAGAAAGTGAAAAGATCGGTGTCTTCGGCCATGGATTCACCTATGGCGGTCATCCTGTTTCCTGCGCAGTTGCTCTGGAAACTCTAAAAATCTACGACGAAATGGACATCGTGGGTCATGTCCAGAGGGTCGCAAAACATTTTGGGGAGAGGATTAAATCATACAGTGATCATCCTCTGATCGGTGAATGCCGCCACGTCGGTCTTCTTGGCGCCCTAGAACTTGTCGCCGACAAAGAAACGGGAGAACCTTTTGAGGTCAGCCGAGGCGTGGGAGCTTATCTTGCCGCCCACGCCCAGGAAAAAGGCTTAATTTCCAGGGCGATGGGAGATTCATTGGCCTTCGCGCCGCCATTGATCATCGAGCCCGACCAAATTGATCAAATGTTCGATTTGGTTGATGATGCTCTAGTTGATACTCTGGCATGGACCAAATCGCAATAAATCGATAAATAACACTTGGAAATTATAGGATTTTACCCATCTCCTAAACATTTGATGGGCGCGCAATTCCCAAAATCTGCTAGAAAAAGCAGATTGCGGCCAGGAGCTAAGATTATGAACCGGCGGTTTGATTACGATCAGTTCTTCGAGGACAAGGTTTCTGCGTTACATACCGAAGGCCGGTATCGGGTATTCGCTGATTTGGAACGGGAAGCCGGCGCTTTCCCTCTGGCCCAGAACCACCAGGGCCGTGACGTTAACCAGATCACCGTTTGGTGTTCCAACGACTATCTTGGCATGGGCCAAAACAAACTGGTGATAGAGGCTATGCATGAGGCCTTGGACAAAAGCGGCGCCGGCGCGGGTGGTACTCGGAATATCTCTGGCACAAACCACTACCACGTTCTTTTGGAACAAGAACTGGCGAGTCTCCATAACAAAGAAGCGGGCCTAATTTTCACCTCAGGCTATGTTGCGAACCTGACGACACTTAGCACCATCGGCGCGATGATGCCGGACATGGTCATCGTCTCGGATGCTTGGAACCACAATTCTATGATTGCCGGCATCAAGCATTCACGCGCAGAAAAGAAAATCTTCAGACACAATGATCTTGAGGACCTGAAAGCCAAGTTACAGGAGATCGAGCCGGGACGGCCGATTATGATTGCCTTTGAGTCCGTTTATTCTATGGATGGCGACATTGCGCCGATTGGGGAAATTCTGGATCTCGCAGACCAGTACAACGCCTTGACCTTCATTGATGAAGTCCATGCTGTCGGCTTATACGGCGAACATGGCGCTGGCGTCGCGGAACGAGAAGGTCTCATGGACCGGATCGACATTATTCAGGGCACCCTGGCCAAGGGATTTGGTGTGGTTGGCGGATATATCGCGGCTTCTGAGGCCCTGTGCGACTTCGTGCGTTCTTATGGCGACGGTTTCATTTTCTCGACATCCCCGCCCCCATCAGTTGCTGCCGGCGCACTCGCAAGTGTACGTTATGTGCGTGAACACAATGAACTTCGTGAGAAACACCAGGAGCGAGCAGCCACGCTCAAACAGAAATTTATTGAGGCCGGCATTCCCGTTATGCCCTCGGTCACACATATCGTACCGGTGTTGGTAGGAGATCCGGTGCTTTGCAAGCAAGCTAGCGACGAATTGCTTTTCCAGCATAATATTTACGTACAACCGATCAATTACCCAACGGTCCCCAGGGGCACAGAACGCCTCCGCTTCACGCCAACACCCCTTCATCAGGACGAACACATGGACAAGCTGGTGGAGGCGATGAAGCAAATCTGGACCCAGTTAGGTATAAAGGCGGCCGCGTAGAAAAGGGCTGTTATCGCTGATTTTAATCAGCCTAATTTGCGTTCCACCCCATTGAGTACTATGGTAGTTTATAATTAGCCCTAACGAACCCAAACGCGCGTTGGAATCTCAGGGAGGGTACCCTTGCCTGTAATGTATAGGTACAGCGTCGTTCCGGAACACAAATGTGTTTTCATCGAGAGAGGTGGAAAGTTCTCTGCGGGGCACTTTGTTCAAGCCCTTGGCAAAATTATCAACGATCCCGAGTACAAACCGGGATACAATTTCCTGACAGACGCCCGCAAAATGGACTATGCCGAGGCGAATTTTGCCGTACTTTCCCATCAGGTAGATCTTTGGGAAGACATCAGCACTAAATTGGACAAATGCAAACTGGCTTTTTTGCACGCTTCTCAGGTCAACTATGGGGTCAGCCGCCAAAGCAAAGCCCTTTTTGAGACAGAAAATATTGACCGCAAACCGTTCTACAAGCTTGAAGAGGCGTTGGACTGGTTAGGTTTACCCCACGAATTTGACGTGTCCGGAGCTTTGGAAGCCGCGGAATGGCATCAGGAAGAACTGCCCAAAGACTCCTCTAACAGCACCAACGCTGCCTGAGCAAACAACCACATATTACCTTCCCGATCCTCCAAACCTGTTTCAATCGTCCTGCACACTTCCACCGGTCCGGCAACCGCGAAACACGCGTGCCCGGCTGCATCGCCATAGCTGTTCCCCGTTGGGCCTGAGGCACCCGTCTCACAGAGCCCCCAAGTTGCCCCCAACTTGTCTCGGATCGCCCGCGCCACAATCAGTGCATACTCTTCTGTGGCTGCGCGCATTGTGACGATCTCTTCGGGAAGTCCCAAAAGCGCACGGCGGGCCTCTCGCGTATAAATTGCGCCTCCCCCCAAGAAGTAAGATGACGCGCCTGGTACGGAAAGAAGAGAGGCGGATATAATGCCCCCGGCTGACGACTCAGCCACGGCAATGGTTTGACCATTGCTTTTCAGAAGTCTAGCGGACTTCTCGGCCATCAAGGTCAATTGTCTCACCGTTTCGGACATGGTACGCCTCCTCACGCTTTATCCATCAAACAAGAGCAGAAAAACGGTAACAAAGCAGCGATGACGAATACAGAAGAGTTTATCACCGTCGATGGCGTTCGATTGGAATGCGCTTGGATCAATGGGGACATGCCGTCCGGCAAACCCTGCCTTGTCTTCCTCCATGAGGGATTGGGCTGCGTGGCCTTGTGGCGGAATTTTCCCAAACTCCTATCCGACACCCTAAGTCTGCCGGGATTTGTTTTCAGTCGCCAGGGCTATGGCGCCTCAACCTCCATCCCACTCCCCCGACCAGTCGAATTCATGCACCATGAAGGTCTGAACGTATTGCCCCGGGTCCTGGATGAAGCGGGTATTGAGAGCGCCATCCTGGTTGGACACAGCGACGGAGCATCAATTTCTATCATTAATGCCGGCGGTGTCGGCGACCCAAGAGTCAAGGGCATCGTCTTGTTGGCCGCTCATATCTTCAATGAAGAGATCACCGTAAAGAGTATTGAGGAAGCAAAGGTTGCCTTTGAAACGACCGACCTGCGCGAAAAACTGAAAAAGTATCACGGCGATAATGTCGATTGCGCATTCTGGGGCTGGAATGGCGTTTGGCTTAACCCCGATTTCCTGGAATGGAATATCGAGGAGTTCCTACCCAGAGTTGATCTCCCGACACTGGTCATCCAAGGCGAAGATGATCAATACGGGACGGAGGCGCAGGTACAGGGAATTGCCGCAGGACTGAGAGATAATTGTGTTGTTAAGATTATAGCAGACTGCGGTCATTCACCGCACCTGGAACAACCGGAACAGACATTATCGGCCATCGTGGATTTTGTCCGCCCCTTGGCCACGTCTTAAATAACGGATGTACGCTGACAACACCCTAACCCCCCGCGAAGCAATCCGGCTTTGCGCGCTGGGTACGTTGGCGGAAAATTCCGATAGGGCTCGACTGCGATATGACGACCTCGTCTATTCGGTGAGACATTTTATCAGCCGTATATCCGGGCCGTCTCTAGAGCTAATGGGAGAGTCGATTGAACTCTTGCGATTTGAGGGACTGATTGAGTCAGTGAATGACGACGGCACACCTGAAAATCCGGAACTTGCTCTCACAAACGATGGCCGCGCTGCATTTGAAGTTCTTTTGAAGGCCAATATTCGCGCCGGAACCAGTGATCTCAACGAGCTCATTATGGCGCTGAAGTTCCGCTTTTTAAACTTGTTGCCGGCTGCGGATCAAAATGTGCAAGTCGAAGCTTTCATGGATGTCTGTGAAACTGAACTTGCGCGCCTAGAAGATCTGAAATCACATCACCAAAACGACAGCGGCTATTTGAGCGATTGGCTGGAACATGATATCCAACGGCTAGAAGCTCGCCTGGACTGGCTAATCGAATTTCAGAAAACGCTCGGTTAGAACATGTGTTGCCCGCCGGTCACCCATATTTCGGTACCGGTGACATAATCTGCTTCTGAGGAACTCAAAAAGTAAATGCTGCGGGCGACATCTTCTGGTGTGCCCATCCGGTTCAGAGGGATGCGGGGAATCAACATTTCGTATTCGGGTTGAATCATTTCCGTCGAAATTTCTCCGGGCGCGACCGCATTTACCCGAACGTTGATTGCTGCAAACTCATTGGCCATTTCGCGCGTCAGTGCCGACAAGGCCGCCTTGGAACTCGAATAGGCTGAACCGGCGAAGGGATGGATCATGTGGCCGGCAATTGAGGTCACATTTACGATGGAGCCATGCGCCTTAGCCAAGGGAGACGCGAATCCTCGTCCTAACTTCAACGGGGCAAAGAAATTCAGCTCAAACACAGTGCGCCAGGCATCCAAGTCGCCATTCAACGCACCCAGGCGTTCCCTGTTCTGTGATTTCGGAGACATGCCCGCGTTATTTACAAGCGCGTTTAAGGCCCGGCCATTCAAAAGCCCGGTTGCCTCCTTGATGAATGCATCCAGAGACGCGTTTTCAGTAAGATCCGCCTCAATATGCCCCAACCAGCCTTTAATCGCGCTCAGGTCTTCTGCAGGCCGGCTGCGCGCGCACGAAATGACTTGCCAGCCCCGCGACAGGAACAACTTAGCAGTCGCATGGCCGATCCCTTGGCTCGCGCCGGTGATTATTGCAATATTGGCGTTATCGGTCATGGCCTAGCTTTAGGCCAATTCGCACGCCGAGGCCAGCCGTAACGACATCAGGTCAAAGCCCCTACCATGTGTTCCCAATTTGAAGTCGACAACACGATGGATCATGTACAGGTCCGGTTTGATCTTTCAGAGCCCCCTGAATTTGCACCGAACCCTCAGGTTCGTCCGACAAACCGGGTGCCCGTCATCACCGCACCCGGCCGGGCGGAGATGCTGCGCTGGGGGCTTGAGAACGATTGGGACAACAAGCCATTGATCAATGCCCGTTCAGAGACCCTTGCAGAAAGAAAAACGTTCAGGCCGTTGCTGGAGTCCCGGTGCCTGATCCCCGCCTCCGCCTATTTTGAGTGGCGGAAAGACGGTCAGGCCAAGATCAAAACCCGCATTTGGCTAAAGGATGAGGACTTGTTCGCTTTTGCTGGTCTACGGGCAGAAGACCGATTCACCATAATCACCTGTGCGCCTTCACCTTCGATATCGCACATTCATGGTAGAATGCCGGTCATCCTAAACCGAGACTCTGAAGAGACATGGATCAGCGAAGGCAGTACCTACGCCGAGGTCAAAGAAACACTGGCCCCCTTCGTAAGCGAAAAACTTTTATTCGAGGAAATCAGCCCACCAAAAGCGCAAGGTGATCTATTCGGTTAAAGACAACGCCAATAGCTAATGGTTCATAAGAACCGGTAGCTTGGATGATGCGATAACGTAGCGGGTGACACCACCCAAAACGATCTGCACCAACCGGCTGTGAGTGAACGCCCCCATCACCAACAAATCCGCATTTTCCTTCTGACATTCAGTAGCAATGGATTCCCCGACAGATTGACCTTGGTAACTTGGCAGGATGGTCCGGTGCGTTGCGGCAACTCCATGCCAGGCCAAATGGGTGACTATCTCTTCAGCGCTAGTCCGATGACGGCTCTTATCGGTCTCGACGGCAAAGACAGTGACCTGATCGGCGAGCTTCAACAACGGGATTGAAGACGTCACTGCCCGCGCAGCCTCAGCGGTACCGTTCCATGATATAGCCGCAGTCTTGCAGAATGATTCCGGCATATCAGGCGGCACCATCAAAACCGGTTTCCCCGTTTCGAATACCGCAGCATGCAGGGTCATCAGAGATGAGCGGTCGTCCTCTTCATTGGGCTGGGCAATGATAATAAGGTCGGCGGCTTTTCCGGCATCGGCGACAATTTCGTCCTCTCTGCCGTTCAATTCCCGCCAGGATGCGGAAACTTTGTCACCTGTATCACCGGGCGTTTCGATAAGAGGAATATTTTTCTCGCTACAAAACTGATCAAACAGCGTACGGGCTTCGGAGGCGCGCGCAGCCGCATCACGATCTGCAATCTCGATCATTTCCTCAATCATGGCCCCGGACATGCCTTCACCCAAAAGCGGAACGGCTTCTTTGGCATCCGCCTGAGCATGCAGCACCTGAATATGGGCGTTGGTCTTGGACGCAACCGCATAAGCGCCCGCTAACGTCTGGCGTGCGGATTCCCCGCTTTGGATAGGCGCCAGGATCATTTTGAATGCCATTGCACTTCCCTCCCCGAGAATTCTTTCTTACCCGAAGTATAGTACAACACCGCCAGCGGCTGAACCGAAAATATAATGAAGTCTAAGTAATTTAGGAGATATCGTCGCGGCGCTCTTCAACACCTTCAGGATCTTGGTGAATCAAGACTTCGGTGTTCGGGAACTCCTCTTCAACCTTGTACATCACCTCATCCGATATCTCGTGCGCCCGAACCAACGTCAAATTACGGTCCATTTCCAGGTGTAGCTGGATAAACGAATAAGGGCCGGATGAGCGAGTCCTCATATCATGTACATCTCTAACTTCCGGATGTTCGAGGGCAATTTGACGAATCTTAATACGGTCTTCGTCGGGAAACTCCCTGTCCATGAGTTCATCCATGGACAGGCGGGCAATCTTAAACGATCCTGATGCCATATAGATAACAATCGCCACTGCAAGGAGTGGGTCAACGATTTGGAAGCCGCCGAAAGATGCGAAATAAATTCCGATGATGATTGCAACATTCACCAAAATATCGACACGATAGTGGAGGGAATCCGCGCTGATAGCCAATGAATTTGTCTTGCGAACCACATACGATTGAAAGGCGACCAAACCTAAGGTTAGGACAAGAGAAAGCCCCATAACGGCGATGCCGATCTCTCCATTAGAGACCACCTTGGGATGGATCAGCCTATTGCCGGCCTCAAGTAAAAGAAAAATTCCTGACCCGGCGATAAACGCCGCCTGCGCGAGGCCCGCTAAACTTTCTGCCTTTCCATGGCCGAACCTGTGCTCCCGATCCGCCGGCTGAAGTGCGTGACGAATTGCCAGCAAATTAACCAGCGACGCGCCGGCATCCAGCAACGAGTCAACGAGCGAGGAAAGCAGACTGACAGATTCAGTTGCTGCGTAAGCGCCAAGCTTGGTCACAATAAGCACAGTCGCAACAGCCACAGACGCATAGCTTGCCCAGCGCATGAGGCTGGCAAATTTGGGATCTACCCCGCTCCCCTCCGGTAAACGCGATAATTGTTCGTCGCCGTGCACGTTATCCAACCACCCTTTTCTTACGGATAGAGCCGATTACCGGCCCAGCCCTTCTCGATCCGACTATACACCATTCGATCATGCAGCCGGAACTGCCGTTCCTGCCAAAATTCAATCCGTTCTGGAAATACCCTGTACCCCTCCCAAAACGGCGGTCTTGGCACCGCGCCAATGTTAAATCTAGCTGTGTATGCGGCGATATTCTTTTCCAATTCCCAGCGTCCCTCTAGCGGACGAGATTGCTTCGAAGCCCAGGCGCCGATCTGACTTCCCCGGGAGCGGGAGGCGAAATAAGCGTCAGCCTCCTCGTCCGATACCTTGGTAACAGGCCCGTCGATGCGCACTTCCCGCAATAGGGATTTCCAATAGAAGCAGAGAGAAGCATGTGGGTTGGACTCCAGTTCCAGTCCCTTCTGGCTTTCCGAATTGGTATAAAAAACGAATCCCTGATCGTCGGCGCCCTTTAACAAGACCATCCGGACCGAGGGCCGCCCCTCTGCGTCGGCAGTCGCCACGGCCATTGCCGTTGGGTTGACGGTTTCCAGCCTCTCAGCCTCCGCCAGCCACTCCTTGAATAGCGCAATGGGATCGTTTGTTTCTACTGACATATCAATGACTTATAAGATAAAATACCTGAGCAACTGTGCTGAACTAAAAGAGAATTTCTCGTAAATTGTATGTATCTTGTTCGTTGCCCGAAAGCAAATTTCGGCAACCTGACATTCACACCGGTGGCAAGCCTGTGCGACTTTCTCTTTCGGCGAAAATGTTTTAGGAATGACTTAATCTATTTAGACCACGATCCGATGCATCAACCGGAATCGTTTGGGAAAGAATTGCGAGGGATTTATGTCGTCGAGCGGTGGATTAATGCAAGGCAAAAAAGGGCTGATCATGGGGGTCGCCAATGATCGGTCAATCGCCTGGAATATAGCCAAAGCCTGCCATGATCAAGGAGGCGAATTGGCGTTCACCTATCAGGGTGACGCGCTCCTCAAGCGTGTGACGCCGCTTGCCGAGTCGATTGGCTCAGACATTATATTGCCCTGCGACGTGACCGACGAAGGCAGCATTGATGCTGTGTTCAGTGAACTGGGAAGCAAATGGGGTAGCCTGGACTTTGTGCTTCATGCGATCGCCTATTCGGATAAGGATGAGCTCAAGGGCCTATATGTCGACACGACCCCGGATAATTTCACAAAAACGATGCAGATTTCCTGCTATTCTTTCACTGCAATTTGCCAGCGCGCCCAGCAGATGATGCCCGACGGCGGGAGCCTCCTAACGCTGACATATGCCGGGTCTGAACGGGTGATGCCCCACTACAACGTCATGGGTGTCGCAAAAGCTGCCCTCGAGGCCAGTGTTCGCTATCTGGCCGAAGATTTGGGACCACAGAACATTCGTGTAAACTCATTGTCCGCGGGACCGATGAAAACCCTCGCTGCTTCCGGTATTGGCGACTTCCGCTATATCCTTAAGTGGAACGAATACAATTCTCCCCTACGCCGCAATGTCTCGGGCGAGGATGTCGGCGGCGCCGGCATGTATCTGCTGAGCGGCTTGTCTTCGGGCGTGACGGGCGAAACCCATCATGTCGATTGCGGCTACAACATCGTCGGCATGAAAGCTGTTGATGCCCCGGATATCACTGTCTCTAAAAGCGATGAGGCGGCTTAACGGCCGGCAGCCCCATGTCCGGCAATAGCTTCGGCCACTTATTCCAATTCACCACCTTCGGCGAAAGTCATGGCCCGGCCATCGGCTGCGTCGTGGATGGTGTTCCCGCCAATATCCCCTTGAACGAAGAGGATATTCAGATCTGGCTCGACAAACGTAAGCCGGGGCAATCCCGCTTCACTACCCAGCGGAAGGAGTCCGACACCGTCGAAATCCTGTCCGGTATTTTTGAGGGCAAGACAACCGGAACGCCCATCGGCCTACTGATCCGCAATACCGACGCACGCTCCAAGGACTATGACGACATTAAGGACCTATTCCGTCCCGGTCATGCCGACTTTACTTATCGCCACAAATACGGCAATCGTGACTACCGGGGCAGTGGACGAGCGAGTGCTCGTGAAACCGCTTGCAGAGTGGCGGCTGGCGCGGTTGCGCGCAAAGTCCTTGGCGCAAACATTGCTATCAAAGGCGCACTTGTCCAGATCGGAACAAAGAAGATAGAGCGACAAAATTGGGACTGGGATGAAGTGGACAAGAATCCATTCTGGTGCCCGGACGCCGATATGATCCCCGAATGGGAGTCCTATATGGATGAATTGCGCAAGTCGGGGTCCTCTGCTGGCGCCGTAATTGAAATCGTCGCCCGCGGCGTTCCTGTAGGGTTGGGCTCTCCCGTCTACGACAAATTGGATTCCGAGATCGCCAAGGGCCTGATGAGCATCAATGCTGTAAAGGGCGTGGAGATCGGCGCGGGCTTCGAAGCGGCCAGCTTCACGGGTGAAGAAAATGCCGATGAAATGCGCATTGAGAACGGACGGCCCGCATTCTCCTCAAACCATGCGGGCGGAATCTTGGGTGGCATCAGCACGGGTCAGGACATCGTTGCTCGATTTGCCGTCAAGCCAACCAGTTCCATCCTGACACCACGCAAAACCATAACGGTGGACAATGAGGAGACCGAGGTCTCGACCAAAGGCCGGCATGACCCCTGCGTCGGCATTCGCGCCGTGCCGGTCGGCGAAGCCATGGTTGCCTGCGTGTTGGCGGATCAGTTTCTAAGATTTAAGGCGCAACGCGGTTAAATAAACCGTCAGGCAACGGACTGTTGCTTTTGTTTAGTCCACTCCATTCCGACAAGAACGACCGCCAGAACGATACCCGGAACCGCCACGGGAAAACCAATATCGATCAAAGAATCCGGCACAAACATCGCCGCGCCAGCAATAAAGAATAACACACGCTGAATGACACTGATGTGGGCAATCACGTACCCCATCAACGCGACAGATATCATCCAAATGCCCAGTGCTGATTTGATGGCTACCCACGCGACGGAGAGCCCCGGGCCCTCCATGAGGAGTTCGGGAACGACCACGAACAGGAACGGCACCAGATAGGCGAACCAGCCGAACCGCATGGCGGCGAAGCCGGTCTTCATGGCGTCTTCGCCGGTCAGTGTCGCTGCGGCGAAAGCGGCGATGGCAACCGGCGGGGTAATCATCGACATCATGCCGAAATAGAGGATGAACAGGTGAGCAGCCATGGGGCTAATGCCGACTTCTATCAGCGCCGGCGCAACCAGTGTCGCCAGCATCAAATAGACTGCGACGGTCGGCATGCCCATTCCGAGAATGATGCAGACAAATGCAGACAGCAGGAGAAGCAGGAACAAGTTGGTGCCGCCCAGCTCCACTAAAATTAGTGATAGGCCGAATCCGATACCGGTGACGTTCAGTGTCCCGATGACAATACCGGCTGCGGCGGCAATCATGATGATATCCAGGACTGCATGCCCGGTTTGCCTGATGGAATCCAGAAAATCCAGAAGCGTCAGGCGTTTACCTTTGTAACCGAAAAGCATGCTGGTCGCCAAAATAACGGCTGTTGCAATCAATGCCGACATCTCTGGCGAGTAGTTAAAATTAAACAGCGCCACGATCAGGACAACAAACGGTAGCGGAAAATACCAACCGGCCTTCAAGACTTCTTTGAGATCAGGAATCTGATCCTCAGCAACCGGCTGGATGTTGGTTCGCGCTGCTTCTAAATCTGCGAGAATGAACAAAGCAACGTAATAAAGCACCGCCGGGATGAGCGCGGCAATGACCACGTCGGTGTATGGTATCTCGAGAAACTCCGCCATCAAAAAAGCCGCCGCGCCCATAATCGGTGGCATCAACTGGCCGCCTGTCGACGCCACAGCCTCAATGGCGCCGGCTTGAACGCCGCGATAACCGGCGCTCTTCATGAGCGGGATCGTGATAACACCAGTGGTCACCACGTTGGAGACCACACTTCCTGATATGGAACCAAAGAAACCAGACGCTGTGACGGCAATCTTCGCCTGTCCGCCCCGATACCGGCCCACCAGCACCATGGATATTTCAGTGAAGAACGTGGAACCGCCAGATTTGGTCAACACCTGACCAAAGAACACAAACGCCATGACAATTGACGTCACGATCTTCATAGGGATACCGAGGACGCTAGTCGGGTCCCAGGCTATGTAATAGAATAGATCACGGGCCAACATTTCCTTGCCGGCGAGCTTGCCTGGCAAGAGATGACCAAAAAGTCCCATCAAGATAAAAGCGAGCACAAGAACCGTCAGAACATGCCCAACTGTTCTCCGCAGGCCCTCGATCATTAGGGCGACAACGATTGTCCCGGAGATTAACCCATCGGTCGGTGCATCGGAAACGAGTTCTGCAAGCTGCGGATACCGGACAGCCATATACATGGCGCCGGCAAACCCTATTGCCGCCAGCAGATAGTCAAACCAGGGGATTAAATGCTTATCGACTTTCTTGCTATGCCGGACTGACAAAAACACCAAAGGAAGGGCAATTGCGATGATGCCGCCCAGGAACTGCTCCGTATAGAGCAACAACCCGGCCATGCGGAACAGGTCGGCTGCCCAGGCGATCGCGACCACCGTCAAGAGAACGGCGAGAACAGCAATAAATCTGCTCATCGCCGTTTTTGTCTCGACGGCCTGTTCCGAAGTATCTTGGTTGTCCACGGAACCGCCTATTCTTTGGCAGGAAGCCTACCTTACTTCGGCGGCCACATGCCCTTTTCTTTATAGAACTTAATAGCGCCCGGATGATAGGTCAGCTTGGGCAGATTGAGCGCCATGCTGGTCGGGCTAAAGGAGCCCCAACCCGGGAACGCTTTAACGAGGGCGGCCTTGTTGTCATGCATGGTTTTGACGACTTTGTAGACCACATCGTCCGACACTTTCGCACCGGTAGCCAGTGTGTGCCAATAGGTCATCACGTGAAGTGGCTTGTCCACGCCGACGTTCCGCTTCGACGGTTTTTCAGGCTTGGCCCATGCCGGCGGCACAAACTTGCGTGCCCGCTCCAAGGCTTCCGGAGACGGGTCAAACGGCAGAACCCGGATACCGCCGACTTTGGCAGCAGTTTCGCGAACTTTACCGGCGCCGAAAACAAAGAAGAACGCATCGGCTTTGCCGGCGGCAAAATCGTTCGCGCTTTTCACGACGTTGGGGACCGGCACTTTGACGACGTCATCATAGCTGATGCCGGCGCTTGCCAATTGTCCGTCCATCAACGCTTGAATGATCCGCTGTGAAGACCAGCCGCTGGGGACCCGTTTGCCCTTCAAATCCGCGACGGTTTTGATGGGAGAATCTTTCTTCACGAAGATCGCAACGCGAAACGGAATGGTTGGCGTTGCCACCCGCAAATCAGGATGCTGACGGCCGGGATAGGCACCTGTGCCGGTCACCGCGTAGAGCGACTCCAACTCGTTGACCAAGCCAAATTCCATCTTGCCGGCATTTACAAGCGGCACATAAACGCTAGACCCGCCCATGGGTTGAGACCGCATCTGCAAACCCGCCAACTGAGAAATGACTTTAGACAGGGATTGACCAGCTTGGTTGGTCCACCCACCTTTTGTTGTACCTACGGAAATCGTCTGCGCGGAGACAGACGCCGAAATCAAAGCTGCACCTGCAATCGATGCAACAAAAAGGGCCTTTTTCATAATTATCCTCCCTTGGATGAAGGCTCTGGAAAACGCGATACTGATGATTTCAACTTACCTTGTCAAAATCTTCCTCGACTGCACCTTGCCGAACTTCACTAGTAACACCTTTCCGTGGTTCAAATAAGGCAAATGTTTGAACCAACGTCTATTTTTCGACCACGACAGCGGTGCCGCTAGCGACCAAGAACAGCATCGATTTGTCGTCACCCGAGATTTCACTGTAGTCCAGGTCAACGCCGATGACAGCGTTGGCTCCTGCGATAAGCGCTTCCCTCCGAAGTTCCGTCAGGCACACGCGGCGGGAGTCCCGCAACACTTTTTGTGAGGCGGAACTCCGGCCGCCAAAAATATCTCGTATTCCGGCGAAGAAATCCCGAAACAGGTTCATGCCAAACACGCATTCCGCAGTGATGATTTCCCTCCGTTCGAGAATTTTGTAATCCGGAAGCGTGCTCTCGGTCGTCAGGATAATCTCCTTGGCCAGTTCATCGATGACCTCGGTCGGCAATTCATCAAATTCTTTGTTATCGATGAGTTCCTGAATCTTCTCGTCGCTTTTTCCAAAAATATTGAACATAACCTATTTCTTCCTCTCGGGTTAAAGAAGTCCTTCCAAATCAAGTCCGGCGATATACCGGCCATATATCGTGGCGTTCGCATCCCAGTTTAACGCCACTTGCGCTTCGATGGCGGCAATATCCAGAAAGGCCCGCTGGAGATGAGGATCAATCGGGAATCCAGCGCTGGCGATTCCTTCAAACAAACGCTGGGCGGCCTGCATCGAGAGCTTCGCCGCATAGGCCGAATTACGTCGGCTGCGGGCCAAGTCACCCAACATAAGTCTATGACCGGCATTTAAGCGCGCCATATTTTCGCGCGCGGTTGCCAAAACCATTAACCTGCCTGCCTCGGCTTCAGCTGAGGCTTCGGCTAATCTAATCTGAAGCACTTGAGATTCCCCGAGCGGTCGACCCTTTGACTTCTGTGTCCGAAGAAGTTCCGTAAACCTAGACACTGCGCCTTTAGCCGCGCCGACCGCCACCGAAGCGTGGGCAGTCTGAGCAAACCCCAAGTTTGGCATTTTGTACAAAGGGATGGAATGTCTCTTGGCGCCAGGGCTTTCCCCACGGGCTGCACTCAATCCATCGAGAACGCGATGATCGGGAACAAAGGCATCTTTCAGTTCAAATGGAACACTTCCGGTTCCACTCAAACCGATCGGCTCTTCCTGGTCTAGAATTTTGATATCTGCCGCGGGCACCAGTAGAAAGGAATGAACAGGTACGCCGTCCTTTCCGGTCGGCAATATCGCCCCAACAATGGTCCAACTTGAATGACGCACACCGCTACATGAGTCGAAGCGGCCACTTAAAATCCAACCGCCTTTGGAAATTGAGACCGTTCCGTTCGGAGAAAATGAGCTGGATATCAACTGATCCCCTCGCTGCCCCCAGACATCCTGTTGGGCTGCTTCAGGAAACTGAGCCAATAGAAAGTTGTTTTCGGCAAACTTTGTTACGACCCAAGCGTGAGATGCGTCCGCAGCTCCCAAACAAATGGCAATTTCACACAGCACTTCCCACGATAATTCCGCTCCACCAAATTCGGCCGGCTGGCAGACCCGGCAAACGCCAGACGAATTTATCTTACTCACACTCTCATCGCTAAGACGATGGTTGTGATCAGATGTAAGGGCAGTCTCCATGATATGCTGTGCCAAAATGTCGGCACGTGCCAGATAGTCTGGCCTTGTGCTGCCTAAGGCGCCGTCACTAACTGTCTTCGAGGTACCCATTCGCCCCTGGCCGTGTTGAGCCTAAATAATCATTCACGGAAACACGTTATCAATTGTTTCTGCTCGGGACAAAGTCTTGAATGCACCCTCGGACGAATTTCAACCGGGGGGCTATAGACGGACATTTGGATATTAGGGTAGTCTAATATTTGCCGACATGGCGCTACAGTCCAATCAGCAGGAGGGTGGGTATTCGCATGGAACCACCGGGTCATCTAAGGGCCTCCTGTTTGTTTTGCAGGCAGGAGGCCGTCAAAGACTGAAGATCGGAGGCGCCTGAGATTTAGCCGTCCCCTTCGGTCCAGACAATCTGAAAACTTGGAAGGGTCTAACCCCTTAGGAAATCTCCGGTGACTTCACCGGACATAGGCTTAATGCCACAAAAGAACCCCGTCAGAGGTCTACCCCGGCGGGGTTCGCGCACGACTACTACCCTTCTTTTTTCGCGGCGATGAGGAATTCGATATTTCCCTCGGGACCTCTTATAGGACTCTCCGTAATTCCGGCAACGACCCATCCGGTTTGGGCCGCGAGCCAAGATTGAATTCTATCGCAGACCACTTGGTGAAGCTCGGGATCACTGACCACTCCTTTCTTTCCCACTTGCCCCTTGCCCACCTCAAACTGGGGCTTGATCAGGGCAATGAGGTGTGCCCTGTCAGCTGTCAAAACCATCGGCGCCGGCAAAATTGTCTCCAGACCGATAAAGCTCGCGTCACAACAGAGAAAATCTACTGGGTCCGGAATTTGGGAAGTGTCCAAATATCGGGCGTTGGTTTTTTCCAGGACCACGACCCTGTCGTCCTGACGCAGCTTCCAAGCCAGCTGCCCCTGTCCGACGTCGACGGCAAAGACTTTGGCCGCTTTCTTGCTCAATAGGACATCAGTGAACCCGCCAGTGGAAGCACCGATATCCAGGCAAACAGCGCCGGAGACATCAAAGCCGAAATGTTCCAATCCATGGGCCAGTTTAAGGCCGCCGCGGGACACCCATGGATGATCCTGTCCCCGCACATCTAGCTCGATATCGACACGATATTGAGTGCCGGCCTTTTCCAGCTTGCGTTCACCGCTATAGACATGCCCAGCCATAATCAAAGCCTGCGCCTTTGTCTTTGATTCAACAAGGCCGCGATCTACGAGCAATTGATCTAGTCTGGATTTACCGGAAGGCGATTCTTTCGGGTGAGATTTATTTGCTACGCCTTCCGGCATCGCGTTGCAATGAGCCGTGAAGCGCTTAAGCGCGCGCTGGCTGAGTGTTGTCACTTTCAGCCACCTTTTCACCAAGAGCCGCCAGCGCCGTCGCAACAATATCCGGGCGGCGTAAACCGGCCAGGACGTACTGACTATCGGGTTTATCTTGATCAATAAAGATGTCTGGCAGCGTCATTGCCCGGAATTTCAGTCCATTATCAAAAACACCCTTATTTGCGAGGAATTGCATCACGTGTGACGCGAACCCGCCGATCGAGCCTTCCTCGATGGTGATGAGGACTTCATGCTCCCGTGCCAGCCGCAAAATGAGGTCTTCGTCCAAGGGCTTCGCAAAACGCGCGTCCGCCACAGTCGTGGACCAGCCCAGAGACGCAAGCTCATCGGCGGCGGCCAGGCATTCCTGCATGCGTCCGCCCAAATTCAGTACCGCGACCGACGTACCCTCACGGACGATACGCCCCTTGCCAATCTCCAGTGGGACTCCTTCTTCAGGCATATCAATGCCCACCCCTTCGCCTCGCGGATAGCGGAAGGCGCAAGGGCGGTCATCAATCTGAGTCGCCGTTGCGACCATATGCTTCAACTCCACCTCATCAGAGGCTGCCATGATCACAAAGTTAGGCAGACAGCCCAAATAGGCGATGTCGAAAGAGCCGGCATGAGTCGATCCATCAGCCCCGACCAACCCAGCACGATCTATTGCGAACCGGACCGGCAGATTTTGGATGGCCACGTCATGGACAACCTGGTCATAAGCCCGTTGTAGGAAAGTCGAATAAATAGTCGCAAACGGCTTGTAGCCTTCGGTCGCGAGACCGGCGGCGAATGTCACTGCGTGCTGTTCGGCGATCCCGACATCAAAGGTCCGATCCGGGTATTCATCACCAAACTTGTCCAACCCTGTTCCAGACGGCATCGCCCCGGTAATCGCGACAACTCTCTCATCCTTAGCGGCCTCTTGAATCAGCGCTTGAGCAAAAACAGATGTATAAGACGGCGCATTGGCCTTGGGTTTTTCCTGCTTACCGGTAATGACATCAAACTTGGACACACCATGGTATTTGTCCGGAGAATTCTCTGCCGGCTCATATCCATGTCCCTTCTCCGTCACGACATGAAGAAGAACCGGACAGGCTTCTTCCATATCCCGCAAGTTCTTTAGGACCGGCAGAAGGTGTTCAATGTTATGACCGTCCACGGGACCAATATAGAAAAAGCCCAATTCTTCAAACAGTGTCCCGCCGGTCAGGATGCCCCGGGCGTACTCTTCCGCCCGGCGTGCTGTTTCTTCCAACCTGCGCGGGAACTTACCCGCCACCTCCTTGGCAAAGTGCCGAAGAGAACGATACGGCTTCGACGAAATTAATCGGGAAAGATAGGCGCTCATAGCGCCAACCGGCGGCGCGATTGACATATCATTGTCGTTCAGAATCACAATAAGACGGGTGTCCATTGACCCGGCGTTGTTCATCGCTTCATAGGCCTGCCCGGCGCTCATCGCGCCATCGCCTATTACCGCAATAACATTGCGTTCTTCTTCTTTGTAATCACGGGCAACGGCCATCCCCAATCCAGCGGAAATCGAGGTCGAACTATGCGCAGCGCCAAACGGGTCATATTCACTTTCGGTGCGCTTGGTAAATCCTGACAAACCGCCGCCTTGGCGGAGAGTCCGGATTCGGTCCCGGCGTCCAGTCAGAATCTTGTGCGGATATGCTTGGTGGCTCACATCCCAGATCAGCCGGTCATGGGGTGTGTTAAAGACATGGTGAAGCGCAACGGTAAGTTCTACAACGCCTAAGCTGGCGCCCAGATGACCGCCGGTTATGGAAACAGCGTCGATGGTTTCCGAACGAACTTCGTTAGAGAGCTGTTTTAACTGTTCGGTCGTAAAATCTCGGATGTCTGCTGGATATTTGACGGAATCCAACAGCGGGGTACTACTCTTCTCGGCCACGTCCTGCCCTTCCTACTCTACTTGAAAATAGTTCTTATTTACGGCGTTTTACCACAAAATCGGCCAAGTCCCTCAAAAAATTGCCTTTTTCTTCGAAAACCTCAAGATGTTTTATCGCCTGGTCCGCCAATATCGCGGCTTGTTCCTTGGCCCGCTCCACACCCAGCAACGAAACGTACGTTGCTTTCCCAGCCTCGGCGTCTTTGTTTGTCGCTTTCCCCATCTCTTCGGCATCGCCTTCGACATCCAGTAGATCATCGACAATTTGGAACGAGAGGCCCAGGTCATGGGCATACGCGAGCAGCAGATGATGCTGATGTTCCGTCGCATTGCCAAGGATCGCGCCCGCTTGGCAGGAATATGCGATCAACGCACCGGTTTTCATTCTTTGAAGTCTGGTGATTTCGGGTACATCAAACTCCCGATCTTCCGCCACTAAGTCGAGCATCTGCCCGCCAACCATGCCCTGGCCGCCAATTGCCTTGGCCATTTCCAGGGCAAGCTCGATTCTGACTCTCGCATTACTATGGGTAGCTTCGCCGGAGATGACCTCAAAGGCCAAAGTCAGGAGGCCATCTCCCGCCAGTATGGCCGTAGCCTCGTCGAATTTCTTGTGGCAAGTGGGTAGGCCCCGCCTCAGATCATCGTCATCCATAGCGGGCAAATCATCATGGATAAGGGAATAGGTATGAACCATCTCGACTGCGGCGGCGACCCGTATGGAGTTGGACCTCTCCACGCCAAACAAATCGGCACTGGATAACACCAGAAAAGGCCGGAGCCGTTTTCCACCGGCCAATGCGGAATAACGCATGGCTTCAAATACCCGCGTTTCCGGCCCATCCCCTTTGGGAATCAACCGGTCCATCGCTGCATCAGTTTCCTGCGCTGCGGCTTTCAGAGCTTCCTCAAAAGACTCCAATAAGATCCCCTAGTCGATGTCCACCGGTTCTACTTCGGCGCCACCATCGGCACCGACACTAATTTTTTCGATACGGTCGCGCGCGTCCTTGAGCTTCGCTTCACAATGCTTTTTGAGGAGCGTTCCCCGTTCAAAAGACTGGATCGCATCGTCGAGTTTGTTCGAACCCTGCTCAAGATTACTTACAATCTCTTCCAGCTCTTCTAAAGCTTCTTCGAAGCTGAGCTTTTTGATGTCCGCAGGTATAGATTTTTCCGCCATAGTTCACCCCGTTTGGCGTGGTCAGAACTCATTCAAACTGGGGCGGGAGTGTACGCCCCGGCGCAGGACCGGGCAAGGCAGAGGCGGCTATGCCACTTTAAGCAATGTCAAGACGTGTACTGCCACGCTATCCGATAAGGCTTGAAGTTCGTAGCCTCCCTCCAACGTGGACACGACACGGCCGTCACAGCACTCGTCTGCAACCTGCAACAGTTCTCTGGTAATCCACTCGAAATCCTCGGTTTCAACATTCAGCTGACAAAGCGGGTCCTTGAAGTGGGCATCGAAGCCCGCCGATATCAAAAGAAGATCAGGATTGAAGGCGCGAAGGGCCGGCAGAATAGATTCGGTATACGCATTCCGGAATTCAATCGAGCCGGCGCCGGGCGCCAGCGGAACATTACATATGTTGCCCACCCCGGTTTCAGATGCAGCGCCGGTGCCCGGATAGGCCGGAAACTGATGGCTCGAACCATAAAAGAGCGAGGCATCCTCCTCAAACATATGCTGGGTGCCGTTGCCGTGGTGAACGTCAAAATCGATAACAGCAACCCGATCAATACCGTATTTGAGTTGCGCCTGCTTGGCGCCGATGGCGACGTTGTTAAACAAACAAAATCCCATCGCCCGGTCGTATTCTGCGTGATGACCGGGAGGACGCAACGCGCAGAAAACATTCTCCACGTCGCCAGAAATCACCAGATCAATGGCTTGGCAAACACCACCCGCGGACCGCAATGCGGCCTCGCCGGAAGCCGGGGATAGAAACGTGTCCGGGTCCAGGGCGCGGTATCCTTCCTCCGGGACTGCGGCAAGCAATGTCTCGACATAATCTGGCGAGTGCGTGCATTCTATGATGTCGGGCTCTACGGCTTCTGCATTCATACGGATAAGGGCGCTAAACGGCTCCGTCTCCAATCGCGCATAGACGGTTTTCAGACGATCCGGCGATTCCGGATGACCCGGACCTGGTTCATGCTGGACACAAATCGGATGACTAAAAAACGCTGTGCTCATGGGCCGATTTTACCTGAAATTTCCGGTCAAACTATAAGGGTGAGTCGATATTGAGAATAGTTGAACAAAATTCGTTATGGCCGTAATCTCTCATCCGTAATTCTGGTTAGAATTCCAAGCAATTAGCCGTTAAATCGCGGAAGAATTTTTATCGTCGAGCATGCGACGGAGCATACCAATGCAAACGTTGAATTTAGACGGCATTGGATTGTCGTTTCGGTGGCATGGGGAGCGCCCACATCAATGATACATTATAGACAATCCAGCATATTGGCTCTGATTTCAGCGGCCGTGGTCTCAACCGGCCTTACAATTGGCAGTTCCAACCAAGCTATAGCGCAAGGCGGCCCAAGTCCGGAGGCCAGAGCCGTCATCCAAAGCCTCAGCGAAGAAGAGCGCCAAAAATTCTTCGGCATGAGCCGTGAGGACAAGCGGGCGTTCATCCAAGCCAAGCTCAAGGAAAAAGGCGGTGACACGGCGAAATCGTCCAGCGGAAATCAATCTGGCGCATCCGGCAACAGAGGCGGCGGTGGCGGATCAGGTAATCGGCGTCGGCGCCCGCCGCCTTTGGTGGAACTGACGAGCGTCGTCAAAGAACCTCTGGTGCAGGTTTTCCCGATAACGGGACGGCTAGTCGCAAACCAACGGAGTGCAGTCGCCACGAAAATCAGAGGCAGTGTCCAAAGAATAAATGTTCAAGTAGGTGATCGCGTCAAGGCGGGACAAATCATCGCCGAGCTCGATATTGACCGGCTGAAACTGGAGGCAGATCTCAAAGCTGCGGACGTCATCCAGGCGCGCGCCAAATGGAATTCGGCAAAAGCCTCTAGGGACCTCCTGCAACAAGAGCTGAAGCGCCTGGAGAAGCTGAAGCGCTCCGCCGCTTTCAGTCAGGCGCGCTACGATGATAAACGTCAGGAAATTGTCCGCGCGGAGGCAACGGTGGAGGAAACTGCCGCTGCCTTAAAGCGCGCCAGATCGTCTCGGGATCTGGCGAGGATGGACGTTAAAGATGCGTCTGTCAGTGCCCCCTTCGACGGTGTGGTTGTCCTGAAACATGTATCGCCAGGCGCCTACCTCAATCCGGGCTCCCCCGTGGTCACTCTCTTGGACGATGGAAATGTGGAGATCGAGGCTGATATTCCGTCAAACAGGCTTAGCGGTGTCGCACCCGGCTCGGTCGTAAATGTCCGAATTGGTGCGAAAACTATCGTTCAAGCGGCTGTGCGAACGATAATTCCCGACGAAAATCCGCTGTCGCGAACCCGCGCGGTTCGGCTTATGCCGGACACGTCAAAAATTAAGTCCAAGCTCGTAGTGAATCAAAGCGTCGTCGTCGAAGTACCCGAGGGACAGGCCCGAGAAGTCGTGGCGGTGCACAAGGATGCCATCGTCAATCGACAGTCGGGCACGATCGTCTTCGTCTTCAACAACGGCCGCGTGCGTCCTATGAATGTTCAGATAGGCGAAGCATTCGCCGGCAAGTTTGAAATTCTATCGGGCCTGGAGCCGGGTCAGCAGGTTGTCGTCACCGGCAATGAATTGCTTAGACCGGGTCAACCTGTTCGCGTCAAAGGCGGCGGAGGCCCCGGCGCGATAAAAGACCTTAAAGGCCCGGCCAGCGGCTCCGGTCCCGAGATGACCCGGGAGCAGCGCCGAGCGATAATCCAAAGCTTGAGCGACGAGGAACGTCAAAAGTTCCGCGCCATGAGCCGAGAAGAGAAACAAGAGTTCTTCAAAAAACGCGCCAAGAATTCAGGTGGACCGGCCTAATCGCCATCCCCAGTTATTTGGGCAATAGGAGTTGCGGTAATGCCTCTCATTGAACTAGCGATCAGACGTCCCGTCGCTGTTCTCTCCATCGTTCTTATGGTGGTTCTGATGGGATTTGTGGCTCTAAACATCATCCCTATTCAGTTGACCCCTGATCTCCGTAAACCGGTTGTGTCGCTCATCACGCCTTGGTCCGGCGCTTCTCCAACGGAGGTAGAACGCGAGTTGACAAACCGCCAGGAAGAGGCGCTGACCGGCCTAGACGGCCTCGAGGAAATTTCCTCCTCTTCCCGGGACGGCAGCAATCGTATCAAGCTTGAATTTGCGATCGGCACGAACATGGATAAGGCCTTGATGCTGATCGGCAACGCCATCACCAATATCAACAATCTCCCGGACGAGGCACAGCAGCCCAGAATTAGGACACGAGATTCTGAAGACAATCCCATAGCCTGGTTCGTCATTAATAAATTGTCTGGCAACCCGAGAGACATATCTACCTATGGCGCGTATTTAGAGGATTTCATTGGCGACCGGATGGAACGAATTCCCGGGATTGCACTGTCGAACGTTTACGGTGGCAACCGGCGAGAGCTCCGAGTTACCGTAGATCCGCAAAAACTTGCGGAGTATGGCTTGGCGGTTCCAGACATTATTCAGGTCCTGCGCGCCAATAATGCATCCGTTTCGGCCGGCGTTGTGGAAGAAGGCAAGCGGCGCTACATCGTCCGCACGGACAATGAACTCGTGAATGTTGATCGGGTAAAAAATTTAATCGTCCGAACCCAGTCGGATGCCGCAACCGGACGCATCGCGCGTGTCAGGGTCGCTGATGTGGCCGACATTCGCTTCAACTTCAAAAGGCCCACGACGTATATTATGAGTGACGGTGAACAGGCTGTCGTGCTGAACGTTGTGCGGGACACCGGCGTTAACGTTATCGAAGTCATGAAGCGGGTCCGCAAGGTCGCCCAGGAACTCAATGACGGTCCGTTGAAACAGGCGGGCCTTACCATGCGCCAGGTTCACGACGACACGATCTATATCAATTCCGCCATCGGTCTTGTTCAGCAGAATATCCTCGTCGGTGGGACACTGGCAGCTCTACTTCTTCTTATTTTCCTTCGGTCAATCCGCGCGACAGTCGTCATTTCGTTGGCCATTCCGGTCTCGGTGATTGGATCCTTTGTCGCGATGGCCGCGTTGGGCCGTTCTATCAACGTGATCTCACTGGCCGGCATCGCTTTTGCCGTCGGCATGGTCGTCGATGCCGCCATCGTTGTTTTGGAAAATATTTTCCGTTTACGCCAGCGAGGCGAGTCCCCCTTCGATGCTGCGCTTAAAGGGGCCAAACAGGTCTGGGGCGCAGTCTTTGTCTCCGCGCTTACAACGGTGATGGTCTTCGTCCCTATTTTGGTCATGACTCTTGAAGTCGGTCAGTTGTTCCGAGATATCGCGGTGGCTATCTCCGTCGCGGTGCTTCTGTCGTTAATTGTATCCATTACCGTGATCCCGGCTCTGGCGAACAAGTTGCTCGCCGGGGATGTCAGCGGTGCCGGGCAAGGTTTAAAGCTGCCGGGAATCGACCATTTTGCCCGGCTATTCACGCGAGCCACTCTTGGATATACCCGGCGGGTTATCTCAAATAAGGCGCTCTCAATTCTGATGATCGCCATGGTTTGCGGCGTTACTGGATTTGGCACATGGAAGTTCTTGCCAAAACTGGAGTACCTCCCTGAAGGAAATCGCAACTTGGTCATCGCCCGGCTTTCAACGCCCCCAGGCTATAACCTGGATGCAATCCGGGCTATTGCCGCAAGTACCTTCGATAGTCTTCGGCCCAACATGCAGGATCCGGAAGGTGAAAGGCTGGGCAAGGACGACCCGGTCCAGATGAGCCGCTTCTGGTTTGTCATCCGCCGGGGATTCACCATCGCAGCAGCAGCGGCTGTCGATCCCACGCGCACGCGGGAGTTAATCCCGCTGCTTCGCCGCGCCATCTTCAGCAATCCGGGCACCAGAGGATTCGTCTTCCAGACATCGTTGTTTGGCCGGGGGTTCGGTGGTGGACGGAGTATCAATCTTGATATTTCCGGTCCTGATCTGAATAGTATTTTGGAAGTCGCCGGTCGCGCAAACCAGATTGCCACTCAGGCATTTCCTAGAAGCGATGGGAACCAAATTCGGGTCATCCCAGGATTGCAAAACGCCAACCCCGAGGTCCGTTTAATCCCGGACCCTCTTCGTCTCTCCGATAACGGCCTAACGGCGAAGGAACTTGGCGAAACAGTGGATGCCTTCAATGACGGCTTAAAGGTGGCGGAAGTCACCGTTGACGGCGATCGTATCGACCTGACTTTGATGGGGCCGGAATCCCAAATCACACGGACCGAGCAAATTAGCAATTTGCCGGTCGTAACCCGCCGCGGCCAGATATTGCCTGCCAGCTCGCTTGCAGAAATCCAGGTGACATCCAGCCCGAATGAAATTCGGCACTTGGAGAGGCAGCGTACCGTTACCTTGCAGATTCGCCCCTCAAACGCCGTGGCCTTGGAATCGGCTATGGAATCCGTCCAAACGGATGTAATTCAAAAACTATATTCAGAAGGCCTGCCTCCTGGAATTGTCATGGGCATGGGCGGTACGGCCGATGCGTTAACCCAGACCTTTGACAGCATGGTAGTGAACCTGGGCCTTGCCCTAGTGATTGTTTACTTGGTTATGGCGATCCTCTTCGAAAGTTTCATCTTCCCGATGATCATCATGTTCTCGGTGCCGCTGGCGACTGCGGGTGGCGTTGCCGGCCTGACAATTCTCAATCAATTCCGGTTCCAGGCCTTGGATATGCTGACCTTGTTGGGCTTCGTCATTCTGATCGGCATCGTCGTGAACAATGCGATCCTGCTTGTTCACCAAACACTTATCCATGTCCGCGAAGAAGGCATGGATATCTATGACGCGATCATGGAGGCAACACACAACCGGATCAGACCAATTTTCATGTCAACACTTACCAGCGTATTTGGCATGTTGCCCCTTGCCCTCTTCCCCGGTGCCGGTTCTGAACTATATAGTGGACTGGGTTCCGTGGTCATCGGCGGTCTGGCATTATCTGCGGTATTGACCCTGCTAATTATCCCCCCGTTGTTGAACCTGTTCGGGATTGCATTGAAGCCAAGAACAAAAAAGGTTAAACCCCCTGTAGCGGAACCCGTGACGACCTAGCGACGGAGTAGGTATTCCATGAATGTAATTGTCAGAGAGCAACCGATATCGGTTGAAGGTAACGCCGAAGAGGCGGCCGCTCTTCTGAAATCCGTGGCCAACCCACACCGGCTAAAAATTCTGTGCCGGCTAGCGTGTCGGGAGCATTCAGTCAGCGAACTGGAAAGTATTGTTGAATTGAGCCAGTCCGCCCTCTCTCAACATCTGGCCCGGCTCCGAAAAGACAATCTGGTCTCTACCAGACGCTCAGCACAAACCATTTATTACTCCATAGAGGACGTGAAGGTAGAGCATCTTCTGCAATGCCTTTCCCGACTCTATGCGGACCGAAATTTGAGCGACCTCAACTTGAGCGAACCGGTTAGCGTCGCCGACACCATCGAATAAATTCTCTTACGGCCCTGGAAGCACGCCGTTGCCTGTTGTACTATTGTACACAAAATTTTAGGTAAACTTGATTGGGTAGACGTTTATGATCTTCAGACAATATTTCGATAGCGTCTCATGCACATACACTTACCTTTTGGCCAATCAGTCTGGCGGAGAGGCGCTGCTCATTGATCCGGTGATTGAACACTGTGATCGATATATCCAGATCCTATCAGAGCTTGATCTAAAGCTGGTCAAGGCGGTGGACACACACGTCCACGCCGACCACATCACCGGATTGGGAGAGCTCAGGGACCGTACTCATTGCGTCACCGTAATGGGGAAAAAAAGCAGTGCAGATGTGGTTTCCATGCGTGTTGATGACGGCGATCAGATTACAATCGATGGGATCTGTCTGGATGTTCTCTACACGCCCGGGCACACGGACGATTCATGTTGTTTCAAAATGAACGACAGGGTGTTTACCGGCGACACGCTCCTCATACGCGGGACGGGCCGAACGGATTTCCAAAACGGTAATCCACGGGACGCCTACAATTCCCTGTTCAATAAGCTTCTAAAGCTACCCGACGAATTATTGGTTTATCCCGGCCATGATTATAAAGGCGAAACAGTCAGCACTATCGGCGAGGAGCGCGCCTTCAACCCCCGACTCCAGGTCAGCTCCGCTGACGAATACGCTGAAATTATGAATAACCTGGGTCTCCCCAATCCGAAAATGATGGACGTGGCTGTGCCGGCTAATATGAAAATCGGCATGCACCAAGACGAGCCCGAAATAGTCGAACGTACCCTGACTGCCCAAGAGGCGGTGGACAAGTTGTCGCAAAGCGACGCCATCTTCATCGACCTGAGAGAGGACAGTGAGCGGGCAAAGAACGGCTTAATCCCGGGCTCGGTTCACGTGCCCTACCAACGTCTGTCGGAGTTTAGCAGGCCCGATGGGCTCCTGGCAGTGCTCTCAGCCCAGACGGGCCAACAATTGCTCCTCTACTGCGCCTTTGGCGAACGTTCTGCTCTGGCGTTAAAGGAATTGCGAAATGCCGGCTTCGAAAATTTACGACACCTGGGCGGCGGACTGGATGCATGGCTTCAGGCTTCGGGGCCCATCGTCTCTATGGACAAAAACTAACTAATCCGAAACCCTGTATACCCCGAAGACGCCACCTCATCGCATTTTTGCCTGTAGGCCGGCATGCCCCCGATATACGGCATAAAGACACGTGGTTTGCCAGGAATATTGGCGCCCAAATACCAGGAGTCACATTTTACCCGAAGGGTCATGGCGGCCACGTCATTGACGTGATCGACCCAATCGTCTTCTGCTTCATTCTCCGCCTCGATTTCATTGGCGCCCTGTTGGCGCAAGTCCTCAATACAGTCGGAAATCCATTCCACGTGTTGCTCGATGGTCGGCAGCATGTTCGATAAAACAGATGGGCTCCCCGGACCGGTCACGATGAATAAATTTGGGAAACCGGCCGTGGCCAATCCCAGGTACGTTCTGGGTCCTCCTCGCCATTTATCCGCCAATAGTTTGCCGCTTCGCCCCCGAATATCAATTCGCGTCAATGCCCCTGTCATAGCGTCAAAACCGGTTGCCAACACTAGCGCACCAAGTTTGTGAAGTTCGCCAGCAACTTTAACGCCATCTGGAGAGATCGTTTCAATCGGGGACGTCCTGACATCGACGAGATGCACATTGTCCCGGTTGAAGGTCTGATAATAGTCCGTATCGAGACAAAGCCGCTTGCAGCCGATGACGTTGTCCGGGCTTAACAAGCTCGCGACCGTCGGGTCCCGAACAATTTCTCTGATCTTGCCACGAACAAATTCCTGGGCGGTTCGATTCGATTCCTCGTTCAACGTCAGATCGTTGTAAGCGCCCATGAATGGAATACCGCCTGCCTGCCAGCGCTGCTCGAACTCCTGGTTGCGTTCCTCTGCCGAAACCTCCAGGGCGGAAATATCGTTGGGCACAAAATTGAACCCCCCAGGCGTCGTCTTGGCTTGGGCGCGCAGTTCCGGATACTTTGCCTTAACCTCAAGAATTTCTTCAGTCTTGAGAGGGCGATTCTGAGCCGGGATGGCATAATTGGGCGTTCGTTGAAACACCGTCAAATGCGCGGCGCTTTTGGCAATTTCAGGAATGGCCTGAATTGCTGTCGACCCGGTGCCGATCACGCCCACCCGAACACCGGAAAAATCGACTCCTTTATGCGGCCATCGGGCCGTGTGATAGACCGGCCCTTCAAATTCATTGAGCCCCGCGATGTCAGGTACGTTTGCCGCAGACAGGCAGCCCGTCGCCATCACGCAGTACTTCGTACGGAACTGGTTTTTATTATCCGTCCGTACATCCCAAATTGATTTGGCTTCATCGTAGTGAGCGCTTACAACGCGCGTCTCGAAAATAATGTCCGGGCGTAGTTCGTGCCGGTCGGCGACATGGTTCAGGTATTTTAAAATTTCGGGCTGACCAGCGTAACGCTCCGTCCAGTTCCATTCCTGTTGAAGCGCGTCATCGAATTCATACGAGTAGAAGACGCTATCAACGTCGCAACGGGCGCCCGGATACCGGTTCCAGTACCACGTCCCACCGACGCCGCCGGCTTCTTCAACCGCCTTCACCCTGAAGCCGGCTTTTCTGAGACGATAAATGAGATAGAGGCCGGCGACACCTGCCCCAACGACGAGGACATCCAATTCTTCGATCTGCGTCTTACCGCTCATCACCTAGTCGCAAATTCAGCCGTAACAAATCTCAACAAATTTCAGGTCGCCAAAGTATCACCTAAACAGCTAACACAGCCACCCCGGACGCTAGCAAGAGTACATATGCAACTTTGACAAACCAAGTCGAAGGAAGTTTCTGGAATAGCCACTTGCCGGCCCAGGTTGAAACGAGATAGAGCGGCGCAACGACGATCAGCCGCCATAGAGTTTCTTCTGCATAAGCGCCCTCTACCGCAAGGCCAATGACCATAACCGTCAGAACCACCGTTACTGCAATCACGATGTTGGCCCGCTGAACATGAACTGGCAATTGAGAAGACAAAAAGTAAACGACAAAAACCGGTCCGGACGGAACACCGAATGCGCCGACGATCAGACCGCTGACCGCACCGACAACCACACCCGAGACGAGGCCACGTGAGCCTCGGTAGCGCCAGCCAGACATCAGCAAAAAAGCCGCCAGCAGAGTAAAGATGCCCATACCGAGCCGGATGACATCCGGCTCGGCTGACACCAAAAACAACAGCCCTGCGGGTATGAAAACCGCTATGGCGACGGAAACCGATCCTGTCTCCCGCCATTCCGCACTTTTAGCCGCATCCGCGGTAATGGTCGCGTTGCCCGCCAAGCCAGCGACCATTGCGATGGCGACAGCATCAATGGGGTTCATGATCGAGGCAAGAATGGGGACCATGATCAACGCCCCGGCAAAGCCGGAATAGCCTTGAATCAACCCGCTGATGACAGCGACAATACTCGCGATCAATAACGCCGTATCCATGAACTCCACCGCCATCTAACCCCTACCCTGACATCTATTATTTGCCTGGAATCAAGCAACCTAATTAGACGAGTAAAGCGCAACTCCGTGCGTATCGGTTTCAACCGTCACCTTGGCCTGCCTCTCCAAGTACCTCAAGTGGGACAGAGTTTCGCCGACGGCAAAAAACAGGCCATGAGGATCATCCGGTACGGTAAATATCCGATCCGCAATTTGGCGCGCGGTCGATGCTGAGCGGCAGGCTTCAAGCGTATCGTCCAACCGCTCACCGTGGTGTTCGATAAACTGGTCCAATCGAGCATGAAGCCCCCGGAATGGCGTATTGTGACTGGGTAAAACCAAAACATCATTTGGCAAGGATCGAAGTTTCTCGTTGCTTTCAAGAAATTCGGCCAAGGGGTTGGCGTCCGGGAACAAAACCTGAAGCAAAACCGTCGGCGTAATCCTGGGCAGAACCTGATCGCCGGCAATGAGGATGTTCAGGTCTTTGCAATAGAGACAGGCATGCTCAAAGGCATGTCCCAGTCCGACCAATATTTGCCATGAGCGCCCGCCAATAACGATTGGCGCGCTCTCCCTGATCCGCACATAGTCATCGGGCAGCGTCTCATACATCACATGCGAGCCGAGAATATGCTTCGCAATATGATCGATCTCATCGGTCGAGCAGCCGGTCCAATGATAAAACTGACGAAACTCTTCATAGGCCTCCGGCCGTTCCCGGCTGAATACCTGCCCCATCTCCCATTCGCCTTTGGTGGTCTCAAGCTCGATGCCCCATTCCCGGCAAAACCACCCGGCGGCGCCCATATGATCTGGATGTACATGGGTACAAATTAGCCGAACCGGATTTTTGCGAGGCGATCCCCGGTTTAGTTGCTCGAAAACCGACGCCCATACCTCTTTGGTAAGCTTCCCTCGAATACCTGAATCAATGACGGTCCAGCCAGCCTCCTCTTCAATGACCCAGAGGTTAATGTGATCAAGTTGAAACGGTAGCGGCATCCTGACCCAATAGAGGCCATCGGCAATCCGAAACGGCTCTCCTGGCTCAGGGACAATATCGGTAAAAGTCTGGATGGAGTTAACAGTGCTCAATGCCGGAACGATCTACGAATTAAATGACAGGTTCAATGCCTATCACCTTTGGTCGATTGAGACACGGTTATTTGGGCACTACCCCTAAAGAGATGCCTTCGCTGGGTCTACGCTTAGTGGGTGACAATCGGCGGGAGCTCCAACCGGATCCACGCAACTTCCTGTTTCACGGCTTCCAGGGTCGGTTTGTCCGGAGCGTTGAGCGTTTCGGCAATAATCTCTCTTTGCACACTGGTCGGCAGCCGCTCCATCTTCTCCAGAAACAAAAACTTGATGGACGGACGGATGGTCTCGGACGTCAGCAACCCGACGATCAACCGCTTCCGGATGTCCACGCGAAGGTTTCCCGCTTCAGACAACTCGAAAAACTCATCGACAAATGTCCGGGCCTCCAGATCACCTTCCAGCAACGACTTCAAATTCTGCCGAAGGGCCGCCGTGTATCGCTTGCGGCTGACCGCAACGAACTTTTCAGCATTTTTATGAACCTTGCTAATGATTTGAGGATCAAACGCGCTCTCGGTCACCATATCGACGCACTGCTTCACCACTGGGTGCTTCGACGTTTGGCCAAGCATCCCAAAGACCTCTCTAACCAACGGCGGATCCTCCGCGCTCGATCCCATCCGAACAGCAGCGGCGACAGACATCGGTGAATCGGGGTCACGCGTGGCAACCATCGCCAATGGTAGCGGGTCCTCGAATTCCAACAGATCAATATTTCGGTTGATTAGATGCTCGGGCATCAAAAGCTTGTCGTCGTCGCCCGGCACCGTCAACGGTTGATGATCTTGGTACTGATTTCTGAGAGTGAGAGCCAGAGAGAGTCCGTCTTGGGAAAAACCTAGCGAATTCGACATGTGTTCAACGCCCTTATTAACCGGTGGCTCGCTCATTTGGCGGCCTTATCCGGCAAGTGATCCACCACACTCCAGCGCATAGTTTTCGATTTGCGCCTTTTCACATACCTTAATGGACTAAATTGGTTGCTAAATGATTTAGACGAAGATCATCAAAATATGGAGATCAAGAGCTTACTGTGGCCTGCCCAATATCTCGGCAAATAAGAAAGTAATTCTTCAATATATTGTGGAAATTGACTAGGGTATCTCTGGTTGAGAGTCTTGTTAAACCTTTATGAGAGTCGAGTTTAAATAGACGCGCCTCAATATTCGCAGCGTGAATCTATTGGCAGGTGGTTAATATTTGATTCTCAACATTTTGATTCTGATATTCCGCCATTTTTCGAAAATTTACTTGGTTTTAATAACCTTTTTTACTTATAAAATCAGGAATAATTTCGTAAAAACTAACAAGCCATTAGGATTTTCCGCCTTTTGATCGTATTCGTATGGATCAAAATACTAGCTATCGAGATTCTATAGTGATTCATTTTTGCAACAATATACGGTATAATATACAAAATAATGTAGAAACCTTGTTGACAGGTACCATCATTTGATTTTATAAAAAGCAATGCTTGGGTCGTGGGGAGTCAAGCGAAAATGTGAAGAGGCTTCGTTCAAGTGACCCCATCAAAAAAGAATGGGGCCGAGCACCAGGGAAACCGCGGAGTTGGATTAGTCGGGGGTGTGCAATGTACACGGTCTATTATACGGAACACGATTCGCCGGAAGAGACACGTATTGGAATGGTATCAGCGTCAAGTGAATTGATCGCGCATCGAATTGCCGAAATGCAGTTTATCAACAGCACAATTCACAAGATCATGGAGCTGACGCCCCCGGAAGAGGAAACAAAGTTTCCGGGAGCCCGGTTCATCAATGGAGAATTTCGGCCTGTCATTCATCATGACGAACTGATGTAACAGTTATCGCGCCCCTTCCGGTACAGATCGGAAGGGATTCGGGGGAGCGAGGATGCGGCTCAAGCCTGGGTGGAGCCGCATCCTTTCTTTTTGGGGTATGGGATCGCTAGTCTACATCCCTTATCCATCGCATGAGTTGCCAACTGCCGCCGTAATCGCGAGAATTACGAAGCCCTATTATTTGGATGGATATCGGTGCAATGCGCATCGGCGTTGATTTAGGCGGCACAAAGATTGAAGCCGTGGCACTCACTGACACAGGCGAAGAACTTGGACGTCAAAGAATTGCTACGCCCCAGGGCGACTATCTAGAAACCATCAATTCAGTTTGCGGGTTGATCACTGAGTTGAACCTGCCGCCTACAACACCGGTAGGGATTGGTATTCCCGGCACCATCTCCCCCTCAACAGGGCTGGTTAAGAACGCAAATTCAACTTGGTTAATCGGGAAGCCCTTTTTCAATGACCTCCAAAAAGCATTGGACCGGCCACTGCGCATGGCCAACGACGCAAATTGTTTTACTATGTCAGAGGCCGTCGATGGGGCGGCGGCAGGTGCTGACTGTGTATTTGGTGTCATTCTCGGGACCGGCGTTGGCGGTGGAATCGCCGTCAATGGGAAACTAATATCTGGGCCAAACGCCATCGCCGGCGAGTGGGGACACAATCCCCTACCCTGGCCTAGCCGATCCGAAGACCAGGATGAAAACTCCGGCGCACAATGCTATTGCGGACTTGAAGGCTGTATAGAGACGTTCCTGAGTGGAGCAGGCTTGGTGCGAAGCTTTGTAAAACTTGCGTCCCTCCCTCAGGGTACACGCCTAAACGCTAAGGTTGTCGCCGAACAATCACGGGCCGGCGACAAATCCGCCATATCTGCCATGGAAATATACTATAGGCGCCTCGCCAAGAGCCTCGCCTCCATTATCAATATTCTAGATCTTGATGTCATTGTCTTGGGTGGGGGACTGTCCAATATCAAGGAAATATATGATCGAGTACCAGATCTTTGGTCCGAATGGATATTTTCGGACGACTGCTCAACCAAACTTTTAAAGAACCTCCACGGCGACTCCGGTGGCGTTCGCGGGGCCGCCATGCTCTGGCCCGCACGATCAATGTCGGGGGCAATGTGATGTATGTTCTTTGCCGAAACTGTGGCGAACTAACCGAGGCACAGCTCATGCCGGAAAGATGTAGCGTCTGTTCCTCGCCTCGATTATTCACGCACGACGAATTGCCCTCTCTCTCCATCGCTCACATCGATTGTGACGCTTTTTACGCGAGCGTCGAGAAGCGGGATAATCCTGATTTAGCCACGAAACCTGTCATTGTCGGCGGTGGACAACGCGGGGTCGTTTCGGCCTGCTGCTACGTTGCCCGTCTCAAGGGCGTGCACTCCGCGATGCCGATGTTTCAAGCGAGAAAACTATGCCCTGATGCCGTCATCATCAGACCCGACATGGAGAAATACAGCCGGGTTGGCCGAGAAATCCGTGTACTGATGCAGGAGACCACCCCTCTCGTCGAGCCATTGTCCATCGACGAAGCCTTCCTGGATTTACGCGGCACAGGGAAACTGCACGGCGCCGCACCTGCGCAAACTCTGGTCCGTTTGGTTCGCCGAATTGAAACGGAAATCGGTGTCGATGCCTCAGTGGGGCTTAGCTACAATAAATTTCTAGCCAAGACGGCATCGGATTTGAACAAGCCCCGGGGATTTGCGGTGATTGGAGAGGCAGAGGCCATTGACTTCCTAAGCCCACGGCCCGTCGGGTCTGTCTGGGGCGTCGGCAAGTCGCTACAGGCGAAACTTCGTCGGGACGGTATCTCGACCATCGGTCAACTTAGACAAATTGAACCAGAGAAGTTGATTTCCCAATATGGCGCGATCGGAGCCAGGCTATCAAAACTGTCGCGTGGCTTGGACTCACGCCCTGTTGATCCCGCTGGCAACGCAAAAAGTGTCTCTGCCGAAACGACGTTCTCGAAGGATATATCGACGGCGGATGCACTGTGTTACCGGCTTTGGCCGCTTTGCGAGAAAGTCAGCCGACGCCTTAAAGCCAAAGGCCTTGCCGGATGCGCGATAAGCCTCAAGCTGAAAACATCTGGATTTAAGACCTTGACCCGATCACGCCAATTGTCCGAACCGACTCAAATTGCAGAGGTGCTGTACAAAGCATCTTTGCCCCTGTTGAGGAAGGAGGCCGATGGTACAAAATTCAGGCTCATCGGAATCGGTGTGACAAAATTCGACGACGAAAGCCTGGCGGATCAAGGCAATCTGCTGGACGGGTCGGCAAAAGACCTGGCTAAAGTGGAAGCCGCCATGGACAAGGTCCGGGAGAAATTTGGAAGTCCGTCGATCAGAAAGGGGCGCGCCTACCTAGGCGATTAAGGAGATATCTCCTACTGGCCACAATTTGATTCAGGCGACAGAAACTCAACCCTCACCAGTTTCGCCTCCAATGTATAAGAGCCATAGTCCTGAGATATATTGTCAATGATCCCGTCTTCACGGTATCGCACACCAAGTTCGAAATCCGGCACCTCGGCGGCAGATTTGACGGGGAAATAAGCCAACCGAGCAGTCCATCGCTTCATGTCTCCCAAAATTTTTCTAACCTCCGCCTTAAGCGGAGGATCGACGGCAGCATTTCCAATGACCGCACTTACTAAGAACGGATCATCCATGGACGAGCCGTCAAAAATATGGCGGCCCAAATGAGTCTCCTTTCTCTGGGAACTGGCAATCAACTTTTGAAGATGTCCGGTTGGAAATAATGTTCCTTTCGGCAAAGTTACTTTCTGACGAACCGGCGCTACATATTCCGCCACACCGGCGCTACCTTCGTCTTCAATGATAGCAACACCTTTGATTTCCTGGACCTGCTTTTTGGCGTTGGTTTCGTGAACCCGAAACCTGAAACTCGATCCATCTTTGGCTTCCCAAGTTGCAATCTTCCGAACGCTTTCAACCTCGGGCCCATTGCCGAACTTAAGGCGAAGGTAAACCTTGGTGCTTACGCTCCAAGCCTCGCAATGCTCTTTGAACTCGTAGGTCATAACCCCTCGGATCCCCAAAGGTGCGCCGGTTTCGCCAGACGTGCCCAATGCCATGCTGTACATGGCCCTATGAGATTGCAGTTGGCTGGCCGCAACATGCCCCGCCACCCATATAGACAAAAAACCGGCAAAGAAGCCGAGACGGCATATCCTAAATGTGAGAACAAACTTCATAAACTTCTTTCCAGCCCGATCAGGCATCATGAGGACACCTTATCCTAACGCCAAGGCGTTAAATTTCCAGCGGGTTTCCCTCGGGATACTTCAAAAGTCGGACATGAGCCAGCCGGAAATCTCGAGATTGGAAACAGGATAAATTTACCGGGTAAAATCGAAATCTGCCCAGTTATCCTTGTTTAATTTATCACTTAAACTCTACAACCCTCTGAAATTAATAAATATTTAATGCTGGCACGCTGGTTGCTTATTTCTAGGCCAAAGACCCGGAATTATATCCGGGCTGGACTAATTGGCTGGCAACCAGGAGAGACGAGCTGTGAGTACAGTGTCGGCAAAGCACGATTCTGAATGGTGCGATGTTTGGCACGGTAGAAATCAGCTCGCCCGAAGTGAGGATACAATGCCTTCTGAAACTTATCTTCAACTCGTGCCAAACGAGACCGAACGACAAGAAGACACTCTTGAACCGGGACTTCCCAGAGTATTTGAGCCCGGCTCGATAGATGACGAACCTGACTTCGAAATCTACAAGTCTCTGCCACCGGAACTGATGGAGATTGCGGCCGAGTACGACGTCAGGCATATGACCCCGCGTCAGATGGTCAACCTAAGCTTCGATCTGTATTCAGCCGGGTTTCTGTCACAGGAACAGTATACGGAATTGGCCTTTCAATCCGAGCTGATGCCTAATTTCGAAAGCACGATCGGCGCCCTCACTGGTGAAAAGGCGCAGCCTGATCTGCCTCGAGATTATATCGCGATCTGGCGGCAACGGGTGAGCTTCGAGCGCACCCACTGCACCGAGGACGAACGTGTTGTTCAGCGAGCTCAATCCACTCTGGACCTGCTCAAATCGATCCGAAAGCCCCGGGCGCCGGAACACCCCCACCGCAAACTCTATCCAAAGCTAGAGCGAATTCAAAATATTCCGACCCTGAGTTTGAGGGGAGTTAAATAGAGAATTAATCGGCGAACAGGTCAGCCAGAGCTACTTAGCCTCTGCTTCAGCCACAACGTCGGAGTCTGATCGCTTTTTGGTTTTGGGCAGATCCTTTTTGATGTGCAATTCCTTATAGCGATCATCGGTAATTTCCGCCGGCGCATTCATCATTAGATCTTCGGCCTGCTGGTTCATCGGGAAAACGATAACTTCACGAATATTGGGCTCATTTGCGAGCAGCATGACAATGCGGTCAATACCGGGCGCAGACCCACCGTGCGGCGGAGCGCCATATTTAAAGGCATTTAAGAGACCCGCAAACTCCGTTTCCACGACAGATTTGTCGTAGCCCGCGATTTCAAAAGCCTTGTACATGATGTCAGGCCGATGGTTCCGAATGGCGCCACTGGAGAGTTCAACGCCATTGCAAACGATATCATATTGGAAGGCCAGCACGTCCAACGGATCCTGACTTTCGAGTGCTTCCAGCCCACCTTGCGGCATGGAAAAGGGGTTGTGGCTAAATTCTATTTTCCCATTGTCATCATCCATTTCGTACATCGGATAATCAACGATCCAGCAGAACCGGAAAACGTCCTTCTCACAAAGGTCGAGTTCCTCCCCAACCCTAGTGCGGGCGGCTCCTGCAAAGGCCGCAAATTCTTTAGGAAGACCCGCGACGAAAAAGACTGCGTCGCCGTCCTTTAACTCCAATTCGGCGCGAAGCTGTTCCGTACGCTCGGGACCAATATTCTTGGCCAAGGGACCCGCGCCGTCCCCATCCCGGAAAAAGATGTATCCTAATCCAGGTTGTCCCTCATCCTGCGCCCAACTGTTCATACGGTCGCAAAAGGCCCGGCTACCGCCCGTCGGCGCCGGGATCGCCCACACCTGCACGTTCGAATCTTTTTCGATCATGCCGGCAAAAATCTTGAATCCCGAACCGGCAAAAATATGCGTGGCATCACTCATTTTCAGGGGATTGCGTAGGTCGGGCTTGTCCGAACCGTACCAGCGCATCGAATCGGCATACGCAATTCTCGGGAACGGCGCCGTGGTTACCTCACGTCCATTACTGAACTCCTCGAACACCCCGCCCAACACCGGTTCAAGCGCATTAAACACGTCATCCTGAGTGCAATAGGACATCTCAACGTCCAATTGGTAGAACTCGCCCGGCGATCTGTCCGCCCGCGCGTCTTCATCGCGAAAACACGGCGCAATCTGGAAGTACTTGTCAAAACCCGACACCATAATGAGCTGCTTAAAAATCTGCGGGGCTTGAGGGAGGGCATAGAACTTGCCGGGATGTATGCGGCTGGGCACCAAGTAGTCCCGCGCTCCTTCCGGCGATGACGCCGTCAGGATCGGTGTTTGAAACTCCATAAACCCCTGGTCCGTCATACGCCGGCGGATAGAACTGATCACCTGGCTACGCAAAACGATATTCTGATGCACCTCTTCCCGGCGCAAATCCAAAAATCGGTATCTTAATCGAATGTCTTCCGGGTATTCGGCGTCGCCGAAAACTTGCAACGGAAGCGCATCCGCCTCGGATTCCAAATTGAATTCAGAGATGCGGAGTTCGACCTCCCCTGTGGGCAGATCTGTGTTGATCGTCTCGTCACTGCGTTTCTCGATAGTGCCGGTGACTGTAATCACGCTTTCGGCGCGAACTTGCTCTACTTCCGGAAACAGATCACTTGTCACTTCGATCACGCACTGCGTCAGTCCGTAGTGATCACGCAGATCAATAAAGAGCAAATTGCCGTGGTCTCGTTTCCGATGCACCCAGCCTGACAAACGCGCTTGCTGACCGGCGTTTTCAAGACGGAGTTCCCCACAAGTGTGAGTACGATAGGGATGGAGCGCAGACTCGGCAGACATGGTATCTCTTTCAGGTGCGATGAAGTCGCCCAATACGGGCGAGCCCGCATCTAAGGCGGGACGCGTTTAACGCGAATTCGAGTGGAAAACAAGAGACTTCGGCCTCTTGCCCGATCTAGCTAGAGGATTTCGCAAACCTCTTCAAATTCAAATCGCGGGAGCTTCTTGAACACGGTTTCTTCGTTGCCGCGCCCGACGCTACAAATAAACATGGTCTTAACATCAGTGCCGCCCCAAAAGGCCTCGTCCAGTCCAGCCGCATCGACACCTTGCATGGGGCCGGCATCCAAACCAATGGCCCTTACCGCCAAAATAAAATAACCGGCCTGCAATGTCGCATTCCGAACGGCCCAGGGTTGAATGAGGTTTGGGTTCTCTTTCATGCGGTTGGGAACGTCGTCAGGACGGTGGGGGGCCAAAAAGGGCATATGTTGATAAAACGCCAGATCCATCCCAAATATCGCAACCGCCGGGGCCTGCATGGTCTTGGCGCGATTTCTCTCGAAAATAAGAGGCCCCATCTTATCCTTGGCTTCGTCGGAGCAAATAAATTTGATCCGCAGTGGGCAGCAGTTTGCACTGGTGGGACAAAGCTTCATTAAATCGTAAATCTGACGGAGTTGTTTTTCTGAGACGGGTTCGTCAGTCCAGCCGTTAAATGATCTTGCGCCGTTATACAAAAGGTCCAGGGCATTGGCATCGAGCGGCGACGTCCGGGCTCTGACTTCTCTAATCAGCTCCTGCGCTTTTAAATCGATTTCGTCTTTTTCCATTTTAGGTATCCACATCCGTAGTTCACTGTTGAGAAATTTACTAACGGGCAATCCATTTATTTGCAAATCCCCTCGTGACGACATGAGCACGCATACCTGAAAATGCTTGCCGGATTAGCGATTGCCGCCGTCAACTTTGATTTGGTATAGAAGTCAGCAAGAACAAACGCGCGTCCGAAGCGATTGCGCATGGGAGAAGACTACCAAATTTTTTTTGGAAGGAATGAGACATGAGTTTCAAGTTTTGCCTCTATTCGGATATTCACGGACAAATTCCCCAGCTGGATGCCGTTGAAGCCGCCGTTGAGAAAGAGAACCCTGACAAGATCGTCGTGATTGGCGATTTGGTCGGATTGGGCCCGGAACCGGCTGAAATCGCACAGCGGATGAAAGATCGCCCTTGGATTGACGTCATCGTGGGTAATGTTGACCTATGGGTGACCCGCAAAGTCTGGGAAACGGCAACCCCGAAAAGTCCGCACCAGGAGTGGATGTTCCGGATGATGCAAATGACCCGGGAGCGCATGGACGACGCCCTCTTGGAATGGCTAGACAAGCGCCCTTTCTCCATGACTTACACACCTGACCTTGGCCACGATTTCCACGTGTTCCATGGTACGCCGTACGACATCGGCGATAGCGACGCGTTCCCGTTCCGTCTGACCGATGACGAAATCGCTGACAAGCTCAAAGGCTATGACTACGACGTGATGGCCCATGGCCACATTCACGGCCCGTCTGTGCGGGATATCCCGCGCGCTGATGGCAAGTTCCAGCAACTCGTTTGCGCTGCTGCCGTTGGCATGAGCTGGGATGGTGACCCCCGCCCGTCTTACGCCGTCGTCGAATACATGGGCGATGGCAAGTGGAATAATCGGGTCGAACGCGTCGACTTTGATCCGGAAAAACAAGCCGAGTTCAACGAGAACAGCTGGATTGAGCATGGTGAGCGTATCGCCGGCATGATCCGTAGCGGCCAGTTCTGGAATCCGGATCATATGCCGCACTAAACGCTGATCACACATTGCTAAAGGCCGCCTATTCCATAAGATGGGCGGCCTTTTTTTATTTAGCGGATGATGGACACGCCAAAACCAACATTGTGGGAAGTCCAACTCAAACAACAGATCAGACGACGGTATGATCGTCTGGCCTCCGCGGATGGCGCCATCAAAACAACATATGAAAACGCCATCGATGCGGGATATCCCGCCGAATGGTTGGATCATGTGCCCCCGAAACTCCAAGCGCTCTATTCCGGATGTGGTTTCCTCTGGAAGCAAGTAAAGCCAGACGAGATATCCGTCTCCGTCGATCTCGGCTCCGGCGCTGGCTTCGACAGCTATATCGCCAAAAATGTCCTAGCTTGGAAACGAGTCATTTCCGTCGATCTGGCGCCAATAATGAGCCGCAGCGCTAAAAAATTCGATTGCGAGGTGATTACCGGTGATATCGAACGCCTCCCCTTACCGAACGGCTTAGCGGATACCGTCTTCGGCAACGCGTCATTCAACTTGGCGGCAGACAAAAGGAAGGCCTTTGCCGAAGCATTTCGAATCTTGAAACCTGGCGGACAATTACGTTTAAGAGACTTAGTGCTGGAAAACGACCTGCCACCGGAGGTTAGGGAGGATCCGCTGGCGTTTAACACGTCGCTTGGAGGGGCTGTAGAGGAAGACGCATGGCGACAGGCGATGGAATATGCAGGTTTTTGCAATATTACATTTTCTGATCATCGACCGTTTTCCTATGTCATCTCTACACTGATACAGGCAAAAAGGCGTTAAGCAATTTCTTGCGGAACCAACGAACGTTTGTATACGTAGTCCCACAACTTTCAGATTTTGACCCAATTCGATAGAAAGCCGTCCATGCCCGTCATCACAGACACCGAATCCCTCTCTGCATTTTGTACAAAATTGGCACATTCACCTTACATCACGGTGGATACGGAGTTCATGCGGGAGAAAACCTATTGGCCGCAACTCTGCCTCGTCCAATTGGCGGACCAAGAGGAAGCGAAAGCTGTCGATGTTCTGGCGGACGGCATTGATCTAACGCCGATGTTGGAGCTAATGGCGGACACTAACGTGTTGAAGGTATTCCACGCGGCCAGACAAGACTTGGAAATATTCTACCGAATGATGAATAAGCTCCCGGAACCGATTTTTGATACCCAGGTCGCGGCCATGGTTTGCGGGTTTGGCGATTCCGCCGGGTACGAGACTTTGGTAAGAAAGTTAACCAACGAAACCGTCGACAAATCATCCAGGTTCACCGATTGGGGCCAGCGTCCCCTGAGTGACCGCCAGATATCGTATGCCCTTTCGGACGTCACTCATTTGCGCGATGTATACGAAAGTCTGAATGAGATGCTTAGCAACAACGGCCGGCACGCTTGGCTCGAAGAGGAAATAGCCACGCTGACTGATGCCGGCAAGTATACGACCCACCCTGAAGACGCCTGGCAAAGGGTGAAAAGCCGAGCGCCCAAGCCCCGTTTTTTAGCCATCCTCAAAGAAATTGCCGCGTGGCGAGAGACAGAGGCTCAGAGCAAAGATATCCCACGCAACCGCATTTTACGGGATGAAGCGCTTGTGGAAATCGCCCACCACGCACCATCGACCGTTGAACAACTAGCTCGCACGCGTGGAATGGGCCAGAGGATGGCGGAAGGTCCCGCCGGGCAAAAGTTGCTCAAAGCAATCAGTGCCGGGCAAGCCATCCCCGACAAGGAATTACCTCGACCTCCGCGGCACAAACCTCTTCCTAAAGGGATAGGACCAGTGACTGATTTACTGAAGGTTCTGTTGAAAATGAAGAGCGAACAGCACGACGTCGCACAAAGATTAATTGCAACGTCGGATGATCTTGAAAAAATTTCTGCCTACGGTGAAAAGGCCGAGGTACATGCTTTGCAAGGCTGGCGCCGGGAAGTGTTCGGGAATGACGCCTTGAGCCTTCGGGCAGGAAATCTTGCGCTCGTCGTCCACGACCAATCGGTCGAAGTCGTAGAGTTCGTCGAAGACTGACGAGGTCCGGAGCCTAGAGCACCACGGGTTCGACCTGAAGCGCACCCGACAAGTCATTCATCAATCTCTCGACCGCAATGCCCATAAATAGCTTGCGGTCTTCACCCAGGTTTAAGGTGAGTTTATTGCCTTTCAGGACAAGCTTGGTTCGAGGCAGCAAACCAGGCACGCCACCCGAGATCGTATGGGACAAACGAAGCGCAAGCCCAAGAACAATGGCCATATGATCATCATCTTCCTGCAATAATTTTCGAACTTGCCGAACTTCGTACTGACGCCGCTTGCCGTTGTATCGGACGAAAATCGAGAGAGCGAGTAAGATACGCTCCCGATGGGTGATGCCAGCGATGGGCAATCTCAAGCTACGAATAAAAGAGTGCAATGCCCGATAATCAGGATGCTCCGTCCAGCCTATATCACTCATCAGTGCCGCCGCACGAATGAGTCTTGCATCGTCATCTTCAACCCCTGGAAACACAGGTAATATCCACTCTGAAATTTCTTCTCCATGAATAGAAAAACGACCGCTTCGTTTTGCAAATCCTTCACATGCGCTGATAAGGGGGTCTTGTTGCTTAAGGTTTTCGGGGAGCATCTGAAAAAACTGCCCCTCTCTTAGACCATATCCTGAAAAAACCACCTGCTCAGGCTGACCCATTTCCAGCAGCCTATTCATCACCAATGCCGCCAACGGCAGAGTATCGGCTCGCCTTCTGGCGACGCCTGACATCTGTTCCAGGGAACTAGAGGACAATCCGGCTATAACTTTTGTCAACTCCAGAGCATCCTTCACATTCATGGTAAAATTGTCGATCACGCGCAATGGATAATCTATCTGATCAATATAGATACGCGCGATCGCGCGCCAGGTCCCACCCACCGCATAGAAATTCCGCCCACTAGTAGCTTCAAGCCAAGGTAATTTCTTTAGGTGCTTTTCAATTATCTTACTGGCCTTGTCCGGGCTTCCACCCGCGTCCTCCGTAATCCTCAAGTGGCCAAGGGGCAACGTAACGCTCTTTCCATAGCCTCCTTTGTCCAGTGACACCAAATCCAAACTGCCGCCACCCATGTCGCCAAACAATCCATCTGCGTTGGGAGATCCGCCCAAAATTCCAGAGGCTCCCATATGGGCCTCGGCTTCGCCCGACAATACCTGAACTTTAAAACCACAGATCCGTTCGACCTGCTTGACGAACTTCTTGCCATCGGCAGCCTCTCGCACCGCGGCGGTCGCTAGCATCTTAAACTGCTCCACGTCCATTTCCCGCGCCAGCCCGCAAAATCGTGCTAGACATTGCATCGCTTGTTCGACGCCATCTGGATTCAATTTTCCAGTTTGACCAATTCCCTTCCCCAACCGGCAAGCCACACGTTCGTTGAATATGGGAATTGGCAAACGAGCGGGAGCGTCAAAAACGACCAATCGCACCGTGTTGGACCCAATATCCACGATTCCGATACGGCCATGTCCAAAACCGGTTTCGACGCCCTGTCCACCTGTTTGATCAATGAGTTGGGTTGCGCGGGATGTCATAAATTATGCGTCAGCTTTGTTCTTGAGGCGGGACATTTGCCAGCCGCGGCATCGTCGGACGATGCTGGTCAAGCGCACGCCCCCGTCCAGAGAGGCTGGGGTTGGTCATAAAATAATTGTGCGCGCTGAACTGTTCATCGGACGTGTCCACGCGAGTGTAACTTCCGTCGCCCAACATTTCCCAGCTTTGGTCCGTATCCGCCAAATTAGCGACCATAATCTGTTCTAGTACTTGTTGGTGCACGGTCGCGTTTTCCACCGGCACCATTAGTTCCACGCGCCAATTCAGGTTCCTGGGCATCCAATCTGCCGAAGAGATGAATACCTTCGCCTCTGAACTGGGAACAGACTTGCCGTTTCCAAAAACGACGATCCTAGAGTGCTCCAAAAATCGCCCAACAATACTCCTCACCCTAATATTGTCCGAAAGGCCTGGGACTCCTGGGCGTAAGCAACAAATGCCACGGACGATCAACTCAATCCGCACGCCCGCTTGGGACGCCCGATAAAGAGCATCAATAATCCTGGAATCCACCAGGGAATTCATCTTGGCCCAAATTGTTGCGGGCCTCCCCCCGCGGGCATGTTCTATTTCACCATGAATGAGTTCTTCCAATGATCGGCGTAAGGTCAAAGGAGAAATCGCCAATTTCTTAAGTTTGCTGGGCTCCGTATAACCGGTCATGAAATTGAAAACCTGATGAGCATCGTGGCACAACACCGGATCACAGGTAAAAAATGACAAGTCGGTATAAACCTTAGCCGTATCCGGATGGTAATTTCCGGTACCGAAATGCGCATAAGACCTCAAACGATCAGACTCGCGGCGAACAACCAGACTAATTTTTGCATGTGTTTTCTTGTCGATGAAGCCGAACACCACGTTGGCGCCGGCTCGCTCTAAATCCCGGGCCCATTTAATATTTGCCTCTTCATCAAAACGGGCCTTCAACTCGACCATTGCCGTAACTGACTTTCCTGCTTCTGCCGCTTCAATAAGCGCCGCCACTGTCGGAGAGTCATTGCTGGTGCGATAAAGCGTCTGTTTAACCGCAATCACATTTGGGTCACGGGCCGCCTGGCGGATAAATTGCACAACAACATCAAAGCTTTCATAAGGGTGATGAACGACGAAATCCTTTGCGCGGATGGCTTCGAAGCAATCGCCCGCCAGTTCTCTAACACGTTCCGGATATCGCGCATTGAATGCCTTGAATTTTAGGTCACTCCGATCAAGTGAGTAGAGTTCGATCGTATCCGCCAGCCCTAGTAGTCCGCCGTGATAGACCACATCCGGCTGATCCACCTCAATCTGTTCAAGTAGGAGTTCTTTCAGCTCCTCCGAAATGGCGGCTTCCGCAGACAATCGGATGATTGAGCCGTGAATGCGTCTTTTTAGTGCAGAACCCAGTGTTCGCATTAGGTCCTCGGCTTCTTCGTCTATTGCCAGCTCAGTATCCCGAATTATTCTAAACCAAGCTGCATGCTCTACATCGAAGTCAGGAAAAATATCTGAAGCATTTGCCCGGATAACGTCTTCCAGAGCGATCAATTTCGATTTTCTGCCAGGGAATTTCACAAATCGATCCATCATGTTCGGCAGAGGCAAAAGTGCCTTAAGGTACATGCCGTCGGAGTTGCGCCTAAGCCGCAAAACCAGCGAAAAACCTCTATTCGGAATAAATGGAAACGGGTGAGCGGGGTCCACCGCCATGGGCGTCAGTACGGGAAAAAGCTGTTCGTCGAAGTAATCTTTGAGCCAAGACCTCTCTGACTTCGATAGCTCGTCGGGCTGTGCAATGACAATTCCGTTTTCTGCTAGTTCTGACTTAATCTGTAGCCATTGCGTTTGTTGTTTGTCCATCAGCTCTCCGGCTTTTATCCGAATCGCCTCAAGCTGTTCAGCCGGCGTCAGGCCGTCAACGCTGTCAGTTGTAACGCCTGCCTCCACCTGTCCTTTCAACCCAGCGACCCGGACCATATAGAACTCGTCCAAGTTCGACGCCGATATCGAGAGGAACTTTAATCGCTCTAACAAAGGGTGAGACGGATTTTCCGCTTCTTCCAACACCCTAAAATTAAATTCAAGCCACGAAAGCTCCCGGTTGAGGAATCTCTTGGGTGAATTTAGGCTTACCGCGCGTTCTTCTAATTGAGTTGGTGTCGTATCCATGCAGGCCTTAAATTACTCGAAATCATGCCCACACCACAATTCCCCATGCAAATCGGTGGGGACTACCGTCAAAGGCTCTCACTAATATGAAACGCCTCTACCTGCTGCGACACGCCAAGTCGAGTTGGAATCAATTGGGTCAGGAAGATCATGAACGGCCACTGAATGAGCGCGGCCGGAAAAATGCGCTGGAGATTGGCCAATTCATGCGAAACAACGATCTCGTGCCCAACCTTATTGTCTGCTCCACGTCTGAACGCACCCGAGAAACATGCTCTATCCTTTTATCGGGAATTGAGAGGGAAATTGCCTGTCAGTTTACCGAAGAGCTGTATTTGGCGAATGCAACAACCATATTGAATATAGTACACGGTGCGTCTGATGAGAGTGATTCGCTAATGTTGATCACCCATGCACCAGGCGTTGCCGAGGCGGCTTTGATGCTAGGCCAATACGGTAACGATCAGGCCAACAAACTGATTGAGCAAAAGTACCCAACTGGCGCGTTGGGGATATTTGATAGCAAAGCAGACATGTGGGTTGATGTCAGTCCCGAGAACTGTCGTCTGATTGATTTCATTCGTCCTAAATATCTTTCAGCTGGCTGTGAATGATGGAGAGAGTTTAGCGGTTCCGTCTCTTTAAATTTCCCCACACGCTGTCATCCATAAATTGGGGTTGCTCCGGGAACTCGGCCTACTTCGCTACGTGGACGGTTTTAGCAAGAGATGAAGATACGGTGATGGCCTGTTAAGTTATTCGCTGGTATAGCGAACTGAGTTTATCAACCGCATATCTGAGACCGAATGATCCAATCAAAAAATTCTTCCAGCCTGTTGTGGAGCTTACTTTGGGCTGCCCTGGTATTGAGCGCCGTTTTTCTGCGTCCGCTGCTGCCTATGGACGAAACGCGCTATTTTAGCGTCGCCTGGGAAATGTGGATAAGACAAGATTGGCTCGTCCCACATCTCAACGGCGAAGCCTATAGTCACAAACCGCCCCTTCTCTTTTGGTCAATGCTGATTGGTTGGAAAGTATTTGGAGTCGTAGACTGGTGGCCTCGCCTGATGGCGCCGACATTCGGATTAGGCTGTTTGTTCTTAACGTCCAGATTGGGCCGACGACTCTGGCCGGAAAGCAATGCCCAAATTGTCGCTCCGTTATTGTTGTTGGGCAGTCTCTATTGGGCCACCTACACCACGCTGACCATGTTCGACCTATTGGTATGCCTTTGGACATTGGTCGGAATCCACGGACTCTTGGATGCCCGTGAGGGAAAAATTTTTAGAGGTTGGGTCATTTTTGCCTTTGCCATCGGCATGGGCGTCTTGAGCAAAGGCCCGGTTATTTTGGTTTTTATGGCGCCAGCTGCCCTTTTGGCCCCACTTTGGACGAATACCGAGAAGACCTGGCTAAAATGGTACATAGGATTCTGCCTATCACTGATCGGCGGGGTGTTAATGGCGCTCGCCTGGGCAATCCCGGCAGGAATGACCGGCGGAGACGAATACCGGAACGCCATCTTTTGGGGACAGTCGGCCGGACGCATCGTTGATTCCTTTGCACATAGCCGGCCGTTTTGGTGGTTTGCCGCAATCCTACCCGTCTTGATTCTTCCGTGGCTCATTTGGCCGACGCTTTTAAGTCAGATTTGGTTCGGCTTTAAAAACAGAAGAAATTTCATTGCCGCCTTAAAAGCAGACTTCGGACTGCTACTTTTGACCATATGGGCCGGAACCGCATTTGTCATTCTCTCGTCATTCAGCGGTAAACAACCCCATTATCTCCTGCCAATATTTCCTGCCCTAGCCCTCGGATGTGCGTTTGCGATCGGACACCTATCTGAATTCCGCTGCGTCGCCGCACGCTGGGATATCATTCCAGCTGCCACGCTCGCATGCATGCTGGGAATTGCCATGCTGGTCCTACCCGAACTTGGAGAGCAACTAGGCTTGACGTATTGGGACGGCGGTGATGTGCGGATTTGGGGACTGCCGATTATTCTTATAGCGGCGTATTGTGTCTGGCGCCCCCCCACGTCCATCGTTTCTAGGATTGGTACGACGTGTGTCCTCGGCACAGTGATTGTCATTGGCGTTCACGTCGGGGCAAAACCCGCTCTCGAACAAGCCTACAATTTGAAACCGCTGGCCGGACGAATTGCCGACTATCAGAAAACAGGCTATCTCGTCGCAAACTATGGCAAGTACCATGGGCAGTTTAACTACCTCGGCAAATTGACCACACCAGTCGCCGAAAGTGGCGATGGCGAAATTCGCCGGCAGCTCGCAGCTAATCCTCGGCTCAAAATTATCGCCTACTATGAAAAACTTGAAGGTTCTTCTAAACCAGATTTTACACAAGATTTTCGCAGCAAAATTATCGCCGTCTGGGATCGTGCAACGCTTCTTCCCTATCCTGAAATTGCCAGCCGGAACACAAACGGGAAACACGATGGCGAATAGTGAGAGCTAGCTATTATTTTCTGTTAGCGCCGACATGACCTCGCGCACCAACGGCAGAGTAATGTTGCGGCTTTGGGAAAGTGCGGCTTTGTCCAAAACCTCGACCAAATGCCGAACCGCAGCAATTGACCTTTCCACCCTCGGCAAAATGTAAGTCACAACGTCCCTGCTGATTAGAAGTTGGCGGTCAGAAAACAACTTAACCAAGATAGATTGGATAAGGTCATCCTCCGGCTGGCCAATCTCGACGATACTTGCCGCCTTCAGTCTGGAAGCCAAATCCATAAGATTAATGGACCAATTCGCTGGCGGAACTTTTCCGGTGACAAGCAAATGCCCCCCTACATCCTTCAAACTGTTATAGAGATGCAAGAGGGCTTCTTCTTCGTATCCGGTCGGCATGTCATCAGCGACGAAACATTTGCTTTCGTTCAGCAGGTTGGGAACCGTCTCCGTCGAGAACTCAGTTTGGTCTATAAATTTTGCGCCGGTTCTTTCCGCAAAAACGTTCGCTAAATGAGACTTCCCTGCCCCAGAAGGGCCAAAAATTATCAATGCCGGCGAAGGCCAATTCGGCCACTCGTCGATCCATTGGACGACGGCCCGATTGGATGGGGCGACGAAAAAGTCGTCTCCGCCCAGCGCGGGTCTATGCTCAAACTCGAACGGAATTTGCTTGGAACTGTTCACCTTAATTATATCTAGTTCTCGTCGAGGGACGTTGAGTTTCCGCCGGCGCCCTCGTAGAGGGGGCTCGCAAGATACTTATCCATGAAGTGACGAACCAAAACCCCCACGGTAGCGGCCACAGGCACCGCCAATAGGACTCCCGTAAATCCAAAAAGTGAACCACCGGCCATCAGCGCAAAGATAACCCAAACAGCATGCAAACCGATTTGCCCGCCAACCAGTTTAGGCGTTAGGTAAAAAGACTCGACCAACTGCCCTATTCCAAATACGACGAGGACCAAAACAACCGGTACAATTTCGCCATATTGAAATACAGCGACCGCTACAGACGTCACCATGCCGATCAACATGCCAAAGTACGGTATAAAAGACGCTAATCCAGTTGCGATGCCCAATAGCAGGCCGAAATCCAGGCCGATGACGGTCAATCCAATTCCGTAGATAGCGGACAGGCTCAAACAGACCATTCCTTGCCCCCTAACGAATCCGGCAATCTTACGATCAATCTCGCTCACCACTTGCCGAATTTCGTCAACATGGTCACGGGGCATCCAGGAATCTACCTTAGCCACGATCAAGTCATAGTCCCGGATCAGGTAAAAACTGACCACAGGCGTAATCAACATTAAAGACAGGGCATTGAACACGGCCGCGCCCCCTCGGAACAAATCGCGGACAATGCCGACTATCCATTTAACCGCATCCCCGGCAAAAGACTTCGTCGCATTTTTCAGGTCGGACATCTGCTCCGCGGTCATTTGCTCCCGCAATCTTTCCTGCATAGGAGCCAGCCACTCCCCGACACTGTTCGCGATCTCAGGAACCTTACCGATAAACCCAATAATCTGTCCCTGGAGCAACGGCACAATCAGGATTAGCAGGAGAACGACGACAGCAAAAAACAACGCCGTGATCGTCAGCGTTGCCAGAGTTCGGGAAAATTTTCGTGCTTCCAGCCAGTCAGCCACCGGATCTAAAAAATAGGCGACGGCAATGCCCGCAACGAACGGAAGCAACACATCCCTGACCGAAAAAATAATGGCAAACGCTGCGACAAAAATCAGCACCCATATAAATTTTTTTCGGTCGCTGGTCATTCACCCGGCTCCGTGGCGGAGACACTGCGTCCCCACGCTACGACATAAGAAGCACCGGACCAAATTGTCGTCCCAGCAACGACTAGACTGAGCCAAAATATTGTTTGAGGCGCCGAATACTCAAATGCTGCCAGGGCCATTACTAGTGCAGATAAGGCGAATTGGGCTGTTGTATTGACCTTGCTGCTTTGGAGAGGACGCATAGAGATTCTTTGATAGAGAAACTGATAGAGGATCACACCAAGGACAATCAAGGCGTCCCGAAATACGACAAGAATCGCCAGCCAAGTGAAAATTTGACCGTTCAAGGCCAGTGTAACAAAGACACTGACCAGCAGGGCTTTGTCAGCAATGGGGTCAAGATAACCGCCAAGTTCGGTCTGCAGGTTAAAATGTTTGGCGATGAATCCATCGGCGGCATCACTGAGACAGGCAAGTACCAAAATCCAAAATGCCGCCTGATAGTAAGCATGGATGAGCAGCCATACTGTTATCGGCACCGAAAACAGACGGGCTAAACTGATCAAATTGGGAATGTTTAGTCGAATATCATCCTTACTCATGGATCAATAAACCTAGCGGCCAGCTTTCGTTTTGCCAGAATTACGCAACTTTAAAAGCTGCATACTCCAGCTCCCTTCATTTTCAGTCAGCTTAATATCGGTTTGTGCCATCGCAAGGGCCAACTGGTCAGGATCGCCCAAGTAAAAAATGTTCAGTCGAGCCTCGTTGCGCGAAATAAGAACCAGATCAACGTGTTCTATGACCGCAATTTTTTTCAACCGACGCCTCGCTTCAACCCAATCAGTGAGCGCTCGCAACGCAAGGGTAGCTGCCAATACAGAACTTCGTTCAAAGCGCAGAAGATTTGCCTCCTTCCAACGGTCTTCGATCGCGGAAGCCGTTTCCTCCACAGCTTTTCCGAGAAGCGCCGTCAGGTCCCCGCCTTCCGGCGCGATATCTAATTCGATATACTGTTCCCGTTGATCGGCCCCATATGAGACCACATTCACTTGCAAGCCTAAACGTCCTCCTTTGACCGTTACGGCTTTGGCATGGGCCACGAGAACTGTGGTCACATTGTAGCGCCTACCGATTGCCGTCAGACGTTGTTTGTCTCCCCGAATCGCTTGTTCACCTGCTATCGTTCTTAGGTCTTGCAAATCTCCTCGAGCCAAGACAATTGGCACCAGCCCATCCGATGTGGACTTCCCCGACCAGAGCTTGCGCCACGGGTTTGGGTCGTCCCAAAGAGAGACCGCACCGGCCACCTCATACACAGGCAAAAGCAGCACGGGCTTGCTGACCGTCTCTGCAAATTCAATCCCTAGATCCCTTAGAAGTGCCCTTACCTCGCTCGGTTTAAAGCGGAATGACAAATCAGCCAGGTACCGGACCGTCGAGTTCTTTGCGTTTGAGACGGAAAAATCTCGGATGTATTCAGAGATATCCTCTTGATTCACTTGAGGTAATTTAGATCTGTCGTAGGACAGCGTAAGCCGGGTCAAGAGTCTCTCGAAGGCGCGCCGCTCACCCTGAGAGATCGCCTGTTTACGTGCATCGGCGGCGGTCGCGCCCGTCACATCAACATGCACATCCGAAATAACGAAGGCGTTCGTCGACTGGGCGCGTCCATTCGCCACAAATATGGCCATACCAAAAGCGAAGAAGAGCAAGAGAACCCCTCTTCGCAACAAATCAGGCCTAGTGGTGCGCGGCACACCCATGATACCAAGCGACATTGCAAACCGCCTCGGATAAAGTATGTTTCCACCCTCGAATTGGGCCGTACTCTATCATGATCAATAGGGGGTAACAGCAATTTCCAGCGAACAAAATAAGTCGAACAGGGGGCTATCTTACAAAGATGCGGGCGTCGATATCGATGAAGGCGATTCACTGGTCGATGCCATCAAGCCGCTAGCCGCATCAACCGATCGGCCCGGAGTCGTTTCCGGTCTCGGTGGTTTCGGCGGGCTTTTTGATCTCAAACCGCTGGGATACGAGGACCCCATGCTGATTGCCGCGACAGATGGGGTCGGCACAAAGCTAATGATTGCGCATGCAGCCGGCGTTCACGACACAGTCGGTATAGACCTCGTGGCCATGTGCGTGAATGATCTGGTCGTCCAAGGCGCAGAACCATTGTTCTTTCTGGATTACTTCGCAACTGGAAAACTGGAAAAAGGTGCAGCGGCCCAGGTTGTCAGTGGTATTGCTGAAGGCTGCCGACAGGCGGGATGCGCGCTCATCGGAGGCGAAACAGCGGAGATGCCGGGTATGTATGGGCCGGGCGACTATGACCTGGCGGGATTTTCTGTCGGAGCGGTGGAGCGAACAGCGTTGTTGCCGAGAGCCGACATTGAGCCAAATGATGTCGTTATCGGCCTGGCCTCAAATGGGCTCCACTCAAACGGATATTCGTTGGTGCGAAAGATCGTCGAACTGGAAGATCTTCCGTACGATAGCCCTGCCCCATTCGCAAAAGACCACCCCCTTGGCGAGGCTCTTCTGGCGCCCACGCGCATTTACGTAAAAAGTTGTCTTGCCGCGATTAAAACGGGGGGCGTGAAGGCTTTGGCCCACATCACTGGAGGCGGTTTGATCGAAAATGTCCCGCGGGTACTACCGGATGGAAGCGGCGCGACCTTCTACGCAAAAAGTTGGGATGTGCCGCCGGTCTTCAAATGGCTGGCCAAAGCCGGAAACGTCGCGCCGTCTGAGATGATGAGGACCTTCAATTGCGGTGTCGGCATGATTGCCATCGCGTCGCCAGACAAAGCTGCTGAAGTAATTAAGTGCCTGACGGCGAACGGTGAAACAGCAATACCAATCGGCGAAATCACCGCGGGCACAACCAAGGACAGACAGGTCGTCATTCAGGATATCGAGGAGGCCTTCCATTGAAAATCGGCGTTCTCATATCCGGCCGTGGCAGTAATCTTCAGTCATTAATTGATGCGCAGACCAATGGCTTATTGGGCGCAGAAATAGGGATTGTCATTTCCAACGTGCCCGAAGTGCAGGGCTTGGATAGAGCCGCCGCCGCCGGCATTCCCACCACCGTCATAAACCACAAAGATTTCGATGGACGCGAGCCGTTCGAAGATGCTCTTGACGAAGAGCTAGTGTCTTATGGAATAGAGTTGGTCTGCCTCGCCGGCTTTATGAGGCTGCTGACCGGCGGCTTCGTGAACAGATGGACGGATCGGCTGATCAACATTCACCCTTCGCTCCTACCCTCATTCAAAGGATTGCATACCCACGAACGGGCTCTTGAAGCCGGTGTAAGATTTGGCGGATGCACAGTTCATTTTGTAAGGGCCGAAATGGACGCTGGGCCGATCATTGTTCAGGCGGCTGTACCAATTCTGTCAGATGATACACCCGACACATTGGCGGACAGGGTTCTTTCCGAGGAACACAAAATCTATCCCTTGGCCGTAAAGATGATTGCCGAGGGCCGCGTGGAGGTTGTTGACAATACCGTCAAAATAAAAGACGCCGGGATACCCGGCGCCTCTTTGATAAATCCGTCCGCGTGAAATTTAACCGACGATATCAAGTTCTCTGAAAAAGTAGCTGATTTCTGTTGCTGCGGTCTCGGGCGCATCCGAACCGTGTACGGAATTCGCTTCAATGCTTTCGGCAAAGTCCTTGCGGATTGTCCCCTCATCAGCGTTGGCGGGGTTGGTCGCACCCATGATCTCCCGATTTCGGTTAATGGCGTCCTCGCCTTCCAAAACCTGGACCACAACGGGACCTGAAATCATGAATTCGCAAAGATCGTCAAAAAAAGCTCGTTCCTTGTGCACGGCGTAAAAGCCTTGCGCCTGTTCCAACGTCAATTTGACGCGACGCTGCGCGACAATTCGAAGACCGGATTCTTCGAAGCGAGCATTTATCTGACCGGTAAGATTTCGACGAGTCGCGTCAGGTTTGATTATGGACAATGTCCGTTCGATGGCCATGGCCTCGAACCTCTTTCGTTGTTGATGGGATACAATGAGCGGGTCTTGAACAACCCAATATATCTTCGGCCCTTGGCCGGAAAACGGGCGCCTTATACCGGTATCGGCTTATCCGCGCAACCAATACTTTCCAATAAATCTTCGGAGAAAGCGCGCTTTGACACGCCAATTCTCCATGATATGACCCTCGCCCATGCTGCATATTAAAGACCTAACGTACAGGATTGGTGAGCGGGTGCTATTTGACGCCGCAAGCGTCTCGATTCCCAAAGGACACAAGGTCGGGCTTGTGGGACGGAATGGCGCAGGTAAGTCAACGTTGTTTCGGCTAATTCTGGGTGAGATTGCACCGGATTCAGGCGTCATTGATATATTCGGCCGGCAAACGCTTGGAACCGTCCTCCAGGACGCCCCTGATGGTCCGGAATCGCTACTAGAGACCGTTCTGGCAAGCGATGTGGAGCGCACAACTCTACTAGCCAACGCGGAAACAGAAACTGACCCTAACCGCATTGCGGAAATTCATACCCGGTTGGCGGATATTGATGCGCACACGGCGCCTGCCCGGGCTTCTTCCATTCTAAACGGATTGGGATTCGACGAGAAGGCTCAACTCCGGCCCTGTAGCTCCTATTCAGGCGGCTGGCGGATGCGGGTTGCCCTCGCCTCAACCCTTTTTCTAGAACCGGATATCCTACTTTTGGACGAGCCCACCAACCACCTTGATCTCGAAACCGTCATGTGGCTCGAGAACTACCTGTCCCGCTGGTCAGGTACGCTCGTCATTATCAGCCATGAGCGCACCCTTTTAAATCGTGCTGTAAAAGAAATTATCCACCTCAATGATCGGCGTTTGACGCTTTATACCGGTGGTTACGACACCTTTGAACGGACCCGCCGGGAGAGATTGGAGCAACAGGATAAGTTGCGATCCCGCCAACAAAAGGAGCGCAAGCGAATCCAGTCCTTTGTGGATCGCTTTCGATACAAAGCGACCAAGGCCCGGCAGGCGCAAAGCCGGCTCAAAATGCTGGAAAGGATGGAACCTATCGCCAGCGTTGTTGAAGAGCATACGGTGTCTTTCGAGTTTCCCAAACCCGATCCCCTGTCTCCCCCCCTTATCGCCTTGGACAATATCGCGGTCGGATATGAGCCGGGCAAGCCAGTGCTCGACAATCTTGATTTACGAATCGATATGGATGACCGCATTGCCCTTCTCGGTGCCAACGGCAACGGTAAATCGACCATGATTAAACTATTGTCCAATCGCTTGGTCCCAACACGCGGCAAACTGATTAAATCCAAGAAGCTTCAGATCGGCTACTTCGCCCAGCATCAGACAGATGAGCTCAACACCAACGCATCTGCCTACGAGCATCTCAACGAGCGCTATCCGATGGAGCCCGAGGCTCGTTTACGGGCCCATCTGGGACGGTTTGGCTTTCCGCAGGCACGTGCGGATACAAAGGTCGAAAGCCTGTCCGGTGGAGAGAAAACCCGCCTCTTATTTGCCCTTATGAGCACAGAAAAGCCACACATCCTACTGCTGGACGAACCCACCAACCATCTTGACGTCGATTCGAGGGAGTCGTTGGTCGAGGCGTTGAGCGATTATGAAGGCGCAGTCGTATTGGTCAGCCACGACCCCCATCTCATTGGCCTCGTGGCGGACAGGTTATGGATCGTCGAAAATGGCACATGCAACTCTTTTGACGGGGATTTGGACGATTATGAGAAAAGGCTGCTAGAATCCCGGAAAGCCAAGCGTCCCAGCGAGCCGTCAAAATCCGAGGGCCTGGCGGACAACAAAAAGGAGCTGCGAAGGCAACGCGCCGCCGTACGAAAAGAGCTCGCCCCGGTTAGAAAGCGCGCCAAGGCTGCGGAAGCCGCAGTTCAGAAATTTTCTGAAAATATCGAAAAAATTGAGGCAAAGCTTGCCGACCCTAAACTATACGAAAACGACTCAACCGATCTAGCTGGCCTTCAAAAGGAGCTGGGTGCGTTGCGTCGCCAACTGGAAACCGCCGAAGAGGAGTGGCTAGCCGCTGAAGAAGAATTGGAAAAATTGTCTGCGGCTAGCTGAGACAAACTATAAGCAGGTCTTGCTAAATCAATGCATTTAAGATTCATGGTGAATTGAAATTTTCTAGTTCTCAAATATATACATTCATCAGCGGGTAACGCGCCATCGGAGTGAGGTATATGGCTTTCTTTACAAGTCAGAAATCAGGCGGACGCAAGAAGGCCTCCCGGGGCATCCTTGTGAGCGAAGTAATCAAGGACAAGAGCAAATCCATCTCGACAGTCGCTCTGGACGCCAGCGTTCCCGACTGCGCCAAAATCATGACGTTTATGAAAGTTGGTGTACTGGTGGTCCTGGATGAGAACCGCAATCTTGCCGGTATGGTGCCGGAGCGCGCCATCGCCGAGGCCATTGGTCACGATGAGCGAGACATGAGTGCGCTTACCGTGGCCGATATTATGACAAAAGATGTGACGCCCTGGACACCGGAGACCGATCTGGAGGATGTGTTGGAAACCATGAAGGAAAAGAATGTCCGGCATGTCCCAGTTATGGAATACAACCAGATCGCCGGCATCATCAGCATCAGCGATATCCTGCGCTATTACCTCTGATCCGTATTGGTTCAGACCCCGCCCGACACGCTGTAAACCACCCCCGAAGTATAAGACGCTTTCTCGGACGCCATGAACGCCACCAAGTTGGCGACCTCCTCCGGCTCTGTTGGCCTCTCGAACGGCATCTTCGGAATCACCTCTTTCCAGCGCTCCGGATCGCCGAGGGTTTGTTCAGCCAAGCTCCGATGAATGGTGTCCATCCGCTCTGTACGAGTCATAGCCGGGTGCACACCAACCACCCGAACACCATAGAATGTGCTCTCCTTACCGAGCGCCTTTGAGAAGTTGGCCAACGCAGTATTTGCCATGGCGCCGGCAATATATCCGGATGTCGGGTTCTCGGCGGCCCCGCCGATCACGTTCACGATGACACCGGAACCCCTCTTCTTCATGGCCGGGTAAATCTCGCGGGTCAGATTGATGAAGCCGAAGAGTTTGAGCTCCCAAGACTCCCGTAAGGTCGCATCATCCAATTTCTCCAACGTCCCTTGGGGAATCGCCCCGGCATTGTTGATGAGGATATCAACATCCAGACAAGCCGACGCCAGCGCCTGTAAATCCTGCGGCTGCGCAAGATTTCGTGCATGAATTTTAACCTCAACGCCGTGCGCAGATTTGATATCGTCACGAACTGATTCAAGGTCGGCCTCCGTACGGGCAGCAAGATGCAGATTACAGCCTTCCGCCGACAAGACTTTGGCGATGGCCAGACCGATCCCCCTCGAGCCACCGGTGATCAGCGCCCATTTTCCTTTAAGTCCCAGATCCATTGGTTATCCTTTTCGAGAATTCCTATTCCACCAAGCATCTCCTCAAATCGGCGCCGCCGCAAGCGGATAGATGTCTCGGTCATATTTGTGCCCCATCACACTAAGTTTCCCTTGTTTTCGCCTGCCGCAAGTCGTTAGGTGACCTCAAATAGATATTGGCCGAGGAGGCAATCATGGCAGCGCCCGAGCGATTTTCCGGAGTTCTCACCCCGGTCATCACCCCCTTCGACAAGGATCTCAATCCCGATCCACAACGGCTGCTCAATCAGTGCAAGTGGATGTTGTCGCAAAATGTCGGCCTGGCGGTCTTCGGCACAAATAGCGAAGCCAATTCCCTCTCGACTGAGGAAAAAATTGATCTCATCGACTATTTGATCGACAACGGCATTGATCCAAAGCGGATGATGCCAGGTACCGGCTGCTGCGCGCTTTCCGACTCGGTCAAACTGACCGCTCATGCGGTTAAGCGTGGATGCGGCGGCGCCTTGATGCTACCGCCGTTCTACTACAAGGGCGTCAGCGACGATGGGCTATATGCGAACTTTTCCGAAATCGCACAGAAGGTGGGGGACTCGAATCTTCGGATTTATCTTTATCACATCCCACCGGTCTCCAATGTACCCATTTCGCTCAACCTCATTGAACGATTGGTCACCACTTATCCGGAAACCGTTGTCGGGATCAAGGACAGTTCCGGCGACTGGAACAACACCAAGGCCATGCTCGACCGGCAGTGGGACGATTTCCGCGTGTTTGCCGGCGCGGAGACGTTCCTACTCGACAATATGCGCAATGGCGGCGCGGGCTGCATCTCCGCCACGGCGAATGTCAATCCGGCGGCCATCCACAACCTCTTTGCAAACTGGCAGGACGATAACGCCGACGATTTGCAAGCCGGCCTGGATGAGGTCCGGGAGACTTTCCAGAAATATCCGATGATCCCGGCGTTGAAACAGTGCGTCGCCCACTATGTCGACGATCCGGTGTGGGAAGCGGTCCGGCCGCCCCTCACGAAACTTACGTCGGAACAGAAATCGGGACTTATTGCCGATCTAAATGCGCTGAATTTTGAAATGCCAGGCCTCAATGAGACCGCGCGGGCGGCGGAGTAGCCGACAGGGAGAACAACATGTCTGAGTATCTGGAATTCGATCCCAACGAGATTGAACGGCGCGCGGTCTACCGCCTGCTCACGGGTGCGGTAGTCCCTCGGCCCATTGGCTGGGCCTCGACGATCAGCCCGGAGGGTGTGACAAACTTGGCGCCGTTCAGTTTTTTCACCGTTGTCTGTGTCGCGCCGCCGATGATCTCTTTGACCATCGCCCGCAACCCGGATGGGACAGAGAAGCACACGCTGAAGAACGCCAAAGCGACCGGCGAGTTCGTGTTCAACATCGTGACGGCGCCGGTCTGGGAGCAAATGGTCGACAGCGCCAACGCTATCCCCGAGGACGAAAGTGAATTTGACGACACCGGGTTGACGCCCCTGGCCTCGGTCAAAGTCAAACCGCCACGGGTCGCCGAGGTGCCCATCCATTTCGAATGCAAGGTCGAAGATGTGATCGAATTCGGCCCCAAAAAGCACCCGCTATTGGTCGGCGAGGTCGTTCACTTCCACGTGGATCCCTCTTGTATGACGGACGGCTATATCGACATGCAGAAACTGGATCCGATCGGGCGGCTCAACGGGTTTTTCTATTCAAAGCTCGGCGAGATCATGGAGCGCAAGTTCGAGGACGGGCAACCGAGGTAAGGTTAGGGGAGCAGATCGCGCACTTTTCGATTTAGCCCTTTTCCTCCCACTTTCCGGCGTCGTTTTGTTGCCAATAGGTGAGTTTATGACCGCTGTCCTTTAGCGATTTCCAGCGTTCACGGGCGGCTTGAAGCGACTCCTGATCATTCCCGTCAAACAAATCAAACGCCCGCTCATAGTCGTCAAAATCGTCGATACTCACCCCATCGGTTAGAAACAGAAAAGTCGCCCCATTTGGATTTTCGAGATTGATGGTCAGCCAAATGGGCTGATCCTTATCGTGCCCGTCCTTCACACTTCCATGAGGCAACCAACCGTCAGGTGGCGTGGTCCACAGTACAGCGTTCAACGCCTCAAGCCGATCCTCGGAACCAGCAAGCACAACCGCCCTCTTCCCCGTATCCAGTGTCTTTTGCAACAAAATCGGCAGCACGGCTTCCAACGGCGATTTTTGCAAGTGATAAAAGGCGATCTCAGTCATTGTTCCGACACATTTTAGAGTATTACTTATAACCTGCATTGACCCTTGGAAAAACGTTTACGAAAGTTCAGATATGAATCGCGTGATAGCCATCGTCGTTACCGCCTTTTTTCTCCAATTCACAACTTGGGAAGCCGAAGCTGCGGAAGATACGCTTCCCAGGACAATTACAGTCCAGGGAACAGGATCGGTGACCGCAACACCGGACCAGGCAACAATCGTTACGGGCGTTGTAACCCGGGCCGGTACTGCATCCGGGGCCATCAGCGACAACAATCAACATATGGCAAAGCTGTTTGAGACACTGACCCGCTTTGGCATCCCTGAACGCCATCGGCAAACAAGCGCCTTTAGCGTCCATCCCGTCTATGGCCAACGGCCTCCTCAACCACTCGGGCCGGGACAACAACCGGCACCCCCAACAAGAGAGATCGTGGCATTTGAAGCCCGCAACCAGCTTAGTGTGATCGTCGAAGACCTATCCAATGTCGGGAATGTGCTGGGCGCTTTGATCCGCGCCGGCTCCAATGTCCTGGGTGGCGTCCGGTTCAGCACAAAAGACCGGGACCGTCTAATTGATGCCGCCCGGGTAAAGGCCATGCAAGATGCAAAACGCCGGGCCGGAATTTACGCCAAAGAAGCAGGCATCGTCGTCGGCAAGGTCATACAAATTAACGAAGGTGGCGCGATTGTGCCGTTCCGTCCGATGCTCGCCAGGAGCGCCGCTGCGGAAAGCCTACCACTGGCGCCCGGTGAACAACACTTTACAGCGCAGGTCACAGTGACCTTCGCCATTCAGTAAATTGACGTACTATTTCCTTTCGTAATAGTCCGACACCAATCGGTCCAGCAGACGGACACCGAACGCCGTCCCGCCTTTGGGAACGGTAGGCGCATCTTTTTTGGACCAGGTGACCCCGGCGATATCCAAATGCGCCCAGGGTGTTTTGTCGACGAAGCGCTGAAGAAACTGGGCCGCTGTGATACTCCCCGCGCCACGACCGCCGATATTTTTCATATCCGCCGCATCAGAGTTTAAGAGCTTGTCGTACTCAGCCGACAAGGGCATGCGCCAGATCAATTCGTCCACGGCCTGGCCGGATTTGGTCAGTCTTTCGGACAGCGTGTCATCGTTTGAAAACAAACCGGCGTGCTGATCACCAAGGCTGATAATAATGGCGCCCGTCAGAGTGGCCAAATTGACCATGAACTTCGGCTTGAAGCGCTCTTTCGTGTACCAGAGGGCATCAGCAAGGACCAAGCGGCCTTCGGCATCGGTGTTCAACACCTCGACCGTTTGCCCGGACATGGAGGTCACGATATCGCCCGGCCGCTGTGCATTGCCGTCTGGCATGTTCTCTACCAGCCCCACAACGCCGACCGCGTTGACCTTGGCCTTGCGTCCGGCCAAGGCCTTCATCAAGCCGATAACGACGCTGGAGCCACCCATGTCCCATTTCATATCTTCCATACCCGCAGCGGGCTTTATGGAAATACCGCCGGTGTCAAAGGTGACTCCCTTACCGATGAAGGCAACCGGCGCATCGGCCTTTGACCGGCCCTTGCCGCGAGAGTTGGATTTGCCGGCGCCATTCCACTGCATGACCACCATTTTGGATTCCCGGACGCTGCCTTGTCCGACACCCAATAACGCACCCATACCGAGGCGGCGCATCTGCGCCTCGCCAAGAACTTCAACCTTGATACCAAGTTTTTCCAGCGTTTTAGCTTGCTTCGCGAGCGTGTCCGGATAAAGAACATTAGCCGGTTCGGAAACGAGATCGCGGGTGAAGAAAACACCCTCGGCAATCTTGCTTAGTGGCGCAAAGATTTTTTTCGCATTCGCTGCCCCGTTGCAGTGCAACGTCAAAGTCTTGATGCTTGGTCTCTCGGACGCTTTCAGTTTGGTCCGGTACTTATCGAATCGGTAAGACCTCAATCGAGCTCCGTAGGCAATCTGCGCCGCTAATTCTGCTGCGCTGAAACCAGAGTCTGCCAGCGCATCCACGGCAACCGATACGGCGCCTTTTTTCGCCCTACACTGTGCCGCGTAAATAGACCCACCCAGTTTCTGCAAATCTAAGTCTGTCAGGCCATCCGGTTTTCCGAGTCCCACCATCATCACGTTGTCCAGGCGGGAGCCGCCGGGTGCCAAAATCGACAAAACTTCTCCCTTATCGCCTTTGAAGCTGCTCGCCTTAATGGCCCTCGTCAACGAACCGCCGGTACTTTTATCAAGCTTTTCCGCCGTGGGAAGGAGCTTACCACCCGAGAGCGCGGCGACAACGACCACACCTGTCTTTGGCAATCCAGGGGACGAAAAACTGATTCTCATAACTGCCTCTTTCTACTAGTCGATTAGGGATAGAAATTGTTGTTTCAAGCTTAGCCATCGCTTGGCTAATTGAAAGCGCTAGTTTGACGAACTCTCACGCAACTCGGCTTCGATATCTTTGCGCCGGTAACCACTTAGAAGCCATATCGCACCGCCCGGCAATGCAATTAGAATATTCATGAGGCCAAACAAGACCGAAAGTACGAAGGCATCCCCTTCCGGAACACCGACAAAAGCGAAGGCTGCAACCATGGCGCCCTCGCGGAGTCCCCACCCGGCAATGGAAATCGGAATTGTCGTGATCAAAATGACTGGCGGCATCAGCACAATGCAATCCAGCAGGGTGACTTGAACACCCAGTGACAGGGCCAAACAAAATGTGCCGACGGCGATCAAGATATTACCCGTCACTCCCAGCCCGACCGAAACAACAGCGTGAACCGGTGACAGGAAGAGGCGCTTCGTGTCAGCCGCCAGATGCCCAATACCCCGAACAATTTTCCATTTTTGAAACCGTTCCGGAAAGCGGTCCAGCAGCATAACAACAGCAATTCCTATCACTGCAATGGCGGCCAGGGCCGGGAAAACAAACTTTGCCGGATTGTCGCCAATTCGACTGAGAAGAAATGGTTGAGTAATGACAACCAGTAGAATTAGACCGCTCACGGTCGCCATTCGTTCCAGCATCACGCCGTTAATTGCCCCCTGAAGGCTCAAACCCTCCCGGCGGGCCAAATACATTCGGACCGCATCGCCGCCGACGGATGACGGCAATGTCTGGTTAAAAAACAAACCTGCATAAAGCAGTCGAAAAGTCTTCCAAAAGTCCAGCGACGCTTTGATGGCAAGCATGACGGTTCGCCAGCGGAAAACGTTGTTGAACATCAAGCCGAAGAACACAATGATCGAAAGTCCCACGTAGCCAAGATCAAGGGAGAGCAGCCGCTCTGCCGAATCCTTGAGATCGAAATTCAGCGCAATGAGCGCTATGAGCGCCGCTGAAACAAAAAGCTTCAGAAAAAAGAAAATACTATTACGTGACATGAAAGCTGCTTGGCCACCAGGTACCGGGCGGGAATCGATATGGGCATTCGTTTATCACAAATGCGTCCAATTTTAAAATTCTATTGGGCGCGCAGTTTAATCGGTTGGCGTTTACGTCCCCAGTTGCCGGGCTTGTCTTCAAACCTTCCGGCGACAGATGAGCCGCAGTTCGCGCACATGCCGTTTTGAGTGAGCCGCCAAGTCGACAACTGATACCAATCCCGACCGATCAACATCTCGCCGCAACTTGGGCAATAGGTGCTGGAGCCTTCCAGGCTATGAATATTGCCGAGGTACACGTGCTTTAGGCCGTGATCGAGGGCGATATTGCGGGCCCGGATGAGCGTCCCTGGGGGTGTCTGAGGTTTGTCCTGCATTTTCCAGTCGGGATGAAAGGCGGAAAAGTGCACGGGGACATTCGGTCCAAGGTTTTCCGCGATCCAGGCACATTCCTCGTTGAGTTCCTTATCAGAGTCGTTTTCGCCGGGGATCAGCAAAGTCGTGATTTCGAACCAGACGTCGGTTTCGTGCTTTAGATAGACGAGCGTCTCGAGAACATTGGCGAGATGGCTGGAGCATAAGTCCATATAGAAGTCTTCGGTGAAGGCCTTCAGATCGATATTTGCCGCATCCATATGTGAAAAAAATTCTGCGCGGGGTTCCGGACAGATATAGCCGGCCGACACCGCCACCGTTTTGAGGCCCCGCTCACGACAGGCCTCGGCCACATCCACCGCATACTCCAGAAAAATGACCGGATCGTTGTAGGTGAAGGCAACACTTCGGCAACCGGTCTGAAGCGCCGCCTCGGCGATCATCTCGGGTGACGCCTGATCCTGGAGCCGGTCAAACTGCCGGGACTTTGAGATATCCCAGTTTTGGCAAAACTTGCACGTCAGATTACAGCCGGCGGTGCCGAAACTCAGGACCGGCGTGCCGGGATAAAAGTGGTTGAGCGGCTTCTTTTCTATCGGATCAATACAGAAGCCCGACGACCGGCCATAGGTCGTCAGGACGATCTTGTCATCCTGCCGCGCGCGGACGAAACACAGGCCGCGCTGTCCCTCATTGAGTTTGCAGTAGCGCGGACACACATCGCATTGGATACGCCCGTCTTCCAACGCGTGCCAATAGCGCCCTTCCACCACATCAGGAATGTAGTCGACGTCCATAAAGTCAGCATATCACGTTCCACCCGCGACGGGGATACGATAGGCTAAATCAGCGCCTTGCCTTCGAACCGTTCTCGCCATTTGGGCAGGACGTCAGGGTTGGCCACGTGCTTCGGCACCTCGCCCCGCAGGATGTCCAGAATAGCTTTCTCCACCCACGGAATAGCCATGCCGAGGCCCGTGCCGCCATTCGCCGTGATCATGTGGGGCGACAGCAAAATTTTATCCCCGAGACCCAGCAGATGGGTTTGCGGATCCGGCGGTTCCTCCGGCAGCACGTCGAGCGCCGCACCGGCGATCTTATCTTGATCCAGCGCATCGAATAGCGCGTCAATATCCACCATGGGTCCGCGTGCTGCATTGATGAGGGTCGCCGTCGGTTTCATCAGCGCCAGTTGCTCCGCGCCGATAATCCCCCGCGTTTCGTGGTTCAAGTCGCAATGGAGAGTCACCACGTCGGACTCTTTTAACAGTGTCTCCAGATCAACCTTCTTCACGTTGTGATGGACGTATTTGGAGTCATCCACATATGGGTCATAGGCGATCAAATTGACCCGCCATGGCGCCAGAAGGTCGGCGAGCCGGGAGCCGATCCGGCCCAATCCAATAATGCCGATGGTTAGGCCTTCATAGCCATCGATCTGCCGCGCGCCGATATAGGTGCCCGCCAGAGACCAATCCCGCCAGCCGCCGTTCTTCACATGCCGGTCTTTCTCCCGCACCTTCTTCATCATGGTGAGCATATAAGCCATGACGCCTTCGGCCACGCCGCCCCAGTTCCCTTCGGTTGGGCTATGCACCACGATGATGCCTTTCTCGGTCGCCGCATCGACGTCCACATTGTCGAAGCCGACGGTGTATTTGACGATGGCCCGCAAGTCCGGCGCATCGTTGAAAGAATTTTCGGAAATCCGGACGGACAAGTTCGCAACACCCGCCGCGACGATGGTGTCTGCGTCGAAACGCTGCTCTACTTTCTCCCGGACATTGGCTTTTTCCGCCCAGATGCCCTCGGCAACGATCAGCTCAATACCGTGTTTGCTCAACCGTTCGTGCGACTCCCCCGTTTCGTCAACCGCCTGATAAATATGAACTTTTGGTCCTGACATGCTTTTCCCTTTTCACCGGTGCATCAAACTTTCGCTAAGCGCTAGGCACCCGAACAATTTCTAGCTAGTATCTTGGGATAACAACAAGCTTAGCGTCAAACTGAAACAAGGGAGGAATTCATGAAAAAGTTAGGTTTCGTCGTTGTTGGCCTCGCGGCCATGGTCATTTCCGATCAGGCGGCGGCTCAAGCAGTCGGTGTCGGTACCGGCCCGCAGGCATCTCTCACCAACCGGATTGGCGCGGGTGTCGCCAAAGTGATGGCTGATGCGGCCGGTCTGAAAACTCGGGCCGTACCCCATACGTCAAACGCGCACCACACGCCCCTGGTCGCCAAGGGCAACTTGACTTTCGGCGTCAACTCGACCGGTGACATCAATGACGCCATCGGCGGCCGCAACGCTTATAAAGGCCACCCGGTCGGCAAGGACTGGGTCATCGCGGCCCGTCTGGTGCCGCTGCCCGTGGGGATGATTGTGCGCAAATCTACGCCGTACAAAACCTTGAATGATCTCAAGGGCAAGAAAATAGCGGTCGGCTTTACCGCGCACAAAACAGTACGGTCCATCATGAACGCGTTCTATGCGAACTCGGGCATGAAAGAAGCCGATTTTGACGGTGTGCCCGTGCCAAACACTCATGGCGGCACGCAGTTGTTCCTCAAAGGTTCTATCGAAGCCACGGCGTCATCCCTGGGCGGCGCGCGTCTTCGCAACGCAGACGCCAAAGTAAATGGTCTCCGCATTCTCAAGATGAACACGGAACCGGCCGCCGTTAAGGCGATGCAGGAACAGTATCCAGGTTCCTACCTTATCGAGAAAAAGGGCCTGGGCGCCGATGGCAAGACAATGGTCATGGCCTTCGACATGGTTCTCATGACCTCGACCAAGACGTCTGCTGATGTCGTCTACAAGGCGGTTAAGGCGCTGCATGGCGGCAAGAAGGCTCTGGAAGGTATTTCTCCGGTGTTTAAAGCCTTTAAACCCGAGAATATGAACCTGAAGCTTGATGGCGTGGCCGTTCATCCGGGCGCCATGAAGTTCTACAAGGAAATGAATGTCATGTAGGACGCACCATCCGATTTAGGATGACGTGCAAGAAGAGGACACAGACCGCGGCGGTATGCTACGCCGTCGCGGCCTCCTCTTTTAAGATCAATCTCATTCCATTTTTTATCGATAAACCAACATGACCGCCGAGCCCCAAATCAGTGAAGCTCAGAAAGTCTCGCCGGCGCCGCTGAAAACCCGTACGTTTATCATCACGCTCGCGGTGATCCTGACCATCGCCTCGATTTTCGAGTCGCTGGACCTCTACCGGTCATTGTTGGGTCTCCAACTTTACGACCAGCAGTTCATGTTCCCAATGGTCGGCATTGGCATCCTGCTGACCTTCGTCCACGTGCCATATAATTACGGCAAACGTGCCACAACCATACCCTGGTACGATTGGGCCCTGGGCCTCATGGGGCTGTTCTCCTGTTTATATCTGGGGGTTGAGTACCCCCGCCTGGCCGACGAAGTCGTTTACCAGCCTACCGACGCCGTTATCACCGCCATCATCATTCTTTTCCTGTGTGCGGAGGGCCTTCGGCGTACGGTTGGTATGGTCCTTCTCGCCGTACTGGTCTTCTTTATTTTGTTCGGCGTGCTGGGTCAGTATGTGCCGGGTGACCTACAAGGCCAGAAGATCGAATTCGGCGACCTGGTCACCTACCTCACCTTCGACAACAACGCCCTGATGGGCCTACCCATCAAAATTGTCACCACCATCGTGGTCGCTTTCCTGTTGATGGCCTCTTTGATGCAGCGGTCCGGCGCGGGCGACTTCTTGAATGATATCGCTATCGCCCTGATGGGGCGCTATCGCGGAGGCGCGGCCAAGGTCGCCATTACCGGCTCGTCCCTGTTCGGCTCTATTTCCGGCAGCACGGTCTCGAACGTGATGTCCACCGGCGCCATTACTATTCCGCTGATGAAGCGCGGCGGCTATTCCAATACCTCCGCCGGCGCGATTGAGGCGGTGGCTTCCACGGGGGGGCAGTTGATGCCGCCGGTCATGGGCGCAGTCGCATTTCTCATGGCAGAAGATCTTGACGTGGAATACAAGGTCGTCGCGATCGCTGCGATTGTCCCCTCCTTCCTCTACTACACCGGCCTGTTTGTTCAGGCGGATTTGGAAGCCGCCAAGCTCGGCATCTCCCGGGTCGAGGAGGAGTTGATCCCCAAACTCTCCACCGTGATCAAGGACGGCTGGATATTCCTGATCCCCTTCGCCATTTTGATCTTCGGTCTGTTCTGGTGGAATTTGGAACCGGAAGAGGCCGCATTGGACGCCTGTGCTGCTCTGATCATTCTTGGACTTGTGTTCGGCTACAAGGGCCGGCGCATGACCTTAAAGGATATTTTCTGGTCCGTCGCCGAGACCGGTGTCCTTGTCATTGATTTGGTCATGATCGGCGCCGCAGTCGGCATGATCATCGGCATCCTGGCCAAGTCCGGGCTTGGCTTTGCGCTGACGTTGGTTCTGTCCCAACTTGGCGAAGGCAACTTCGTGCTGCTGCTCATTCTGGCCGCTATCGTCTGCATTGTCCTCGGCATGGGCATGCCAACTATTGGTGTTTATGTGTTGGTTTCCGCTTTGGTCGCGCCGTCGATGATCGAAGTCGGCGTCACGCCCATGGCGGCGCATATGTACGTCCTCTACTTCGGCATGCTGTCGTTTATAACGCCGCCCATTGCAATCGCCGCGTTTGCGGCGGCTAAACTTGCAGACAGTCCGCCCATGGCCACCGGCTTCGCCGCGACGCGCTTCGGCTGGTCGGCCTTTGTGGTCCCCGTCTTGTTTATCTTCGCCCCAAGTTTACTTCTTGATGGCGAGCCTCTGGATCTGTTGCACGACATTGGGACCGCTATCGCCGGCGTTTGGCTCGTCTCCATCGCCATCGTCGGGTATTTCCGGCGCAACCTCATAGCCGTGCAACGGGCCGCCTTTACGCTGGCCGGCGCGCTTCTCCTCTTCCCGTCGGGAGCGGCGGACTGGGGTTTCTGGACGGATGTCGCGGGCGTGATCATCGGCGGCATGATCGTCAGCCGAGAGTTCATGATCCCGAAGCAGCAGACCTCGCCAGCGGCGTAACGATCTAGAGAATAAGACTCGGATTTCTCAAATTCTGATCACAGTCGATCAGGTTGACCTGTTTGACCAGGATTTCCCATCTGTCTCCGATCCAGTGCAAACGATGGCCGCACCAGCCGGCCCACTGACGGGTTTCGCCGGCCCGGATTTCCGCGATGGTAAAGTTCGATCGGACCATGGAGATATCCAAGTCAGCCGTCTCAAAAACGGTCACGTTGCTCACCATCCTGGAGGTCCGCGACACGGGCTGCTGCGACCAGGCGTGACCAGTGTTCAGCCGATAGACCCGGCTCTCCAATTGCCGCCGGTCATCAAAAGCGATGGTAATTTCTGTGCGCGGGTCCCCACCATCCGATGTGGCGGGAATCCAGTAAGCGCACTCGGGCGCAAATAGCCCAAGCCAATCGTCCAAACGGCCCTGATCCAAATACCGGGCTTCTTTTTCCAGGAACATCCGGCAGGTTTCCCGAAGGCCCGGATCATGGCTTTCGACGTCGTCCGAATCCCAGCCCGTATAGGCCCCGACGAGAGCCTCATAGAACTCGTCAGAGATGTAATAGGACTCCCGCGACGGGTCTTTGACTTTATCGCCTGCCATCAGACATCCCTCCGCACCTGGATGTCGGGTTGGGTGGTCATCAGTCGTTTGTACTCTTTCATATATTCCCGCATGAACACCTCGTCCGTGGCGGGGCCGCGGATGATGCCGCCCTCCTCTTCGACAATGCGGCCGGGAACATCCAAGCCCCGGTGCATGTAAACCCATTCATCCTCTTCCGCCGCCAGGCCAGCTTGGATTTGTTCGAAGTTCACCAGATCATCGACTTCGCCGAAGTTGGGAAAAGCCTCCTGGGTGCGTATGCGGAGCGCGTTGATCAAGCCTTCGGCGCCGTCCAGTTCTCCGGCCTCATCGACCACGACCGTGCCATACCAAGTCGTGTCCGTTTCCGTGACCGAAATTGGCTGCATCACCTGCACATGGTTCCCCAGGATATGAAGGTTCGGGAAAATGTTGATGTTCACCGGCTCGGACGACGCCAAATCCAACAGCGCGTCCGCACGTTCGCCATAGTCCGCACGCAACCGCGTTTCGTAGTGCTCCATCCCCGGATGAGGCCCTTCGATCGCCCACAGCGCCCCGGGCCGGTTCTCGATATTCGGGCGCTTGTCCTTGAAGTGATGCCCGTGTCCCAAATAGTGGACATACATGGGCGCGTTGTCCGGGCTTTCCTTATAGAAGGACATGCCTTTTTCGCCATCTTCCTCCAGCCGGTTTTCCATGGCCAGCAACGAGCGATGGGAAAACAGCACGTGATAGCCGTCAGCCGAATTGTCGTAGAGTAACTTCCAATTGCCGTTGAACTTCAGCCGGTTGGCGTCGGCGAATTGGACTTTACCGCCAGGATGCCGGTCCAGCCATTCATCCAGCGGCTTTGCCGCCGGTCCCAGATAGTCTGTTAGAGACGGCGCGGCCATGTTGAGGGTGCCGAAGATAAAACCTCTATAAGATTCGACCCGCGGCACCTGGGCCAGGTTAAATTTGCTATCGTTGAAGTCTCCCGCATAGCCGTCCGGCCAGGGCACGCCACTGAGCTTGCCCGAATTGAAATAGCTCCAGCCGTGATAGGGGCAGGCGAAAGACTTGGCGGAGCCTTTGTCCTGGCGGCAGATGGTCGCGCCGCGATGGGTGCATCGATTGTAAAGCGCCCGGATGTCGCCATCAGCGTCCCGAACCACGATCAAGGGCCGCAGCCCCAGCTTAGCCGTGATGTAATCGTTGTTGCTGGGAATTTGGCTTTCGTGCGCCAGGTACACCCAAACCGCGCCGAAAATCCGGTTCAGCTCCAGCTTAAATATCTCCGAATCGGTATAAAGCAGCCGATGAACCTTGTCCTCGTGGATCAGGTCATCAAAATCGAAGCCATCCCCGCTCCCTGCCGTTCCCATTGGATCAAGTTTGTTCATCGCATTCGCCTCCGCCGCAACTGAAGCAGATCAGAAGAAATCGAAATATTCATTCTGTTCCCATTGGGTCACTTCGCCGGGTGTCTCCGTTTCCCCGCTCCGATCCATATACGCCATGAAGCGCTCTAATTCGGCGTGCTTCAGCGCCAGATAATAATCAACAAATAAATCACCGAACCGGGCCCGGAACAGAGAGGATTGATCCAAGGCCAGTAGGGCATCCGCCAGACTATGGGGCAGCATCGGCTTTTCCGCCTCGTAAGGGTTTTCCTCGGGCGCGCCAGGGTTCAAGTTTCGTTCGACCCCATCCAAGCCTGACGCGATCTGCGAGGCGATAAAGAGGTATGGATTGGCGGACGGTTCGCCGAGCCGGTTTTCGAAACGGGTCGCCGGATCACCCGCACCACCCAGCATCCGGATCATGGTTCCTCGATGGTCCACACCCCAAGTCGCCCGATCCGGCGCGAGCGAGTTTGCCTGAAACCGGCGATAGCCATTAACCGTGGGCGTGGCAAATACCGTCGCGGCCGCCGCATTTTCCAGCAGTCCGGCCAGATACGCACCGGCAAGGGGCGACATAAGATTGTCATCCGACATAAACACGTTTGCGCCATTGCTCATCTCTGTCACTGATTGATGCAGATGCCAGCCGCTCGCGTAGTAGCCCCGAAGCGCCGGCCTCGCCATGAAACTGGCCAGGTACCCCAGACGCCGGCACACCTGACGGGTTGCTGTGCGGAACAGGACATAATTATCCGCCGCCGCCAGTGCCGTGGTCGCGCTGAACGTGCATTCAAGCTGCCCCGCGCCCCATTCATTTTCTATGGACCGCAAAGGCAGACCTATCTTTTCGTATACACCCGCCAGTTCGCTCAAAACCGGCTGCATGATATCCATATTGGATTCCGAATGGTAAGAGAACCCAGGTTCCGGCGGCGCGGTTCGAGGTGGCCGGCCTTTCTCGCCGGGAATGCCGGCCTGGTCATCTGCCAGATGCTCATCCACCAGTTTGGCCAGATACCATTCGGCCTCTATTCCGACGATCAACTCCTTACCAACGGATCGAAGAGACTCCACTTGCTCCTTCAGGATTCGACGTGACGAAAAATGAAACGGGCGGCCATCGGTAAAATACTGATCACACATGATCCAGCCGACGCCGGGCGCCCAGGGGAGCACGCGAAATGTCTCCGGCTGTGGGACATTGACCAAATTCGGTGAGCCGGTCATCTCCTCCAAACCCATCCCGCCACCTTTGACAAAGGACTTGAAGACACGTCCACCAGAGGCGTCTAACGTCCAGGTAGCGACATTGATGTTGTAACCGTTCGCCAGGCTTTCGATGAACGATGAAACCGAAAGGGCTTTGGCGCGGGCGTGACCATGGCTGTCCGCCCAGGCAAGGCGCACTAGATGTATTCCTTCAGCCTCTACCCGGCTTTTCAATTCTGCCGCCATACGCCATTGATCCTCTGTATAGAGGCAGTGACGCTCGATATATTTTCTCTGCTGATCTTCAGACATCACAAGGACTTAGTGCAATTAACCTAGCCGAGCATACCTTCTGATATCAGGATTGGGAAACCGGTCGTCGGATTAAGCGTAAGACCGGAGTGGTTCCACTTTGTGGCGAATCTCATGGTTGGGGGAGAGCCCCAACCAGACTAGCGCGTCCTCAAGATTCACGAACGGCTGGCGTTCCACCGTGCCCGTCAATTCCAACCTGTTGATCATTGCCGCTTGATTGGCGAGACGATAGTTCCGCCCTTGCCCAGCCACCCATGCTAATTTGCAGTCGCCCATCTGCATCCAAATATCACGGAATTTAGGTGCGGAAACCTGACGAAAGTGGCTATAGGACCAATTGTCCGGCAACTCGACAAAACGTGTGTCGCGCAACAAATTCATGCCGGGTCGATATGCGGGATCAGCGAGAATATCTTGGAAAGCTTCAAACGTTTCTTCTGAACCGAATTTACTGCTGTGATCAATAAAAACGGTTTCGGCAATCTGATCTATGTAAAATTGATAGGTCATATTTTTTATAGAAGCTCAATAGTGTTAAACATCTGTTACGTACATTGAACACCTTAACCAAAGCATGCCTTGCGTGATCGGGTATATTCGGGATTTCCGATAGCCATATTCGTTGGTCTATATTGTGATATTGGCGCGTCGAATTTTCCGCCACCAACTTAGTGAGATTTAGGTGACTGAGTGCCTATTCGGCCTATCAACGGCCCCTTCACTCCAATAGAATGCGACCATGAGCGCCACTGACAGTCTCGTCCGCCCCCCTGCAGTCGCAGGCATGTTTTATCCCAGCAATCCCAAGGAATTGGATGCAACGGTTCAATATTACCTAGCCGAGGCGGCCAATAAATTTCCTGAGCAACCGTCTCACGCGCCAAAAGCAATCATCGCGCCCCATGCCGGTTATGTGTATTCGGGACTAACGGCTTCCTCCGTTTACAATCAGCTTTGGCCCGTTAAGGACAAAATAAAACGGGTCGTCATGATGGGCCCATGCCATCGGGTCGCCGTCCGGGGATTAGCGCTCCCAAGCACTCAGTCTTTTGCGACGCCATTGGGCGAGGTCGCACTGGATATGGACGCCATCGCACGGATTGTTAATTTGCCTCAGGTTTCCATATTTGATGACACCCATAAGCAGGATCACGCGCTTGAAGTGCACCTCCCCTTCCTACAGAAGGTACTGTCGGCATTTAAGATCGTCCCGATTATTGTCGGACAGGCGTCTCCCGACGAAGTCGCTCAGGTGCTAAAAACCCTCTGGGGTGGCGAGGAAACGCTAATTCTGGTCAGCTCCGATCTCAGCCACTACAAAACCTACGATGACGCCCGGAAAATTGATGACCAGACGCGCCTTGCGATTGAACAGCTTGATCCACTAGCGCTGGGCGATGACCAAGCCTGCGGCCGCCACTCCATTAAAGGATTGATGGTCCTGGCCAGGGAAAAAGGGATGACTGTTCAAACCACCGATATCAGAAACTCTGGTGATACGGCCGGCGCCAAAGACCGGGTTGTGGGCTATGGCGCGTGGGCGTTCTATGACGATGCCCCCTCGGTCAACGAAGGCGAAGATGATTTTGGGGCGGCGACCCAAGCCTTGTTGGATCAATATGGCGAAGCACTTCTTAATGTGGGCGCCCGGGCGATATTGAATACTCTCAAGAACCAAGGGCCACTCAGGATTGATCTCTCTTCATTTCCTAAGGAACTGCGCACAAACGGCGCCTGCTTTGTCACCCTGAACAAAGACGGAAAATTACGAGGCTGCATCGGTTCCATCCAGGCCCACCGGCCGTTGGTGAGCGACGTGGCCGAGAATTCCTGTAAGGCCGCATTCCAGGATACCCGATTTCCCAAATTGACGTCGGATGAATTGGATCAGAGTGATATCACCATGCATATCTCGGTGCTGAGCCCGCAAGTTCCCATGACGTTTACAGACGAAGCGGATTTGGTGAGCCAAATCAGGCCAAACGTCGATGGTTTGATCCTGCAAGCCAAGGGTAAACGGGGTGTATTTCTGCCAGCGGTATGGGAAACCCTGCCCGAACCGCAGCAATTTATCACTCATTTAAAACGAAAAGCGGGACTGCCCTTGGATTATTGGTCCGATACGCTTCAGGTCTGGCGTTATGTCACCAAGTCAGTGCACTCTGAAGACTTTGCCGAACACCTAAATCTGTGGCGGCCCAACTGACAGGCATGACATTCGCAGTATGGCTCAAGGCCGCCATATCTGGTAAACGCTCGCCATCAAATTAAAATTCAAAAGGGGACCCCACATGACTTTAAATGTGCGTCGCATTGTGACCGGGCACGACGAGGACGGAAAGGCGATTGTTACCCATGACGAGGTTATGGAAAATATTAGTCAATTGCGCTCCGGTAATTTTCAGACTCTGATTTGGAAGACGGAAGATACGCCGTGTGATGTGGATGGCGACGAAGACCCCGCCACCCAGGAGCTGGACATCGAGCCGCCAGCCGAAGGCTCAATCTTCCGTATCTTAGAGCTAGTGCCCGGCAAGGATGCCTACATGCACCGGACGGACACGATCGACTATGCCATTTGCATGTCCGGGGAGTGCGTCATGATCATGGACGATGATTTGGAAATCGACATGAAAACCGGTGATGTGATGGTGCAACGAGGCACGTGGCACGGTTGGGCCAATCGCTCGGACAAACCCTGCGTCATCGCTTTCATCCTGATCGGCTCCCAGCCGCCAGCTAAGCATCTACACCCACACGAATAGGACGACCGTGGCGTTCAGTCTTACAGATGATCTGATCCAGGACCTTGTCTCTCTATCCGAAGAGGCCGGTGGCATAACCCTTGAGTATTATCGGTCTGATTTGGACATCCGGGAAAAGAGGGACAGTTCGCCCGTGACCGAAGCGGACGAAAAAGCCGAAGCTTTGATCCGGAGCCAACTAGAAACCCTCACGCCAGATATCCCGTTTATTGGAGAAGAGTCTTACGCAGCTGGTCACCACCCTGACGTCAGCGGGGGAACTTTCTGGCTGGTTGACGCACTTGATGGCACAAAGGAATTCGTCAATAAGCGGGACGAATTCACCGTGAACATCGCACTGATTGACAATGGTGTTCCTGTCTTCGGGGTGGTGCATGCCCCTGCCGTCGGAGACACCTATTGGGGATATGACTCCCAGGCCTGGAAGCGGACAACCGGCGGCTCATCCTCCCCGATATTTGTCCGGCAACAACCCGAAGACGGCATCGTCGTAGCGACCAGCCGGTCCCATCGGTCTGGCGAAGAAGACTTTCTCTCCAGCTACTCCATCACGGATACGATCATCGCCGGCAGCTCCCTAAAATTCTGCCTCATTGCCGAAGGAAAAGCCGATCTATATCCTCGCCTCGGCCCGACTTCTGAGTGGGATATTGCGGCGGGCCATGCCGTGCTCGTGGCGGCCGGTGGACGTGTCGTGCAAATTGACGGCGCCCCGCTTCTGTATGGCAAAGAGGATATTCTCAACCCGCACTTTCTGGCTACCGGCGGATATTAGATGGCTGGCGACGTCAAAACTCGCCGATTACCTCCGGATGAGACCGGGCTGGAGACTGCCGCCAACCTACTAAGAGATGGCGCGTTGGTGGCCTTCCCAACCGAGACGGTGTACGGCTTGGGTGGTGACGCGACCAACGACCTGGCCGTGGCCAAAATATTCGAAACCAAAGGCCGACCCCATTTCAACCCGCTGATCGTGCATGTCGGCAGTACCGAAGAGGCCCAAAGGCTATCCCGGTGGTCCGATGTAGCTGAGGAACTGGCCCGATCCTTTTGGCCGGGTGCTCTGACGCTGATTCTCCCCCGATCCAACAATTGTCCCGTGTCAAAATTGGCCAGTGCAGGGCTTGAAACTTTGGCGCTTCGAGTACCAGGTCATGATTTGGCACGAACGCTTATCTCACGAGCCGACTGCCCTATCGCCGCCCCCAGCGCCAACTTGTCCGGCAGGCTCAGTCCCACTTCTGCAGACCACGTATTGGAACATTTAGATGGATTGGCAGCCGGTGTCATAGATGGAGGCTTATGCTCCATCGGCGTCGAGTCAACAGTGCTCGATTTGACGACAGACCAACCCGTCCTGCTGCGCCCTGGCGGTATGCCGTTGGAAGCGTTGTCGGAGTTGATTGGAGACATCGGCCTGACCGGCGACAACGCCAAGATCAAATCCCCTGGCATGCTCGCGCGGCACTATGCACCGTCGACACCAATCCGCCTAAACGCCACTCACGTGAACACCGGGGAGGCGCTGCTGGGTTTTGGCGCAACCGAGTTGGAGTGCACGGACAATCTCAGTCAGACCGGCGATCTTATTGAAGCGGCGGCCAATCTATTCGCAATGCTGCATGAACTCGACCGCGCCGGCCATCAGGGCATCGCCGTCATGCCGATCCCGGAGAGCGGATTGGGATCGGCTATCAATGACCGGCTGCGCCGCGCGTCATCTTCGGATTAGAACTCCGCCCCGAGATGGTGTAGGTAAGCAGGGTAATGGAGATCAGCACTCAAATAGTCGATCAGTTCATAGCCGTCTGCGGCAAAACGGGCGTGCTCACCGACCCGTCCGACCTCGCGCCCTATCTCCGGGAAGAGAGAGGACTGCTGGAGAGCGAATGTTCCGTCGTGGTCCGGCCCGGTTCCACCGCTGAGGTCTCTGAGATCGTCAAAGTTTGTGCAGCGGGAGATATTCCGATCACGCCGTTGGGCGGTAACACGGGCCTGGTGAGCGGCGGCATCACCAACGACGGCATCATCCTCAGTACGGAACGGATGAATAGGATCACCCAAGTAGACGCCCTCAACCACACCATGACAGTTGAGGCCGGCTGCATCCTGGCGGACATTCAGGCGGCGGCCGAGGAGGCTGAGTGTCTCTTCCCCTTGAGTTTGGGCGCGGAAGGCAGCTGCCGGATCGGCGGCAATCTCTCTACCAACGCCGGCGGCGTGAACGTGCTGCGCTACGGGAATACTCGGGAGTTAGTCTTGGGCATAGAAGCGGTTTTGCCGGACGGGCGTATTCTCGACCGGTTGAGCGCCCTTCGAAAGGACAATACAGGATATGACCTCAAGCAGCTCTTCATCGGCGCGGAAGGCACGCTGGGCATTGTCACCAAGGCGGTGCTGAAGCTTTTCCCCATGCCCCGCTCCTCCGTCACTGTGATGGCGGCGGTTGAAAAGCTGGAGAACATCCTTCAACTTTTTGACCGGACCCGCGCCATTTGCGGTGACAGGTTGACGGCCTTCGAATTGATCCCCCGGTTCGGCATGGAATTGGGCGTCAAACATCTACCCGGTGTGATGGATCCTTTTGAGGCGCCGCACGGGCACTATGCGCTAATTCAACTCACCTCTCCCCGGGAAAACGACGACCTCAGGGGAGAGATCGAAACTATATTGGAAGGCGCGTTTGAAAAAGAGATCGTCGCCGATGCGGTATTTGCCGATAGCGAAGCACAAGCCCGGCACCTTTGGAAAATTCGCGAGGAACTGCCCGCTGCGCAGTCTGCCGAGGGCGGAAGCATCAAACACGATGTCAGCGTCCCGGTGTCCAGGACTATCGAGTTTATCCAGGAAGCCTCGAAAAGGGTTGAAGCCGCCTTGCCTGGTATCCGGGTGTGCGCCTTTGGCCACATCGGCGACGGCAATATCCATTACAACCTGAGCCAGCCGGCAGATATGGACAAAGCTGAATATTTGGCGCGCTGGGAAGAGTTCAATCGGATCGTCCACGACCTTGTGGTCTCCATGGACGGTAGCATTAGCGCCGAACACGGGATCGGCCTCTTGAAGCGCGAGGAACTTGCCCACTATTCAGAGGGTCTGGAGATCGAAGTGATGCGCGCCATCAAAAAGGCGCTGGACCCCCAGGGCATCATGAACCCGGGCAAAATTTTCACCTAAGCGGCGGGAATCGCCATTCCCACCAAACTATCCCGCGACACAATGGCTTCCAGTTGTTCTTCGGACCAGCCATCCGTGCCCTCCGGCCGCATGGGAATCACAATATAACGCATATCCGCGTTTGAATCGTGAGTCTGAATGGAAACGTCCTCCGGCAATTCCGTACCGAACTCCTTGAGCACCTCACGCGGCTCATACACCACCCGCGAACGGTAGCTGCGTGATTTGTACCAGGTCGGTGGCTGGCCTAGGAGCTGACGCGGATAACAGGAGCACAAGGTGCAAACCACCACGTTGTGAACTTCCGGCGTATTTTCCAGCGCAATAATTTTCGGCGCGTGCTCCAGATCAATGCCCATGCTCTCCACGGCCGCATTTGCGTCCGTCAATAGCCGTGCCTTGAAATCGGGATCAGCCCAGGCGCGCGCCACGACTTTGGGGCCACGATTGGGATAATCGCCATCGAATTTCTCGATCTTCAGACGGATTTGTTCGGGTGTGATAATCCCGCGCTCCTGGAGAAGCTCTTGGATGGCGAGATTCATCACGTGGTGTTCGTTGGGCCCCTCCCCCGCTTCGTCTTCTTGGATGGGCTTGCCATCGTGGTCATGATTGTGGGGCAAATCGATAATAGGCACGTCGAATTTCTCGCGCACCGCGGCCATGCAATCATCCAACTGTTCCTGAGTAAAAATCTCCTTCTCCACCAGCATGATGGCCAGGCTCTCCGTTTGGCGTTCGAAATAGCCAACCTCGTAATAATGAGCCCCCAACCCTTCGCAGGCACGGCGCAACTCATCCAGGGTACAGAGACCGATTTCCGATGCTGTCATGCGGATGGCATTGGCATGCTTTTCCCAGTGGGACATGCCATGATCCGTCGTTTCGATTGGACCTGACTCCTCGCCTCCCACGTCGTGGGGGCCCATACCGATAAAGCCGTCCTCCATTGTCACCTCCCAAAGCTGTTTGCACTCAGCTTAAACCAAATACCACGATGCCTCGACGTAAAAATAAAACCGGGCCCCTAGGGGCCCGGCAAAGTTTAACAGGGAGGCTTTACGTCTGGGAGTTGGATTTGCCGGAATTGGGAGGAACCCCGGTAAATCCGGGTATCAGGGTGTGCGCCTGATACAGGTGATCACGGGGGGCGTGATCCAGTTCCCTGTTGGGAACAGTGCCTAATATACCCCGGCTCTGTAACATGCGTATGTCGGGCATGGAAAAAATTGCGTCAAAGTGTAAAAATCCTGTCACAAAGCCGATGACACTGAAATATACGTAAAATCAGGAACTTAACAGACAATGAGCGAATTTTCAGCACCCGTAACCGACATATCCTTCACCATCGACGCCCTGATTGGAATGGAAAACCTGTCTGATCTACCTGGCCACGAAGAAGCGACGCCTGATATGGTTCAGGCGATTCTGAACGAAGCCGGCAAATTCGGGGAAGAAATTCTGGCGCCCCTGAACCGGAGTGGCGATATCGAAGGCTGCCGTTTGGAAAATGGCGTGGTGAGAACGCCGGAGGGTTTCATCGATGCCTATCGGCAAATGGCCGAAGGCGGTTGGTTGAGTATCTCCGCCGATCCCGAATATGGCGGCCAGGGCTTGCCGGCATTGCTGTCTATCGTCGCCTTCGATATTTGGAACGCTGCTAATATGGGCTTCAATCTGGTCCCCTTGCTCAGCCTATCCGCCATCGATTTGTTTGAGCAGCACGCCAGCAAAGAACAGTGTGAGATTTTTCTACCCCATATTGTTGCCGGCGAATGGGCTGCGACCATGAACTTGACAGAGCCACAGGCGGGCTCTGACCTCGGCCAGCTCCGGACGAAAGCTGTCAAGAACAGTGACCACTATCTAATTAGTGGCCAAAAGATATTCATCTCTGGTGGCGATCAGGATATGAGCGACAATATTGTGCATTTGGTCTTAGCCAGGACGCCCGACGCACCACCCGGCACGCGAGGTATTTCGCTTTTTATTGTGCCGAAGTTCCTGGTCAACGATGATGGTTCACTCGGCGACCGCAATGACATCCGGGTCGTGTCAATTGAAGAAAAGCTGGGTATCCACGGCAGTGCAACCTGCGTCATGTCTTACGGAGACGATGGCGGTGCGATCGGCTATCTCGTCGGAGAAGAGAACCAAGGTCTGCAGGGCATGTTCACCATGATGAATATGAGCCGGACAACGGTAGGCGTCCAAGGAGTCGGGATCATTGAGCGCGCCTATCAGCAGGCGGTCGCGTATGCAAAAGAGCGCAAACAAGGTAGCCGCCGGAATGCCAACGGCAAGTTTGAAACCTCGGCGATCATTGAACATCCGGACGTTAAACGGATGTTACTCGACATGAAAATCCGCCGGGAAGCGTCGCGTGCGCTCGAAGTCTACGCCGGGCACTGCATGGATGTGTCGCGGAGACATGCTGACGAAGAGGTACGGAAAAAATTCGACGCTCGAACGGCTCTGCTCACCCCCATTGTCAAGGCTTGGGCCACGGACCGTGCCATTGAAGCCACGAGTCTCGGCATTCAAGTTCATGGCGGTCTTGGCTACATAGAGGAAACTGGCGCCGCCCAGCACTACCGCGACGCCCGGATCACGGCAATCTATGAAGGCAGCAATGGTATTCAGGCCAATGACCTTATTGGGCGGAAGATCATCCGGGAACAAGGAGAAACGCTATTCGACGTGTTGCGGGAAATCGAGGAATTCACTACCTCGGCTTTTGTCGAACAACCGGACGAGTTGATGGAGTTAGGCCGGCAACTGGCGGAAGCCGCCCGTCATTTGAAAGCAGTTACGGACTGGTTGCTTCAGACCTGGAGCGAAAATGAGGATCGCGTTTTGGCCTCTGCCACCAAATATATGACGCTCGTCGGAAACGTGATTGGCGGGTGGCTAATGGCGCGCATGGCGTTAACGGCTCATCGGAAGAACAGCGAAGTGGATTCCGACCAATTATTCAACGACGGAAAATTACAGACGGCCTATTACTTCGGACATGTCTTTTTAAACGACTGTGACGCTCTTAGAGCCGGCATTGCCGGAGCATCCGAGCCGGTTACACGTATGGACCAAACGCAATTCGTTTGAGCAAAACAACCACCTTCATGAAATAAAAACTATTCGGGCCTAAGCCGTGCAAAGCACTGGCAAAGATAGATTTCCTCCATACGGTGTATTGCAGGTATACTTGGCGGGCATGAACCGAATTACACGATATATTTTTAAACAGCTGGTCACGTCATTGGCCCTGATCGCTTTTGTCATGACCGGCGTCATCTGGTTATTCGTCGCAGTCAGGGCAGTTGAATCGATCGTCAATCGCGGTCTCTCGGTCGAACTATTTTTGGCGATGACGGCGTTACAATTGCCGAATTTCCTGACACAAATCGTTCCGATTTCGCTGTTCATTGCTGTTCTGTTTGTCTACACGCGCCTAACCTCGGACCGGGAAATCGTCGTCTTGAGGGCCGCCGGCATCAGCCCCTTCTCCCTGGCGCGCCCGGTTCTTTGGCTCTCTCTCTTATTGATGATTTTCGTATATTCGCTCACACTCTACGGAACGCCCAAGTCTTATCAGAAGTTCAGAGAGATGCAGTGGGATGTTCGCTACAGCCTTGCCCATATCGTGTTAAAGGAGGGGGTGTTCAATTCCTTTTCGGATGCGATCACGGTCTACGTGCGCGAACGCTCGACAGAGAACGAACTGAGAGGACTTTTAGTCCATGACAATCGCGATCCAAAACGTCCCGTTACCTATCATGCGGAGAGCGGTTCTCTACTTGAGGCGACGGATGGTGCAAAAGTCGTTCTGTTAAAGGGCAACTCCATAATCATTGATAAGGATAATCCGGGAAAACCATCCGTGGCCTTTTTCGACCGCTACGATTTGGACCTCACTGGTATCCTTAAGAAGCCCCCAGCCCGGTTTAGAGAGGGGCGCGAACGCATGGTCAACGAACTGCTGACTCTCCGCATTCAGGACGTCGGTAATCCGAAGGATTTTGGAAAATTTATCGTCGAAGGACACCAGAGAATTATCCAACCGCTAACCGTCATAACATTTGCCTTGTTGGCGGTCGCTTGTCTGCTTGCGGGGGATTTTTCCCGCCGGGGAAATCTCAACAGAATTTTGGTTGCCGTTGGAGTCTTTGTGGCGCTTATGATTATGAACTTGGGATTAGGGAACCTTACCGCCAAAAATTTGGTTTTATTGCCGCTCCTTTACCTTAGTGCCGCGCTCCCCCTGGCCCTTTGCGTGTTGGTCCTATTGTTCCCGATGTCCATTGGCCGACTGTTCCAGCGCAGAAGCGCTTCCGAGGCGAGTTATGGAGGGGCCGTCAGATGAATATGTCGGCAATCCTTTCATCGTATGTCTGCCGGATATTCTTGTTAAGTTTCCTCGCTGTATTCGCCATCCTGATCGGCCTGATTTTTTTGTTCGATACGATTGAGCTGCTCCGTCGCGCCTCTGGATACGAGCATATTGGTGTAGCTCTTGTCATTCGTATGAGCCTCTTGAAGCTGCTCTTTTTGGGCCAACAGGCGTTTCCTTTTGCGGTTCTATTTGGCGGCATGGTGGCCTTTTGGCGGCTGACGCGAAGCAGTGAACTGGTTGTGGCCAGAGCGGCCGGCGTGTCGGCCTGGCAATTCCTACTCCCTGTATTGGCCGTGACATTCATGATTGGTCTGATCAAAATTATGCTCCTAAACCCGATGGCGTCGGCGTTTCTGACCAAACACGACCAACTGGATTCGACCTACTTTAAGGGGGAAACCAGCCTACTCGCGCTATCAAGCAATGGTCTGTGGCTTCGCCAATCCAACAATAAGAATCAATCCGTCATCCACGCTACACATCTCACTCTCTCGGGCAACAATATCGACCTGCAGGACGTTACGATGTTCATGTATGACGGCGTGGACAAGTATCGCCGCCATATCAGCGCCAAAAGCGCCAAATTGGAAGATGGATTTTGGCATTTAAGGGACGCATGGATTCACGAACGGGATGCAGACCGGCCGAAGTTCAAAGCCGAACATTGGGTCAGTACAAATATTACCCTGAACAACATCAATGACAGTTTTTCACCACCTGAAACACTCTCATTCTGGACGCTGCCTGCTTTTATTCGAAATTTGGACCAAGCAGGCTTTTCAGCCCTCCGGCACCGGCTCTATTGGCATTCACTTCTGGCCGCGCCGCTTCTGTTGTGCGCCATGGTGTTGATAGCGGCAACATTCACCCTAAAGCAGTCTCAGCGGAACTCCACCAGCTTCCTTGTTATTGGCGGCGTCCTAGCCGGATTTTTGTTATTTTTCTTTTCCGATGTCGTTTTTGCGCTGGGTCTACGGGAGAGTATTCCCGTCGTCTTGGCAGCCTGGACTCCCTCCGGAATCAGCGCCTTATTGGGGCTTGCAATGGTGTTCCATCTCGAAGATGGTTAGCCGCGATGAAAGGCGTCAGGAAAATATTTTGGGCTGTACTGGCCGTTGTTTGCATGTCCGGAGACGTTTCGGCTGCAGATGATCCAAATCTGCGAGATGCGTTTCTATTCTCCGCGGACGAGGTCACCAATAACCAGGAGCTCGGCATTATTTCCGCCCGTGGAAACGTGGAAATTTCGCAAGGCGAGCGAATTCTTCTGGCCAATTCGATTAGCTACAATCAGCGCCAAAATATCGTGACCGCCACAGGCGGCGTTAGCCTGTTGGAACCGTCGGGGGAGGTCCTGTTCGCTGAATATATGGAACTGACCGGGGACCTAAAAGACGGCATCATCAAAGATCTGAGATTTCGCCTGTCTGATAATGCTCGGATCGCTGCAGCCGGCGCTCGTCGTTCGGGCGGGAACCGAACAGAAATGCGACAGGCGGTCTATTCACCTTGCGAAACATGTGCAGGTCAGCCCCAGGATACCCCCCTTTGGCAAGTGAAGGCCAAAAAAATTGTCCACGATCAGGAAGCCCAAACAATCGAATATTCTGACGCGTTCCTAGAAATCCTGGGCTTCCCGGTCGCCTACACGCCCTATTTTTCCCATCCCGATCCGACGGTAAAAAGAAAATCAGGGTTTCTGACGCCAAGCTTCGGCGGGAATTCATTTTTAGGAACGGTTGCCTCCGCCCCATATTTCATCAACTTGAGTCCCAATCGGGACATCACCTTGAAACCGACTTTGACCAGCAGGGAACGGCTGATCATGGAAGGTGAATACCGCGCCGTAACCGATACCAGCGGCACCGACTTTACCGGAAGCATCACTTATAATTCAGAAAATAAATTTCGCGGGCATGTCGATACGACTTATCGCAAGGATTTGGGAGAAGCCTGGCGAGGAGGCGCCGATCTAAATTTGGCGAGCGACGACACCTACTTGCGGAGATACGGCTTCTCCTCACCAAATACCTTGGTGTCACGCGGCTATCTAGAGGGGTTTCAAAACCGGAGTTATATGCTCGTTGACTCCTATTATTTTCAAGGACTTAGAGTGGAGGATGACCCAGGAAACACGCCCATCGTTCTACCGATGTTCGAATTCAACCACGTCGGAGAACCCAATCGTTTTGGCGCAACCTCAAGTCTCAATGTGAGTTCAGTCGCTCTCACACGGCGGGAGGGGCATGACACCCGCCGTTTTTCGATTGAAGGCGGCTGGCACATTCCTCATATCGGCTCATTCGGAGAAGTAATTGATGTAAATATGTCGCTCCGCGGTGACATGTACCACGTAACCAATTTCAACGCGCCAGGTGAAGAGGGAAGCGACAGCGGGATAACCGGCAGGATATATCCCCAGGCCAAAGTGGACTGGCGCCTACCACTCCGCCGTCGCGACGGCGCCATTAGCCAAACGCTGGAACCCCTTGTGTCTGTTGTCCTGAGCCCCTATGGAGGCAATCCCAACAACATTCCCAATGAAGACAGCGAGGATCTGGAATTCGACGACACAAACCTGTTTAGCGCCAATCGCTTCACCGGATGGGATCGTGTGGAAGGTGGCCCCAGAACATCTTATGGTCTCAAATGGTCCGCATTCGGCGACAAAGGGGGCGGGACGTCCATATTTTTTGGCCAAAGTTATCGAATCCGGGCTGATGACACTTTTGGCGAAGGCTCAGGTCTGGAGGATAACTTCTCCGATATCGTTGGACGGCTGCGTGTCAGTCCTGGAAGTCATCTGGATTTGTCGTATCGGACCCGAATTGATAAGGATGATCTTTCGCCGCGGAGAAGCGAGATTTCCGTCGCGGCTGGTCCTCCTGCACTTCGGCTATCAACGAACTACGTCTTTTTTGACAGGCAGGAAGATTCAGAATTTGGTGGCCGCGAAGAAATTTCTGGGTCAATCAAAGCTCAATTAAACCGCAATTGGAAAAGCAGCTTTTCCGGGGTCTACGACTTGGATGGCGGCGGCGAGTTGAGAACTATTTCATTGGGTTTTACATACGATTGCGAATGCTTTGTGTTTAGCACTGTACTGAAACGGGACTTTTTTGAGGATCGAGATTTGAAGCCAAGCGATTCAATCTTGTTCCGATTGACCTTCAAAACGCTCGGCGACGTTCAAACGGCAGTGAGCGCTTCCGGTTCGTAGTGGCATTGGCTTGTCTTCAATGTCTGGTGCTATAATCGTCGACATGTTTTTCAAAATTCCAGTTCGCAACTTAATCCATTCTATCGCGGTGGCCGTGCTGAGCGCTGGCGTTTGGCTTGGATTGCCCAACATTAGTTTGGCACAGCAAATCCAGGGGATCGCGGCAATTGTGAACAATGAAATTATCACCGGCTACGATCTGAATGCCAGAATTAGGTTCACGCTCTTCTCCTCCGGGCTATCTCCCGATTTATATAAACGCATTGCCCCCCAAGTTTTGGGTACTTTGATTGATGAAAAGCTCAAGCTGCAAGAAGCAGCGCGGAAGAAAATTAGGGTCCCCCACAAGGATCTGCAAAGAGCCATACGCAGTGTTGAACAACGAAACAAGCTGCCCCCTGGCGGCATGGTAAAACTGTTGGAGTCCAACGGCATTGATCCGGCAACTTTTGAGCGCCAGGTTGAGACAGACTTAGCCTGGAACAGTATCGTCCAGATCGAAGGCCGGCACCGCATCCACATTGATGAAGAAACCATTCAGGATGCCATCAATCTCATTAACGCCAATAAAGGGAAACCTGAGTATCTAGCTGCGGAAATTTTTCTCGCCTACGACCGATCAAAACCCGAGGCAGAAGTTAAACAAGTCGCTGATCGGCTTTTTGACCAATTGAAAAATGGTGCGCGCTTTCCCGCACTCGCCAGCTCATTTTCGCAAAGCGCGTCTGCCGCTAACGGCGGAAGTCTGGGTTGGCTTCGGATTGACCAAATTGATCCCGATTTGGCCGAAGTTTTACAACAGATGAAACGGGGTGATCTTTCCCGACCTGTAAGAGGCACAGACGGATATTATATTCTATTCCTAAGGAACAAGCGGGTTGCGAAGGGATTGGAACAGTCGGAAGCAAGTATAGATCTGCTTCAGTTGTTTCTTCGTGTAAACGCTGGTGATCCGGAAGAAACTGAACAGGCGAGGCAAGCGAACCTCACTTACCTCAAGGAAAATGCCAAGGATTGTGCGGCGCTAAGCCAACTTGCCGGCAAACTGAAATCGAGCAAAATCGGGACGGTCGAAGATATAAAACTGGGCGATATTGCAGCTAATATCCGTGAAAAAATTGCAAATTTGCCCGAAAATCAGTTGAGCGAAACTCTGAGGACATCAGCTGGCATGCTGGTCGTCATGGTCTGTAAACGCCACACTGAAAAGACGCAAACTGCGATCAGGAATCGGATTGCGGAAAACCTGGCGCGGGAGCGCGCCGACCTCCTGTCCAGAAGAATGTTGAGAGATCTCAAACGGGTTGCCGTGGTGGAGATACGCCGATGACGGCATCACTCCCCCCCACGGTTCTTACGATGGGGGATCCTGGAGGAGTTTCGGGTGAAATTACACTGAAAACCTGGCTCTACCACCGCCACGAACTGGCCCCATTCTTTGTCATCGATGACATAGACCGGCTTACACGGCTGGCGAAGCAGTTGGGATGGAGCGTAAAACCGGAAGAAATTGCCGCGCCTGAGGATTCGGCGGCTGCCTACCTGAAGGGGGTGCCTGTTCTTCAAGTCGATGACCCGGTCGTCGGCGAAGTGGGTAGGCTTGATCCGGCAAACGGCCCTGCCATTCGGAAGTCAATCGACCTGGCGGTTGACTTCGTTGCCGGCGGACGTTGCGGCGCCCTTGTAACCAATCCCATCCACAAAGAGAATTTGTACAAGACGGGATTCGAATTTCCCGGCCATACGGAATATTTGGGACATCTTGCTGGGCCTAAGTTTACGCCGATCATGATGCTGGTCTCTGAAAGGCTGCGGGTGGTCACCGTTACACGCCATGTGGGATTGCGCCAGGCTATCGAGGAACTAACGACAGACCTTATTATCGAGACTGCTACGGTGACCATTGAGTCGTTGAAAAGAGACTTTGGCATTCCTCAACCCCGGCTAGCCGTCAGCGGTTTAAACCCCCATGCGGGAGAAGGCGGACATATGGGCCTCGAAGAAATAGAGATCATTGCGCCAGCGATCGAGATATTAAGGAACGCTGGCCACGACGTGATTGGCCCGCTGCCCGGTGACACTATGTTCCACACGGCGGCACGAGAGCGGTACGATGTCGCTCTGTGCATGTACCATGATCAAGCGCTAATCCCGATCAAGACCCTGGACTTTGATAGCGCCGTAAATGTCACCCTTGGACTGCCCTTCATTCGCACGTCACCCGACCACGGGACTGCCCTCGAGATCGCGGGCTCGGGTAAAGCCAGCGAAACAAGCTTAGTCGCCTCGTTGCGGCTTGCGGGGCATATGGCGCTGGCGCGTCAGTCGCGTTAGTAGCCTGGACCGGCTATGCCTTCCGATCCCATAGACGCCCTACCCCCGCTTCGGGAAATCATTGCCGCCCATGGATTGGCCGCGCAAAAAAGGCTGGGGCAGCACTTTCTTCTGGACAGCAATCTTACCGACAGAATTGCCAGGTCGGCCGGCGGCTTGGCCGGCAAGATAGTTCTCGAAGTCGGCCCCGGCCCTGGCGGATTGACCCGATCCCTTCTTCGCTGCGGCGCAGAGCGGGTAGTAGCCGTTGAGAAAGATGGCCGGTGCATTGAAGCGCTCCAAAGCCTTGTACAGGCTGCATCAGGCCGGCTGACGTTGATTGAGGAAGATGCGCTAGCTTTCGAGCCAAGCGATCTTGGCAGTGGCCCCTACGCGGTTGTGTCCAACCTTCCCTACAATATCTCCTCGCCGTTGCTGATCAAATGGCTGCAACACTCGGACCTTATCGACAGCATGACACTCATGTTTCAAAAGGAAGTGGCTGACCGGCTCTCGGCAAAGCCGTCCACCAAGGCCTATGGCCGACTTTCGGTCATGACCCAATGGCTTTGCGACACAACTCATCTATTCAACGTGGATAAACGCGCCTTCACACCGCCGCCAAAAGTGATGTCGAGCGTGGTGTCGTTAAGGCCAAAGCAGGCTAGCAGACCCGTTCCATCCTGGGCCTCTATGGAAAAGCTGGTTGCCGCCGCGTTCAATCAGCGGCGCAAAATGCTGCGAACATCCCTAAGCGGTTTAAGTTTGGATTTTGACCGAGTTGGCATCGATCCCAGCCACCGGGCTGAAAACCTCAGCGTTGCTGAATACGAAGCGCTTGCCCGACAATTGGACTAAGACTTTCTATGACTTGGCGTCGCGTAGGTTTTGGACGAAATCATGAAGAGCAATCTGACGGTCTATGTGAAGCCGTTCAGCCGCGAGGATTGAACTCACTTGGGCAACGCTTTCTTCAATATCGTTGTTCACAATGATGTAGGAATATTCGGGATAGTGGCTCATCTCATCAGCAGCCTTCGCCATACGTTTACGTACCACCTCATCCGTGTCTTGCGCCCGGGTTTTAAGCCGCTTTTCCAACTCCTGGGTATCCGGCGGCAGAATAAAGACGGTCACGACATCCTTACCGGTTGCCTCTGATCGCTTCAGTTGCTGTGTGCCCTGCCAGTCAATATCAAACAGGATATCTTTGCCGGCGGCCAAGGCCGTCTCGACCGGTTCTTTGGGGGTGCCGTAGTAGTTGCCAAAGACATGCGCATGTTCGAGAAGTTCGCCACCTTCCGCCATCTTGTGGAAACGCGGCTCGTCCACGAAAATGTAATCCTTGCCATCGACTTCTCCGGGCCGTGGCGGGCGGGTGGTTACTGAAATCGACATGGACAAATTAGGGTCTTGCTCGAGAAGAGCCCTCGATATTGTGGTCTTTCCAGCGCCGGACGGCGACGACAGCACAAGCATCAGCCCGCGCCGGGACAGGGACCGGAATGTCGTCCCACTATTCAATATTCTGCACCTGTTCTCGAAGTTGTTCGATGGTCGCCTTGAGCTCCAATCCGATGTTTGAGAGGTCCAGCTCGGCCGCTTTGGAACACAGGGTATTTGCCTCCCGATTAAGCTCTTGGCACAGGAAGTCGAGCCGCCGGCCAATGACGCCGCCATCAGCCAAAAGCTGCTCAGCCGCTTCCCTATGCGCCGTCAGGCGGTCGAGCTCTTCACGCACATCCGCCTTAGTCATCAAAACCGCAGCTTCCTGGGCCAAACGATCTTCCGGCAAGGCGGGTTGTGCCTCTAGCAACTCGGCAACCTGATCGGCAAGTTTCGACTTTATCCTGTCCGGCTGCATTTCCGCTGTAGCATCGGCTTGTTGGCTGAGATTGCCGATTTTTTCCAGGAGTCCGGACAGAACTTTTTTAATCTTTCCCCCTTCCTCCGCCCGGACGTCCTCCAGGCCGCTCAGCGTTATATCCAAGTCATTGAGGATGGCTTTTTGCCGGGCCTCGATCTCCACCTCATCTTCAATATCGGTCGCCACATCGATCACGCCCTTCACGGAAAGCAAGGACTCAAGACGAATAGGTTCAATATTGTCGTTGGCTTTCTGTATTTCTCGGGCGGTCTCGATCAGTTCTTCCAGAAAGGATCGGTTAATTTGAAATTGCGACCCCTTCCCGGTTTCCTGGGTGGCGAGGTGTAAACTAAAATTTCCCCTGGAAAACTGATCCGATACCCGCTTGCGCACATGGGACTCGAGTCCTTCCATGCCTTGCGGCAACCGGCATCGCAGGTCGAGCCCTTTTCCGTTGACGCTTTTCGCCTCCCAGTGCCAACTAAGCTTTTCATCCTGTCCGGATGCGCGGGCAAAACCCGTCATACTATTCGTGCCGTTTGATTTTGCCATCTAAACTCCTAAGACCGGAACTTGGAGAAATAACCCCCGGTCGCAGAGTTTGGCATAAGAGATTTCTGTGGCCAAATCAATGATGGGAGGCGAATCCCAAAGGGGCGCAACGGGCTTACACGTCTTCCTTCAGCGCCGGATAATGCACGGTAACATAACTGGCCGTATAGGTTTCAGGTGGCTTGCCCCCGGTTGCTCGGCGCTTGAGCGCCTGTTCGACGCTTTCCGCCTCCTTCGCTTGTTGCAGACCCAGTTTCCGGTCTGTTGGATATGGCCCCATCAGGTCGGGCGGCGGCAGCGTCGAAGCTGGAAAATAAGCAATATTCGTTTCCTTCTTCGTCTTCTTTCCTGGATCGATCTTCGGACGGTTGGCGTCCGTTGCCTTCACGGTGTAGTTTTCGGGCTGATACTGGAACGTCTTACGGCCCTTAACCTCCAAATCCAGCCACCATTTTTTGGCGTCAACCGGATTCCCGTTGCCGAGAACATCATCCAGCCATACCGCCAGCGGCGCCAAAATTGGCTTCGCCCACATAGCATTGACGCCGAGCCAGCTTCCAACCTGATGAAGCAGCGGCCCGTCCCAAGTGGTATCTTTACTGAGAGGACAGGTCTTTACACATCGCCCACATGCCGAGCCCTTGATATTGGTCGCCCGGTACATGGTGCAGCGTTCACTATCGGGCTTCCAAGTCTCATAGCCATTAAAAATGACTTTATCGCCATAGGGGATCGCTTGGCACGGGCATTCCCGTGCACACTTGTCACAGACTGAACAAAATTTCTGCACCCCGAAGTCGATGGGCTTGTCAGGAAGCAATGGCATGTCAGTGGTCAGCACCGACGTTTTAAAGCGCATGCCCAGGAACGGATTGATCGCGCTCTCACCGATCCGGCTTTGCTCACCCAATCCCGACGCCAGAACCAACGGCACATGCAGCACATGGCTGTCCAGGTTGGTGTGCGCCCGCGCCGGAAATCCCATTTCCCGGATCATTTCCGCCATGACGCCGGTGACTTCCGCACCGCGCAGGTACGCCCGCATGGATTGAGATCCGGAAATCCAATCATTGCCGGATGCCCCCAGGAAAGTCTCATAGCCCTGATCGATCAGCACCACCATCGCATACTTGTGATACGGCTCAATCGGCTTTCCGTGTTTGTCGTGGGAGTACCAGGCATAAGCGGGAGCCTCACAGATACCGGTAATGGACGAACCCAGATAGTGGCTGAGCGCCTTCAGCGCCTTACTGTTATCCTCCGGGCTCTGATCCCCTTCGATACGCTGGGAGGCGGTCTGACCATCCTGCAATGGCTTAATCGCCCAACTGGGCCGAACAATGCCCTGAGAAACTGGATGTTTTTGTGACCAACGCGCCGCTTCTTTCCGCGCTTTCTCACTCAGATCACCCAACGCCATCCTAACGTACATGTTTGCCCGGCTTGGCACGCGCGGCACTTCGTCCTCGAAAATATGTGTCGTGATCTTATCGACCCGCTTAAGCGTTTCCACCGGAAAGGGCCCGAGATGAGAAGGCCGCCGGCTTCGACGCCACCTCTCCAGTCCGGAAATTGCTCCAGAAAGCCCCAGCTGATAGTGCAGGTCTTTGCCGTCGGTCTCGCTCACCGCCAGCGGCAGGTCAGCTACCAATTCATAATCGGTGGTAACAACCGCTACCGCGAACCGGTCGTCCAGATAGGGATTGCGTAAGCCACTGTCGGTCCGGATCGCCAGACCGGCGAGAACCGTCAGCTTATCCAGATCGACCTCGCTTGCTCCTGCCCAATGGCAATGGGCGCTATATCCCAGGGAGCCGATCTGCCCGGCCGTAATAGTCGCGATTTCCGCAACGCGAAGGGTTGCCAGCAGGTGTTCACTCCCTTGGACCCAGTCTGCCGCCGCATTCCCGGCATCAATCTCAAGACCATACTCGACCAAAATAACCACGGCGTGCGTAAGTGTTTTGTCTTCCTGGCCCAACCAGGCTGACGCCGGGATTAGGCAAATACCAATTTGCGAGGCATCTTCGAAGTATCCGCAGCCTTTGATGTCCCGCACCCTTAACGTCAAATCATCTGGTACCGGCGCTTTCTTGCTAAACGGCTGAGGCTCCCTTATCGATTCGTAAGCTCTCAGATGATTAACCGTAGCGCGCGCCAATGGGGAATCGTCAACGTCCAATGGCTGCGAGGACAACTCAGCCGGCCGCAGTCTCTCAACCTCAATGATACCCGTGTCCCGCTTGAGTCTTTCCAGCGGATACGGTCCCAACTCAACCGGGCGGGATTCGCGTCTATATCCGAACATGTCTGGCTCTACCTCCTGCGCCTCTCATTCCTCACAAATTGATATCATGTGATATTAAACATGAAAGCCGGATTCTAATCCCTTTTCATTGAGGCCGATAGTGTGGCCCGATTGACTATTGAACTCAATTTGGAATCCGAGCACATTGCCCACGGCTTATTTCCCGGGCGCAGAGAAATCTTCCATGAAAAAAATTGCATCCGATACCGCCGGACTGACGATAGGCGATCCCATTCCCTTCGAAACAGAAATTCGCCGGTTCACAGCATTCCTATGCATTTCCGATTGCCGTTGAGCGGTGGCTGAATTCAAACACATTTTGATTACCGGCGCCTCCGGCAGCATCGGCAAGGCGTTGACGGAAAGCTATGCGGCCACCGGCATACATCTCACGCTCACCGGGCGGGATAGCGACAGGCTCGAAAACGTCGCTGCTGCATGCCGGGAAAATGGGGCGACCGCAGACGCCCGAGTAATCGATGTTCGTAATCAGGAAGAAATGGCCGCTTTCCTAAACGAGGTTGACGACGCCCGCCCCATTGAATTGTTGATCGCCAACGCCGGCGTGTCTCGCGGCACCTCGGGGGAAACCGATGACGGTGAACGCGACAGAGCGATTCTCGATATCAACGTCCGTGGTGTCTTGAATACGGTCACACCGGTGATGGCGAGAATGCGGGCGAGAAAGTCCGGGCAAATCGCCCTAATGAGCTCCTTGGCCGGTTTTCGCGGCATGCCCAGCGATCCGGCATATTTCGCGAGCAAAGCTTGGGTGCGAAGTTACGGCGAAGGAATCAGCGGCAGGTGCCGGCTGGACAATGTCTTTGTCTCGGTTATATGCCCCGGCTTCGTCGCCAGCCGCATCACGTCAACGAACGAATTTCCAATGCCATTATTTATGGAAGCTGATAAAGCCGCAGCGATCATCCGCCGTGGCCTAACCAAGAAGAAACTCCGGATCGCCTTCCCCTGGTCAATGTATTTCATGGTTTGGTTCTTGAACACCATCCCGGTTTGGCTGTCGGAGCTTGCCGTCGGAAGACTGCCGGAAAAGAAATAGACCTACCTCGCTTTTCCGGCATCCCGTTGTTTTCGGGTCAGCCGGCGCCAGCGGGCGACGTTTCTGTTGTGCTCCGTCAACGTCCTGGCAAAAGCGTGCCCCCCTTCCCCATCCGCCACGAAGTAAAGATCTTCGGTCGCCGTCGGATTGAGCGCCGCCTCAATCGAGGCGCGCCCCGGATTGGCTATTGGAGTCGGCGGGAGGCCATTGTGAATGTACGTGTTAACGGGATGCGGATTTTTCAAATCGGACCGGCGTAAGGGCCGGCCAAGGGCGCCTGTTCCATCGGTCACCCCGTACACCACCGTCGGATCAGATTGCAGTCGCATGCCGCGCCGGAGACGATTGACAAAGACGCCGGCAACACGTGCCCGCTCATCAGCTCGCGCCGTTTCCTTTTCGACAATGGATGCCATGACCAGCGCATCGGCAGCGGTCTCATACGGTAAATTGGCGGACCGACGGCCCCACAATTCCTCGAACGCCTTGTCCATGGCATCCCGCATACGGAGAACCATCGCATCGCGTGAATCGCCGTAAGAAAAATGATAGGTCTCGGGCAACAGCGTGCCCTCACTCACCCTGGTCGTGATATCTCCCTCTAGACCCTCGGTTTGATACAGGCGATCCATAACCTCTGCCACGGTCAGCCCTTCGGCCACGGTAATCCGGCGAACCACGGTTTTTCCAGTCTGTAATATCCCGATCACAGCTTTGACGCTGACAGATTTGGGAAACAGGAATTCTCCCGCCTGAAGCGATTTTTCTCGGGCAACGGTCCGGACCGCTGTCCTGAAAACCAACGGCTGAGATATGACCCCTCTGGTCACTAGCAGATTTGCGATTGCTGGTGTCCCAGCGCCTTTGGGGATCACGACCGCCAAATCTGACTGCAGCGGCCCAGGTTTTACGTATTCAGAATAACCCCAGAAGGCGCCACCGGCGGCGGATAAAACAATCAAAACAGAGAGAACGGCGAACCAACGCAGAAAGCGTCCCATGACGGCTTAATTGACCTCGGCAACCACCAGGCTGGCGTTGGTCCCGCCAAATCCGAACGAGTTCGACAATGCGGCCCGCACTTTCCGTTCCTGTGCCGTGTGCGGAACGAGATTCATGTCGCAGCCGTCTGAAGGATTTTCCAAATTGAGGGTCGGCGGAATGACGCCGTTCTGAACCGCAAGTGCGCAAAATATTGCTTCAACCGCGCCAGCGGCGCCCAGCAAATGCCCAATGGCAGACTTTGTGGAAGACATGGCGACGCTTTTCGCGGCATCTCCGAACAGGCGCTTAACCGCGCCGTGTTCGATCTCGTCGCCGAGCGGTGTCGATGTACCGTGGGCGTTAATATAATCGATATCTTCCGGATTGAGGTTGGCCCGTTTCAGTGCGGCGCGCATAGACCTGAAACCACCATTGCCATCTTCTGCCGGCGCCGTGATATGATGCGCATCGCCCGACATGCCGTATCCGACGATTTCAGCATAAATCTTGGCGCCGCGCTTCTTGGCGTGTTCCAGTTCCTCCAACACGACAATGCCGGCGCCTTCGCCGATGACGAATCCATCGCGATCACGATCCCACGGCCGGGAGGCTTGTTCCGGTGTGTCATTGAACCCCGTAGACAGCGCCCGGGCCTGTGCAAACCCGGCAACCCCTAACTTGCAAATGGCGGCTTCCGCACCGCCCGCCACCATGACGTCGGCGTCATCCCACATGATGAGCCTTGCCGCATCTCCAATGGCGTGAGCACCGGAGGAACAAGCTGTGACTACCGCGTGGTTGGGTCCTTTGAAGCCATACTTGATAGCAACCTGTCCGCTGACCAGATTGATCAAGCTGGCCGGGATAAAGAACGGACTAAGCCGGCGGACTTTGCCCTCGGCAACGACAGCGGCGCTGGATTCGATTTCGGGCAACCCCCCAATACCGGAGCCGACCAAAACACCCGTGCGTTCCAAACTTTCTTCGTCGTCGGGTTGCCAGCCGGAATCCTCGACCGCAAAACTCGCGGCCGCCAAGCCGTACTGGATGAACGTATCCATCCGGCGCTGTTCCTTGGGCGAGGCCCATTCGTCAGGATCAAATTTTCCATCAACACTGGACTCTCCCTCCGAGGCGCGAGGCACCAACCCCGCAATTTTGGAGGGAATATCCGAAACGTCGAATGTGTCGATTGGCGTGATGCCCGAACTGCCACCGATAAGTCTATCCCATGACAGTTGGGCGCCGCATGCCAGCGGAGTGACCAGTCCAATACCTGTAATGACCACACGTCTCATGAAGACTCGCGGGATTTTAACAGATCCAATTTAGCATGCGCCGGGCTCGCCGAGCGCCAAAGTACTGATGGGGTTAGGCGTTCTGCGACAGGAAGTCGACAGCGTCCTTAACCGTCAGAATTTTTTCGGCGGCATCGTCCGGAATTTCGCATCCGAACTCTTCCTCGAACGCCATGACGAGTTCCACCGTATCCAAGCTGTCGGCTCCCAGATCATCAATAAAGCTTGCCGTGTCGGTGACTTTGTCATCATCGACACCAAGATGCTCAACAATAATTCCTTTTACGCGCTCGGCTACATCACTCATTCTTAAATTCCTCGATTCAGAATAAACCTAGATCACTGATCCCGCCCCAAAAGTTGAAGCGATGAAACACCCCCTGTCCCTACGTGTCCGAGGAGCATTGCGGCGTTCCTAACACACTTTATTTGCCTTGGCTAGCACTCGAAAACACTGCCTCGAACACTGCAAAACTGTCTCTCAAAACATCGCCATTCCGCCATTTACGGCAATCGTTTGCCCGGTCACGTACGCCGCTTCCTCACTCGCCAAATAGACCACACTGGCGGCGACATCAGCCGGTTCTCCCAGTCGATCCATGGGGATTTTCTGCAGGATTCCGGACGACTGCTCTTCGGTCAGCACATCCGTCATGGGGGTCGCGATAAAACCGGGCGATACGCAATTGACCGTGATTCCCCTGGTGGCGACTTCAGCCGCCAATGCTTTGGACATACCGGTCGTCCCCGCCTTCGACGCAACATAGTTCGCCTGGCCCGGGTTGCCCGTCTGCCCGACCACCGAGGTTATGGAGATGATTCTCCCCCAGCGGGCCTTCATCATGCCCCGAAGGCAGGCCCGGCTGAGTCGGAAACCGGCGGTCAAATTCACATCAATCACCGTCTGCCAGTCTTCGTCCTTCATCCGCATCGCCAAATTGTCGCGAGTGAGGCCTGCATTATTGATGAGTATATCCACCTGCCCCATAGCCTCGGCCGCCGCATCCGCCAGGGACTGTGGGCCGTCCGCATCGGATAAATTGGCCGGCAGAACATGCGTGCGATCCTCAATCTCGCCCGCAAGCGCCTCCAGCGCCTCGACCCGTGTTCCGGAAAGCGCCACCGTCGCACCCTGCCCATGAAGCGCCCTGGCAATCGCGCCGCCGATCCCCCCCGACGCGCCGGTCACAAGGGCATTTTTGCCACTCAAATCAAACATTTTTCCACTTCCCCTTGATTGGGCGTTAAAGACTGGCCGCAAAGGCCTCGATGTCTTCCAGCGACTGCACCGATACGCCGCTGAGATCTCGATCAATCCGGCGGATCATGCCGGTGAGAACCTTACCCGCACCGACCTCCACGAAGGTGGTCACCCCCATGTCCTTCATGGCCAGGATACATTCCCGCCAGCGCACCCGGGAGGTCACCTGCTCCACCAACAGCGACCGGATTTGCGCTGGATCACTGGTGGGCGTCGCGGTGACGTTTGCAACCACGGGGACGGCTGGAGACTGAATATCAATCGCCGCAAGTTCATCCGCCATGACATCGGCCGCCGGCGCCATCATCGCACAATGGAAAGGCGCGCTCACCGGCAGCAGAATGCTTCGCTTCGCCCCCTTTTCCTTTGCGATTTCCACGGCGCGTTCTATCGCCGCGGTCGCTCCACTCAGAACAATCTGCCCCGGCGCATTATCGTTCGCCGCTGTGCACACTTCGCCTTGGGCGGCCTCTGCTGCGATTGCCTCCGCCACATCCATTTCAATCCCCAGGACAGCTGCCATCGCGCCTTCGCCGACAGGCACGGCGACTTGCATAGATTTACCCCTGGTTTTCAGCAGCCGGGCGGCATCGGCCAGCCCAAAAGCCTTGGCCGCCGCAAGCGCGGAATACTCGCCGAGCGAATGTCCGGCAACGCAGGTTACCTGCGAGCCGATATTGAATCCGTGCTTGCCTTCAAGCACCGCCATAATCGCCATGCTCATGGCCATAAGCGCTGGCTGGGTGTTTTCGGTCAGCGTGAGCTGGTCCTCAGGCCCCTCGAACATAATCTTGGAAAGATGCTGGTCCAGCGCCTCGTCGACTTGTTCGAAGACGGCTTTTGCCTCAGGAAAGGCGTCGGCGAGGTCCTTACCCATACCGACGGTTTGTGATCCCTGGCCTGGAAAAATGAGCGCGTGAGTCATGCTTAATCCGTTGCAATGATAATCCTGATCCTAACTCGGACCCTAGGCAGTGAAGGCGCTTCACCTCAGAGTGTCAAGCGCCTGCCAAGTCCTCGTGTGCGAGCCCCATATACCCTGGATGGGCGCTTGCATGGGTCGGCAATATATGTATATTTCCGCCCCTTCACCTCCTTGCCATCGCCATTTTGATTCGGTGTTGGCTATGCCCCGGGAATTAAGGCGATTTCCGTTGGGTTGAGATAAGCCGAAAGGGGATACATATGCCTTATTATGAAAGCGTATTTATTGCGCGGCAGGAAATCTCTGCGCAACAAGCCGAAGCACTGGCGGAAAACTTCGCAGGTGTTATTTCAGAGGGTGGCGGCAATGTCACCCGCACCGAAAGCTGGGGCCTCAAATCCCTGGCCTACCGCATCAAGAAAAACCGCAAAGCACACTACACGATGCTGAACATCGATGGCCCGGCCGAGGCCGTGCACGAGATGGAACGCCAAATGCGTTTGCATGAGGATGTGTTGCGCTACATGACCATTCGGGTTGATGAATTGGACGACGAGCCGTCGATCCAGGCGCAATCCGGTTCCAGCCGAGAAGACCGTGACGACGACGATCAGGGCTATAAGGCCCGCTCGAAATCAGAGGAATCATCTACATCAGAAAAATCTTCCGATGAGGCAGAGGACAAGAATGAGGCCGCCGACGAAGAGAAGGAGACCGAAGAATGAGCGACCAACGCCCCCAAAGCGGTGACCAAGGCTCTTCCCGCCCCCGTGGCGGCGGCGGCGGACGCCGACCGTTCTTTCGCCGCCGGAAGTCCTGCCCGTTCTCCGGCGATAACGCGCCAAAGATCGACTACAAGGATGTGAAGCTCCTGTCCCGCTACATTTCGGAGCGCGGCAAGATTGTCCCAAGCCGGATCACGGCGGTCTCCGCTAAAAAGCAGCGGGAATTGGCGAAAGCGATCAAGAGGGCCCGGTTTCTGGCTCTTTTGCCGTACGTTTCCCAGTAGCCGGTTTTAACCCGACCTCCCGTCCGGTGGCGGGTTGCGGGGTGGATATGCACAAAGGCATTTGGATCGCAATTGGCTGTGGTGTCCTAAGCGCACTGCTCTTCGGCATGGGCAGGCTTGTGCCCACTGCCGGGTTGTTTGCTGTTGTGGCAGCCTTTCCGCCAATGATGGTGGGTCTGGCATTTGGTACGCGGAGTGTTTCAATTGCCAGCCTGACAGGTGTCTTTGCGGCGATATTGTCAACCTCTCTGGTCGAGGGCGGCTTCTACGGCGTCTTCATTGCCTTCCCCGCTTGGCTTGTTGTCCGTACTGCACTCATGAGCCGTCAATCCGGCGCCGGGGACGTTGAATGGTATCCCATCGGCGCCGCGGTGGCGCGTCTGGCTCTATTTGGGGCGATGGTGTTGATGCTGGGAGCGATCGCCACACAAAGCGATGCAGCCGGCTTCCGGGGCTCTGTTGAGGAGCTGCTGCGCACCATGTTTGCGCAACGCCTGGGAATCACCGGCTCTGAGCCCGGCACCGATGCAATGATCCAAGCCACGGTCAACATATTCCCCGGCATGTTTATCGCCGGATGGATGTTGATCATGATCCTGAATGCAGTCTTGGCGCAGGCCTTCCTGGTCAAACAGGGCGCGAATGCCCGCCCCACCCCGACCTATACCATGTTGGATGCCCCGGAGTGGGTCTATTGGGCACTCGTAGGTTCGGCGATCCTGGCCCTCTTGGGCTCCGGAGATATTGAATATTTGGGACGCAACCTAGTTATCGTGCTTGCCGCTCCGTTTTTCTATATCGGTTTGGGGATTGTACACATCGTGGTCCGGCGCCAAGCAATCCCGGCCTTAGCCTTTATGGCCTTTTACTTTTTACTTTTCATCTCGACCTGGACTTTCGTAGCCGTAGCCGGGTTGGGATTTTTCGAACAATGGGCTGCGCTGAGAAATCGCTTTGCGCCTGCCCAAATCAATCCAAATGAGGAGGATTAAAATGGAAGTCATCCTGCTGGAACGCATCGAAAAACTGGGGCAAATGGGCGACGTGGTGAACGTCAAATCCGGCTTTGCCCGGAACTTTTTGCTGCCCCGCAATAAAGCTGTGTTGGCGAATGAAGCCAATAAGGCCCATTTCGAGTCGCAGCGCGCGCAACTTGAGGCTCAGAACCTTGAGCGCAAGAACGAAGCCGAGGCAGTTGCCTCCAAGATGGACGGTCTGTTTGTCGTGATGGTCCGCCAGGCCGGCGACGCCGGTCAGCTCTACGGCTCGGTCAACGCCCGCGATATCGCCACCGGCGTTTCAGAAGCCGGCTACTCTGTCGACCGGAACCAAATCGTACTGGACCAACCGATCAAATCCGTGGGTCTGCACACGGTGAGCATTAGCCTCCACCCCGAAGTCTCGGTCTCGGTGACGGCGAATGTTGCCCGGTCCGATGAAGAAGCGGAAATTCAGGAACGGACCGGCGAAGCCATTGTCTCCACCGATGACGAAGAGCCGACGATGCTGGAAGAAGCCCTGGCTGAAGAAGAAGCTGAAGAAACCGAAGCAGTTCTAGAAGCGGCTGACGACGGTGATGACGCCGCTGATGAAGCTGCAGAAGCACCGGCGGATGAGGCCAGCGATAACGGCGAGGAAGAAAAACCGGCAGAGTAACGCTCTTAATTTTAAAGAGAATTTTTTGAAGAATGGCGCACTTAAACGTGCGCCATTTTTTTGCTCTGAAGTCTTCACCACCAAATTGATTTATGCTAGCGTTTTCAGCACTATAGGGATGAAAACAAAATTATAAACGGCTAGCTGGCCGTATGTTCGCGACGAGGTTGACTCTGATGTTCATGCTGCTATCGATATTTCGCCGGCTCATAAATGTCGGCACGCTTCGGGTCATCGACCCATTGGGGAACATTCACGTGATCGAGGGAACGGCGGAACCGGACCTGACGATCAGATATCATGACAAAGGCATTGTTCGGCGCATGCTCTTGAATCCAAGCATGGCGTTGGGCGAAGGCTATATGGATGGCCGAATCACCGTTGAAAATGGGCAGGTCTATGACCTCTTGGCCTTGCTGTCCATGAATCTTCAGGAGAACGGCCATCACAGTTTCCACAAATTTACGGAATCTCTGGATATGCTTGGCCGCCGAATACACCAATACAATCCGGCGGGCCGGTCGAAGCAAAACGTCGCCCATCACTATGATTTATCGGGCGAGCTTTACGAGCTGTTCCTCGATTCTGACCTCCAATATTCCTGCGCCTACTTCGAAGACCCAGAAAATGACATCGAGACAGCGCAGCTCCATAAAAAACGGCACCTGATGGCAAAACTGCTCCCCGAAAAGGGGCAAAAAGTTTTGGATATCGGCTCTGGCTGGGGCGGTCTAGGCCTCTACATCGCAAAACATTCGGGCGCCTCGGTGACCGGCGTCACCCTGTCCGAAGAACAGCACAAGGTATCCAACGAACGGGCGCGCAAACAGGGCATGGCGCAACAGGCCGGATTTAATTTGAGGGATTATCGGGATCAGCAGGGTTTGTTTGACCGAATTATTTCCGTGGGCATGTTTGAACATGTGGGTGTCGGCCATTTCGGGCAGTTTTTCTCCCAGATGGACCGCCTCCTCGCGAAAGATGGGATCGCATTACTCCATACGATCGGCCGGACCGATCCGCCGACAGCGACCGACCCTTGGATAAGAAAGTACATTTTCCCCGGTGGGTATATTCCGGCGCTCTCTGAAATCATGCCCAAGATCGAACGATCCGGGCTGATGATCACGGATATTGAATGTCTCGGACTTCATTACGCGGAGACGTTAAAGCAGTGGCAAATCCGTTTTAGGAAGAACCGCGACCGGGTCAAGGAAATCTATGACGAACGCTTTTGCCGCATGTGGGAGTATTATCTTTCCGGCAGCGAGGTGTCCTTCAGATACCTCGGTCTGACGGTGTTTCAGATCCAAATGACCAAACGTGCGGGAATCGTTCCCATGACTCGCACTTACATCGGCGACACGGAGAAGGCGTTGGATCAAATGGCCGCTGAAAAAAGCGAACAGGCAGCCTGACATAAGCCTTTAAATTCAAGGGCTCGGGGACTTATCCCCGATATCCTCAGGCATGTGAATTTTTTACGGGTTCAACGGTCTGGCGGTTGGGGTTAGGTTCCCAGCCATGGCAACCGCAGCGCAAAACACCTCGGCCGTACAGCCCCTCAATGACGATGAGCATTTGCCCTCGTTCCGCTCTCCGCCTCATAATTTCGAGGCGGAAAAAGCGCTGTTGGGGGCTATATTCGCCAATAACAACGCCTATGACCGGGTATCGGACTTCTTGCGAGCTGACCACTTCGCGGACCCTATCCACGGTAAGATTTTCGGCTCGGTGGCCAAACTAATCGAACGGGGCCAAATCGCCGACCCAATCACGCTCAGGAATTTTTTCGAGCAAGACGGCTCCCTCGCTGATGTGGGCGGGGTGGAGTATCTGGCCGATTTGGCGGCATCCATGGTCAACGTCATTAATGCGGCGGAATATGGCCGGAGCATTTATGACCTCCATCTCAAACGCCAACTCATTGAATTGGGCGAGACCGTCGTCAATCAGGCCTACTCTCCTGATCTCGACAGCACGGCCATGCGCCAGATCGAACGGGCGGAACAAACACTTTACGATTTGGCGACCACGGGTGAGCTGGAGGGCGGGTTCAAGGATTTCCGCTCGTCGATTATCACCGCCATCGAAATGGCGGAGGCAGCCCACAAGCGGGACGGGCGGATCGCCGGCGTCGCCACCGGACTCAGGGACATTGATTTGCAACTCGGCGGCCTGCATCCGTCTGATCTCATCATCCTTGCCGGGCGTCCTTCCATGGGCAAAACCGCCTTGGCCACCAACATCGCCTTCAACGCCGCTTATGACTATAAGGTCGAGATCGACGATACCGGTAATAAAACCGTTCAGGACGGCGCCGTAGTCGGGTTCTTTTCCCTGGAAATGTCGTCGGAACAGCTCGCCGCCCGTATTTTGTCGGAACAGACGGAGATCGCTTCGGACAAGATGCGCCGGGGCACCCTGTCGAACGAGGAATTCGATAAACTGGTTGTCGCAAGCCAGCAGCTACACAAACTGCCCATCTTTATTGACGATACGCCGGCTATGTCTGTCAGCATGCTCCGGACACGGGCCCGCCGGCTGAAGCGCGAACATGGTCTTGGACTGATCATCGTCGATTACCTGCAGCTCATGGAAAGTTCCAACCGGACCGACAACCGGGTACAGGAGATCGCCGAAATCACCCGGGGTCTCAAAACCCTGGCAAAAGAACTTAATGTTCCCGTTGTCGCGCTGTCGCAGCTCTCCCGCGCCGTCGAACAGCGTGAAGACAAGCGGCCACAGCTCTCCGATTTGCGTGAATCGGGCACCATCGAACAGGATGCTGACGTCGTGACCTTCATCTTCCGCGAATCTTACTATCTGGAAAGAGGAGAGCCCGCCCAACGCCCAGATGAATCTCCGGATAAGTTTGCGGAACGGTTTGACCGGTGGGAAACCAGGTTAAACGAAGTCCGTCATCAATCCGAATTTATCGTCGCCAAACAGCGGCATGGTCCTACGGGCACGGTAAAACTCTACTTTGACGGCATGTTCACCCGTTTCGGTGATTTGGACACGCAGCATACGGAAGGCTATTAGCGCGTGCCATGGCGTTGTCGTCGGCCACACGCGGTGATGTTCACGGCGCACGCCTGACCATTAATCTGGACGCCATCGTCCGCAATTACCGCACCCTTCAGAAAAAAGCCCCCAACAGTGAAACGAGCGCGGTCGTAAAAGCCAACGCCTACGGATTAGGCCTCGACCGGGTGGCCCCTGCCCTTAGCCGTGCCGGCTGTTCGACCTTTTTCGTGGCAACCGTCGATGAAGCCATCGCCCTCAGGGATGTCCTGCCGGAAGCCCATATTCATGTGTTCGATGGGCTGTTGCCGGGCTGGCCTGAACCTCTTGCAGAGATCAAGGCATTCCCGGTGCTCAACAGTCTCTACCAGATCAACCTATGGCTGGAGCATCAGGAAACACTTGGCCGGACGCTACCGGCGGATATTCATATAGATACCGGGATGGCCCGCCTAGGTCTCAACGAGGAAGAGCTGCAGGCCTTCAGGGAATCGCCGGATATCGGACCGAAGATAGAAATAAAGACGATCCTCAGCCACCTGGCCTGCGGTGAAGATTCCGTGCATCCGCTGAATAACCAGCAGCTGACCGCGTTTACCGACGCCCTCGCCCATTTCGAGGGTCAAAAAGCCAGCTTGGCGGCTTCTGCAGGTGTATTTCTGGGGACAGATTATCACTTTGATCTTACCCGTCCTGGCATCGCTCTATATGGCGGAAATCCGACGCCTGATTCCCCCAATCCGATGGCGCAAGTCATTCGTTTACAAGGAAAAATCCTCCAGGTGCGTTCCGTTGACACCCCACAGACCGTTGGCTATGGTGCGACGCATCAGGCGTCCGGACCAGCACGGATTGCAACCGTCGCCCTGGGATACGCGGATGGTTATTTTCGCTCCCTCGGCAATACCGGGAAGGCCTGGATCGAGTCACATGAGGTGCCGGTAGTGGGACGTGTTTCGATGGATCTGACGACCCTAGACGTCTCCTCTGTTCCCGACTATTTGACGGCGCCCGGCGCCCTTGTCGATTTCATCGGCCCCCAACAATCCACAGACGATGTCGCGCACGACGCCGACACGATCAGTTACGAAATTCTGACCGGCCTGGGCGCGCGTTTTTACCGGACCTACGTGGGCGGGTAGGACATTGGTTTTTCTCCAACATATCGGTGCGGTGACCTTCGGCTTCCTGGCGACCATCGGCCGGATCACGATCTTTACCGGCACGGCGCTGTCCCACGCCATTCGCCCGCCATTCTATCCGCGGATCATCGGCCGCCAGATGATCGAGATCGGTTATTATTCCCTGCCCGTCGTCGGACTGACCGCCGTCTTCGCCGGGATGGTGCTGGCCTTGCAAAGTTTCACCGGCTTCTCCCGATTTAATGCGGAAGGCGCGGTCGCCAATGTAGTGGTCTTGTCTATCACCCGGGAATTGGGCCCGGTCTTGGCGGGGTTGATGGTTTCGGGCCGCATCGGCGCCTCCATGGCCGCCGAGATCGGCACCATGCGGGTGACTGAACAGGTCGATGCGCTCACCACCCTTTCCACCAACCCGTTCAAATATCTTGTTGTCCCCCGGTTGATTGCCGGTCTGACCATGCTGCCGCTGCTGGTGGTGGTCGCCGACATTATCGGCGTGATGGGCGGCTATCTGGTCGCTGTCTACAAGCTGGGCTTCAACGCTGCTAATTATTTACAGTCGACCTACGAATTCATGGAGACCCTCGACGTGGTCTCCGGTTTGGTAAAGGCCAGTATCTTTGGCTTCATTATCGCCCTGATGGGCTGCTATCACGGCTATAACTCAAAGGGTGGCGCTCAAGGCGTCGGCCAGGCGACGACCAATGCCGTGGTGTCATCTTCTATTTTGATCCTCTGCTTCGACTACATCCTGACGGGTATCTTCTTCGCGGCTGGTGGCTAGAATGGTCTCAAAGATCAGTATGCAAGGCGTCAGCAAGCGTTTCGGCGAAAAAGTCGTTCTCGACAATTTCAATCTGGATATCGAAGAAGGTGAATCTGTCGTCGTCATCGGCGGCTCAGGCGTGGGCAAGTCGGTGATGCTGAAATGTATTCTCGGTCTCCTGACCCCCGAAGAAGGCTCGATCAAGATCGGCGGCGAAGAAGTCGTGGGCATCAGCTCTGGCGAGCGGGAAGGGATAAACAACAAGATCGGCATGCTGTTTCAGTATGCCGCCCTGTTCGACAGCCAAACAGTTTGGGAAAACGTAACCTTCGGTCTGATGTCCACGGGCGCGGTCAGCCGCCGGAACGCCCGCGATGTGGCGATCGCCAAGATGGCGCTGGTGGGTCTTGGGCCCGAAATCGCCGACCGCTATCCGGCGGAGCTGTCGAGCGGCATGCGCAAGCGGGTCGGCCTTGCCCGCGCCATCGCCAGCCAGCCGGAGATTATCTTTTTCGATGAGCCCACTACGGGTCTGGATCCGATCATGGGCGATATCATCAACGACCTGATCGTCCACTGTGTGCAGGAAACCGGCGCCACCACGCTGACCATCACCCATGACATGCAGAGCGCGCGGAAAATTGCCGACCGGATCGCCATGATCTTCCAGGGCAGGATTATCTGGATCGGCCCGACGGACGAGATCGATATCAGCGGTAATGAGTATGTCAGTCAATTCATCGAAGGACGGACCGACGGTCCGATCCAGATGGCGGTCCGCAGGTAATGGCGCGGGCCAAATCAGTCTTTGTTTGCCAGGACTGCGGCGCCAGTCATTCTAAATGGGCAGGCCAATGCGATGGTTGCGGCGCCTGGAATACCTTGATCGAGGAACAGTCCACCGAAAGCGCGCCAAAAGGCCTATCTGGCGGCAAGGGTAAGAAAATACAGTTCGTCGGCCTGACCGGGGAGGAAAAACGCCCGCCCCGGTTCCAAACCGGCATTGCCGAGTTCGACCGGGTTTGCGGCGGCGGTTTGGTGCCGGGCTCGGCAATGCTTGTGGGTGGCGATCCGGGCATCGGTAAATCGACATTGTTGCTACAGGCAACTGCCTCCCTCGCCAAGTCGGGAGATAACATGCGAGCCGTGTATATTTCCGGCGAGGAAGCCGTCGATCAGGTTCGCATGCGCGCCGAACGTTTGGGCCTTGCCGACGCGCCGGTCGAGCTGGCGTCGGCTACCAGTGTTCGGGACATCGTCGCCACCTTGGACGAGGCGCAGCCGCCGCATGTTGTGGTCGCCGATTCCATACAGACTCTCTACGTCGATAATCTGGATTCGGCGCCAGGGACGGTGGCCCAGGTCCGAACCTCTGCCCAGGAACTCATCCGTCTGGCCAAGCGGCGCGGCTTTGGCCTGTTCCTGGTCGGTCATGTTACGAAGGAAGGGGCGATCGCCGGTCCCAAAGTTCTGGAACACATGGTCGATACGGTTCTCTACTTTGAAGGCGAACGAGGCCATCAATTCCGTATTCTGCGCGCCGTGAAGAACCGCTTCGGCCCAGCCGACGAGATCGGCGTGTTCGAGATGATGGACACCGGCCTGGCTGAGGTCGCCAATCCCTCCGCCTTGTTCCTGGGCGACCGTGACGGCGAAGTGAGCGGCGCCAGTGTGTTTGCCGGAATCGAGGGCAGCCGGCCTATGCTGGTCGAAATTCAGGCGCTCACAGCGCCGACAAGCTTTGGCACACCGCGTCGCGCCGTGGTCGGCTGGGACAGCGGACGGCTCAACATGATCCTGGCTGTGCTTGAAGCGCGCTCGGATTTATCCGTGGGCGCCAACGATGTCTATCTCAATGTGGCCGGCGGTTTGAGGATCAGCGAGCCGGCGGCGGATTTAGCGGTTGCAGCGGCGTTGATTTCGTCTATATCGGGCACACCGGTGCCCATGGATACCATCGTCTTCGGTGAGGTGGGTCTATCCGGCGAAGTACGCCCGGTCAGCCAAAGCGAAGCCCGCCTGAAGGAAGCCTCCAAGCTCGGGTTCTCTCAGGCGATCATGCCGAAGACCAAACGAAAAGGCGGCCGCTCGGCGCCAAAGGCTGACGGTATCACAGTGCGAGAGATCGAACATCTGAATGAACTTGTGGGGCTGCTGCGCCCGGTAAAAGCCGCCCCCCCATCCGTGTTGGCCGGTGGCTAGCCCCGGCCCGCGGCAACAAGTACAGAAAGCAAACGAAACGTGGAAAATCTGCCCCTCAATATCATCGATATCGGCGTTCTCGTCGTCATCCTGTTCGGCGGGTTGATGGGGCTTGCCCTCGGCTTTGTCCGGGGCGGATTGTTTATCATTTCCTGGGTCGGCGCGGGCATTATTACGCTGATCACCTTGCCCATGGCGCAGCCCTATGCCCGCCAGTATATCAAAGAGCAGTTTTTCGCTGATCTTGCCGCGGGCGTCGCGATCTTTTTGGTCACCTTGGTGGTGCTGTTCCTCGCAAGCTCTGTTATCGGCGGATGGGTTCGGAAAAGCCGATTGAACGCGCTCGACCGGTCCCTGGGCATGCTGGCGGGATTGATTACTTCTGTTCTGATCATCACCGGCTCTTATTTAGTGGTGGAGAATATTTGGGAAGAAAAAGATCAGCCGGCGATGATCAAAGAGGCCAAGTCCAAGCCGATGATTCGCTTGGGCGCTAAGTTTCTGAACGATGTCCTGCCCGCCAATTTCAAGGTCATGACCAAGAAAGCGGCTGATGATGTTACCAACAAAGCCAAACAAACCACTGACTCGGTTGGAAAATCCGTGTTCGAAAAGCTGTTGAAGCCGGAGATTGAAAAATCAAAGGATGAACAGCGGCCAGGATATGATAATAAGGAACGCGGAAGCCTCAACAACGCCATCGAACGGTTGAACCAAAAGAATTAGGTAAGCCAACGCTCCATGATCACCACGCATCCATTCGAAGACGATAAATTTCATGAAGAGTGCGGTGTGTTCGGTATTCGCGGACACAAAGACGCCTCGGCCCATACGGCGCTGGGTCTTCACTCATTACAGCATCGGGGACAGGAAGCCGCGGGGATTGTCAGCTTCGGAGGCGAACAGTTTCACACCCATCGGTCCTTGGGCCTAGTCGGCGACAATTTCAGTTCGGAAGACGTCATCGCGGGCCTACCCGGCCACACGGCGATCGGCCACAACCGCTATTCAACCGCCGGCGAGACGATGCTGCGCAATGTGCAGCCTATTTTCGCTGAGTTCGGGTTCGGCGGCCTCGCCATCGCCCATAATGGCAACCTTACCAACGCCTACGCCTTGCGCCGGCAACTGGTCGAGCGCGGCTGCATCTTTCAGTCCACCATGGACACGGAAATTATGATTCATCTGATCGCCGTCAGCCTCTATTCGACGGTGGTTGATCGGGTGATTGATGCCCTGCGCCAAGTGGAGGGCGCATATTCGGTTGTCGCCATGACCAAAGATTCACTCATCGGCGTACGCGACCCTATGGGCGTCCGGCCGTTGATTTTGGGCAAATTGGATGATGCTTACATCTTGTGCTCTGAAACCTGTGCGTTGGATATTATCGGCGCCAGCTTTGTACGGGACATCGATCCCGGCGAAATCGTTATCATCAACGATGAGGGAATGCGCAGTATCAAGCCCTTCACCAAACAGGAGAAGCGCTTTTGCATCTTTGAATACATTTACTTCGCCCGTCCCGATAGCACGGTTGAGGGCATGAATGTCTACGACGTCCGCAAGCGGATCGGCGCGGAGTTGGCGCGAGAAAGCCATGTGGAAAGCGACATCGTCGTGCCCGTGCCGGATTCCGGTGTGCCGGCGGCCATTGGCTATGCGGAGCAGGCACAGGTAAGCTTCGAGCTAGGCATCATTCGCAACCACTATGTGGGCCGTACGTTTATCGAGCCGTCGGCGCAAATCCGTCACCTTGGCGTCCGATTGAAGCACAACGCCAACCGCGGGTATCTGGAAGGCAAAAAAGTGGTTCTGGTGGATGATTCCATTGTTCGGGGGACGACGTCGGAAAAAATTGTGGATATGGTCCGCAGCGCCGGCGCCAAGGAAGTCCATATGCGGATATCCAGTCCGCCGACCACCCATTCCTGTTATTACGGTATCGACACGCCGGAACAGGAACAACTGCTCGCCTCGCGCATGGACACCGATCAAATGGCGCGGCACATCGGCGCCGACACGCTGGCCTTTATCAGCATGGACGGTCTCTATCGCGCCGTGGGCGAACAATCCCGAATTTCTGAAGGGCCACAATATTGCGACGCCTGTTTCTCTGGCGAGTATCCCATTCACCTGACCGATAGGAACGGTGGCCCGATGCCCGCCCAATTGTCTCTTCTGACAGAACAACGATGACCGAAACCGACAAGATTTTGGACGGGCGCATTGCTCTCGTCACCGGTGCATCGCGCGGTATCGGTGCGGCCGTGGCCAAGAAACTTGCCTCTCTTGGAGCGCACGTGGTTGCGGTCGGCAGAACCACCGGTGCGCTGGAAGAACTGGACGACGAAATTAAGGCGTTGGGCGGTACGGCAACCCTCACCCCTTTGGACCTGACTGATTTCGACGGTATCGACAATTTGGGCGCGGCGCTGTTCGAGCGATATAAGAAACTGGATATTGTCGTCGCGGCAGCTGGAATGCTGGGCACCATCGGCCCAATGCATCAACTGGACCCAAGCGTCTGGGACCAAACCATGGCCGTGAACACCACGGTCAATTTTCGCCTGATCCGCAGTATGGATCCGCTTTTACGGCAATCCGATGCCGGCCGGTCGGTCTATGTCACCTCCACCGCAGGACAAGTCGCCCGCGCCTATTGGAGTGTCTACGCCGTCAGCAAGGCGGCGCTGGAAATGATGGTCAAAACCTATGCGGACGAGATCAAGGAAACCCCGATGCGGGTGAACCTGTTTAATCCGGGCGGCACCAGGACCGGCATGCGCAAACAGGCGTTTCCGGGCGAAGACCCGCTGACCCTGCGCACGCCGGAGTTTGTGGCCGATCAAATTGCACCCTTGTGTTTGCCTGATTGTCAGATCAATGGGGAGAGCGTCGCCATCGAGGGCAGCGACGCGGAGATCGCCAGCTAAGCCGTCAGTGACTGTGATGATATGAGGCCGCTATGAAGGAATGCAGCAAATCTATTTCGCGACGCACCCGGGAGCCGAACTTCATCAACCGTTACTTTGTTGGTCAGGGCCTGGATATCGGCGGCGCACCTGATCCGCTTTCTCTCTACCGCGAATTTTTCCCGCGGATGACTGGCGTGGAAGTATTCGACAAAGAAGACGGCAACGCCCAGACGTTGGAGTCCATTTCCGACGAAAGTTTTGACTTCGTTCACTCCAGTCATTGTCTCGAGCATCTTGATGATCCGAAAGTAGGTCTCACCAACTGGTTTCGCGCCGTCAAACCCGGCGGACATTTGATCATTACGGTGCCCGACGAGGACTTGTATGAGCAGGGTGAGTTTCCAAGCACCTTCAATGGGGATCACAAATGGACGTTCACAATCCACAAAACCAAATCGTGGAGCCCGCGCTCCTTCAATATATTGATGCTGGCGGCAGACCTGGGCGACGCGGCGGAGATTTTGAAACTCCAAAAGCTCGACGAGTCCTACCGCTATAGCCTGTCTCGCTTTGATCAAACTCTGACCCCCGTTGGGGAGTGTGGCATCGAACTGGTGGTCCGAAAACGGCCGGCGCAAGAAGTGTCCGATGGCGGCCGGAAGCCCTCACCAGGTGTGGTCAGCAAACTGGAAGCCTACCTTCTGACCGGGTTCCAGTTCGACTAGAGCAATTTCGACTAATTTTCCGCGCGAATTCTTGATTGCAGCTCCCGCAGCCGGCGATTGCCATTTTTGATATCCAGGCGGGTCATTCGCGGCTTCAACTCCTCAAGAATGGCTTTCACATTAACATCCTTGCGGTAGAGCCGGGCCTTGCGCGGCTGAGCGGCGGCCAAGCGGTACCAGGCGTAAGACTCCGCCAAGTTCTGTTCCGTTCCCCAGCCTTTTTCGTACATGGACCCCATAAAAATTTGCGCGCCCGCATGTCCGCGAAGAGCGGCCCTTCTGAACCATTTGATCGCCTCGGAATAATCCTGGCCGATTCCTCGTCCGTAGAAGTAGAGATTCCCGAATTCGTACTGCGCTTCCCGATGCTTTCCGAAACCCGCTGCCGCGCCGTACCATTTGGCGGCGGCGGAGTAATCCTGCCGAACGCCGATCCCGCCGGCATGCATCCGGCCCAGCGCCAACTGGGCCGGCGGATACCCGTCCTTAGCCGCCCGCTCCATCCAGGTTAAGGCCGCGCCGAGTTCCTTTTGGCCCATCCGACCATCCCGCAGCATCACCGCGACCCGGTACTGAGACCGTTTGTCCCCTTCGACGGCCTTGGGTAGGACTTTCGAATATTCCGCAATATAGCGGTCGATCCTGGGGTCTTCCGGCTCGATTATCAGCCCGCCGAAGAAAAACCAAAACACGAAGGCCACGATAATAGCGCCAAAAGGCGCGAGCACGACCCACCATTTCGGCGGAATGCTGTTCCAAATCGCGATAGCCCATAGTCTCATGGTAGTGCACCAGCTTTCCCGGCGAAAATGAGTCTCGCCGGCGACCTGACCTTATGTAGCCCGATTCGATAAAAATGACAGAATTAAACGAAGGCCCGATTAACGGGCGGGAGGCGCACCCGATTTCACATGGCCGAGAAAATCGGAAGGCTCGCCATGGGGCGCGGGTTGGGCATAACACGACACATTGCCCAGCGTGTTGTAGCAGTAGACTTCCTCGGGGGTAGTAACCTCGTCTTCTTCGCAATAATGGCGGCCGGTGTTTTTCCGGACCGTTGAACAATTTTTTCCGGAGGTGAAGGAGACAACGTGATCGCTGATGGTCTTACCGGTGCCGATCACTGTCACACCCTCCACGCCCAACATTTGCGGAAACATGGTCGGCGCTGTGGAAGCGGCTGAACACGCCGTCAGAAAGAATGCCAGTGCAAGAACTAGTGATCTTTTCATGTGAAAATTTTCATCCACCACTTGCCGCATTTTTGCGACGTCTTATCTATCATAAATACGCTCCGGGTATTTAAAGAATACTTAAAAACGGCGATTTCGTGGCCGGTATTTGCTAGTATCTTCAACATGCAAATTAGGGTCCGGCCCCTAAGCTGAGGGGGTTTGCGAATTTCCGGACGGCACTGTATTTTAGCGCGCCTTTGATCACGGCGGGCAGGCGCGCCGACAATTCAGGAATTCAGGTAGTACGATGGCGGACAGAGATCCGGAACAGGACAATTTATTCAAGGAAATTGACGAAGAGCTGCGTCAGGAACAGTACGCATCCCTTTGGAAAAAGTACGGCAATTATATTATCGGCCTGATTGTCGTTCTGGTCGGGTCTGTCGCCGCGTTCCAGGGATGGAAAGCGTATGATCAGAACCGCCGCGCCGACGACAGTGCGCTTTACGCCTCCGCGCTTAAGGCTGACGCCAATAACAAAAGCGAGGAAGCGCTTTCGATCCTGACAAAACTCCAAACGGAGGGCACCGAAGGCTACGCGTTGCTGGCGCGTTTCAATAAGGCGGCGGTCTTGGCCGGCAAAGGAGATACGGCGGCAGCGACGACCGAATATACCGCGATAGCCGCCGATCAATCCATCGACCAACTGTACCGGGACCTTGCCACCGTCTTTTCCGCGCTTCAGGAATTGGACAAAGGGGACCCGTCAGCCATTAACGGGCGGCTTCAGCCCCTTCTTTCCACGTCAAATCCCTTCCGCCACACGGCCAAGGAAATTTCCGCTCTACTCGCCCATCGGCAAGGAAAGGTGGAGGACGCCAAGAAACTTTTCCGGGAACTGGCGGACGACGTGACCGCGCCCGGCGGCGTACGGGCACGGGCCGCCGAAATGTCCGCTATTCTGGGCGGCTAGCCGAAAAGCAACAAATGAGATGCTGAAAATTTCGAAACTGTCCATCGTCGGGTTATGTCTCATTGCTCTAGGGGGCTGCGACACGTTCCTAGGCACGAAGACCAAGAAACCACTGCCAGGGGAGCGTATTTCCATCCTCGTGCATGAACAGACTTTGGAGCCGGATGCCGGCACCGAGAATGAGAGCATCCGGCTACCAGCCCCGACCGTCAATCAGGAATGGCCCCAAGCGGGCGGATATCCCAATCATGCCATGCACCATATCAAGGTGGGTGACCGTTTACAGGAAATCTGGTCCATCGGCATCGGCTCGGGATCAAGTACGGATGATAAACTCATCACCCAGCCCGTCGTATCTGGGGATCGCATTTTCACCATGGATTCTGAATCGGTGGTGCGAGCCTTCGACATCAACAGCGGTGACGAAGCTTGGGAAATTGATCTGACGCCCGATCATGAAGACGACGGGCACGTAAGCGGCGGATTGGCCCTGGAGAACGGAAGACTATTCGTTACCACCGGTTTTGCAGAAGTCATCGCGCTCAACACTACAGACGGTAAAGTTCTTTGGCGGCGTAACGTCGGCACGCCGATGCGTGCGCCGCCGGCGGTTCGCGGCAACCGGGTCTTCGCCGTCACCCTGACCAACAAGCTGTTTGCCCTGAATGGATCCACCGGTGAAACTCTCTGGAACCACGCGGGCATTGAAGAAGGCACCAACTTTCTCGGTGGCGCCGCACCGGCAGTTGATGGGGGTGTTGTTGTTGTCCCCTATTCCTCCGGCGAAGTCGCCGCCCTCAAGGTCGAGAATGGCCAGGAGCTCTGGAGCGACTCGTTAGCAGGCGTGCGCCGTCCGAATTCGACGACGCTGTTATCCTCCATACGCGGCCGGCCGGTCATCGACCGCGGGATCGTTACGGTGATCAGTAACAGCAATCTAATCACGGCGATCAATCTTCGAACAGGACGGCGTATTTGGGATCGTGCAATCGGCGGTATCGAGTCACCTTGGGTTGCCGGCGAGTATATATTTGTACTCACCAACAATTCGGAACTGGTGGCGCTTGGCCGGCGCACTGGCCGAATTCACTGGGTGACGCCCTTGCCACAGTGGGAAGATCAGGAAGACAAGGAAGGCCGGATCATTTGGACCGGACCTATCCTGATCAGCGACCGGCTGATCGTCGCAGGATCAAACGGTGAAGCAATATCGGCATCGCCGTATACAGGCAAAATATTGGGCAAGGTGGAGATGCCGGATAGTGTCACTATCAGTCCGATTGTCGCCAAGGGAACAGTATATTTCCTGAGCGACGACGCCGACCTCGTTGCCTATCGTTAACGCTTAAACTATCTCTAGACCATGACACTGACCGTCGCCATCGTCGGACGGCCCAATGTGGGCAAGTCCACCCTGTTTAATCGGCTCGCCGGCAAGAAACTGGCGATTGTCGATGACACGCCAGGTGTAACCCGTGACCGCCGGGAAGCAGAAGGTTCTCTGGGTGATCTTTCGTTCAAGCTGATCGACACGGCTGGGTTCGAGGACGCCCACGACGACAGGTTGGAAGCCCGCATGCGCCAGCAGACGGACAAAGCCGTCGAAGAAGCAGATGTGGCCCTATTCCTCATTGACGCCCGCGCCGGCGTCACCCCCTTGGATAGTCACTTCGCAAATTGGCTACGCGCGCAGAAAACCCCCGTCATATTGGTCGCCAATAAATACGAAGGCCGCTCCGGAGAAGCAGGATTTTACGACGCGTTCCAATTGGGACTCGGAGAGCCCTTGGCGGTTTCCGCAGAGCACGGAGATGGTATGGAGGAAATATACGCTGTGCTGCAGCCCTATGCCGACGCAGCGGCGGACAATGACGGCGCGCCGGCAAAGATCGATCCGCACCAGGAACCGGACGACTGGAGTAACGAAGACGAGGATGTCGAGCATACCGGGGTCCTTCAGATGGCCATCGTGGGCCGGCCAAACGTTGGGAAATCCACCCTGGTCAACCGGTTGATCGGAGAGGACCGGATGCTAACCGGCCCGGAAGCAGGCATCACCCGGGATTCGATCACGCTGGAATGGGCTTGGGAAGGCCGCCCCATCAGGCTCGTCGATACGGCAGGTCTGCGCCGCCGCGCCAAGGTACAGGACAAGGTGGAAACCCTGTCCGCGGAGGACAGCTATCGCGCCATTCAATACGCACAACTGGTAGTGCTGGTGCTGGACGGAAATGTGATGCTGGAAAAGCAGGACCTCACCATTGCTCGTCAGGTCATCGAGGAAGGCCGCATCCTGATCATAGCGGTCAATAAATGGGATTCGGTCACGGAGAAGAAGCAACGCCGCCAGGACCTCGAAGACCGGCTGCAGACCTCTTTGCCGCAAATTCGCGGCGTGCCGGTTGTGACCCTTTCGGCGCTGACCGGCAAAGGCATAGACAATTTGGTGCCCGAAGCCTTCAAGTATTTTGATGTCTGGAACCGTCGCGTTTCGACATCCAAGCTTAATCAGTGGCTGGAATACATGACCGAACGTCATCCACCGCCACTTGTTCAAGGACGGCGGCTACGGCTGCGGTATATGACCCAGGCCAAGACACGGCCGCCCACCTTCGTGGTGTTTTCCAGCCGAGGAAAGTCGGTGCCTGAAGATTACCGTCGCTATTTGATCAACGGAATTCGGGAGGATTTCGATCTGCCCGGCATCCCTATTCGACTACTGGTGCGAACCGGAAAAAATCCCTACGTGGACTAGAGCGGTGATATCCTGCGTCTATGCTGGACAATACACCGGACACCGGCGCCCGCCGGGCAACTGACCTTCTAGACGAAGATACGCTTCACTGCACCGCCTGCGGCGCGGACATCACCCGCACCCGATGGGCCATCCGCCGGAACCAGGAACACGAACACACGGTGTTCAATCCCGCCGGCCAGGTTTTCACCATCCTCTGTTTCAAGGAAGCCCCCGGCGTTAGCGCTGTAGGGGAACCAAGCGGCGAGTTCACGTGGTTCAAAGGGTTCGACTGGCAGATCGTCCTCTGCCGCGGCTGCAATGCGCATCTGGGTTGGCAGTATATCGGCGAGGACATTTTCTTCGGTCTGATAAAACCCAAGTTGACCCTTAAGCGAGATGACTAATCGGGCCGGTTAGTCCTTCCGCGCGCCGGCCAGACCCAATCCTTCAAGCGCGACTTCGATCTCATCCAGGATCACCGGATCGTCAATCGTCGCCGGCATCCGGTAGTTTTCCCTATCGGCTATCTTCTGCATGGTGCCGCGCAGGATCTTGCCTGATCGAGTCTTCGGCAAACGGTCAACAATCGCAGCCTGCTTGAAGGCGGCCACCGGTCCGATCTGCTGGCGAACAAGTTGCACGGTTTCAGCGACGATATCGGCGCCATCTCGGTCAACGCCCGCTTTCAACACCAGAAAGCCAACGGGCAATTGCCCTTTAAGCTGGTCCGCCACGCCGATCACAGCACATTCGGCCACGTCCGCATGGCTGGCGAGAACTTCCTCCATCGCGCCGGTGGAGAGCCGGTGGCCCGCCACATTGATGATGTCGTCGGTCCGCGCCATGACAAAGACATAACCATCTTCATCAATAAAGCCCGCATCGGCGGTTTTGTAATAGCCCGGATACTCTTCCAAATAGCTTTCGACAAACCGGTCTTCAGCGTTCCAGAGCGTCGGCAAGCATCCGGGTGGCATGGGGAGCCTGCCGCACAGCGCACCGATTTCACCAGCGGCCATGGGCTCCCCTTGCTCGTTCAGGACCTGAAGGTCCCACCCCGGCGCGGGTTTGGTCGGTGATCCGGCTTTTACCGGCAGGCGTCCAAGGCCGACACAGTTGGCAGCGATGGACCAGCCGGTCTCCGTCTGCCACCAGTGATCAATCACCGGCACATTTAACATATCTTCCGCCCACGCCAGCGTATCGGGATCGGTTCGTTCGCCGGCGAGGAACAGGGTCTCGAACTTGCTGAGATCGTACTGCGCCAACAGCTTGCCTTCCGGGTCTTCCCGCTTGATGGCCCGGAACGCCGTCGGCGCGGTGAACATGGCGCGCACTTTGTGATCAGCGATCACGCGCCAGAACGCACCGGCGTCGGGCGTACCCACCGGCTTTCCTTCAAACAGGATGGTCGTACATCCCTTCAACAAGGGCGCATAGACGATATAGGAATGACCCACGACCCAACCCACGTCCGAGGCGGCCCAGAATACATCCCCGGCATCGACACCGTAGATCGCGTTCATGGTCCAGTTGAGCGCCACAGCATGCCCGCCATTGTCCCGCACCACGCCTTTAGGCAGTCCCGTCGTGCCGGATGTATAAAGGATATACAGCGGATCAGTGGCCTTCACCGGAACACAGTCAGCCGGTTCAACCGTCTTCATGGCCTCGCCCCAATCGATGTCCCTTACGGGATCAAGTTCGGCTTTTTCCTCCGGGCGCTGCAGCACGACGACTTTCTCCGGCTTGTGCCTTGAGAGGTTTATCGCCTCGTTAAGAAGCGGCATATACGGCAGGACCTTATTCACTTCGATGCCGCAGGACGCAGTCACAATGGCTTTCGGCTGAGCATCGTCGATGCGAACCGCCAGCTCGTTAGAAGCAAACCCGCCAAAGACAACCGAATGTATGGCGCCGAGCCTGGCGCAAGCCAGCATGGCGATAGCGGCTTCCGGCACCATGGGCATATAGACGATGACGCGATCACCTTTGGCGACACCGGCATCACGCAGAATGCCGGCAAATTTGGCCGTTGCGTCCCGAAGTTCGCGATAGGTATAGGTTTTGACGACGCCGCCTGTGACCGGGCTATCGTAGATTAGCGCCGCCTGATCGGCGCGCCCACTCTCCACGTGCCGGTCCAACGCATTGTAACAGGTGTTGAGCTCGCCGCCGGAAAACCAGCGGTAGTGGGGCGGGTTCGATGCATCCAAAACCTTGTCCCACTTTTTATCCCAGTGAAGCTCTTCAGCGATCTCTCCCCAGAACCCATTCGGATCGTCGAGCGAGCGTCGATAGACGTCGTCAAATGTTGAACTAGAAGTCATAGCCCCTGTCCTTGTTTTCACTATTCACCGGCGGCATTCAACGGCCACATTTCCGAATAGTGTAGTCCAAGCACTAGGGAATAAGCCAGACACTGATGTGGCTTATGGCAGGAGTCGATCCTTTGGCAAAATGACCTTCACGGTCGTTCCAACACCGGGTTCGCTTTCAACAACCATTTCACCGCCGTGGGCGTGAACCAGCGCCTGGCTGAGAGGCAGGCCAAGGCCTGTACCTTCGACATCGGTTTTTTCTGCATCCTGAACCCGGCCGAAGGTTTTCATGGCTTGCTCAACTTCAGCAGGGCTCATACCAATGCCGGTATCAGTGACATAGATTGTCAAACTGTGATCTTCGCCGGGGTCCATTCCCAACGTGACCACCCCTCCCTCAGATGAAAACTTCACCGCGTTGGAGAGCAGATTGACCAGCACCTGCTTAAGACGGGTTGCATCGCCGCGCATATGAGGCACATCAAACTCCATCAGGTTGACCAAATGGATCTTGTCACTTCCCGCCCGGGGCCTGACCATCATGACGGCGGCCTCGGCGATGGCCTTCAGGTCGATATTTTCCTCATGAAGTTCCAGCTCACCAGATTCGATCGCGGACACATCCAACACATCGTTGATCAAATTGAGAAGGTGCTGGCCTGAATCTCGAATATGCTCCAAGTATTCCGCCTGTTTGGCGTTGGCCAAGGGCCCGAACACCTGCTCCGCCAGGGATTCAGAGAAGCCGATAATGGCGTTCAGCGGCGTACGAAGTTCGTGGCTCATATTGGCGAGAAACTCGGACTTCGCCCGATTGGCGATTTCCGCATCCCGCCGGGCGCTCGCCTGAACTGTGACGGCCTCCCGTTGCAGGGTAATATCCTGTCCGACGCCCCGATAGCCGGCAAACTCCCCGGCGGCGTTAAAGATGGGACGCCCGCTTATCACCACATAGCGGCTACCGCTGTCGCTCGGCGCCACCGCCTCAAAGTCATCAAAGGGTTCATGATTGGCGATCAGCTTATTGATCCGAGTCAACTCAGCCGGATCATACTCTATATTGTACTCGGCCATCAGTTCTTCCCGATTCTTACCAAGATAGTCCGCCTCTTCCAGCCCCTCGTCATACAACGCCCCCTCGGAGACATAAGTGTAACGAAGGTCGGCATCTTGCTCGTAGAACCAGTCGGCGCCGGCGGCAGCAAAATCCCGAAAACGTTCCTCACTCGCTCTAAGTAAGGCCTCAGCCATCTTCAGATCGGTGATGTCTCTGTGAAAGCCGATCATGCTCCCATCTTTGAGACACATGCGTGTGGCGCTGGACCAACTCCCGTCGGCATATTGGTATTCTCTTTCGGAAAGTTCCTCGGAATAATTTCTGACCTGTTCCCGGGTCCACGCTTCCTCATTGCCGACTGAGTCGGCCAGGAATCCGCTCTTGGCGCAGCCCGTCATAAATTCTGGATAAAGAATGCCCGGCTTAAGGACTTTTGCGAATGGCGGATACATGTCCTTGAATTTTTGATTGGCGGCAACAAATCGGCCATCGGGATCCCACATGATAAATCCGATCGGTAATCCGGCCATGGATTCCGTGAAAATATCCTGCATACTTTCCGCCCGTTCGGCCATGGACTCCTGAGCCGAAACGTCAAGAATGGTTCCGCAGTATCCCAGGAACTCGTTACCGTCGCCGAAATTGGGCAATCCTCCGAACGACAGACTCATCGTCTGTTCGCCGCTGCCCCGTACTTTCAAATTTAAATTCTTGAACGGTTCCTTCCTGGCCATCGCCTCCTTTAGCTTTTCCCCGCCACCGTTCACGAACTCAATCTTGTCCGTGTCCCAGAAACGATGACCGACAATATCCACTTCCTTAACATCAAACGCGCCAACCGGTTCCGAGAGAGACGCCATCCGGTGGCGGCCATCGGTTCGCCAGAACCGGTCTGCAGCCGCCTCAGCAAACTTCCGGAATCGCTGTTCCCCATCGGACATTGCCGCGTTCGCCTGCTCCCGCTCAATGACCCGGCCCAACTGGATACCAATGCGGGTCATGGCGTCCAGCATGTGCGGATCGCGTTTCAATCTGGTCGTCGAGAAAAATTCTATGACCCCATGTGCCTTGCCGTTTACGACAATCGGGGCCATGACGGCGCAGCGAAGTCCAGTGCGATAGAGAACCTTGCTCCGCGCCTTGGGTGACTTGGCATTGACGATATGGGTCCAAACAGATTTTCCGTTGGCAAAGACCCGGCCCACGTTTCCGTCGCCCGGCCTTATAGGGTTCTCCTTGGTGAACTCAACGACAGCGTTGTAACGTTTGTCATCGTCCACACGCCAATAACCACTGGACTCTAACGGATCGGTTTCCTTTGCACCGGCCAGATAAACATGTCCGACACTCCACCCCGTTCGCCGGCAAATCTCATCCAGAGCATATTGAAACGCTTCTCCTGTCGAGGACTGGCCCGCTGTGCCCAGAGTAACCGCCGTGATCAGCTCTTGGATTTTCACATCGCGCTTAAGCTGATCCTCGGCTCGTTTGCGCGCGGTAATATCCCGAGCAAAGCCGGCCAGCTGGGCGACCTCGCCGGCGTCATCGAAGACAGGATAGTAGTTGCTCTCAAACCAGCGGCCTTGGCGTTGATCTTCGAACTGGATCGGTTTCTTTGTCTCTAGCGCCTTTCGTACCGCATCCCGGCGGCGGCTAGCGGCCGGCTCACCAAAGACCGCGAACGGGTCCTTGCCAATCAAATCTTCCAGCGGCGCCCCGATACGCTCGCAAAACCTGGTGTTAGCGGTGATCACATGCAATTGGGGATCGAGGAGAATAGCCAGATCATGGGTCGCCTCGAACATGGCGCTCAGCGTATCGTCAGGGCTCTGATCCCGGTCCTGCTCCAGCGCTGCTTCCTCGGCCAACTTCCGGTCTGTGACATCCTGTATCTGATAGATCGTTTAGTCTGCGCCGTCTTTTCCCTGGCGGAGGGACGTGCGGCTCAGCAGCGTCCAAATGAAATAACCGTCGCTGCGCAGCAGACGAATTTCCATGAAGTCGTTGTCCGACCCAAGAAGTTCTTCATCACGGGGATCGACGAAATCAAGCAACGTCTTACCGATAAAATCCTCTTTGGTGTAGATCAGCATATTGGCCAGGGACCGATTGACCAGCCACAACCCTTCGCCACCGCGGATCATGGCCATCCCGATAGGGGATTCCTCGAACACATGGGCAAAACGGTCAGTGGTTTCCCGCAACGGCGCTAGGTCTGCTTCCAGTTTGGCGTTGGTTTTCTTCAGACCATCGACCTCCCCTTCGAGCATCGATGCGCGCCCCTTCAACGCCTCGGTTTCCGTCGACAGCGCGTCTTTTTCCTCGCGCAGGATGGCCGCCTCGCTTTCAAGCCGGACCTTGTCTCCATGGAGAACGGACTTTTCGGATTCCAACGCGGACTTCTGGTCAACAACCCGATTGAGGTTTTCGTTCAGCGCATCCAGGCTTTCCTGGCTGGTGCCGAGTTCATTTTCATGACGTTCGCGGGCGACCAGCATCGGACCCATCAGGATCATGCCGACGAAAAAGAAAACCGAGACCCAAAGTCCCGTCAAGTCGGCGACGCTGACGCCCGGCAGAGACGCGAGCCCGTGAACGATGCCTTTAAGTTCCGTGCTGCGTTCGACCGCCAGAAATCCGAAAGTGATGGCGATCAGGGTCCAGGGTATCTGCCAAGTGGTTTTCCAAATCAGGCGGAAGGCAAGGATCGCGGTCAGCGCCTGAAACAGCGCGGCGCCACCCAGGACGAATAGCGAACTCATGGACGCCCCCGCCCGATGAACACCCCACAGGGGCGCACCAAGACGATGCGCTCATGCCCGAATACACGTTGTCCTAGGTTCGACGTTCCCGCCATCGAATCCGCAATCACCCACACGTTTTTTCCCGCGTGCAGTATCTCAACCCATTGGTAAACAAAGGATTTAAGCGGCTGTGTCTTTCGGCAACATGACGCTTTCCCCTTGCCGGGGGGCGGGTTCGCTTAAAATGCGGGTAAGGTCGCGCAAACTGTCCAGATTGTGGATGGTGCGGAACTCGTCGACATGGGGCAACATCGCTCGAATTCCAACGGATTTCGGCTCAAATCCTTCGTACCTGAGGAGCGGATTGAGCCAGATCAGCCGGCGGCAGGATTTGTGCAACCGGTCCATTTCATCGTGAAGCCCGGTCGCCTCGTCCCTGTCCAACCCATCGGAGATCAGCAGCATCACCGCCCCTTGGGTCAGAACCCGCCGCGACCAATTTTGGTTAAAGTCATGAATACACGCGCCGATGCGGGTGCCGCCGGACCAGTCCTCCACCGCCTCACCGACCTTTTCTAAGGCCGCATCCACGTCCTTGTAACGAAGATACCGGGTAATGTTGGTGAGTCGTGTGCCGAACAGGAAGGTGAATACCCTGTCCCGGTCGTTGGTGACCGCATGCATAAAATGCAACAGCATCCGGGAATAACGCTCCATGGAGCCCGAAATATCGCAAACGATGACCAGCGGTGGGTGGCGGTAGCGCCGTTCCCGCTTCATCAGCGGAATATAGCCGCCGCCGGAGCGCAGTGCGGCCCGTAGCGTCCGGCGCATATCCACGCGGGAGCCTGTTGGGTGCGGCCGGTAGCGACGAGTCGGCACCTGCAAGATGGGCAGGCGCATGCGTTTGATCGCGGCCAGGGCCTCCTTGATCTCGTCTGAAGACATTTTTTCGAAGTCTTTGGTGGCCAGCGTTTCACCGGCGCTCCAGGTGAGGGTCGCATCGAACTCGATCTCCTCCTGCTCCTGCACTTCGCCGCTGTCATTCTGGCCCGGCGACAGAGCTTCGGAGACGCGGCGTGAGATTTCCTCCGCATCGGGGATATCCTGGGACGAACCGATATCGGGCAGCATCAGCTGCATCATCTTTTCCAGGATGTCCGGGTTGCGCCAGAAGATATGGAACGCCTGATCGAAGACTTCCCGCTGGTCGCGGCGGTTCACGAGAACCGAATGCAGCGTCCAGTAGAAGTCGCCCCGGCTGCCGAACCCGACTGCCGACACGGCCCGGATCGCTTCCAGCACCTGACCCGGCCCGATGGGCAGGCCGGCGCGGCGCAGGACCCGGCCGAAATGCATGATGTTCTCCGCCATGCGGCCTCCGATACCGTCGTCCGGCACATCGGGGAGTTGGGGCGGGAGGGTCTCTTCGGCCATGGCGGAGCTACAGGTTTAAGCGCTCGCCGTGGCGAGCTCCGACTTGACCTCTTTCAGGATGCGAGTGGCCTCGCTGCCTTCGATCTTTTGGATATCGTCTTGATATTTCAGGAGCGTGCCCAAGGTATCGTTGACCGTCTCCGGATCTAGCGACAGGCAATCAAGCTGGGTCAACGCATTCGCCCAGTCCAAGGTCTCCGCCACGCCTGGAAGTTTAAACAGGTCCATCTTGCGAAGTTCGTGGACAAAGCCGACGACTTCCTGGGACAGAACTTCGGCCGCTTCGGGGGCCTTCACCTTCAGAATTTCCAGTTCCCGCGCCACGCTCGGATAATCCACCCAATGATAAAAACACCGGCGCTTCAGCGCGTCGTGAATTTCGCGGGTCCGGTTGGAGGTGATGATCACGATCGGCGGCTTTTCCGCGGCAATGGTGCCGAGCTCCGGAATGGTGACCTGGAAGTCCGACAGGACTTCCAGCAGATAGGCTTCGAACGGCTCATCGGTCCGGTCCAACTCGTCGATCAGCAAGACCGGCGGTCCGGCCATGTCCGGTTCCAAGGCCTGGAGAAGCGGCCGCTTGATCAGAAATTCGTCGCTGAAAATATCATGCTCCAGCGAATCCCGGTCCCGTTCGCCGGTCGCTTCCGCCATGCGAATTTCCACCATCTGGCGGGAATAGTTCCACTCGTAGACGGCGGTGGTGACATCCAGGCCTTCATAACATTGCAGACGCAGCAATTTGCGCCCCAGCGTTTCAGACAAAACCTTGGCGATTTCGGTCTTGCCGACACCGGCTTCTCCTTCCAGGAAGAGCGGGCGGCCCAGGCTGAGCGCGAGATAAAGGGATGTCGCCAGACTGCGATTGGCGAGGTAATTGCCATCGCGCAAAAGCTCCACGGTCGCGTCCACGGACGAGGGAAGATCAGTCATATTTTTCCTTAAATGCTGGGTTCCTCAGGCTTGGCGGGAGCATAGAAAACAGCGGCGGCGAAGTCCATGCCTGATGCGAAGAGTGCTTCGAGATTGGCCTTCTGATAAATGGATGCCCGGATCAAGTCCGGGCATGACGGAAGGAAAGTCATCTCAAACTCGTCATACGCGGGCTCGACCCGCGTATCCATCTTTCAGACCTATCCGCAGGCGGCGACGGCCCGTTGCGCCATCACAGTGATCAGGTGCGCCCGGTAATCGGCCTGGGCGTGGATATCGCTGGCGAGGCCGTCAGCAGAAACACTGACGCCATCCAAGGCGCCGGCGGAGAAATCGCCGGACAGGGCTTTCTCCAGCTCGGCCGCCCGGAACACGCCGGACGCCCCTGCCCCGGTCACCGCGACGCGAACGCCGTTCGCGCCCGACGACACAAAGACACCGACCAGCGCATACCGGCTGGCCGGGTTCGGGAACTTCACATAGGCCGCTTTGTCGGGTTTGGGGAAGCTGACAGAGGTGACGACCTCGCCGTCTTCCAACGCCGTCTCGAACAAGCCTTTGAAGTAGTCGTCCGCCGCGATGGAGCGCGATCCGGTATTGATGGTCGCCCCAAGGCCCAGACACGCCGCCGGATAGTCCGCCGCCGGGTCGTTATTGGCGACAGAGCCGCCGATGGTGCCCCGGTGGCGTACTTGCGGATCACCGATGCCGCCGGCCAAAGCCGCCAGCGCCGGGATGACTTTCTGAACGTCTTTTGACGCCGCCACATCCGCGTGGCGGGTCATGGCCCCGATGGTCACCGTATCGCCGTCCACCGTGATCCCGCTGAGGCCCGCGCCCGACAAATCAACCAGATTGGACGGTGACGCCAAACCCAGCTTGATCGCCGGTAGAAGGGTCATCCCGCCAGCCAGAAGCAAGCCGTCGGACGCCGCCTTGACTTGAGTGGCCGCGTCATCCGCCGAAGAGGCCCTTGCATATTGAAACTGAGACATGTTCCGGTCCTCCTTATTTCGCGTTCTGAATGGCGCGCCACACGGCCTGCGGTGTCGCCGGCATTGGCACATCCGTGACACCCAGGTCCGACAGTGCGTCCACCACGGCATTGATGACCGCCGGCGGGGAGCCGATGGCCCCTACTTCGCCCACGCCCTTCACACCGAGGGTGTTGTTAACGCAGAGCGTGGTCTCCGTGGACACCTGGTAGGACGGCAGATCGTCCGCGCGCGGCATGGTGTAATCCATGTACGAGCCGGAGATCAGCTGGCCGTTGTCGTCGTAGACACAGCCTTCCAGCAGCGCCTGGCCGATGCCCTGGGTGAGACCACCATGGACCTGTCCCTCGACGATCAGCGGATTAATCACCCGGCCTACATCATCGACGGCGGTGAAGTTGACCACATCCACCACACCGGTTGCCGGATCAACCTCCACCTCGCAGATATGACAGCCGCCAGGGAAGGTGAAGTTCAGCGGATCAAAGAACGCGCTTTCCTCCAGGCCCGGCTCCAGCGTGTCGTGCGGGTAGTTGTGGGGCACATAGGCCGCCAGCGCGACCTCGCCAAAGGCCATGGACTTGTCGGTGCCGCTGACAGTGAAGGCCCCGTCCTTGAACTCGATATCGGTCTCGGCGGCCTCCAGGATATGGGCGGCGATTTTCTTGCCCTTGTCGATGATCTTGTTCATCGCCCGGACAATGGCTTCACCGCCGACCGCCAGCGACCGGGAGCCGTAGGTTCCCATGCCGAACTGTATCTTGGAGGTATCGCCGTGAACCACATCGACCGCGTTGAAGTCGACGCCGAGCTGGTCGGAGACCAACTGGGCAAAGGTGGTTTCGTGGCTTTGCCCGTGGGAGTGGGTGCCGGTGAAGACACTAACGCTGCCCGTGGGATGCACCCGGACCACCGCGGATTCATAGAGCCCGGCCCGTGCGCCCAAAGCGCCGGCCACCGCCGACGGAGCGACGCCGCACGCTTCGATATAGGTGGAATAACCGAGGCCGCGCTTCTTGCCATTGGCCTCTGACTCCTTCTTCCGCTTGGCAAAGCCCTTCACGTCGGCGTTCTTTTCCGCCGCCGACAAGGTCGCCTCGTAGTCGCCTGAGTCGTATTCCAGCGCGACCGGCGTCTGATACGGGAAAGCATCCGGCTGGATAAAGTTCCGCCGCCGGATATCAGCCTGATCGATACCCATCTCCCGAGCTGCCCGGTCCACCAGACGCTCCAAAAGATACGTCGCTTCCGGCCGGCCTGCGCCGCGATAGGCGTCCACCGGTACGGTATTGGTGAACACCGCGATCACGTTGCAGTAGATCAGCGGCGTGGTGTAAACGCCGGCTAGCAGGGTCGCATGAAGATAGGTCGGCACCGCCGGTGCGAAGGAAGAGAGATACGCGCCCATGTTGGCCAGGGTCTTGGCCCGCAGCGCCAGGAACTTACCGTCCTTATCCAGGGCCAGTTCCGCATGGGTCACATGGTCCCGGCCATGGGCGTCCGACATAAAGCTTTCCGAGCGTTCCGCCGTCCACTTGATGGGCCGGCCGACCTTTGCCGAAGCCCAAGTCAGCGCCGCCTCTTCCGCATAGTGGAAAATTTTGGAACCGAAACCGCCACCCACATCGGGCGCCACGATCCGCAGCTTATGCTCAGGTATCTGCAGCACGAACGCGCCCATTAGCAGCCGGATCACATGCGGGTTCTGGGTGGTGGTGTAGAGCGTATAGTCCTCGGTGGAACTATCGTATTCGGCCAGCGCCACCCGCGGCTCGATCGCATTGGGGATCAGCCGGTTGTTGACGATGTCGATACTGGTAACGTGGTCGGCTTTCTCGAACGCCTCATCCACCGGATCCTTTTCGCCGATGGCCCAGTCATAGCAGATATTGTTGGCCGCCTCGTCATGGACCAAGGCGCCGCCTTCGACCGCCTTGGTCATATCGACCACCGCCGGCAATTCTTCCAGATCAACCTTGATCAGGGCCGCCGCCGATTTGGCCTGCTTGCGGCTTTCGGCAATGACAACGGCAATGGGATCGCCCACGTGGCGCACTTTACCCTGGGCCAGGACCGGGTGGGCCGGTTCGACCATCGGATCGCCGTTCTGGAAGGTTAGGCCCCAGCCGCAGGGCAGGCCCCCAATGCCTTCCATATCCGCGCCGGTAAAGACGGCGACAACGCCGTCGGCCGCGGCGGCAGCCTTGGTATCAATGCCTTTGATCTTGGCATGCGCGACCGAACTTCTGAGGAAGTACGCATACGTTTGATTGGGACGATTGATATCGTCGGTATAGTTCCCCTTGCCCCGGAGAAACCGGCTGTCTTCTTTGCGGCGGACAGCAGCGCCAATTCCCGTGTTTCCGTCTGGCATGATCTTATCCTTTCATCGCGGCGGAGCCGGCCTGTACGGCTTTGACGATATTGTGGTAGCCGGTGCAGCGGCAGAGATTGCCTTCCAGCCCCTTACGGATTTCGTCTTCGTTCGCGCCCGGGTGTTTAGTCGCGAAATCGATGGCGCTGATCAGCATGCCCGGCGTGCAAAAGCCGCATTGCAACGCATGGTTCTCGTGGAACGCCTGCTGCATCGGATGCAGCTGGCCATCGGTCTCCAGCCCTTCGATGGTGGTCACGTCAGCGCCCTCCGCCTGAACCGCCAGCATGGTGCAGCTTTTGATGGAATCGCCATTGACCATCACGACGCAGGCGCCGCATTGGCTGGTGTCGCAACCCACATGGGTGCCCGTCATGCCCAGATTTTCGCGAATGAAGTCTACGAGAAGCGTATCCGCCTCGGCGTCTGCCGATACGGCCTTCCCGTTCACTGTAAGTGAAACGGTAGCCATCTGTCCTCCCCGGCCTGCTCGGCCTGTTTGATTATTTTCGCGTCTCAAATTTAGGTGTGATCGAGACGCTCGAATACGGCCCTCGGTGAGGGCCCATCGAACGGTAAGTGAGGGCCCATCCGGTGCCCGAATCAAGAGAGGTCAGATGAATTTTATTTGAAGATGGTGGCCGGGAGGCGCTTCCGACTCCCGGCCAATCGCATTGTCAGAAACTAAGCGGCACCGCCTGCACCACATGGGGAATGGCGCGCACTTTGGCGGCCAACTCGTCGGAGACCGGCTCGTCAGTCTCGATCAGACAAATGGCCGCGCCGCCATTGTTCTCCCGACCCAGGTTAAACGTGGCGATATTGATCCCCGCCTGGCCCAAGGTAGACCCCAGGTCGCCGATGATGCCCGGCTTATCTTCGTTGGTGATGTAGAGCATGTTGGGCTTCAGCTCCGCGTCCATGGAGATGCCTTTGATCTCCACCAGACGCGGCCGGCCGCCATGGAACAGGGTGCCCGCGACGGTGCGGGTCTGCTTGTCAGTGGTCACCGTCAGACGCATCAAGGTCTGGTATTCGTCCAATGTCTCACAGGTGGCCTCAGTGATCTCGATATTGCGCTCCTTCGCCAGGGTCGGCGCGCTGACCATATTCACCGATTCCAACAGCGGCGACAAAATGCCCTGGAGGACAATCGCCGTCAGCGGCTTGGTGTTCAGCTCCGACACGTGGCCACAGTAATCGATCTGAATTTTCTTGATGGCGGATTCAGTCACTTGCCCGGCAAAACTGCCCAAATGCTCAGCCAGCTTCATGTACGGCATCAACTTGGGCGCATCTTCCGCGCTCACAGACGGCATGTTGAGTGCGTTGACCACGGCCCCATCCAGCAGATAGTCGGACATCTGCTCCGCCACCTGGATGGCGACATTAACCTGCGCCTCCTCGGTGGAGGCGCCCAGGTGCGGCGTCGCCACGACTTTCTCGTGGCCAAACAGGATGTTTTCCTTGGCCGGCTCTTCAACGAAGACATCCATGCCGGCGCCCGCAACTTTGCCGGAATCCAGCGCGGCCTTGAGGTCTTCCTCGACAACAAGACCGCCACGCGCGCAGTTGATGATCCGCACCCCGTCCTTCATCTTCTCTATCGCATCGGCATTAATGATGCCACGGGTGGCGTCGGTCATGGGCGTGTGCAGACTGATGAAATCAGCACGGGCGAACAACTCATCCAGCTCAACTTTGTCGACGCCTAAGTCCGCAGCGCGCTCTTCGGAGAGGAACGGATCGAAGGCCGCCACTTTCATTTTTAGACCCAGCGCCCGATCAGCGACGATGGAACCGATATTGCCGCAGCCGATGATGCCGAGAGTCTTGCCGTAAAGTTCTATCCCCATGAAGCGGGATTTCTCCCACTTGCCGGCATGGGTGGAGGCGCTGGCCTCGGGGATATCCCGTGCCAGGGCGAACATCATGGCGATGGCGTGTTCGGCCGTTGTGATCGAATTGCCGAACGGCGTGTTCATCACGACCACACCCTTGGCGGAAGCGGCGGCCACATCGATATTATCGACGCCGATACCGGCCCGGCCAATGACCTTCAAATTTTCGGCGGCGTCCAGTATCTCAGGCGTGACCTTGGTGGCGGAGCGGACAGCAAGGCCGTCATACTCGCCGATACAGGCTTTCAGTTCCTCCGGGCTCATCCCCGGCTTAACGTCTACGTCCAAACCGCGGGCCTTGAAAATCTCTTCGGCGCGCGGACTCATGCTGTCTGAAATCAGAACCTTGGGCATATCATTGCCTCCTGGAATTTAAGCGGTGAATTCGGATTGTGCGACGGCGAGCGCCCAGTCGATCCAGGGCGTCAGCGCCTCGAGATCGGTCGACTGGATGGTCGAACCGGCCCAGATTCGCAGACCCGGCGGCGCATCGCGGTAGGCATCCACGTCATAGGCCACGCCCTCTGCATCGAGAAGCGCGCCCACACGCTTGGCCGCCTTGGCCTGGCCGTCATCGTCAAGCGCCTGAAACCAGGGCGCAACAATCTTCAGGCACACGCTGGTGCAAGACAGGGTCTTTGGCTCCTCGGCGAGGAAGTCGATATCGGCGGAACTTTCCACCCACCGGGCGAGAACCGCCAGATTGGCTTCGGACCGGGCGATCAATGTCGATAGGCCGCCGATGCTTTCGGCCCAATTGAGACCGTCCAGCGCGTCCTCCACACACAACATGGAGGGCGTGTTGATTGTTGCCCCTTTGAAGACGCCTTCGTTCAATTTGCCGCCTGAGGTCAGCCGGAAAATCTTCGGCATGGGCCAGGGCGGTGTATAGCTTTCCAACCGCTCCACCGCGCGAGGACCCAAAATCAGCATCCCGTGCTGGGCTTCGCCGCCCATCACCTTTTGCCAGGAATAGGTCACCACATCCAGCTTGTCCCAGGGCAGGTCCATGGCGAACACGGCGGAGGTGGCGTCGCAGATGGTCAGGCCTTCCCGGCCGGCTGGAATCCAGTCCCCGTCCGGCACCCGGACGCCGGAGGTGGTGCCATTCCAGGTGAAGACCACGTCCTGGCTGAAATCGACCTCGGACAAGTCTGGCAATTGGCCGTAACCGGCCTCAAGGGTTCGGACGTCATTCAGCTTCAGCTGTTTGGTGACATCGCTGACCCAGCCGGAACCGAAGCTCTCCCAGGCCAGCAGATCGACGCCCCGGGCGCCCAGCAGGGACCAGAGCGCCATTTCCACAGCGCCGGTGTCGGAGGCGGCGACAATGCCGATCCGGTAGTCTTCGGGCACGCCCAAGACGGCGCGGGTTTTGTCGATAACTTCTTGAAGTTTGGCTTTGCCCTCGGACGAGCGGTGTGACCGGCCGAGCAGTGCGTCATCCAGCGCGGCGGGAGTCCAGCCGGGTCGTTTGGCGCAAGGTCCAGATGAAAAATTAGGATTGGCCGGGCGGACTCCCGGCTTGGCAGGTGTGTTCATGATGTTTCTCCCATCCTCACAGATGGGTCGCGATCCGTTGGGGGACCGTGGCCCGCCGATGCTTCTATAGGCAATATGGGTCCTGGTCAAATGAATAATTTACATATCTGATATGTAAAACCTTGGATCAACAGGTGCGGTTTAAGACGGATTCCGGCTCACCGCGGCCATGTACGCGACGCTTAGGAACTGGCTCGCGATCCACCAGTTCTGCCAGGCGCCGAAGCTTAAAAGATCAAAGATGAGGATGCCGCCGATTAGGCCCAGGGAGAATGTCCCTGCCGGTTCCGCCCCGCGCCAAATGACGGCAAAGGCGGTTAAACCGGCGATCAGCGCGCCGATCAAGCCAAGCTCCAGCCAAATCTGCAAGGCCTGATTATGCGGATGAAGGGGCAGGTTAAAATCTTTGTAGAGGATCGCGTCCTGCCCTTCAGCATTCTTACGAGTAACCGTGTATTTTAGATCGGCGCCCTCCACATAGCGGGATGCCTTCAACCCCCACCCTATCCAGGGACGCTCGGATACTTTCTCCGACACAAACTGCCAGATATGCAGCCGGCTGACGCCAGACACAGGAATGGGAAACGACGTTTCTCCCGAATCGGCCGCCGCTAAGAAATCAGACGAGGTGATGGGGCGGACCAAGAGCGGCATTGCCACGATTAAGACCAACGCGGCAACAGCCATTGTTCTGGCGACCACGCGCAGGTTCAAATGCCCCAAACTTGCCAACACGACGCCAGCAATCAAAACCAGCATGGAGGTTGTCGCCTCGAACCAAATGGCAGCGGCGATAAGAACCAGATAGATCGCGACCGGAATCAGCCTATTCTTCTCCGCGAACCATCGGACCATCACGGGCCAAATCAGCAGGCATAAAATGGCGATGGGCGCTTTAATGAAGCCGGTCAGACTTTGCCCCCCCGTTTCAAAGTTGATGATTTCCGGCCAGGTGAGGCCGCGTAACTGGCGGCCGATCCAGTTATACGTGGCCGCCTCGAACACCACCAAGCAGAGCGCCACGGCCATACCGGCTATCAAGCCAGCCGCGATGGCGTCCGCGTGGGCTTTCTCCAGCCGCGACGCCAAACTCAGGGTGACCAAACCAGCCCCAATCAGGAGCGCCAGCGGCCAAATCGTTTTGAGGACTGTCCCCGGCGCCGCCGACCAAACAGCGCTCGCCAGCGCCCAAAACACCAAGGCCGCCAGGCCGATTGCCGCTGGGCCGCGCAATAGCGCCAGCTGGATAGACTGAACGCCAGCGCACCACACGAGACTCAAACCGAAGAGTAAAAGAAGCGGCACCGCCGCCTTGGATGAAAAGACGCAGATCACCACCGTCGCAAATGTCAGCGCACGCAGCCAGTTTTCCTTGGTGAAGATCGGGTCGGTCAATCTGGAATCCGTCCACGCCCCTGCCGGAGACGATCACTGTTCAAGAGGTTACCAGTTTAGTGATGTTGCCCAGACGGCGTAAGTGCCTAGTTCGCCAGATAGGCGTCCCGCTTTTCCCGGATGGCGTCACGCAATTTCGACCCATGGGTTTGCATGGCCTCTTTTTCCTCGTCCGAAATCGCGCCATCGATAGCGGCGGTGAAGCTGGGCCGGGCGCGGGCGCGGTCAAACCAAGCCATGACCTTGGGCCGGTCTTCGAGCCAGATATCCAGCAGGCAAAGATAGTCCAGCCGGGCAAAATACGGCACAAGGGCAATGTCGCCCAAAGTAAAGTCCTCCCCGTCGAGCCAGGTCCGGCCATCGGCCAGCGCCGCGTCCATGTTCTTGAACAGTTTTTCGTAAGCCGCGATCCCCTCTTCCACATAGTGGGAATCGACGCCGTGCTCATAAACGGATTTATATCGATCGGTCCGTTCCGGATCACCAACGTTGCGGAATCTCTCCTGGCGCTGTTCCTCGGTCATGTTGCGGAGCCGTTCCCGGAACATGGCGGAGAAGCTGATTTCCCGCGTGGCCTCGAAAATGCCTTCATCGATGGCTTTGGCCCATAGGCGCATCTGGCTGCGGCGGTAAGGATCATCGGGGATAAGCAGCGCATCATTAAACGTCTCGTCCAGGTATTCGCAGATCAACGTGGATTCGATGACAATCCGCCCGTCATGGTCGAGAGACGGCACCACGCCCTTTGGGTTAATTTTTAAATATTCCGGGGAGTACTGCTCGTTCAGAAACAAGTTCACGTCCTGGGTCTCGAACGGCAGTTTCTTCTCGTCAAGAGTGATCAGAACCTTCTGCGTGCAGATGGAGTTTTTATAGCGGTAAAGTTTCAGCACGTCCTATGTCCTTCGCTTATTCGGGCGCCAACCCCTTCTTGGCCAGTTGTTCGAGGCTTCCGGCGTCTTGCCATTGGTGCCTGCCTGGGCCTGTGTCGTTCATTGCGGGTTATTTCGTGTCGAAGGCGCGACCGATTGCCGGCTTAATCCTGTTCGGTGAGTTTCTTCAGCCCTGCAGCGTTACCGACGGTGATCCAGCCGGCCTCCAGCTTGACCAAGCCGTCATTCTCCCAAGCCTGGAGCTGCTGTTCGATAGCTTCCTTATTGACACCCACCATGACGATCAACTCTTCCTGGGAGACGCGCACCGACATTTGCGATCCGCCGCCCATATACATGAGCCGTTGGGCAAGCCGGCGGCGAAGATCAAGTAGGCTGAAGTCCTCCAACAGGGAATTGGTGTGCCGGATACGATGGCACATCACCTGCAACAGACTGATACAGACATCCGCATCCTTACGCAAAATCGGCAAGAACGATTGATTGGAGAGAGCGAGGATTTCCGTATCCTCAATGGCGACCGCGTCGGCGGAGCGGGTATATCCGTCAATAAGCGCGATTTCGCCGAACACTTCGCCATCACCGAGCACGGCAAACACGACATCATCGCCTTTGCTCGCATTGGCCGATACCCGGACCTTGCCGCTGACCACCACCATCATACTGTCGGCGGTTTCCCCTTTATTGAAGATCGTCTCGTCGGCTTTATAGGAACTGAGCTCGGCCAAGCCTGCCAGCTCTTCGAGATCGGCATCGGGGATATGCTTTAACAGGAAGTGCTCCGATAGAAGTGCTTTTCGGTCTTCCGGCGACAATGCCATGACGTTGCCTCAATAGTTCCCGTGATGCAGGCAGAATTTGGCTCCGCCCGCGTTAGGCGGTATCTAAAGTCATTCAATCCGGGGCGTCAATTCGTCATTTCGCGGATGCGGCAGCCAACAAACAGCCCGAAACCACTGTCGCTGCTCAATGCAAATATTTTCTGATGCGTAAATCCTGCAAATTCAATAGGATAAATAGGACATTTCAACTATCAGAGGTGGTATACGCACCGATGTCTCGCCGCCCTCCCATTTTGATTTCAGTCGTATTCGCCTTATTCCTGTTGTCCGCCGGGGATACGGCCGCCGATCAGCGTAATCTGCTGATCCTGCCAGAAAGTCCTGCCCCGGACGCCGTTGCACGGGACAATCAACTGTTTACCCGGGTGATCGGCGCGATCAGCAAGGAGTTGCAGAACCAGGGGTTTCGGGTCTTCGATGAAACGGCGGTCAATCTGGGCAATCTCGCCCATGGGCGGGTCCGGCGCAACGACGCAGAACTGATCGACATTGCGGGATCCGTCCCACAGCCGCCGATTAACATCCTGGTGCTGGTGAGCATCTTCGTTGACGTGAGCCGTCTCGCCTACACAACACGGATCAACATTCGAATGACCGGCCGGCTGCTCAGCGTCGCCAGCGGCCAACGGCTTGGTAATTTCGAGGTCAGTGAGCCGAATGTCCAAGCACCGCTTGAGTGCGATCGGAATTGTCTGTTGAACTTTGCAGGCAATGCTTCTCGCGGCCTCTCCCATAACTTAGGCGCGGCTCTTGGCGCACGGCTGGCAGCGCGGTCAAAATCCTCTGACGGAAAGAATGCGACGAATTTGGGAAATGGCTTCACGCTCTCTTTTCAGGGATTTGACGAAAAAGAAATGGAAATGATCGAGGACTTCTTGGTGGCCTTTGACGGCTATCAAAGCCACGGGGCCATATCCACCACGGCCCGGACCAACGAACTCTGGTATCAATCCTCGTCGTCGTCGACTCACCTAAGCCGAAACTTAGGCCGGATGCTGGACCATATCAGCGCCAAGGGGCAGGTCACGTTTTCCGGCAGCACCTTTCGCGTGCGTAAGACGTCCGATCTTGGGCCAGGTTACAAACCGTAGTACCAGGGCGCGAACAGGCTAAACGCCAGCCACAAGACGATGATCAGCGGAATACCGCCCCGGGCAAAATCGGCAAACGTATAGTGCCCCGGACCCATCACCAGCAGGCTGGTTTGATAACCAATGGGCGTCGCCACCGCACAGTTAGCGGCGAAAACCACCGCAACGGCAAAGGCCTCCACTGGTACATTCAGTTCTTGCGCCACCCCCACCGCGATAGGCGTAAACAAGACAGCGGCCGCCTTGGCGCTGATGATGTTGGAGAGCGCCGCAATCAGCAGGAAAAAAGCAGAGAGCACCACCGGGCCGCTGGCGCCGTGCAGTAAGTCGATCAGATTTTGCGCCAAATAGGCCGCCCCGCCGGTTACTTGCATAGCAAGACCCATGGCCAGAGCCGCCGGAATCATGGTGAAAATTTTGGAATCCAACGACCGAGCCGCGGCGCGCAGGCTCAAAACGCCGGTCGCCACTAAAGCGGCCGCGCCGAGCAGCGCCGACACCATGACCGGCAGAACACCCGTCGCCGCCAAAAGGATGACGCCGAAAAAGATAATAACCGCGCGCTTGGCGTGATCGAGAGCCGGCAGCTCCTCCGCCGACCATTCCAGCAGAACAATATCGTCGTGCCGGCGCAGCGCGTCGATATCCTCCTGTTGGCCTTGGATCAGGAGAACATCGCCTTCTTCCAACGCAATCTCTGTGATCCGGCGGCGCATCATGCGGGAGCGGCGTTGAATCCCAAGGACAACACAATGGGTCTTATGGCGAAATCCGATCCGGCGTAGATTCAATCCCGCCATCCGCGATGCCGGCGCCACCATAACCTCGGCCAGGACCCGGTCGCCTTCCTGCCAGCGCTGTTCCTGATCATCCCGGCCGTCCCGCAATTGGGGGACCAAAAGACCGGGATACTGGGACAGCGCCTCGGAGAATGCCGCCCGCGTCGCGGACACCACCAAAATATCGCCTTCGCGAAGCGTAACGCCTTCGAAAGGCGGCAAGATGGCTTCATCCTTGCGCTCAATTACCCGGAGGGTCATGTCGGGAAAGGCATTAAAAATGCCGCCTTGAGATTGGAGTCCGATAAGATTTGACGATTCCGACAAGGTGATCTGCGCCAAAAAGTGTTTACCGTCACTCCCTAAATAGTCGGCGGCATATGAAGTTCGGTCTTTCAAAAGCCTCGGGATGACCAGAAACACGAAAACCAAACCGACGGCCGCCAGAAACAGGCCGGGGACGGTGAACTGGAAAAATGAGAAAGGTTCTTCGCCCAATTCCTCCAATGTACCGGAGACCAGTAAGTTGGTGCCGGAACCGATAATTGTCGTCATGCCACCTAGAACCGCAGCGAAACTAAGCGGCATCATCACCTTGCTGGGCGACTTGCCGAAACGGATCGCCACCGCCTCCATAATGGGAATGAAGATGACGACGACGGGGATGTTATTCAGAAAGCCGCTCACCACCAGGACAACAACCAGGGTGATAAAAATCGTCAGCCCCGCGTTCCCTCGCCCGGCGGACAGCACAAGCCTTGCTCCGCGATCCAGGACCCCGGCGCGCACCATCCCCTGTCCGACAACCAAAAGAGCCAGTACCGTGATAAGCGCCGGATTGGCAAATCCCAACACCAGGCGTTCAGAACTCAAAAGATTGTGTCCATCGGACCCGACGATTGGAAAAAAATGGAAGAACACCATGAACGCGCCCAAAACCCCGATGGAAGTAATCTCCGCCGGCAGTTTCTCGACAGCGTAAAGGGCTAACGCGCCCAAAATCAGGGCGAAGGTCACCCACATGGTGAACATCGGCGCGTCTGCGGCCACAGTGGCGTGCATCACAAGGTCTTTGGTTTCACTTTCAACACCGAATTATGAGCAGATTCTCGCCAAAACTACAGGGCGCCTTCGATCTCCTTACCCAAGTCCTGGGTGCTCGCCGTGCCGCCCATATCGGGCGTCATGCAAGAACCGTCAGCCAGCACCTTCTCAATCGCCGAAACGATTGCCGCTGCGGCATCCGTCTCGCCGAAATGATCCAGCATCATCGCACCGGACCAAATCTGGCCAATCGGATTAGCGATGCCCTTGCCGGCGATGTCCGGGGCGGAGCCGTGGACCGGCTCAAAGCAGGACGGAAAGTCCTTTTCCGGATTGATGTTGCCCGAGGGCGCGATACCGATGGTGCCGGTTATGGCCGGCCCCAGGTCGGACAGGATATCGCCGAACAAGTTAGAACCGACAACCACGTCGAACCAATCGGGATGGCTAACAAAATGAGCCGTCAGAATATCGATATGATACTTGTCCCATTCGACGCCGGGATAGTTTTCTCCCATGGCCGCCAAACGTTCATCCCAATAGGGCATGGTGTGAATAATGCCGTTGGATTTGGTAGCTGACGTCAGGTGTTTGGCCGGACGGCTATCGGCCAAATCGAAAGCGTATTTGAGAATGCGGTCAACGCCCTTGCGGGTGAAGATACTCTGTTGCATCGCCATTTCATTCTCGGTGCCCTCATACATCCGGGCACCGACAGCCGAATATTCCCCCTCGACATTCTCGCGAACGATCATGAAATCGATATCGCCGGGCTTCCGACCGGCCAAAGGTCCCGGCACGCCTTCGAACAGGCGCACCGGCCGCAAATTTACATACTGATGGAAATCCCGGCGGATGGGGATGAGCAGACCCCACAGGGAAATATGGTCAGGCACGCCGGGGAACCCACAAGCGCCCAGGTAAATGGCGTCATGGTTTTTCAGGCCTTGGAGCCCATCCTCTGGCATCATCGCGCCCGTCTTATGATAGCGCTCGCAACTCCAATCGTATTCATCCCACTCAAACTCGATATCGAAGCGGCGGCCAACGGCTTCCAAGACCCGGGTTCCTTCCGGCACCACTTCGTTTCCGATCCCATCTCCCGGAATCAGCGCAATTTTATATCGGCTCATCTATTCTCCCCTTAACGCAGCGCCAGTTCCAAATACAGAATGTCATCCATCGGATTATCGTAGTACTTGCCAATCTCCTCAAACCCGAATTTTTTGTACATATCGATCGCAGTGGTGAGCCGACGTTCTGTATCCAGCCTGATCCGTTTGTAGCCCGCTTGCCGCGCGGACTCCAAAATTTGCACCGTAAGTTCACGCCCATAGCCGGCCCCGCGCCATTCTTCGCGGACATAGAGCCGCTTCATCTCGCAGATGCCATCATCATCCAGGGGGCGTAGGGCCGCGCCGCCGACGATCTCGTCACCGTTCTTCAACAGAAGGATTTGTCCATGAGGTTCCGCGTATTTTCCCGGCAAACTTGCCAGCTCTTCATCGAAGCCCTGAAATCACAAATCGATCTGCAGCCACTCCTGATACTCAATGAAGAGCGCACGCACCGCCGGTATGTCCTCCGGGTCCCGCGCGGGCTCAATGGTCAGTGTCATGGGGCTTTCTCCACTCAATCAACCAAATTAGGTTTGCCGCACGGTATGCCCGTGATTAAGCGGGCCGTGCCCGCCACCATAACCCGGTGCAGTGCGGATGGCTTCCAGCACATAATCACGCGCACGGGCCACTGCACTCGACAGGTCCATCCCTTGGGCAATGCCCGCCGCAATGGACGAGGCCAAGGTACAGCCGGTGCCGTGGGTATGTACGGTCTCAATGCGCGGGCTGATAAACCGTTCCGATGAGCCATCGGCCAGCATCAGCAAATCCATGACTTCCGCATCCTCCCGGTGCCCACCCTTGAGCAAAACCGACTTCGGGCCAAACTCCATCAAGGCGCGGGCCAAATCTTCGGCCTGATCAACACCGGCGCCTTCCCGGCCGGCCAATGCCTCCGCCTCGGGCAAATTAGGCGTCAGAATCGTCGCGCGGGGCACCATTTTCGTGGCCAGCGCTTCCATGGCTTCGGAGGCCAACAAAGACGCTCCACCCTTGGCCACCATCACCGGGTCCACAACGACCGGTACGTCCGCCGCGAGTTCATCCAGCGTATTGCACACCACGTCAATGATATCCGGTCGATGCAGCATACCGATTTTGATGCAGTCAGCCCCCAGGTCTTCCAGCACGACCCGCATTTGATCAGCGAGAAATTCCGCCGGCACATCATGAATGCCGAATACACCTTGGGTATTCTGCGCCGTAAGCGCGGTGATAGCTGTCATGGCGAATCCGCCCAACGCGGTGACCGCCTTGATATCCGCCTGGATGCCAGCGCCTCCCCCTGAATCGGAGCCGGCAACAATAAGAACACGTCCTTTCACGATTGCTCCGCCGCCGCCGCTTTAAGCGGCGGCCACCGCCTTCTCGATTTCATCGACGAGCCCGTCCACCACCGACAACACCAAGGCTTCGTCTTCCCCTTCCGCCATGACGCGGACCAACGGCTCGGTGCCCGATTTGCGAATTAAGAGACGCCCCGCCCCATCGAGCTGTGCCTGCGCCTCTTGGATCGCTGATTTGACGGCCCCGCTCTCCAACGGATCGACGCCGTTGTAGCGAACATTCTTAAGAACCTGCGGGAGCGGCTCAAACGGACGGCAGACGCTCTTGGTCGAGCCGCCTGTCTTTTTGAGGAGCGCCAATATCTGCAGCGCGGCAACCAAGCCGTCGCCGGTCGTGCCGAAGTCAGACATCACGATGTGACCGGACTGTTCTCCGCCCAAGTTGCAGGCGCGCTCCCGCATCGCTTCAACGACATAGCGGTCCCCCACTTTTGTACGGATAAGCTCGATCCCCTGGGATTCAAGGTAGAGTTCCATCCCCAGATTGGTCATGACCGTGGCGACCACGCCGCCTCCAATCAGGCGCCCCTCCGCCCGCCACGAGGTTGCAATTGCCGCCATGATTTGATCACCGTCAATCAGATCGCCAGTCTCATCGGCAATCAGCACCCGGTCCGCATCCCCATCCAGGGCAATACCAATATCCGCGCCATGTGAGACGACTTGTTCACATAGGAAGGCGGGGTGGGTCGAACCGCACCCTTCGTTGATGTTCATGCCGTCCGGAGATACGCCGACGGGCACCACCTCAGCGCCTAATTCCCAAAGCACGGTCGGCGCCGCCTTGTAGGCGGCCCCGTTCGCGCAATCAATGACAACCTTTAGTCCCTCCAGGGTTTCTCCACGGGGAAAGGTTTGCTTGGCGAATTCAATATATCGGCCCAAAGCGTCATCCAGCCGCAGCGCCCGTCCCAGTTCTGCAGGCGGCGCCAAGTCTGGCGTCATGTTTCCTTCAATACGCAGTTCGATTTCACGCTGAACGTCATCGGAGAGCTTATGCCCGTCCGGATCGAACAGTTTGATGCCATTGTCCTGATAGGGATTGTGTGACGCCGAGATCATGACCCCCAGATCAGCCCGCAGGCTTTTGGTTAACATCGCGACGGCCGGTGTCGGCATGGGGCCAACCAAGATAGGATCCATGCCGGCAGCCACAAAGCCGGCGGTCAGCGCCGGTTCGATCATATAGCCTGACAGGCGCGTGTCCTTACCGATTACAACCCGGTGGCGATGGTCACCCCGTGTAAAATGCAGTCCCGCCGCCATCCCGACTTTCAGCGCAATATCCGCTGTAAGGTCCTGGTTGGCGGTCCCCCGGATGCCATCGGTTCCAAATAATTTATTGCTCATATCTCATAAAAGTATCGAAACGTCTCTGTCACATCTAAACACTACCTAATACAATCGGCGGCACGCGTCAGTTAACATTTTTTTGCAGCGTGTTACGCCGACATCCGCGCCCATTCTTCGACCATTTTTTTGGTTTCCGCGACATCGTGGACGCGAAGGATGCGCGCGCCGTTATCCAAGGCTGTCCGCGCGAGAGAGAGGGATAGCGCAAGTCGCCCCGCTGGTGGTTTGTCCAATCCGAACTTGCGGGACAAACCAACAAGGATGGGCAAATTTAGGTCCGATAGCTGTCCCAGGTTTTCCAACAGTTCAAAGTTCTGCTTGGCGTTTTTGGCGAATCCAAATCCCGGATCAACGGCCAGCCGGTCCCGTGCAATTCCGGCATTTTCGCAAACCGCGACCCGTTCGGCCAAATAGCCGGTGATCTCGCCGGTCAGATCGTCGTAGTCCGTCCGTTCGGCCATTGACTCTGGATCGCCCCGCATATGCATCAAAACGATAGACGCACCACTTTCAGCAGCGCTCACCAATGAGTCTTCGTCCGTGGTCAGGGCGGACACATCATTGATGATCCGTGCGCCGGCCTCGACCGCACGCCGCATCACCAGACTATGTCGTGTATCAATGGAAACCAACGCGCCGGCAGCCGACAATTGTTCCACCACACTCAGGACCCGGTCGCATTCCTCTTCGGGGGTTACCGGTGTGGCGCCCGGCCGGGTGGATTCCCCGCCGACGTCGATGATATCCGCGCCGGCATCCATCTGGGCCCGCCCGCGCGCAACCGCCGCCTCGGTCGAGAACGTCTCTCCGGCGTCGGCAAAACTATCGGGAGTCACATTGACGATCCCCATGATCCTGGGACGGTCCAGGAACAAGCCTGCAAAAGTCATCGACATGGTGTGACCATAAAAGAAGGGCGGAACAATTCAATCATTCCGCCCGTTCTTAGAGAAAAATTGAGTTAGCCTTCCGGCTGCGGCTCGGGACTAAATCCGGCTGGCGGCTCGTCTTTGTTTTCCTTCGCCGAAGCGCCACTGGTCGGCACGGAAGAGCGGTGTCCACCTTTGGCCGCGGGATCATCTTCCGGATCGGGCCGGACAATGGATTCACCCCGGAGAAGCGCGTCGACTTCCTCGCCGGACAGGGTCTCGTATTCCAGCAAGGCTTTGGCCAAGGTTTCCAAATCGTCCGATTTCTCGGTCAGAATTCGGCGGGCTTCCTTCTCCGCATTCTCGATCAACTGCCGCACCTCCTGATCGATCAATTCGGCGGTGGCATCTGACACATTTTGCTGACGGGCCACGGAATGGCCAAGAAAGACCTCCTCCTCGTTGTCGGAATACCGAAGCGGGCCCAGCTTGTCGCTGAATCCGTATTCGGTCACCATGCGCCGCGCCATCTGCGTGGCCTGCTGGATATCGTTGCCAGCGCCCGTGGTCACATTTTCCGCGCCGAACTGCAGCTCTTCGGCAATCCGGCCGCCAAACATCATGGCCAGCTTGGAAACCAACTCGATCTTGGAGTGGGCGTACTTGTCTCTTTCCGGCAGGGACATTGTCACGCCCAAGGCCCGGCCACGGGGAATGATGGTCACCTTATGCAGGGGATCATGTTTGGGAACATTGAGACCAACGATTGCGTGACCCGCTTCGTGGTAAGCGGTAAGCGCCTTGTCCTCTTCGGTCATCACCATGGACCGGCGTTCCGTACCCATCATGACCTTATCTTTTGCGTTCTCGAATTCTGTCATGGTGACCATGCGGTTGCCCGCACGCGCCGCCAGCAGCGCGGCTTCGTTCACCAGGTTGGCAAGATCAGCGCCGGAGAAGCCTGGCGTGCCTCGCGCGATGACCCGCGCATCCACACCGGGGGCCAGGGGCACCTTGCGCATGTGAACTTTTAGGATTTTCTCCCGGCCGATAATGTCTGGATTGGGGACCACCACCTGGCGGTCAAACCGGCCCGGCCGCAATAGCGCCGGATCAAGGACATCCGGGCGGTTGGTCGCGGCGATCAGAATAACGCCTTCGTTGGATTCAAACCCGTCCATCTCCACCAGAAGCTGGTTCAGGGTTTGCTCTCGCTCGTCATTGCCGCCGCCCAGGCCGGCGCCCCGGTGACGGCCCACGGCATCCAATTCATCGATGAAAATAATGCAGGGTGCGTTTTTCTTGCCCTGCTCGAACATGTCGCGGACCCGGCTCGCGCCGACGCCGACGAACATTTCAACAAAGTCCGAGCCGGAGATCGTGAAGAACGGGACGTTCGCTTCGCCGGCGATAGCGCGGGCGAGCAGCGTCTTACCGGTGCCGGGAGGGCCGACCAGCAAACAGCCCTTGGGGATTTTTCCGCCAAGCCGCTGGAATTTCGCCGGGTCCTTCAGGAACTCAACGATTTCCTCGAGTTCCTGTTTGGCCTCATCAATGCCGGCTACGTCCTCGAAGGTTACTCGCCCTGTCCGCTCCGTCAGCATGCGGGCGCGGGATTTACCGAAGCCCATGGCCTTGCCGCCGCCGCCCTGCATTTGACGCATGAAGAATATCCAGACGCCGACAAAAAGCAGCATCGGGAGCCACCCAAGAATGACACCCAGAAGCGAGGGGACTTCCTCTTCCACCGGCTTTGCGGCAATCGCCACCGACTTTTTCGTCAACCGGTCAATCAGCGTCGGATCATCAGGCGCAAACGTACGGTAGGTATTGCCGGAACGGTCATGATACGTGATGTGTCCGCCTTGGATAACCACATCGTTCACATTACCGGCATCCACTTCCGTCAGAAAACTGGTGTACGACTGGGTCGCAACCGAACCGCGATTGCCGGGGTTCTGGAACATGTTGAACAGGGTGAACACCACCAGGGCGACAACCAGCCAAATGATAAAATTCTTGCGAAAATTCAACGCTTTTTCCTTCTCTCCCCGCTCAAACGCCAAAAGGGTCGCTGGGGGTTAACGTGTTACGCTTCTCACACCTATATATATGTACCAATCTCGTTAAGAGATAGCCCCAATTTTCGGCATCTCAACCGGTAAAGTACCTAACGGTCCTCCAAATTCACAAAATTTGCTTCGAAATTCGGCTTAAATGCTTCTGGGGAGCCGCCCTTGTCCGGGTTTTCGGCAAAATCAAGATGAGGCACGGCGCAGATTGTCCCGCTAATCGACAAGGCCGGCAGGGTGAGCCGCACCGGATAGGGTACATCCGACAGTCGAAGCGCCGGCGCGACCTTAACAATTTCACGCCAGCCGGCTTCACCCAACGCTCGGACAACCGGCGGCGTGTTGTTCGCGATGGCGGCGCCAGTCAGCCGGCACCGGAACACGCCGTGCCAGATCATCTCTCTCCCAATCGTGATCGTTTCCGAAGCGGACGTCGGCGCCTCTCGATAGATCAGGACGCCGGAAGGGCCCGGCTGAACCACACAGCCGCCAAGGGTCAAGCCGCGACAACTTGCCGACCGCCGCAATTTTACCATGGCGCGATCCAATTTGGTGTTGGACGCTGCATAGGCCTTGCCGCCGATCAGACGCAACAGGCGCCGCAGCAAGGCCCGCCCTACTTCCCTGGGAAGGCGCTCAAATGTCTTGGGTGAACAGGTCGCATAACCCGCGGGATAAACCGTTACAAACCGGTCCATAGCAGCGGTGACGACTTGATCCGTGGCCAGCCTCACCTTCGCGAAACTCTCCGCCAACGCCGCCAGTCGTTCCGGCGGCACCCCGTGGTTCGATAGATTTCGGGAAAGCCTCCCCAGGCCCGTCCGGGTAAAGGCGGGATCTTCGTTGGAAGGATCGTCGATCCAATCCTGCCCCCTATCGGTGAGATACTGACGCAGCTCCTGACGCGCCACATTGAGCAGCGGACGCACCAGTATGACGCCGCCCCGGCGGACAACCGGCATCATACACGCGAGACCGTCAGGGCCGCTGCCGCGGGCTAGCCGGAACAAAAACGTCTCCGCCTGATCTTCCAACTGATGGGCTAGGAGCAATTTGGCGACGCCATTGGCGCGGCACCAATCGGTCATAAGACCATACCGCGCGTCACGAGCCGCCGCCTGAACACCGGTCGCCGGTTTATCGCCTTGCCAACGAAGCACATAATGAGCGACGCCATAGTTCGCGAGCCAGTCTCCCACCTGGCGCGCCTCGGCCGAGGACTCGGCCCGCAGACCATGATCGACGGTAAGCGCCGTGACCCGGACTCCCTGAGTCCGGCCCCACTCGCCGGCCAACAGGGCCAGTGCCATACTGTCGGAACCGCCAGAAACGGCGACAGCGATATGCTTGTCGGATGACGTCAAGCCGACGGACGCCATTAACCTGTCAATTTCGATCAGGGAATCGCGTCGGTCCGTTTGGAAATCGGACGGGAACTCAAATCCGCTATCCACATCCAAGCTTCTTGCGCTGGGCGTTAACGCGGCGCTTGATATGGTCAGATGCATTCGGGAAATCTGCAAGCAACTTATCGAATGTGGTGCAGGCCTGCTCGCCTTTTTGCATGCCGCCAAGCGACATGCCGAGTTTGAGCAGATTGTCCGGCGCCTTTTGCCCCTGGGGGTTGTCCTGATAACCGTTGAGGAAAGACTCCGCTGCCTGACGATAATCTTTTCGCACGTAGTGGGTTTCCCCCAGCCAATAGCGCGCATTGGACGTTAATTCGTGCTTAGGATGCTTCTCGATAAATTCCTGGAAAGCCTGGGCGGCCTGGTTGTATTCAGCCCGCCGGATCAACCCATAGGCAAAATCATACTGTTCCTGGGGCGAGCCTTCCGGTAAGGCTCCTTTCAGCAAAGCCGCTTGCTGCTGAGACGGGGCGGCTTGGATTTGTGATGCCTCACGTGGCGCCGATTGCACCGCCGATAGATCACGTCGAGAAATCGTCCCGAGCGTTTTCGGCTGACTGCCTAATACCGAATCTGTCGTCGCTTGACCGCGATCAACGCCTTGGATACCGGGGACGGTTCTAACCTGTGGCGGACCAGCCGGCGCGGGCGCGGGCCCCGAGGCCATTGCCGCCGGAGACGGCCCACCGCCCGCCAAGCGTTTCTCAATAGCCGACAGACGGAAATTCAGGTCATTGACCAGCTTGTCCAACCGCGAGTTAATTTCATTGAGGGTGTGGGTTAGGCTTTCGATATTGCCGGTATTGTTGCGACTCTCTTGTTCAAGCTGACTCAACCGGTCCTCGACCCGGAAGATATAGGCATTGCCGCCCGCCGCGCTTGACCCCGCCGATCCCGAAGCAGACGGCGCATTGGCGGCCAGGTTCGCCGGCGGCGTTCCGCCCTTGTAAACTTGGCGGCTGAGAACTTGAATATCTTTTTGTAGCCGGTTGACCTGCTCCGCCAGAGATTCAACCGTTTGCTGCTGCGCTGTTGCATCCGCGCCGAAGAGAACGGATCCCGCCAAGACAGCGACAGCGCCATATTTCATAATGGCTTTGAAGTTCAACTCTGTCCTCATCGCATCAACCTCAATCATCTCACGAGAATAATTGCTGAATATACTGATCAAGAAATTGATTCAACTCCACCTCCCTGACCCTGCCGTTCACAAGCGACTCTCCAGAAAAATGTTGTCAAAAACAAGGCGCCCGCCAACCCGGACATCCGGGGGCGGGCGCAAATCCTTGTGCCGTAAAGGGCTGGCTTAGCTGCCGGCGCCTCCGGTGGTCACGGTCACCGCCCGGCGATTTTGCCGCCAGGACGTTTCGTTATGGCCGAGTGCCGCAGGACGCTCTTTACCATAGGATATGACCTTGATGCGGTTCGGGCTTACACCCAGCGCAACCAGGAAGTCCTTAGCCGAATTCGCACGGCGCTCACCCAGCGCGAGGTTGTATTCGCGGGTGCCCCGTTCGTCAGCGTGACCTTCAAGGGTAACCGTGACGTTGCCATAACGCTTCAGCCAAGCGGCCTGCTTTTCAAGCGTGGCGCGGGCATCCCCGGACAGGTTTGACTTGTCGAGCGCAAAAAACACCCGATCGCCGACATTAATGACGAAATCGCGGCCGCTGCCAGGCGCAATGGAAGAGCCCCCGGAAGAGCTGCTGGAGGCGCCGGATGACGCGTTGCTGGAACCGCCCCCTTGGCCGCCGCCTTGCTCAGTCGATGTGGATTCGCAAGCTGCCACCGCAAAAAGGGCTGCAACCAAGATAGATAGGCTTTTAAATTTCATTTTGATCCTCCTGATCGGAAGGTACTGATATGGTTCAACTTTGGCCGCTCCGCGCCCGTGTGTATGTGATATTTAGCACAGCCGCAGAGAAATTCGACTAAAAAATGGTCCCAACAACCATTAAATCATTGAGTCCTAACGATTATAGGCCCCGATTCCGAGTGAATCAAGGCCAACACTTACGGAATCAAAGGCGACCAAGCCGGATCCGAAGCATCCATCGGCGTCAGGATTTCCCGCTCGTTTTGACCGGTCAGGTCAATTGAAAACAACTTTGACGACTTTCCGCCCTTATTTCCTACAGGTTTTTCGCGAAAAAACATGATCACACGCCCGTTCGGGGACCATGTCGGAGATTCAACAAGAAAACCGTCCGCCAGTAGCCGTTCACCTTTACCGTTCGTATCCATGACGCCAATAAAGAACTGCCCCCCGGTAAATTTGGTGAAGGCAATGAGATCGCCGCGGGGCGACCAAACGGGTGTCGCATACCGACCGCGGCCAAAACTGATTCGCTTCACGCCGGACCCGTCGGCATTCATGATGTAGAGTTGCTGAGTGCCGCTCCTGTCGGAGTTGAAAACGATCTTTTTGCCGTCCGGTGAATAATAGGGCGACGTGTCAATAGCCGAATGCCGTGTGAGTCGCCGTACACGGCGGGTGCGCAAATCCATAGCGTAGATTTCTGTGTTGCCGTCCTTGGCCATGCTCATGATCACCGAGTTGCCGTCCGGACTAAACCTTGGGGCGAACGTCATTCCCGGAAAATCGCCCAGAACCTCCTGACGGCCGGTGTCGATATTGAAAATATAAACCCTGGGTAGATTACCGTGATAAGACATGTAGGTAATTTCCTGACGGCTCGGCGAGAAGCGCGGCGTCAGCACGAGAGAACTGCCGTCGGTCAGGAAATGGTGGTTCTCCCCGTCCTGATCCATGATCGCCAGACGTTTGACCCGGCGGAGCTGGGACCCACTCTCCGCGATGTAGACGACCCGGGTATCAAAATAGCCTTCTTCGCCGGTCAGACGCTTGTAAATTGCATCAGCGACAATATGCGCTATCCGACGCCAGTTCGTGGTTACGGTCGTATAAACCTGTCCAACCATTTGTTTGCCGGCAAAAACATCCCACAGCCGGAACTGAACCCGCATACGATTATTGGACAGAATGGTCACTCTGCCCTGCGCCAATGCCTGCGCCTTCAGAATGCGCCAGTTCTGAAATCGCGGCACGATGTCCAGAGACCTTTCCACATCGACAAAGGCCTTTTCATCCACTGGTGCAAACAGGCCTGAACGTTCAAGGTCCGCATTGATGACCTGAGCAATCTGCCTGCCGTAACGAACCTCGTCCGCTGCCTGACCGATGAAACCCGTAACAGCGATGGGGATGGGATCGACGTTGCCCCGGGTGATATCAATTCGAAGTTCAGCGCGTGGCGCCGACACAAACATCATCAGGATGCCGATTGCCACCAAGCCAATGAACGGCCACCTATTTGTCTGCCCGTGTCGCATCTTCTGCACTCCCCTCATCGGCCCAGCATCTCCCTCGGATTAAAGCTTAAGGTTAAATTTTTCCAGACATCATACTTGCGCGGATCCAGCTTAAACGGCTGGCAGGCCGGATTGAGCACGGCGCGATAAGCGCTTTCCGCCGCCGCCACCCGGAATGGATTACCGCGATGGATAGCGGGATTCAATATATCAGCCTTTGCCACATGGCCGTCGGAGCGCATCGCGACCTTGATCTCCACAATAAAATCCTCCGCGCCTTTCGCCCCGGATTGGAAGCTCCAACATTTGCTGACAGCCTTTCTGATTTCATTGATCATCGCCTGGCGCTCGGTCAGCGAAATTTGCCGGGAGGCGCTATCACTCACCCGCTTTTGCGAGAGCACCTGCGCGATCTCGTTCTCAAAATTATCCTTTTGCTTTTCCGATTCCGGTTTCTTGGCTTTTTCTTTGGCCTTCGGCGTCGGCTGCTTGAGCTCGGCAGCAAGGTTCTTCAGCACGGAAGCGAATGGATCCGGCGGCTTCGGCTTACGCTTCGGCTTGAGCTTAGCCAGCTTTTGCGGCGCCTTGGGTTTCGGCTCGGGCTTCGCCTCCGGTTTCGGTTCCGGCTTCGGTTTCGGTTTTTCCTTGGGCTCGGGCTTCGGAGGCGGCGGCGGCGGTACGGCAGCTACTTCCGGCTCCGGCTTTGGCGGCGGGGGCGGCGGGGGTGGCGGGGATTTGACTTCCTTGGGCGGCGGCGGCGGTTCGGGTTTCTTGGCCTCGACCGGCTTCGGTTCGGGTTTGGGCTCGGGCTTCTTTTCCGGCTTCGGTTCGGGAGCCGGCGGCAACTCTGTTTTTTCGGCGATAGTCACCAGCTCGACGATCATCGGCACGTCATCGACGGGTGGCGGCTTGCGGATGTGCGGCAGGCCGACCACGCTGACGACAACGACAGCAATGTGCAGCAGGACCGAAAAAGTAACACCGATTTTCATGGCGCCTATCTAGACGAGGTATTGCGTTTTTTTTGTGACGTGTTGCCCTGGGGCAGTTCCGTGATCAGCGCGACCTTGGAAAAGCCGGCCGCATTGATAGTGCCCATGACTTCCATGACCCGGCCGTAATCGATCGCCTTATCGCCGCGTACAAAAATTCGGATATCCGGGTTCGCGCCGGTGATGGCAATCAGCCGGGGCGCCAGCTTATCGAGGGGGATTTCCGTATCCTGAAGAAATATCGCGCCCTCTGCATTTACCGAGACAGACAGAGGCTCATCCTGTTCCTTGATCAGCGACGCCTGGGCCTTGGGCAGATCAACCTGCACGCCGACCGTCAGCAGCGGCGCGGTGACCATGAAGATTACCAACAGCACCAACATCACATCGACGAACGGCGTGACATTGATCTCGCTCATTGGGCGGGTCCGATCCCGCCGGGTCCGGCGGCGTCCGCCGCCCTGGTCGATCGACACTGCCATGCTAGTCGGCGCCCTCCAACTGACGGGAGATAATGGCCGAGAATTCGTCGGTGAAATCGTCTAGCCGGGACGCGTAGCGATCCAGGTCCTTGGAAATCTTATTATACGCAATCACCGCCGGAATAGCCGCGACCAGCCCCAACGCCGTGGCAAAAAGGGCCTCGGCAATACCGGGGGCGACCACAGCCAGGCTAGTGTTCTTGGTAATGGCGATGGATTGGAAACTGTTCATGATGCCCCAAACCGTGCCGAACAGGCCGATGAATGGCGCGGTCGATCCAGTTGAGGCCAGAACAGTCATCTGCCGTTCGATGCGATCCACCTCCCGGCTGACCGTGACGTCCATGACCCGTTCGATCCGCTCAGTCAGACTGGATCCCTTCTCCATTGCATTGACCCGGCCCTCGGTAGAGCGCCGCCATTCCCGCATGGCCGCGGCGAACACCGCCGACATGGGATCCCGCGGGCTGCTGCCGATCCTGTCATACAACGCATCCAGCGAGCCCCCGGACCAGAACGTGTCTTCGAACTCGGCGGCGTCCGTGTTCAGCCGCCGGAGCCGCAATGATTTTTCAATAATGATCGCCCAGCACCAGATGGAGGCGACAATCAGTGCGATCATCACCATCTTCACGATCACATCGGCTTTGGTGAACAATGCCCAGACCGAGAAATCATACTGCGTCGCCAGGCCGACCGCTGTTGCGGCTTCCGTTTCCATACTCAGACCTCTTCCGTTGATTCTATAAACGCCGCCATCGCCGAGCGGACCGCCGCGGGGATACGCGCAGCCCGTCCCTCTTCGTCTATGCAGGCTATTCTGATTTCAGTCGTGACGAGAACCTCGCCGTCCCGTTCCACATCCTGTGACAATATAAAACTGGCCCCCTTGATCGACTTTACCCCCGTTACCACCTCGACCAGATCGTCCAGCCGGGCTGGCTTGAGATACTCCACCTCGCAGCCGCGAACCACGAACGCGACGCCGAAGGCATCCTTAATATATTCGTGGGCCACATTCATCTCCCGAAGGAGCTCGGTGCGCGCCCGTTCCGTAAACTTCAGATAGTTCGCGTAGTAAACGATCCCGGCGGGATCCGTGTCTTCATAGTAGATGCGTACGGGAAAAATGTGGCGGCCAGATGGCGAAGAGCGGGATATGTTATTCATCCGTCGCCCCGTCACCGTTCTGCGCCAGCAATTCAAGCTGGCGGATGTTCTTGGGCGCGCTGAGACCCAAGTGACGGTAGGCCCCTTCGGCCAAGACCCGGCCGCGGGGCGTCCGCATGAGAAACCCCTGCTGGATCAAATAGGGTTCCACCACTTCTTCGATCGTATCCCGCTCTTCAGATAGAGCCGCCGATAAGGTTTCTGCACCTACCGGCCCACCGCCGTAATTCTCGGCAATACAGGTGAGATAGCGCCGGTCCATGGCGTCGAGTCCCATCTGATCCACGTCCAGCCGGTTGAGCGCCGCATCGGCGGCCTCCGCATCGACCACACCGCCGCCATCAACCGCGGCGAAATCCCTGACCCGGCGCAAAAGCCGCCCAGCCACCCGCGGCGTGCCCCGCGCCCGCTTGGCGATTTCCCGGGCGCCGTCGTGGGAGAGCTCGAAGTCCAAAATGCCGGCGCTGCGCTGGATGATGGTCTGCAGGTCATCCACATCATAAAATGACATGTGCATCAGGATGCCGAACCGATCCCGAAGCGGCGTGGTGATCAACCCGGACCGGGTGGTCGCGCCGACAAGGGTGAAGGGTTGCAGATCAATCCGCACGGACCGCGCCGCCGGCCCCTCTCCGATGATCAGGTCGAGTTGGAAATCCTCCACGGCCGGGTAGAGGATTTCCTCCACCGCCGGATTGAGGCGGTGAATTTCGTCGATGAACAGAACATCGCGGGGCTGCAGATTTGTCAGGATCGCGGCCAAGTCACCAGCCTTGGCGATCACCGGCCCGGAGGTGGCGCGAAAACCGACACCCAGTTCGCGGGAGACAATCTGCGCAAGCGTCGTCTTACCCAGACCGGGCGGGCCGTAAAACAAGACGTGATCCATCGCCTCATCCCGGGACTTTGCCGCATCGACAAACACCCGGAGGTTTTCCCGCACCTGTTTTTGGCCGATAAAGCTGTCCAGGTTTTGCGGCCGGATCGACTGATCGATCTGATCGTCGGATTGGGCATCGGTAGCGACCAACCGGTCTTCGTCCATCGGGCTCATCAGTGCGCCTCACCGCCGGACAGTTCAGCCAGCCCTTCCCGGATCAATCCTTCCACCGCCGCGCCGTCGCCCAGCTTCTTGGCGGCCATTGCCACAGCGCCAAAGGCCTCACTACGGCCATAGCCGAGGTTGACCAGGGCGGAAACCGCGTCCGCCGTCATTTGCGTTTGGCCGCCGTCACTGTCAGCTGCGTCGGCGGATGGTGTGGCCCCGGCAAGAGCTGCGCCACCCAGGGCCAGCCCGCCGATTTTATCCTTCAATTCTGTAATAATCCGCGTCGCCAGCTTGGGCCCGACACCAGGGGCTTGGGTGATGGCTGCTTTGTCCTGCGCCGCCACGGCCTGGGTCAGAGCGTCCGGCGCCAGGACGGAAAGCATGGCCAAAGCCACCCGCGCGCCGACGCCTTGAACCGTGGTCAGGAGCTTGAACCACTCCCGCTCCAGCTCATCGGCGAACCCATACAGGTGAATATGATCTTCGCGCACATGGGTCTCGATCATCACGCTGACCGTGCCGCCTTGTGTGGCCACAAGGTTAAGCGTGCGGGTCGAGGCAAACACCAGATACCCAACGCCGCCCACGTCAATGATCATGGAATCCTGATTGGAGGAATCGATAAGCCCGGTCAGCTTGGCGATCATTGGCCGGCCCCCTCCAACTGTTTGGCCAATTGCCTTGTTAAGGCATCCCGTTCCCGATGGTGGGCGTGGCAAATGGCGACCGCCAGCGCGTCCGCCGCATCCGGGGTCTCGATCAAACAGCCGGGCAGAAGGGTCTTCACCATCATCTGCACCTGTTCCTTGGCGGCGTGGCCTGCCCCGACCACAGACTTCTTGATCAGGTTCGGTGGATATTCCGCCACCGGAATCGACAAGGTCGCCGGCGCCAGCATGGCGACTCCCCGCGCCTGACCCAGCTTCAGGGTCGAGGCGGCGTTCACATTGACGAAGGTTTCCTCGACCGCGACTTCCACAGGCTTATAGGTGCGAACCACCTCCTGCAGGCCGTCGAACAATTGTTTCAGACGCTCGGCCAGAGGCGCGGAATCTTTGCTCACAATCCGACCGTCGGCAATGTGGCTAAGCCGGTTGTCCTCCGCACTGATCACCCCCCATCCGGTATTCCGGAGGCCGGGGTCAATGCCGAGGAGTGTAATGGCCATACGCTGTCCGGTCCGTGTCTCAGGCGCTGAGTCGCGCCATGACCTCGTCGCTGATGTCGAAGTTGGCCGCGACCCGTTGGACGTCGTCATTGTCTTCCAGCGCATCCAGCATTTTAAGGAGCGTCTCAGCCTCTTTCTCACCAACTTCGATGGTGTTCTGCGGCCGCCAGTCCAGCCGAGCCGCTTCCGGCTCGCCCATGGATTCTTCGAGGGCGTCGCGGACGGAACTGAATTCGTCCGGCGCACAATAGATGTCGTGGCCGCCGTCGCTACTTTCCACGTCGTCGGCGCCGGCTTCCAGGGCTGCTTCGAAAATGCTGTCGGCGTCGCCGGCATCGTCCGTGTAGCGGACCATGCCAACCCGGTCGAACATGAAACTCACCGCGCCGGTTTCACCCAGATTGCCGCCGTGCTTTGAAAAGGCGGCGCGCACTTCCGAGGCCGTCCGGTTGCGGTTGTCCGTCAAAGCCTCGACGATGACCGCGACCCCGCCGGGGCCATAGCCCTCGTAACGGATTTCTTCCCAGTTCTCGGTATCGTCACCGCTGGAGACCTTCTTGATCGCCCGGTCGATATTGTCCTTGGGCATATTCGCCGCCCGCGCCGCCGAGATCGCCGCCCGCAGCCGGGGATTCATGTCTGGATCGGGGAGACCTTCCCGCGCCGCAACGGTGACTTCGCGGATGAGTTTGGAAAATTGCTTGGCGCGCTTCGCGTCCTGCGCGCCCTTGCGATACATGATGTTCTTAAATTGGGAATGACCTGCCATGATTCTTCTTAAATCTGTCTCTGTCTGCTCGTGAAATCGGTGCCGGTTGATTAACACACTTGTCCGCGCAAATCACGTCCACCAGGACGGACGCGGCGCGCGCCGGCACAAGCTGCCAGCAAAGTGTAAATAAGTGTTTGATGCCAATGAATTAGACGCCATCGCCCCTCGCGCGCCGAATTTATCGATTTACCACCCTCTCTGAGTTCCAGACTGGTTGGAGAATGCGGCAGAAATGTGGTCCGGGCGATTCGGTCCGCCGCTCTTAAAAAATAGGGACTCGCCAAGCGCAATTTTACGGTCCGGAAGTGTATTTTTTGATCCCCTTTCCCGTCGGAATCCTGATAAAGTCCCGGTCAAACAAGGCATCAAACAAGTTCACGCCGGGGTACAAAAATGAAACTGATCTCGAAAACCTTTCTCCTCGTTACCGCCCTTGCGGCACTACCGTTCTCGGCCAAGGCCGCCGATAAGGATGTGCAGACGGCGCTGAATGGGCTGACCCTTAATGCCCATCTGTCGCTCGCCGAGGGCAAAACCCTGGCCGACGGGGTGGTGTTGATCACCCACGGTACGCTGGCCCACAACAAGATGGAAATCACCAAGGCCCTGCAGGAAGCGCTGAAGGAACGGGAGGTGAATTCCCTCGCCATCAATCTGAGCTTCAGCATCAATGACCGTAAAAGCGCTATGCTGGACTGCGCCATCGATCACAAACACAAGCACACGGACGCGATGAACGAAATCGCCGCCTGGGTCGGCTGGCTGAAGAAGAGCGGCGCCTCCCGGATCGTGCTCGCCGGCCATTCCCGGGGCGGCTATCAGACCGCCTGGTACGCGGCCGAACGGATGGACCCCGCCATTACGCATGTGGCGCTGATTGCACCGGGTGGATCAAGCGGCGCGCCGGGAAATGCGGGATACACGCGCACCCACGGTCAGCCGCTGAACCCGCTGCTGGAAAAGGCCAAGCGCTATGTCGCCGACGGCAAGGGTAATGAGCTGCTAAAAAAAGTGGGGCTTCTCTATTGCAAGGATACGAATGTCTCGGCGGCAAGCTTCGTCTCCTACTACGACCCGGCGGCGCTGAAGAACACCAAGGCGCTGCTGCCCATGATCAAGTCGCCGGCAGCGAAGACAACGTGATCCGCGGCCTGGTCCCGGCGGTGAAGCCGATGGTCAGTGATAAGCTCAAACTGATTGTGGTGGACGGCGCTGGGCACTTCTTCCGCGATCTGTATCTGGAAGACGTGGCCGATGGGATTGTCGAGTTTATGGGCGCGGGCTCTTAACCCCTTACTTCGTTAATTTAGAAAAGCGAAAGGCCGCTCTTGGGGAGCGGCCTTTCCGTGAGCGGACGTATTGTCAGCCCGATTTGTTCGTGATTATCCAGCGGACCGAGATTGCCCAATCCTCTGCATTTCCATCACGTCGGCCGACACGACCATAAACTCACGAGACATTGGACCACCTCCTTTCTGTTGTTGACGATGGGGAAACACTGGCACTGATTCGGATCGTAGGCAATAGGGCCCAAAACAAAAATCAGGGCAAAAATATTGTCACCCGGTTTTCGATTGATCAAGATGCCGCCAAGGCCATAACACCAGGGAGCTCCATCGAATGGAATTCGCATACTTCACCCATGTCTGGGGCAAGCCGGGCATGACGCCCCACGACCGCTATGAGCAACTCTGGCGGGAGTTAGAGTTGGCCGATGGTCTGGGCTTTGACTATGCGTTCTGTGTCGAACACCATTTCCGCCCGGAGGAAAGCTGGATGTCGTCGCCGAGCCTATTTGCCGCCGCCGCCGCCCAGCGCACCAAAAACATGCGCGTCGGCCCCATGGGCTATGTGGTGCCGCTCTATAGTTCGATCCGGCTCGCCGAGGAGATCGCGGTTACCGATCAGATGCTGGGCGGCCGGCTGGAACTCGGCTTGGTGCCCGGAATCAACCCCGGCTATTTCGGCCCGTTCGGCCTGCACTACGAAGACCGCAAGGCCCCCACCCTGGAATTTCTGGATTACCTGGAGGCCGCTTTCGGGGAACAGCCCTTCACCTATAAAGGGGAGCATCATCATACCGAGAACGCCCTGATGGCGGTGATGCCGGTGCAGAAGCCTCGCCCGCCCATTTGGATGATGAGCCGCGATCCGGAGACCCTGGATTTCTGCGCGCGCTATGGGCTCAACACCGGATTCTTCCTGGTCTTCCCGCGCCAGCAGGCCCGGCCCCGTTATGAGGTCTATCTGGAAGATTGGAAAAAAGCGGGCCGGGAAACCAAACCGAAGATCGGCTATTCCACCGTGGTCTATGTGGACGAGACCGACGAGAAGGCAATGGAGGTAGCGTTGCAGCGCGCGAGCCGGGCCTATCAGGGGTTCGTCAAGCCGGGCCCCGATCCGTTCGAAGACCGGGTCAACACCTATGCCGAGACATTCGTGGCGCGGGGCGAGCCAGGTGCAGCGGAGATCGTCCGGGGCATCTTTGACCCGGACTACATCCTTGATAACACGCTGATGTTTATCGGCTCGCCGGAAACCGTGGCCGAACAATTACGCGCCGCCGCCGAGGAAGGCCTGTTCAACTGCTTCATGGGCGAGTTCAACTTCGGCGACCTGCCGGAAGAAGACCTGATGCGCTCAGTCCGCCTATTCGGCGAAAAGGTCGCGCCCGCGCTCAAGGACGTGGAGCCGTTTTAAGGCCCGATCTGAAAATTAGGCCGAATCCAATTCCGGATAGTGGCGGAAGATTCCATGGGTATTAAACGGAATCCGCCGGCTTGAGGCCAGATAGGCAGCCGTATTGGGCCGTGCCGCCACCTTGTCTCGCAGCGCCATCATCAACGGAAAATTCCCTTCCACTTGGGCGAAGGCCTTGGGGAAGGCATAGCGCAACCCCTCGACGATCTGGAACATGGAGAGATCGGGATAGCTGAGCTCTTCACCGATCAACCAGCCGGACTTGGCCGGATTGTTGGCCAGGATGCGCTCGTAATATCCCATGTGCTTGGGGATACGGTTTTCGATAAAACCGGCGGCGCGTTGTTTGGATTCCTCCACCTGATCCTCGTAATAAAGGGCATTCGAGATCGGGTGGTGGGTGTCGTGCACCTCCATCAGGAAATCGGTCACGGTGAGTTGAATCTGATGAGCGAACAATCGATCAGCCTCATTGTCCGGCACAAGGCCGAGCTTTGGCCCGAGATACTGGAGGATCAGCGCCGCATGCGCGATCATCAGATCACCATCCACCAAAAACGGCGGTGCGAAAGGTGGGCGCTCCAGAGAATTGTTCAACAGAATATCCAAGTTGACCTGACGCTGAGCGTCTGAATCCGCCGGCTCCCGTGTCATATCCCGGTAGTCGGCGCCCGCTTCTTCCAGCGCGAGGCGCACAACTTCGCCCCGGCCCTGGATATGCGGCCAGTAATAGAACAGATAGGCCATACCGTCTCCCTTACAGCGATTTCAGGTCGGCCAGCACCTGATCCGGATGCTCGGCTGGCGTCACCGTGTCATACACCTTGGCAATCTTGCCGTCCGGCGAGATAAGGACGGAGACCCGGGTCGCTTTCTCCGCGCCGGCGTCAGTTGCCGCGCCGAAACTCACCGACGCGGCTTTGTCGGTATCGCTCAGCAAATCATAGGGAAAGTCGAACTTTTCTTTGAACGCCTTGTTGGCGTCGGTGGAATCGAAACTGACCCCCAACACGGTGCAATTCTGGTTATCAAAGTCTTGGATTCGATCACGGAACCCGTTGCCTTCGATGGTTCAGCCGGGGGTATCGGCTTTGGGATACCACCACATCAGGACGTAGCGGCCGGCAAAGTCTGAGAGCGAGACCGCCTGCCCATCCTGGTTGGTCATGGTGAAGGCGGGAGCCGCCCCACCGGTTGCGATCATGGACATATTCCACCTCGTGATTTTCGCTAAGAGCCAAAACAGAAATCTCATACGGAAGACTATCCCCGGCAAGGCGGTATTCCAAGGCTTTCCGGACTGTTACATGTGTTTACATGATATTCGTTCATCCGTCATGGCCCTGTTACTGCGAGGCATTATCATTAATGCCTGGAAAAATCGGAATACGGCCCTGGAGGAAGGGCGATCAAGGACCAATCCATGCTGAAAACGACTCTGAACAAAGTCTTCCACGACAATAATGACGACGGCGATTTGGTCGACGGCGTGGATCTAGACTCCGGTACGATCCTCGTTGACGACGATGGCCCCAACAAAAAGGTGAGCCTGTCCGACGTACTGCGCAAAGGCGACGGCCATGAGAACCATGCGCTGGCCAAAGGCGATTCCGAGATGGTCTATGTATTCGACCCGTTCCCCATCTTGGAAGCCATCAACATCATGCCGGGCACGGAAAGCGCCTCGAAGATGATCAAGTTCTGCGAGAACCATTTTGACCGTAACATCGGCATGAAGGGCAAAGCCAAATTCAACGACGACGAAAATCTGTTCTTCATGCGCTTCTCCCTCAATGACGAGGACGGCTGGATCGAAGCGCAAAAAAACGTGAACGCGGTCGGCGAACACTTGCTGCGCGACGCTTTCATCAAGGCATTCGTTGACGAAAAGAAAAAGACCCCGGTGCCTGTCGCCGAAGAAGAAAAGCCAAGGGGCAAAATTGAACCGCTTTATCAAGAAGCCGAACGCCCCGCCAAGGTAAAGGGACCCGGCGTCGCCCAAGGCACAGGCGACAAGGCCGCCGCCATCAAAGGACCAGGCGTTGCCGTGGGCGCTGCCGCCAAATCCGCCGGGCCGGCTGCGGATTCCCCATCTGTCGCAAAGACGGGCGGCCAGGGCGGTGTGACCAACGAGGACAAACGCGGTTGGAAAGACCTGGAACTGTCAATCAATTCCAGCGAGAAAAAAGCCGAGTGGGAAATCCAGGTGCAAAAACAACAGGCCAACCCGGAAATTCTCCCCGGGCCCCGCGTCCTGGTGGTCGATGACGAAACCTTGGTGCGCGATTTGCTGCACGCCATGCTCCGTGAGTTGAAAATCCGCAATGTGCGCATGGCCGCGGACGGCGCCGAGGTTCTGGACCTAATGGAGAACCATCACGAGGAATTTGACGTGATCATCAGCGACTGGCAAATGCCGGGCGTTGACGGATTGGAGCTGTTAAAGCGCATTCGCGCCAAGCCCCCCAAGCAGGCCTTTGTCATGGTTACCTCGAAAGCAACCAAGGATTTGGTGGTCGCCGCCAAGAAGCTCGGCGTCAACGGCTTCCTGGGCAAGCCTGTCAGCCCGGCCAGATTGATGGAAGCGTTGGAACATTCCGTTTCCAAGGAACTCCTGCAACACGTGAACAATCCTTAGGGTCCTGCCCCAAGTCATTGCGACGTTTACCCGGCCTTCCCCCTCACCTATCCTGCCGGCTGACCAGCCTACGGGAGGAGACTTATGGCGAAGGGATATTGGGTCGCGATCTATCGCGAAATTCACGACATGGAAAAACTTCAGGCCTATGCCGAGATGGCCGGCCCCGAAATCGAGAAGTTCGGCGGCACGTTCATCACCCGCGGCATGCCCACCAAGGTGTACGAAGCAGGCATCATGGAACGCACCACCATCATCGAATTTGACTCTGTGGATCAGGCCATCGCACTGCACGACAGTCCCGGTTACCAGGATGCGCTCAAAGTATTGGATAACGGCGTGACCCGCGATCTCCGCATGATCGAGGGCGTCGAATAACTCTTATTCCGGCTTCAGCCGGTCCATACCAAAGTAAATCTTGTTGGGCGCCATGCCGGTGGCGAGCGCCATCCGGTTGGTATAGTTAAAATACGCAATCACATCGGCGACATCGAAGATTTCTTCCGCGGTCAGGCCGGCGTCATAAAGTTTTTGCCGGTGCGCATCTGTGGTCTCCGCCGGGTTGGCCGTCATGTGCCAGGCAAAATCGAGCATTGCCATGTGGCGCTCTGACAGGTTTGCTTCTCGGTAGTTGGTGGCCAGAATATCGCCCAGAAGCGGGTCGCCAGAAAACTCCCGCACCGCCTGGCCATGGGACGTGATGCAATAGAGGCAGTGGTTATAAGAAGAGACCACGACCGCGATCATTTCCCGTTCCAGCCGGGTGAGCGTCGTATGCTCGTCCTTCAACATCATCTCGTCATACTTGGAGATAAAAGTCCGGAGTTTTTCAGGGCGAAACGTATAAGACAGGACCACGTTGGGGACATAGCCCAGCTTCTCATCGCAGACCCGGATGTATTTTTGCAGGTCTTCTGGCAAGGTTTCCACGTCCGGGATCGGCAGCTTGGATATCTGCGGTAGTTGTTCCGGCGTCTCACGCGCGGGTTTGTCGGCCATGTTTGTTTCCTCCCTTAATCGTCTTCAATCAGTTTGATCCGGCCCTCGTAGCGCGCCAGATAATAATGTTTGTCCGGCGTCCAAAAGCAGCGTTCTTCTGCGGGCCGAATTTCCACATACGAGCCTTTCGGGCTGAAATCATAGCTCTGGATACAACCGAAATAGTCGACCGCCAAATAAGAAGACGCCACTTCAATGGGACCGATCCGGCCAAATTCTGTGGTGATTTTCTCAACAGTTCGCTTGAAGCAATTGCCGGCGCGATCTCCCCGGCAGTTGGCTTCCTGACTGTCGGTGACCTTCACATGAAAGACCACACCGTCGCGGACCATGAATCCGTCGTCGTCCAGCATGGCGCAATTGTCCGATGGAGGGATTTTGCTGTGGGCGTACTCACAGAGAAACCAGGTCCCGTTTCCGGGATCGACCGGCTGCGCCGTTGCAGTTGATCCAAGGGCGGCGAACATAGCCGCGGCAATGACGATGAGCCGTTTCACAAATTAGCTTCCTTGAGGCGGCTGCCAATGCGCAGCGGCTCCACACGTACGGCGAGCCCGGTCGCATTGTCCGTTTCCAAATAGATGCCGCAGGCCGTGCCGGCTTCCTCTGCCGGTTCCAGTCGTTCTGACGGCATGGTCTTCAGGAACCGGCCGATGGCGGCCTCCTTCTTCATACCGATGACGGAGTTATAATCGCCGCACATGCCGAGGTCGGTTTGGTAGGCCGTGCCGCCTGGCAAGATTTGAGCATCCGCCGTGGGCACGTGAGAATGGGTGCCGACCACCATAGACGCCCGGCCATCCAGGTAATGCCCCATGGACATTTTCTCGCTGGTCGCCTCGGCATGGATATCGACAACGATGCAGTCGATATCATCGCCCAGGACCGCGCCTTTTACCGCTTTGTCGATCGCGGCGAACGGATCATCCAACGGGTCCATAAACAACCGGCCCATGACTTGCGCCACCAGAACCTTGCTGCCGTCCCGCGCCTCGAACACGCCACTACCCAGACCCGGCGTCGTTTCCGGATAGTTCAATGGACGGAGAAGCCGCGGTTCGGTTTTGATGTACTCGATGATCTCTTTCTGGTCCCAGGCGTGGTTGCCCGTGGTGATCACATCCACGCCCGCGTCAAAGAACTTCTCGCAGATGCTGCCAGTGATGCCGAACCCGTGTGCGGCGTTCTCGCCGTTCACCATGACGAAGTCCGGTGACAGCCTGTCCAGTAAACCCGGCAGCACGTCCAGCAGGACGGTGCGCCCCGATTTACCCACAACGTCTCCGAAATAAATGAGCTTCATGTTCGCGTGGTCCCGAAAGTCATCACGCCTTTCTCGGTCACAATTTTGTCTAACGGCTGATCATGACTTTCCCGGGGCAAAGGGTCCATCATCTGTCCGGCATAGGCGGCGCCGATGGTCAGACAGGGACCGGTTTCTTTCAAGGCGGCAATGGTCCGGTCGTAAAACCCGCCGCCATAGCCCAGCCGGTAGCCGCCCCGGTCGAACGCCAGTAGTGGAATGATCAGACAATCGGGAACGCCTGTTGGCTGATCCGCCGATGGTTCCTCGACACCAAAGCTCGAGCGCACCAGCGCATCGTCCGGCCGCCAACGGCGAAAAATCAATGGGGCGTTTTTGGTTTCCACGACGGGGAGAAAGGTGTCTTTGCCATCCGCCGCCAAAACATGGAGAACCGGCCTTACGTCGATCTCGTCCCGCATGGGCCAATAAGCGGCGACAGCTTTGCATCCTGAAATTTGTTCGATCAACATGGACGCGAGCGCCTGACCAGCCGCATCGTCGAATTCAGACGCCAGCACCCGCCGCCGCGCCAAGGCCTCGGCGCGGAGCGACTTCTTATGGGTTGCGTGAGAGGAGATCAGCACGATGATCCTTGATCGAATAAGCGGGGACGCCGCGTGAGCCGTCTTGCATCGAATCTTCCTAGGCCCAAAGGTCTAGGTGGGCGCCGTATGCCGGGCCCACGAGCCCGGCAGGGACAGCTCCCGGTACGTGTATATTGGCCCCGGAGATTTTACATGCGCCACGCACCCCGCAGCGTCTGCCCGCACCTAATGTAGGTCTATTCAAGACTCTGGGCAATCTTTTCGATGCGTTCGGCCAAGGCTTCGATCTCGGTTGCGGTAAACGCCGGCGGCGCGGCGGTCGGCGCATTACCGGGCCGGCGGTCGTTCCTAAGCTGATCCAGTTCGGTGTACACCTCGGACAATTCATCCGCCACCAAGAGACTGACCATCACCAGCAGCCGGGCATCGCCGACCTGGCCGACCGCGGCCACCAGCTCGTCTACCCGTCGGTCTACATATTGGGCAAGCCGGGTAAGGTGTGCTTCCTGCCCGTCATCGCACGCAATGTCATATTTCCGATTGTTAATGGTGACGGAAATCTGGGCCACGTCATTTATCTCCCAGAATCGTCTTCAGATTGCCGATGGCCGTATCCAAACGGGCGGACACAGTTTGATTCTTATTCTTGAGGTCGGTGATTTCTTTACGGGCGGCATCAAGTTCCGCCTGCAGACCACTATCGTCCGCCGGCGCCCCCGACTTATTAGCCAACGCGGCATCCAGGCGATCAAGCGCGGAATTCAACCGCTGCTTCGCTTGTGTTACGGAAATATTGCTTTGGGTAGAACCGGTTGCCAAGATTTCTTCAAGCCTCTCATTAAGGCGGCACATTAGGCCGGGAAGACCAAAACCGTCAACCGCTCATCTCGCCCCGTTTAACAGAAAAATTGCCTGTTGACTGCCAGGGGATTCCCGACAATGTTGCCCCGCAGTCCAGGGGGCGACGCGCGCGCCCGCGATTTTCAGATTTACCAAAGACGAACGGAGACAAAAATGGCGCTCAGAGTTGCGATTAATGGATTTGGCCGGATTGGACGCTTGGTGTACCGGGCTATGCTGGAACGGAATACGAAGGACATCGAAGTGGTCTGCATCAATGACCTCGGCCCAACGGAATCCAACGCGCACCTGCTGAAATACGACACGGTCCACGGCATTCTGCCACAAGACGTCAAAGTCGATGGCGACACCATGGACGCCGGTCAGGGTCCGGTGCGGGTCACCGCCGAACGGGACCCGGCAAACCTGCCTTGGAAGGAATTGAACGTCGATATCGCTCTTGAATGCACGGGCTTTTTCGCCAGCAAGGAAAAGGCCTCGGCCCACCTTGACGCCGGCGCCAAGCGGGTGCTGATTTCCGCCCCGGCTTCCGGCGCGGACATGACGATCGTCTACGGCGTGAACTCCGATCAATTGACGGCGGACCACACCGTGGTCTCCAACGCGTCCTGCACCACCAACTGCCTGGCCCCGGTGGCCTATGTCATGCACAACGCGTTCGGGATTGAGCGCGGGTTCATGACCACCATTCACTCCTTCACCGGTGATCAGCGTACAGTGGACACATTGCACAGCGACCTGCATCGCGCCCGCGCCGCCTCTGTTTCCATGATCCCGACCTCGACCGGCGCCGCCCGTGCGGTCGGTCTGGTGCTGCCGGAACTCAACGGCAAACTGGACGGCACCTCCATCCGGGTGCCGACGCCGAACGTGTCGGTCATCGACTTCAAGTTCGTACCGTCCAAGGAAACATCGGTCGACGCGGTGAACGAAGCGGTCGAAACAGCCGCCGCCGGCGAACTCAAAGGCATCCTGGGCGTCAACAGCGCCCCGCTGGTCTCAACGGATTTCAATCACAATCCGCACAGCTCTATCTTCGATACACCGGAAACCCAGGTGATCGAGGGCCAGTTCGTCCGCGTGCTGAGCTGGTACGACAATGAATGGGGCTTCTCCAACCGGATGATTGATACCGCCACGAAAATGGGCTCGCTTCTCTAAGCGAGACCTTATTTCGGGCAGTGGATCAGGAAACGAGGCTTAGAGGAAAAGCTTCGAGGCGATTGCTGTGGAAAAGGCTAGGTTGAAACCAACCATCCATTTAAGAAGCAGTAGATCCGAGTGAATGATCGCGAACCGCTTGTCATAGTCGGCAATAGCGATCGCCGCCGCCTGGGCCTTGCCCTCAGACGCGCCGGCTTCTTTTAAGGCGTCATATAGTTCTGAAACCATGGTGCTCATTTTACCCTCCATTGAATTTCCAATGCAATGGAGTGTCTATGCAGAGGCCAGAGGCCCGTTTCGCCTTCCTCACCCCTCGGGATCGTAGAATACCAGGCCGGGAATATCCTCTTCATCCTGTTTGCGGCCACGCAGTTCGACCACGTTGCGGTCCGGGTCGCGCACGAACACCGACACATGCCCGTCGCCGCCAAAGGTGACCGGGCCCTGAGAAATGGCGATGTTGTTTTCTTCCAGGACCGAGAGCGTATCCAGGATTGACTCCACCCTAAGCGCGATGTGGGTATAGCCGGGATGCTTCTCCGGTACATCCATCAGAATGTTCTTGCCTTCGGTCAGATCGACGCCGTTGACGATCAAATTGATCTCCACGTCATTGGCGTTTTTCAGGATAACCACCGCGTCGAAATCGACTTCATGAAACAGCTCGAACCCCAGGACCTTGTAGAACGCTTTGGCCTTCTCCACGTCGGTCACGCGGAGACCATAGTGATCGACCCGGCTGATATTAATGGCGGCGGACATGATGTATCTCCTTGGGGTTTTCTGATTCCAATTCCTTGGACTTAGTTTAGACCGGGGACCGGGTCAACCGGGCGGGTGAAAACCGCTTGCAGAAGCCGCCGGCAAAACCTATCGAAAGCCCATGAACGATAACGCCTGCAGACTTTATCTGATCACCCCGCCGCGCCTGCCGGATGTGTCGGCGTTCGCCGATCATCTGGCCGCCGCGCTGGACGCCGGCGATGTGGCCAGCGTGCAGCTTCGCCTCAAAGACTGCAGCGCCGATGACATTCTGCGTGCGGCCGAAATCCTTTGCCCCCTCACCCAATCCCGTGACGTCGCGTTCCTCATGAACGATGCCCCGGATCTGGCGGTTGAAGCCGGCTGTGATGGCGTGCACGTGGGTCAGGAAGATGCGAGCTACGAAGACGCCCGACGGATCGTCGGCGATGACGCCATTGTCGGGGTGACCTGTCACGATTCCCGGCACCTGGCGATGGAGGCCGCGGACAATGGCGCGGACTATGTCGCTTTCGGCGCCTTCTTCCCCACCGCCACCAAAGACGCCAAGGGCAAGACCTCGCCGGACATTCTGGAGGCTTGGAGCCGGTTCACCACCGTCCCCTGTGTCGCCATCGGCGGCATCACGCCGGCGAACTGTGGCGAACTGGTCCGCGCCGGCGCGGATTTCCTCGCCGTGGTCTCTGCCGTCTGGGATCATGCTGATGGCCCAGCCGCCGCCGTCAAAGAGTTCAATCGGGTGATCGCCGAAGCCTCGGCCGGATAAGGCGACGCGCCAAGTCATTGCCCCCGCTGGGGGAACCTGATAGGTATCGCGCCCGCCCTCATTGGGCATCGAATTTGAACAAGATTTTCGGAAGAGAAAGCCATGAAGATCAACGGAAACGCCGTCCGCCCCGGTATGGTCATCGAACATCAGAATCGGCTCTGGCGGGCCATCAAAATTCAGCACACCCAGCCCGGCAAGGGCGGCGCCTATCTGCAGGTGGAATTGAAGGATATCCGCGACGGCACCAAGCTGAACGAACGGTTCCGGGCCTCTGAAACGGTGGAGCGCGCACGGCTGGAGCAGAACGACTACCAGTATCTGTTCAGCGACGGCGATATGCATACTTTTATGAACAATGAGACCTACGACCAGATTGCCATGAGCACGGAGGATGTAGGTGAGACCCAGGTCGCCTATCTGCAGGATGGCATGCAGGTCATCATTGAAACCTTCGAGGAAGAGCCCATCGGCGTCCAACTGCCGCCGCACGCTACATTTGAAGTCGTGGAAGCCGACGCCGTGGTGAAAGGGCAGACTGCCGCCTCGTCCTATAAACCGGCGGTCCTCGACAACGGCGTGAAGACCATGGTCCCGCCGCACATTGAAACCGGCACCCGGATCGTCATCTCCACCGAAGACGGGTCCTATGTCGAGCGGGCCAAAGACTAAGCCGCACCGGGCCGCCAGGAGACTTTAACCATGGCCCGACATTCGGCCATCATCACCGTTATGATCAACGCCGCCCGCAAGGCCGGGCAGCGGCTTAAGCGCGACTATGGCGAGGTGGATAATTTGCAGGTCTCCCGCAAGGGGCCGGCGGATTTTGTCTCCGCCGCCGATATTCGCACCGAGAAGATTCTTCGGGAAGAATTATCCCATGCACGCCCAGATTACGGTTTCCTGATGGAGGAAGGCGGCGAAGAACCCGGTGAAGACCCCGACCGCCGCTGGATCATCGACCCGATCGACGGCACCACAAACTTTCTGCACGGTATCGCGCACTTCGCCATTTGCATCGCCCTGGAAGAGCTCGGCGAAATCACCGCCGGGATCATCTTCGATCCAATCAATGAACAGATGTTCACGGCAGAGAAAGGCCAGGGCGCTTATCTCAACGACCGCCGGATGCGGGTTTCCTCCCGCACCAACCCGCAGGACTCCATTTTCGCCACCGGTATCCCGTTCAAGGGCCGCGGCACCGAAGACGATCACACGGCGTTTCTGGCGGAGATGCAGTCGGTTATGGCCGAATCGGCGGGCATTCGGCGGTTCGGCAGCGCGGCTCTTGACCTGGCATACGTTGCCGCCGGACGTTTCGATGGCTTTTGGGAACGGGGGCTCCATCCGTGGGACATGGCGGCAGGAATCATATTGGTGCGCGAAGCTGGCGGCCTTGTCAGTGATTTGACCGGCCGAGACAAAATGCTGGAAGCCGGCTCTATCATTGCCGCTACGCCAGAACTTCATCAGCCGCTTCGCGAATTGGTCCGCAAGGCCGGCAAATAAAACCCCGCATTCGCCATATTCTTGCCACACAAACTCCCTTTCCTCTCCCGGCAATCGCCACAGCCTGACCCGGGAAAAAGACCTAGCCTGTTGTCTGAAACGCGGCGCTTGGTTATGTTGCGACCATGGGAATCTCGCCCAAAGCGGCGAGAATTATTCGTTTGGGACCTTTGAGGGGATGCTCAATATGACGGGCACACGAGAAACGCGGAACCACGCCTTCCACAAGCTCTTTTTTGCCGCGCTGTTGGCCGCTCCGGCCGCACTGGCGCCGGTCACTGCTGACGCACAACTCCGCCCTTGGGATGCCGGCAACGAAGTGCTGGTTGATATGAGCGTTCTCGAAAACGGCGGCTTCGGCCCTGCCCCGAAGAGCAGCGGCGGCGGCATCATGTTGCCCAGCCTGCGGGGCAACCTCTTGGATCCTCCCGGGCGCGCGCCCCGGTCCAGACTGCTGTATAGCGGCCCACCGAGCGCTGATCAGGCCAATGAGGCGAATTTGCCGCAAGTGAAACTCATTCCGCCGAGCGAGTGGGGAAAGAGGAAACCCACGACACGCCGCGCACCGAGCAAGCCTCGGCCAAAACTGAAGTCAGCACCGAAGACGCCGGTGGCCCAGAAGCCGGTCACTAAATTAACGCCGAAGCCACCCGTTGCCCCCACCCCGCCGGCACAGCCCAAACCCGAAGTGGAGATCTCCAAGGCGCCGCCCCCGCCGCCCGCGGTCTCCCCGCCGAGCGCCCCGGCCGTGAAGGCGCCGCCTCCACCGCCAGCTGTTCCAAAGGCCGCACCGGTACCGGAAAAGCTCGCCGCGCCCGCCACGGAAACCGCATCGCGTGAACCGGTCGCCTCACAAAATGTGGCCTTTGCCGCCGGCACGTCGAGGCTGAGCAGCGCTTCGCAGAGACAGCTTGATGGCGTCGCCGCCCAGCTAAAAGCGCAGCCGGAAGCCCGAATGCAATTACTGGCCTATGCAGGTGAACCCAACATGTCGTCGAGCAAGGCGCGACGTCTTTCGCTGTCCCGCGCTTTGGCGGTCCGCTATTATCTGATCAATAAAGGCGTTAAGAGTACCCGCATCGACGTCCGGGCCCTAGGCAACCAGGTGCCCGACGGTCAACCGAGCCGCGTCGATCTGCGCGTTATCGGCAATTAATGACGAAAACCCGGCCCGCCCTCGCATCGCCGTCCCGGTGATTTGAGGGAACGGGCTGAGTCCGGAAACCAAACGGCCAACATCGACCAGGGGAAGAAAGGAGACCCAAAGTGACCTCACCCCGGCGCACGCTGATCCGAATGGCGCTGTTCGTCCTTGTGGTCGGGCTGCTGTGCCTGTTCCTGTTTGCCCCGTTACAACACTCGTTCGAAGCAAACATCGGCCTAAACGGTTTGATCGTCGGCGTGTTGCTGTTGGGGATCATCTATAATTTTCGGCAGGTGCTCTCCCTTAATCCGGAAGTGGCGTGGATCGAGAATTTCCGCAAGAACTCCCCCGCCCTCTCTGGCATAAAACCGCCGAAGCTTCTGGCGCCGATGGCGACTATGCTGGGAGAGCGCAAGGACAGCCTGAGCCTGTCTACGCTTTCCATGAGATCCCTACTGGATGGGATTGCCTCGCGCTTGGATGAATCCCGCGACCTGTCCCGTTACACGATCGGATTGCTGATTTTCCTAGGATTGCTCGGCACGTTCTGGGGGTTGCTGGAAACCGTCGGGTCCATCCGCGACGTGATTGAAGGTTTAACGGTTAGCGGCAGTGATTTCGCCGCGGTTTTTGCCGGTTTAAAAGAAGGCCTGGCCGCGCCGTTGGATGGCATGGGCACCGCGTTTTCATCGTCCCTATTCGGTTTGGCCGGCTCCTTGGTCTTGGGCTTTCTGGACCTTCAGGCGAGTCAGGCGCAGAACCGGTTTTACAATGATTTGGAGGAATGGCTGTCCAGTCTTACCCGGCTGTCGTCCGGCGGATTGACCGCCGAAGGGGATCAATCGGTCCCCGCCTATGTTCAGGCGTTGCTTGAGCAAACAGCTGAGAGCCTTGAAAACTTACAGCGCACTCTGGCGCGTGGGCAGGAAAGCAACATCGCCAGCAACCAAAGTCTGGTTAAGCTGACGGAGCACTTGGGCTCTCTCGGCGATCAAATGCGGGCCGAGCAGAATTTTCTGGTGAAATTGGCGGAAAACCAAACCGAGTTGAAAAACACCCTGGAGCGGCTTGCCGGTGACGGCCTGAAAGGCGGCGGAATGGACGAAGCGACACAGACGCACATCCGAAACTTGGATGTTTATGTCGCGCGGCTGCTGGAAGAACTGAGCGCCGGACGGGATGATTTGATCCAACAAGTGCGGAGCGAAATCAAACTGCTCGCCCGCACGATCGCCGCCAGTTCCAAAGGCGATTAGAGTTAGGAAACGCTACCGTGGCCTATTTGGCGCGCCGCAACCAACATCGCACCGACATATGGCCGGGCTTCGTCGATGCCTTGGCGACTCTGCTGATGGTTATCATCTTTCTGTTGATGATCTTCGTCATCGCGCAGTTCTTTTTGAACGAGGCGCTGTCCGGGCGGGATCAGGCCCTGGACCGGCTGCGTGGCCAAGTCACTGAACTGGCGGACCTGTTGGCATTGGAACGTCAGGCCAATGAAGACCTGCGCGCCAACATCACGCAACTGTCCGACGAATTGTCTGCTTCTATTTCGGCGCGGGATGATCTTGATCAGCAGATTAAGGACCTGACGCTCCGCGCTGAAACGGCGGAAGAGCAGGCGCAACAATTCAAGGCGCAGGCGGAGAAGTTCAGACAGGACCTGGCGCAGTCCCTCTCTAGTATTGAAACAGACAAAAAGAAGATCGAGACGCAGCTCGCACAAATTGCCGCCCTGACCGATGACATCGAGGCGCTGAAGGCGCTCAGGGAAGACCTGGAAGGCAAAGTTCGAAATCTTCTCGGGCAAGTCTCCCAGAAAGACGAACGCATCATTACCGAACGGCGGCTCTCTCAAACCGCGCGCGCGCGGGTCGCATTGTTAAACAGGCAGATAGCCGCCCTACGCAAACAAATCTCGCAGATCGCGGCCACACTGGAAGCGTCCGAACAAGTCGCACAAAAACAGCGGGTTCGTATCGCCAATCTGGGCAAGCGATTGAATGCCGCCCTGGCGAGTAAGGTCCAGGAACTCTCCAAGTACCGGTCCGAGTTCTTTGGCAAACTTCGGGAGCTTCTCGGCAACCAAAAAGGTATACGCATTTCCGGTGACCGTTTCGTTTTTCAGTCGGAAGTCTTGTTCACCACCGGCTCCGCTGATCTCGGCAAGGAAGGGAAAAAACAGATCGAGCAGCTTGCCGGGACGCTTATCGAGATATCCAGCAAAATTCCAAACAATATCGACTGGATACTTCGGGTGGACGGGCATACGGATCAGGTCCCCATCCAGACCGCGCGGTTTCCCTCCAACTGGGAACTGTCCACCGCGCGGGCAATTTCCGTCGTCAGGTTTCTCATTGAAAAGGGCATCCCGCCGACAAATCTTGCAGCCACCGGATTTGGCGAGTATCAACCCGTGGACCCTCGGGATACGGCTGTTGCCCACAGCCGCAATCGCCGGATCGAATTGAAGCTCACCCAGCGTTAGCCTTCGGCACAACGCCAACCACCGGCCTCATATGTTCATTCTGTTCCTCATTGTGTTCATCAATCTGGTCGGCTTCGGCATCATCATTCCGTTGCTCCCGTTTTATGGCGAATATTTCGGCGCGACACCGGATCAAGTGACTCTCTTGATGGCGGTTTATTCCCTGGCCCAGTTCGTGACCGCCCCGATCTGGGGTGGCCTCAGCGACCGTTATGGCAGGCGGCCGGTGCTGTTGATCAGTCTGGCCGGTACCGTGGTTGCCTATCTTTGGCTCGCCTACGCGGACAGTCTGGCGTCGCTGTATTTAGCGCGCGCGTGGGGCGGCATCATGGCCGGCAGCATATCCACCGCCTTCGCCTACGTGGCGGACGTCACCGACGAGAAAAATCGATCCAAAGGCATGGGCCTGATCGGCGCGGCATTCGGCGTCGGCTTTATCGCGGGTCCGGCGATCGGCGGGCTTCTGGCCGGCAGTGACCCGGCCAACACAAACTTTGCGCTGCCTTCCTATGCGGCGGCAGGATTTTCGGCCGCAGCGTTCATACTGGCATTGCTTATTCTCAAGGAATCTCTTTCGGCAGAGGTCCGCGCCGCGCTTTCGATCATGACCACCGGCGACCGCTGGCGGCAATTTTTCCAGACAATGGTCCGGCCGGATATCCGGCTGACCCTTGTCCTGACATTTATGGCGATATTCGTGTTTGCCGGATTGGAAGCGACTTTTGCCCTCTGGACGGAGCGCACGTTGGGCTGGGGGGTGGAGCAGAACGGTTACGTGTTTGCCTATTCCGGCATCATCAGCGCGATCATCCAAGGTTCGCTGATCGGCCCCATGTCCCGGCGGATGGGCGAGCCCGCCATGATCCGGCATGGATTTATCGCGCTTGGCATTGGTCTGTTGATCATTCCGTTTTCGGACAATCTGCCCCTGCTACTTATCGCCATGGCAGTTACGACATACGGTTTCAGCATTTGCTCTCCCGCGCTGACCAGTCAATTGTCACTGCAGGTATCCGCCGCCGACCAGGGCGCCATCATGGGCGCAGGACGATCCGCTTCCACACTTGCGCGCGTCTTCGGCCCGGCATGTGCGGGCTTCTTGTTCGCCTGGCTAGGCAAGGACTGGCCATTTTTTGCTGGCGCCATCTTGATGGTTGTGGTGCTGATCCTGGCGTACAGGCTGGTCCGAAAATCCGTCCCCGAATAGACTTCTATCCCTTGCACCGGACACGGCCTTTATGTATATAAGCGCCTCGATTCGCAGGAGACGTTAATATGAAAAGCGATATTCACCCGGAATACCACGAAATTACCGTGGTTATGACGGACGGTTCGGAGTTTAAAACCCGCTCCACCTGGGGCCAGGCCGGCGATACGATGAAACTCGATATCGATTCCAAGTCTCATCCCGCATGGACCGGCGAACACAGGCTGGTGGACAGCGGCGGTCAGGTCGCCAAGTTCAACAAGCGGTTCCAGAATTTGGGACTAAAGAGCTAACCCATTGTAATAAATCTTTAAATTCTGAGTTTTATGGACAAAACGCGGGACTGAGTAGCCCGCGTTTTTGCTGTGTATCGTTGAAATCCGAGAATTGAAAATTTTTATAAGAGAGACTAGTTTAATCCACTAATTGGTATGTATTTGTCCGGACTTTCAGAATTGCCCGTCTCCCCTCTAGGGAACGACGCGTTGACAAAAGCCCGGATACTTTTGTGTGGAGTAGATTAAACGGGACAGTTCGTGACCATGGCCCAAGCCAAGGGACAAGTAACCACCGAGAAGAAGGTCAAAAAAGGCCTGTTTACGAAGCTGGGATTTTTGTCCCTGGCCAGCTTCATGATTGCCGCCATGCTCACCTGGGTTGTGGCCCTTTCCATTGAAGAATTGCCCATCTTGAAGGGCGCCATCGGCCGTAACAACTATTCCGATGTCCTGTTCATGGTATTCCTTGTCGGCTTCATCGTGAGCATATCCGCTTCCGCATACGCCTTCATCAGTAAAGAGGAACTTTCCGGCGAAGTGCATGTGAAGCGCTTTGAGCAACAGGAAAAGAACCTGTGGAAAGAAGCGCTGCAACCAAAGAAGCTGACCCCTGAACAAGAGGCGGCCCTCCGCCGTCAGCAAGCCAGGCGAGCCCTTGAGGAGGAGCGAGAAGCGGAAATCGTGGATGATTTCGATGCCGTCCTGGCCGCTTCTGAAGAACTCGAGGAAATGGAGGAGGACGAGCCGGTTAGTGAACCCGAACCGGTGGGCGGCAAGCTCTCGGTCCAAGGTGAAAAGCAACGGGCGACGGTGATGAACTTCCTGAGCCGCGGACTACAGGAAGTACAGCAAACCCGTCCCAAACTGGACTCGTTCAACAAGTTTGGTGTGAACCTCTATATTGCGGGCGCTTGTGAAGCTATGGGCTCGACCGAAAACCTCAGCGATGATGAGGTCGAACAAATCATGGTTGATAGTGTCGGCGCGGTCGGCACCAAATCGGAACAAGCGAAGAAGTTTGCTGCCGAGTTCTCCTCGTACCTCGGCAATCCCAAATATCTGAATATGATTGAGGCCGGTCGCGAGGCCATGAACCTGCAAATTTCGGGCGACGGGAATGCCGCAAAGAAATTGGAAACCGCGCTGGACTCCTGGAACACTAAAGGTGGTGAAGGCGGCGGTGCAACCGGGACATCCTCCGGCACCGTTGCGGTGCTCTTTACCGATATTGTCGGTTCCACGGCCATGACGCAAAACCATGGTGACGCGGCCGCCCAGGAAGTCGTGCGCACCCACAACCGCATCGTCCGGGCGGCCCTGACCACCTATCACGGCAAGGAAGTGAAACATACCGGCGACGGGATCATGGCGTCGTTTTCGAACGTCGCCAATTCGGTCGGCGCGTCCATCTACATTCAACGCAAGGTGGCCGAAAGCAACGCCACCAATCCGGCTGTGCCCTTGGGCGTGAAAATCGGCATCAACGCTGGCGAGCCGATCGTCGAGGAAGACGACTTGTTCGGCACCACGGTCCAGCTTTCCGCACGGATCGTCGATAAGGCGACCAACTATCAGATCCTAGTGTCGGAAACCGTGAAAGGCATCTGCGCCGGCAAAGCCTATAAATTCGTCAATCGCGGGACCCGTGAAATGAAGGGTTTTGAAGACCCGATCGCGCTATTCGAGGCCGTGTGGCAGGAAGACGGTCAGGCCGCCGCCTAGTTTTCTTTTGCGGCGCTTCCGCAGCGAGACCAATCATTTAAATTTTGAGATTACGGGATTTCAGACCAGCCCCAATAGCGGCCGGCCATTAAAAATGGGGCCGTCATTTCCGACGGCCCCACAAGAGCATTCCCTGTTAAACTCGCCCGTTTTTATCCAAGCGCAAGGGAATGTATCTAAGTAGTATCAACAGGGCAACCCATGAAATGAATTGAACAATCCAAATTTTCGATCTTATTTAGAAGAATCATTCTAAACTTTCCTGGATCGGAATGAAGCTGTTTAAGAATCGGTTTTGACCGGCTGCGAAAAAAAATTTGAGGAAATTGTCATGGATGAAAGCATCCGCATCGTTTGGTACGACCTGAAGGACGAAGACCGGGATGACTACCTGAATTGGCTGCATGGCACCTACCTGCCGGAGGTCTTGTCCCGCCCCGGAATTCTCTGGACCGCCCACTACAAGATCATCAAGACCGACGAGATGGTAAAGAAGCTCTCCACGGTCGTCGGCCGGCCGCCGGATATGGACGAAATTCCCCAGGGCTCCGAATACGCGATGATGGTGGGCGCCGGCAGCCCGCATGTTTTCTTTCAGCCCAACTTCGACAAGATCGATGAAACCTCGCCGGAAACGCAACAGATGCTCGCCCTACAGCAGGGCCGCCGGAAGGTGGTGACCACGGAACAGGCGCGTGTAAACGGTCCGGCTCTGGACCAGCGCGCGCCCAGCTCAACACCGGCGCCGTTTATCCAGCTCGGTCATTTCCGCGTACGGAGCGTGGAAGAAGAATTTGATCTGATCGATTGGTACGCAGACTACCGGCTGCCGGCCATCGCCCGGATGGAGGGCGCCGTCGCAGCCCGAAAACTGGTAACCGTTGCGGGCTGGGTGAAACACGTGATCCTGTACGAATTTGTCTCGGCCCAAGCGCACCATGATAATTTCATGGGCCACGAGTCGTTGGCCTTTACCGACGGCGAATGGACTAACAAGGTGGTGAACTACACGGCGCATGCACCGGGCAGTCCCAGCATCGGCGAACGTATCTGGCC
>CAZSXT010000001.1:0-105274 GCA_964611435.1 uncultured Rhodospirillaceae bacterium | reverse complement strand
GCGCTGGATCACATCAACAGCACAATGGGCGGCAAAAAAGTCAGCATCATTTATGAAGATGACGGGCTGAAGCCAAATATCGGCAAACAGAAAACCGAAAAGCTGATCAAGTCCGACAAGGTGGACATCATGGCCGGCTACATCTGGTCGCACGTTTTGAACGCGTCCGCGCCGGTGGCTCTCCGCGCCAACAAATTTATGTTCAGCGCCAACGCTGGTCATACAGATTTTGCCGGCAAACGTTGCCACAAGAACTTCTTTAATGTGTCCTGGGACAACAGCCAGAACGCCGCCGCCATGGGCGAGTTCCTTAACAAACGCGGCGTCAAAAACCTCTACATCCTGTCCCTCAACTACGCGGCGGGTAAGCAGGTCGTCGGCGGGATCGAAAGCACCTACAAGGGTAAGGTTGTCGGCCGCGAACTGGTCCCGACGAGCCACAAGGATTGGTCCGCTGAAATTACCAAGGTCAAGGCTGCAAAGCCGGACGCGGTCGTGGTCTTTTATCCCGGCGCCTGGGGACCCAAGTTTTTCCTCCAGTATGATCAGGCCGGCATGAACAAGACGACGCCGCTCTATCACGTGTTCTCCATCGATATGGCGAACCTGCCGATCTTCCAAAAGAACGGTACGAACGTTGTCGGCACCTACCAGACCAACCAATGGTCGCCGGACCTGCCAAATGCCGCCAACAAAAAGTTCGTGGCGGACTACAAGAAGAAACATAAACAACTTCCGTCTCACTTCGCTGCACAAGCTTACGAGACCATCATGCTGATCAAGTCGGGTCTGGATGCGGTCAACGGCGATTTGTCCAAGATGGATCAAATGCGCGCCGCGCTGGAGAAGGCTGACTTCGCCGCTGTTCGTGGCAAGTTCAAATACGACTTCAACCACTATCCGATCCAAGACTTCTATGCCCGCGAAGTTATCAAGGCCGCCGACGGTTCCTGGACCGTCCAAAATCGCGGCGTCGTGGTGACGGACTCCAAGTCCAGTGTTCGCGATCAGTGCAAGATGAAGCGTTAAGCCTCATCCCGAGAACAAGAAACGGGGGCCAAATGGCCCCCGTTTTTTTTTATTCTATGTCTGGCTTCTCTATCAAAACGCAAAAAGATAGCGACCGCCGGATACACTCCAGCGGTTCACCAACTCAGCGATGACGGGAAACAGGCTTATTCGACGACGGAAAGATTGTCCGCGGCAGTCCGGCCATCGCGGCCAGGCACCAATTCGAATTCGACCTTTTGTCCTTCACTAAGCGATTGTAGCCCGGCTTTTTCAACGGCCGAGATGTGCACGAAGACATCTTTGTCGCCTTCGGCCGGTTCAATAAATCCGTATCCTTTGGTCGGATTGAACCACTTAACTGTACCTTGCATGTTTACTCCAAATATCAGTCTACTGTGTCTTATCGCTCGATCACTCAAACGGTGGATACAGATGCGAGAAACGACGCCAAGTTAAATGGTTTACTTCCGAACCTGCAGAACGATGGTGCGCAGTATAGTGGAAGTTGAAAAATTAGCACGTGTTTTTACAATGTTTAATCTACAAATTATTTTGGTAGATAAACGGGCATAAAACGGCTTAATCCCCGCCTCCAACCACGCCATGAGCAACCTGGTCCCTTTCGATGGAATCGAACAGCGCCTGAAAGTTTCCTTCGCCGAAGCCTTCATCTTTTTTTCGTTGGATGATTTCAAAGAATACCGGCCCCAAGAGGGTGTCCGTAAAGATTTGCAAGAGAATGCGGGGATCACCTTCCGCCGTACTGCCATCGACCAATATGCCGCGGGATTGCATATCTTTCACCGGTTCACCATGACCAGGCAAACGCTCTTCCAGCATCTCGTAATAGGTATCGGGCGGTGGTGACATGAACTCAATGCCATTGGACCGAAGTTGATCCACGGTGCCGTAAATATCTTCTGTGGACAGTGCGATGTGCTGAATGCCTTCCCCATTAAAAGCCATCAAGAATTCCTCAATCTGCCCTTCACTGCCCGCCGCCTCTTCATTCAGGGGAATCCGGATCTTGCCGTCCGGCGCCGTCATCGCCTTGGACGTGAGTCCCGTGTATTCGCCCTTAATGTCGAAAAAACGGATTTCCCGGAAATTGAACAGCCGCTCATAATACTCGGCCCAAAAGGCCATTCGGCCCCGATATACATTGTGGGTCAGGTGATCAATCTCCAACAGGCCGGCGCCGGCGGGGTGTTGATCACTACCATCCGCGTATTTGAAATCGATGTCATAGATACTGGACTCGTCGTCGTATCGGTCAATCAAATAGATGGGCGCACCGCCGATGCCTTTAATAGCCGGTAACCGCAGCTCCATCGGCCCTGTCGGGATGTCGATCGGTTGCGCGCCCTTCTCCATCAAGTGCTTGTACGCCGCATGGGCATCCCGCACCCGAAAGGCCATGCCACAGGCCGACGGCCCATGTTCTTCGGCAAAGTAATCCGCCAGACTGCGATCTTCCCGATTGACGATGAAGTTGATATGTCCCTGCCGATAAAGGCTCACGTTTTTGGATCTGTGCTCCGCCAACCGGACAAACCCCAGGCTTTCAAATACCTGTTCCAGCTTTGCGGGTTCGGGCGCTGCGAACTCAACGAATTCGAATCCATCCAGTCCCACCGGGTTATCAAACAAATCAGCCATGCCGTATCTCCTCGTCACATGCGGTAAATTTTAAAACGGCGTTCCGTTCGCTACTAGACGAATGTTTCACAATGTGAAACGATTATGCATGGTTAAAAGCATTCAATCCCTTGATCGAGGATTATCCGTTCTTGAGCAATTGTCCGAGGCTGGCGCACTATCTCTCGCCGAACTAGCGAAACAAACAGACCTGCCGAAGGCGACGCTTTTACGTCTCTTAAAAACAATGGGCGAACGAGGATGGGTGCATCGACGATTGAACGACGGGAAATATTTGGCGACAGAACGTCAACGCCGCGAGGAGCCAGAGAGCCACAACGCCGTCGATTATGGCCGTTCCGCCGGACCGGAAATGGTGCGCCTGAGCCGAGCCACCGGGCTACCCTGTGACCTCACACTATTGGTTGCCACGGGAACCCTCGAGGTCGTCGAATCCACACGGCAAAAACAGGCGAACGGCGTAGACCCCATGGTCGTCGGATTTCGCCCCTCGTTGATTTTTTCCTCTCCCGGACGGGCGATACTGAGCGCGCTTTCGCGGCAGGACCGGCAACATCACCTCGCGCATATCTTGCGGATGGATTCTCCGGCAGAACGTTTTGCACTTACCAGCGGACATCTGGATCATGAACTGAACGAAACAAGAGCACGCGGATATGCGGTTCGGGCCTCCGGCTATTGGCCGGACAGTTCTGACTACGGCGAGGAACCGATGGATATTGCCCTTCCGCTATTCGGCAAAAACGGCCTAGCAGGCAGCCTGTCTCTGGTCTGGCCGCTGAATAAAGCCGGTCATGAAGAAATGGCGAAACGTCATCTCCAACATTTGAAGAGTTCGGCCCAGATCATTTCGGGGTAGTAGAAAATTCTCCTTCAATATCAAAGCGTTACCTTAAAGCGAGAATATTCCACCCTATGAAATTTTCTAGATGGAAACTTGCCCGCGCGACCCCGCTTGCGCTACATTGCATTAACCGCGTATTTCAATAACTTACAACAGCATTCCATGGGAGGAATTCGTCTATGCTCAAGTCAAAACTAACGGCAGTCGCCGCCGGTGCGGCGGTTGTCCTGGCCGCCAGCGCCAACACCGGCCATGCCGCCGAAAACTGGGTCTGCAACGTCTTTACGGGCCCGAAGCACTTTGTGAACAAGGGCTTGAAGGCCTGGGGTAAGGATGTCGCCAAGGCGACTAACGGCGCCGTGAAACCGCGCTTCCTGCCGGCCAACGCCGCCCCGCCGCCCAAACAGATCGACGGCATCGCCGCCGGCACCTATGACTGCGCCTTTATCTTCCACGCCTTTACCGCCAAGCGCGCGGTTGGCCCCGGTTTTGGTATCCTTCCGTTCATCAATAAAGGTACCGGCGCCCAAGGTTCCGTCGCGTTCATGGAAACCTGGAACAAGCACTTTGCCGGCAAGAACGAATTTGCCGACGACAACGTGCATGTCCTGGCCCAGTTCCAATTTTCCGGTGTCCATTTCTTTACCGCCCAAGACAAACCCATCAATTCTGTCGAGGATTTGAAGAGCCAGAAGCTCTGGGCTCTGGCGGGCACATCCTCCCGCACCATGAAAGCCATGGACATTAATCACGTGTCCGGACCGGCCGCCCGGATGGCGGAATTCACCCAAACCAAGGTGGTTCAAGGCCTGATTGGCGCGACCCGGGGTGGCGTGGTGAACTTTGCGGGCACCACCTTCCCGAAACACGGCACCTTTACCAGCCGTTCCATTATGATGCCGTCTTTCCAATGGATGGTGAATAAGCAGAAATGGGACGCGCTGCCCGGCAACGTGAAGCAACAGATCACGTCCGTGTCCGGGGCCAAAATTGCCAAGCGGATTGGTCAGGACAGCGATGATTTCGAAGTGGTCGCCCAAAAGAAACTCGCCAAGGCCGGCATGAAAGAACACAAGGCCGACCCCGCGTTCGAAGCGGCGCTGCAAAAAGCCGCTTCCAAACAGGTCGAGGCCTGGATCGCCCGCGCCGCCAAAATTGGTGTGGACGGCAAGGCCGTGCTGGCTGACTACGACAAGGTCGTGGCCGGTATGTAGGCACTTCGGGAACCCGGCAAGCTGACCGGATTCCAAGTCATAAAAATGGACGGCACCGGTTAGGTTTACTTTCCGGTGTCGTCTTTTAATCTACAGCTAGGCTCGACCGCCTGAGGGGATGGCGACATGGTAGGCTTAACAGACATTATCCATAAATACGTCAAATGGCTGGCGACCATCGCCTTGGCCACCATGATGCTATTGACCTTCATTGACGTGAACCTACGCTATTGGATAGGTGAGCCGATCCTGGGCAGCAACGAAATGACCGAGTTCCTGCTGGGCACCGTCGTCTTCTGCGGGCTGGTGATCGTTTCCGGCGAGCGATCTCATATCGTCGTCACGCTGCTGGAACCGTTTTTCCTCCGCACCATCCCCCGCTACTACAAAATTCTCAGCCTATCGACCAACCTGCTGGGCATCATCGCGGTCACGTACCTCATCACCAACTATACGTTCTTCATGTACGAGCAGGGCAATGACACGGAAATCCGGCACTGGAATTGGTGGTGGTTGGGTAGCCTCGCCTCGGTTCTTTGTTTTTTTGCGGTGTTGATGTGCATCCGATCCATCAAGAACAAGCTGCCGGGTCATGGTGAAGTCGCTTCCAACGTCGATGAAGAGGGAGGCGTCTAATGTTTGAATCTCTCGTCGGCTTTGCAGCAATTCTAGGCCTTAGCTTCCTCGGCATCCCCCTCGCCTACGCCACCCTGGCCGTCGGCTTTGTCGGCTTTTTGTGGGTCAGGGGAGATATCAACGGCGCGATCATTCTGTCGGGCCAGGAAATTTTCGACTTCGCCACCCTGTTCGGTCTCTCGGTCATTCCGCTGTTTATCCTCATGGGGACATTGATCCAGCGGGCTAATATCTCCGACGAATTGTACGAGGCGGGCTACGCCTGGGTCGGCAAGTACCGGGGCGGCCTCGCCATGGCGACCGTGCTCTCCTGCGCCGGGTTCTCGGCGGTCAGCGGCAGCTCCCTGGCGACGGCGGCCACGATGTCCCGCGTCGCCATGCCGCCCATGCGCAAATACAAGTATATGGACTCGCTGGCTTCCGGCACCCTAGCTGCCGGCGGCACCCTCGGGATCATGATCCCGCCCAGCGTGCCCATGATTATTTACGGCATTGTCACAGAAACCAACATCGGCACGCTTTTCATCGCCGGCGTGGTGCCGGGTATCCTGCTGACCCTTTCCTACCTGGCGGCGATTTACGTCCGGGTGACCATTAACCCGGAACTGGGCCCTCCCGGCGATCCGGTTGACTGGGCGGAAAAGCGGCGCACGCTAGCCAAGACTTGGCCGATCATCGTTCTATTCGGTCTGGTCCTGGGCGGCATTTATCTGGGCGTTTTCACACCGACGGAAGCCGGCGCTGTGGGTTGTGTCGGCGCGTTTATCTTTGCGCTCTCCCGCGGCAGGATGTGGAGCATCAAGGAAAACATCGAAGTGTTCAGCGACGCGGTCGTCGTATCCGCCCGGATTTTTATCATCGGCGGCGCTGCGTTGATCTTTGGCCAGTTCCTGAACTTTGCCGGCCTGTCCAGCGAGCTGGTCGACTTCACCGATAGTTTCGAGCTTGGCCCCTGGGGTCTACCCCTGATGATCTGCGCCATTTGCGTAATCCTGGGCATGATCTTTGAAAGCATCGGCATTCTGCTGCTCATTATCCCGGTGTTCCTGCCGTCCCTCGAAGGGGTGGCGGAACTATCCGGCCTGGATCCGGACATGTACCTGATCTGGTTCGGCATCGTCGTGATCATCGTGGTGGAACTAGGGCTCATCACCCCGCCCATCGGCATCAATGTGTTTACGGTGAAATCAGTGATCCCGGACGTGGATCTTTCCAAGATTTTCGTCGGCGTCATTCCGTTTGTGATCGCCGACCTGGTGATCCTGGGCTTGATCTTCCTGGTCCCCGCCCTGGCCATCGGCCTGCCGTCGATCATGCCGAACTTCTAGGGGATAGACGCAAATACCCGGGCCGGGGAGCCGTCCAGCCCCTGCAATCGCAACGGCACGGCGGACAAGGTAAACGCGTCCGCGCCGATGGCGCCCACGTTCGTCACCATCTGGATGATGATGGTCTTGTTGCCCAGCAGGATTTTGTGGTTATAGCCGGCGGGTTGGCCGTCGGGCCGTTCAACATCGCTGCGCCAAAACGGAAATTCCGGAAAGAAATCAATGGCGACCGCGCTGACGTTGCGTTCGGCCACCAGCTCCGCCGCGTCCCGGTGCATATAGACCGTGTTGTCCCAAAATTCGGGCGTGCCCCAGGTCTTTTCCGTCCAGCCCGTGTGCAGGATCGGAATCACACTTTCGTCGAAGTCGACACCCGTGTTCAGGATCGCGTCCGCGGTCACCATGCCGCCCGGCGGAATATCCGTCAGCGGAATGATCCGGCCCGGCTTCACCAGACTTTCCAGCGGCACCTCGTCGATGGACCAGGTGTCTTCCAGCATATGCACCGGCGCGTCGATATGGGTGCCCAGATGGGTAGTGATCTCCAGCTTGCTGAGCATGTGGTTGGACATTTCCGGACCGTCCGGCACCTGCACGCCCTTGGTCTTTAAACTCGCCGCCTGGGCCTCGCTCATAACCGACAGCGGGGTGCAGCGGCTGGGATTGGCCTCATAGGCGGGAATGCCCGGCAGGCCGGCCATATTGGAGGTGATGGGCAAACTAAGGTCGACAATGCGCATGGTTGAACCTCGGATTAGGGAAGTGATTCGAAAAACACGCTGAGCTTGGCGTTAAATTCCTCGGCCCGCTCCCACTGGACAAACCGGCCGGCGCCGTCAATTGGCGGGTCCTCGTGGAAGTTCTTCATCGCCGACAGCCGTTCCGGTTCGTCCTGGAACGGGTCCTCACTACCGCAGATGCCCAGCACCGGCGTCTCCAGTTTGGAAAACGGCGGGATGAGATCGGGCACGGACAAGGCGAACTCCAACATGCCGCGCCTGTATTCCTCGATTGGGTGGCTGCCGAACCACTGGATACATTCTTCCCGGATCGGGGAATCCGGATTGATCACGAAATAGATGCTGTGCCCGGCTTCCCTGCGGAGGTAATTCAGCATCCCATCGCGTCCGCCCTCCTCGTAAGCCGCCACCACTTGTTCACTAGCATAGGCCCAGCGGTCGAAATATTTCCGGGCGTCGTGCAGTTCGCTCCAGGCGACCAAGACAATACCCCTGACTTTATCGGGGTGGTTTATCGCATAGTCGGCGGCGATGGTCGCACCGAACGCGACGGCCACGAGGATCGGGTTCTTAATTCCCAGTTCGTCGATCAGTCCTTCCAGGTCGCGGCGCTGGTTTTCCAGAGAGTAACCGTATTCGGGCGCACCGGTGCCTTTGTGACCGCGGCGGTTATAGGTCAGGCACCGATAGTTCTTGGAGAACTCTGCAACCTGACGCTCGAAATACGCCGAACCGTGGATTTCGCCGTGAATAAAGACGATATCCGGTCCGTCGCCGGTCAGCGTGTAATCAAAATCCCATCCGTTAACGTTAATCTTGCTCATCGGCATCCTCCCGCCCGGTACTTTGATGTGCGAGGTTTGTATTTGCAATCTCGGACCACCAAGAACCGCAAAAAAAAGACGCCGCTTCATTGCTGAAGCGGCGCGAGTTAACAGGGAGGCGTCAAAGAGGACGGACAGCCATAAAGGCCATCCGATCTCATCGATCACCTACAACCCTAAACTTGTTGAATTAACAATGACTTAACGGAATTCGTGTAGGCAAACCGCCTGTTTCACGGCCCGTTTAGACCTTCTTGAAAACGGATTCAGCCCCTTCCCGCGCTTTCTCTTTCAGCACGATTTCGGCTTTGACCCGGGCGATTTCCGCCTCCAGTTCCTCGATATATTCGTTGAGGGCTTCAATAGACATGACCTCCAGGTTCTTCGGCTCCGGCTTTGGTCTTCGTGGTTCGAGCTCTTCGATGTCCATTTTTTGCCTCCCCTGGCGTCGTGGCTTTACCCGTCGGTTTCCACATATTAAACACAGCACATTCTGAACGCCAAGTGATCAGCCTGGGAGGCGCCTATGTCCGACATTCCCCAATCCATGACCTGCATCCATATCCCGGAACCGGGAGACCCGGACGCCCTGCAAGTAACCGAACGCCCAGTGCCGGGCCCCAAGGATGGTGAGGTCCTGATCAAGGTCGAAGCAGCAGGCGTGAACCGTCCGGACATTGTCCAACGGCTGGGCAATTATCCGCCACCGGCCGGCGTTACCGACATTCCCGGTTTAGAAGTGGCCGGCACCGTCGTCATGGTTGGCGGCAATGCTGGAGACTGGAAAGAAGGGGACGAAGTGACCGCTTTGGTCGCCGGCGGCGGTTATGCGGAATATTGTGTCGCCCCGGCCCCACAGGTGCTGCCGGTCCCCAAAGGTTTCTCCATGGTCGAAGCTGCCGCGATCCCGGAAACGTTCTTTACGGTCTGGACCAATGTCTATGACCGTTGCACCCTGAAACCGGAAGAGACGCTTTTGGTTCATGGCGGATCCAGCGGTATCGGCACCACCGCCGTCATGATCGCGTCCAACCTGGGCAGCGACGTCATCGTCACCGTCGGCAGCGAGGAGAAGGCCCAGGCCTGTCTCGACCTCGGGGCAAAGCTCGCCATCAATTACAAGACCCAGGATTTTGTCGAAGAGGTCAATGGGTTCACCGATGGCAAGGGCGCAGATGTGATCCTGGACATGGTCGCCGGCGACTACGTCAATCGGGATATCGCCTGTCTGGCGGAGGACGGCCGGATTTGCTTAATCGCGCTGTTGGGCGGGCGCACCGGCGAAATCAACATGGCGTCCCTGTTGGTCAAGCGGCAGACCATTACCGGATCGACCCTGCGGGTCCGTCCCGTCGAGTTCAAAGGCAAGATTGCCCGGGCGCTGCAGGAGTGGGTCTGGCCCCTATTTGAGGCCGGCAAAATTAAACCGATCATCCACGCGACCGTGCCCCTGGCGAAAGCGTCTGAAAGCCATCGTATCCTGGAGGAAGGGAACCATATCGGGAAAGTGGTGCTGACAGTTTGACGCCAATCCCGGCCAGGGGTATAAATTGCGCCAGATTCAGGGTTATAGCGCCCGCTGACCTTTCTCAAGGAAATTAGGGAAAAGAAGAGATGGCACAACCACTTATGCCAAAGGCTACCGCCGTTTGGCTGGTCGATAACACGGCTCTTACGTTTGATCAGATTTCGGAATTCTGCGGCCTCCATGCACTGGAAGTTCAGGCTATTGCCGACGGCGAAGTTGCGCCGGGCATGCAAGGCTTGGACCCGACGTCAAATGGTCAGCTCACCAAGGAAGAAGTGGCCCGCTGTGAGGCGGACCCGTCCGCCCAGCTGGAGATATCCAAGCCGACTGTGCCACTTCCCAAAGCCCGTCAGAAAGGCGCACGCTATACCCCGATTTCCAAACGCCAGGACCGGCCCGACGCCATTGCCTGGCTGCTGCGCACCTATCCGGAAGTCAGCGACGCGCAAATCAGCCGCCTGATCGGCACCACCAAACCGACCATCAATTCCGTGCGCGACAAAACCCACCGCAACATGCCGAATATCAAGCCGCAGAGCCCGGTCTATCTGGGCCTGTGCAACGCCCAGGACTTGGAGAAGGTTGTGGCCCTGGCCCGTGCCCGAGCCGGCACCGATCGGGCTCCCGCCCCGGCGGCGGAGCCCCTGCCGCCCACGCCCGAAGCCTCACCCGCGGCCCCGGCCGAACCCGCCTCGCCCTGGGGGGACATGCCGCCCAAAGCGCCGGCGCCCAAGGAAGAGGAAGCGGCTCCCACGGCAGCGGATGTGTTTGGCCCGTCGCCCACCACGCCCTCCAGCGACAGCTAAGAAAGCCCAACCCCGACCCGGCTGTACGCGGAGGAGCTCATAACCATCGGCTTAAAGGAGAACGGTCATGGTTGAAGGCAGCATCTACGAAACCGGGCTGGATCAGAATCCGGCGAATTACACGCCCCTTTCACCGCTGAGCTTTATCGCCCGGACGGCCAAAGTTTTTCCGGAGCGGCTTTCCGTGGTGCATGGGGACCGGCGCTATACCTGGGCGGAGACCTATGCGCGCTCCCGCCGGCTCGCCTCGGCCCTCGCTCAGCGGGGGATCAAAAAAGGCGACACCGTCGCCCTGATGGCCGCCAACACGCCGGAAATGTACGAAGCCCATTTCGGTGTGCCGATGACCGGCGCGGTGCTGAACACACTTAATGTGCGCCTTGATGCCGCGGCCATCGCCTTTATCCTGGATCATGGCGAAGCCAAAGCCGTCATCACCGATGGAGAGTTTTCCGACACTATGAAAGCGGCGCTGGAGGCAGCCAAGGCAAATCCTATCGTTATCGATATCGATGATGTCCTCTGCGAGATCGGCGAGCGGATCGGTGAATGTGACTATGAGGCGCTGATCGCGGAAGGCGATCCGGATTTTGAATGGATGCTCCCCGCCAGTGAATGGGACGCCATTTCACTCAATTATACCTCCGGCACCACTGGCAATCCCAAGGGCGTGGTTTATCACCATCGGGGCGCCTATCTGAACGCCGTCGGCGATGTGCTGGCCTGGAACATGACCCATCACCCGGTCTACCTGTGGACTCTGCCCATGTTTCACTGCAATGGCTGGTGTTTCCCCTGGGCCATCGCCGCAATGGCCGGGACCAATATCTGCCTGCGGGCGGTTTCTGGCGGGGCTATCTATCAGGCCATAGAAGAACACGGGGTGGATCATCTTTGCGGCGCGCCAATCGTGCTGGGTATGATCGTCAACGCCAAGAGCGAGGAAAAACGGGAGTTCTCCCACCGGATTGATGTGATGACCGCCGGCGCGGCGCCGCCACCCGCCGTTCTACAAGGGATGGAGGAAGCGGGCTTTCATGTCACCCACGTCTATGGCCTGACGGAAACCTACGGTCCCGCTACGCTCTGCGCCTGGAAGGACGAATGGGAAGCGCTGGACCCCGTCGATAAGGCGGCAATGAAGGCCCGCCAGGGGGTGGAGTATACGGTTCTCGAAGGGCTCAATGTGATCGATCCGGAAACCATGGACCCGGTGCCGACCGACGGGGAAACCATCGGCGAGGTGATGTTCCGCGGCAATAACGTGATGAAGGGCTATCTCAAGAATCCGGACGCCACCAACGAAGCATTTGCCGGGGGCTGGTTCCATAGTGGTGATCTGGGGGTCATACACCCCGACGGCTATGTTGAGCTGAAGGACCGATCCAAGGATATCATCATTTCCGGCGGCGAGAACATCTCGTCGATCGAGGTGGAAGGCGCGCTCTACCGTCATCCCAACGTGATGACAGCGGCCGTGGTCGCCAAGGCCGATAAAAAATGGGGGGAAACCCCGTGCGCGTTCGTGGAGTTAAAAGACCCGGATGCCGGCACCACCGAGCAGGAGATTATTGACTTCTGCCGGGATAACCTAGCGCATTTTAAATGTCCCCGGCACGTGGTATTCGGCCCGCTGCCGAAAACGTCTACCGGAAAAATTCAAAAATTCATCCTACGCGATCAAGCCGCGTCTATTTAAATGAAGGACCCTGATCTCGCCCGGGCGAGATACAACGGGTTATGTGGCGTCGGCGCTCTTGTTAGAGCGCGTCCATACTAGCGAGTTCGTCTTTGATCTTGAGCTTCTCTTTCTTGAGCTCGGCGATCGTCATATCGTCGGGATTAGGGCGGGCATTTTCGTGGTCGATCTGTTCTTCCAGATCATGATGTTTGGTCTTCAGTTCTTCTACCTGCTCCTGATCGGTCATTGAGTACCCTTTATATTCGGTTCAACACCTATTGAAAATGATATGCCTCCCCTATTCGTTTTACCAGGGGTACAGCGCAAAAAAATTGTCTTGTCGGTAAGAAATATTTGTCATTCGCCTCACACCGGGCGAAATCAGATAACGTTCCCAAGATATTAGACGCGTCTTAAAGACACGCTGAAATCTCGGATAATTTTTCTATTTCTGCGCCATCTGGTGGCGCGCCAAGGAAAGTCAGATAGGCGGCCATATTGGCCAGCGCCGTCTTCCGGACATCACCAGACTCCCCGGACTCCTTGACGGGAAACGGCATTGCCGCAGCGAGCATAAGCTGCTGTAGCCGTTCGGCCTCAAGCTCGCTTCGTTTTACTTGAGTCCTGATTCGCTCCCGGTGACCGGCGGCATCCGTCGCGTTCATTGCCTTCATGGCTCGTCTGGCGGCGCGCAGCGGCTTCACAACCTCTTCCCGCCAGTCCCGCACCACAGCATCCAACGCCCGGACCTCAGATTCCGTCAGCATCGGCGCACCACACGCCGCCGCCCAGCAGCAATAGAGAAGGATATTCACGTCGATGCCCAGTCGGTCCTGGAGATCAATGCAAATATCGGGAACACCCTCTCGCCCATAGAGCTCAAGGGAGAAATCCCAAAACGGACTTTCCGGCCAGTCATTGGAATTAGACAATGCGGCTGCTCCCTCAGTCACCCAGGCAAATGCCAAGGCCCCGCGCCGTCTGGACGAGGGTTTCAGACGGCCGAACCTCCCGGGCCTGCGCGACCACCTCTTCCAGATCAACCGCCACGACCTGCCTATGTTGCCAAGCCACCATTTTTGCGGTTTCGCCCTTCATGATCATATCTACGGCACGCACGCCGAAAGCGGATGCGAGAATTCGATCTTGAGCGCTCGGCACACCGCCCCGCTGGACATGGCCCAGAACGGTGACCCTAATTTCCTCTCCGGTCATTTCCGCCAGCCTGTTTCCCAAGACATGCCCAACGCCGCCATATCGCTTTTTCCCGTCTGCGCCCGTTTGCTGAAACACCTCGCCTTCCTTGGAGCGCGCCGCCTCCGAACAAACCATCAGGGCGTGATTTCGGCCTCGGGCGTGGAGAGACTTGATATGGTCTGCGATGATATTCAGATCATATTCGATCTCCGGGATGAGGATCACATCGGCGCCTCCGGCAATGCCGGCGTTTAGGGCGATATGCCCCGCATCCCGCCCCATGACCTCTAGGATCATAATCCGATCGTGACTATCGGCGGTCGGCTGCAACCGGTCCAAGGCCTCCACCGCGATGGAGACGGCCGTAGAAAACCCCACCGCGAATTCGGTTTTAGGCACGTCATTATCGATGGTCTTCGGTATGCCAATAAAAGGGATATCGGCGTCCTTAATCAGCCGGTGCAAGATGTCCAAACTGCCATCCCCGCCAATTCCGATCAGGCCATCCAATCCGAGTTCTTGGAGACCTTCGACTATCTCGTCCGAGCGGTTCTTGAAACTGCCATCGGGCATCGGGTAGTGGAAAGGATCGCCCTTGGTGGTCGTTCCCAGAATGGTGCCGCCGGTCCTAAGGAGCGTGCCGGAGAACATCTGTAGGTCCAGTTCCTCATAGCGGATTGGCCTGTCCATCAGCCCATGGGTGCCATCCTGAATGCCAAATACCTCGCAATCGTAGTGCTGAATAGCCCTGTAGGCGATAGCGCGAATAACGGCATTTAAGCCCGCGCAGTCGCCGCCGCTGGTAAGAACACCAAGGCGTTTGATCGTCTTTTTACTGTCTGCCACGAGGTAATTCCTTGAACGGTCCGGCCCCAGGAGTCCACATCCGCCGGTTTTCTGTTACACTGGCTGTGACGATTCTAGAAGATTCGGCCCATGAGCGATACTGAAGAGTTACAGGAACAACTTGAATCCCTAAAATCAGAGCATCGTTCCCTCGATGAAAAGATCACTTTGCTGTCCGAAGAAGGCGACGATCAATTGCTGCTGCAACGGTTAAAACGGCAGAAATTAGCGCTTAAAGACAAGATCCTGGCGCTCGAGGCCGATATTCTCCCTGACATTATCGCCTAAACATCCCGACCCGAACGGCCGAGCCATCTTGTCTCGCGATGTCCGGATTTTATAATGCGCGCTTCCGAAAGCCACTCAAATCCGAGGAAATTATAGACATGGCAGACGCAACACCGTTGGTAGGAATCATCATGGGCAGTCAGTCAGATTGGCCGATTATGAAACACGCCGCAGACACGCTTGATAGTCTCGGCATCCCCAATGAAGCCCGAGTTATCTCCGCCCACCGCACGCCTGACCGGCTGACCGAATATGCAAAAGGTGCGAAAGACGCCGGCTTGAAGGTGATGATCTGCGGCGCCGGCATGGCGGCCGCGTTACCGGGCGCCACGGCAGCGATCACCCCCCTCCCCGTCCTTGGCGTGCCCATGGAAGGCAAGGTTATGGGAGGCTTAGACGCGGTTCTGGCCATGTCACAAATGCCCGCCGGCATCCCCGTCGGCACCCTGGCCGTGGGCCGGTCCGGCGCAGTCAACGCGGCGATCCTGGCGGCCAGTATCCTGGCCATCGGTGATGACCAAATCGCGGCAAACCTGGATCAGTTCCGGGCCGATCAAACCGCCGCGATCGTTGAAGACCCGCGGTCTCAGGAATAGAGAGTTTTAAGGGCGGCCGGCCCGGCCGGCCGCCAACCGTCCCAGCCCGGAAAGGCTGGGCAGAATGCGCCCCAACCGTTTTTGCACCTTGGGGATAACCATCACATCCCGAATGCGCCGGTCGACAAAGGCCCAGGTGTCTTCAGCCCCCTCCGACTCATCGGCCAGCCAGTACAGAATAGCTGACATGTAGACCCCGGTCAGGAGCGCGCGCTTCGTATAGAAATTGAAATCGGTCGCGTTGTCGCCGGCCGCGTACCACATGGTGTTGACCGTCTCGTAGGTCAGCTTTGCCGCCACGCCGGCCCGGCCCGGCAAGGATAAAAACGTCATCATCTTGCGGATCGCCTCCCGGTGGGGGGCATTTTGTTCAAGCCGGATACGGATTGCTGCGGCGATCCGTTCACGCACCGGCAGATCACTGATCCCAGCCTCCATCAAACCTAAAAGCATCTGCCGGTCGGCATAGTCGGAATAATGTTTCGCCAGATCAAGCGGCCCTTTGGGAAACAGCTCCCGTACGTCGCCGGCGTTGAGCCCCAGAGATTTGGCCCCGGCCTTCAGCGCCTTATCCGTCCAACCGTCAAACACCACGTTCGACAATGTAACCAGTAAGAGCGCGTCCCGCTCTCGTTGTAGATTACTCATCGTCACCGTCCCCGGCCCGGTCGCTGCCTTTGATGATCATCTCTCGATTACGGTTGGTTTCCTCGGAGAACCCTAGAAGCGACATATCGGTCATGCGCATCGGATAGAGAATACCGTCCAAATGGTCGCATTCGTGCTGAACCGCACGGGCGTGAAAGCCACGGGCCTCCCGCTCCTCTTCGGTGCCGTCCAGATTAGTCCAGCGGTATTTGATATGGGTGTAACGGGGCACGGCGCCCATCAGTTCGGGCACCGATAGGCAAGCTTCCCAATCCAGGTCCATCTCTTCGCCTTGCGGTTCGATCACAGGATTGATCATCACAGTCAAATCCGTGGCTTCCAGCGCCTCACCTTCGTCCACCCGGCTTTCCGGCACAAAAAACAATACTATCCGCTTGGAAATGTGCACCTGCGGCGCGGCCAAGCCAATTCCCCCAGAATCTTCAAGTGTTTCCAGCATATCGCGGACGATCACGGCAACGTCCGGGCTGGACGGGTCTTCGACCGGCTCCGCCACTTGATGCAGCACGGGATGTCCCATTCTGGCGATTTTCAAGATAGCCATAGGGGCAATATGCCGGGTTTCAGCTCCATCGTCCATCCGTCAAAACCCGCAGAAAAATGCGGGTCTGCCCTTCACAAGGCCGAATGACTGTGATAGAAGGCGCACTCTTCGAAACCGAACGACTTGAAGGAGTTGATCCAACGTGCATGTAACTGTACGCGATAACAATGTTGACCAGGCCCTGAAGGCGCTGAAGAAGAAGATGCAGCGCGAGGGTGTTTTCCGGGAAATGAAACTGCGGCGCTCTTACGAGAAGCCGTCGGAGAAGAAAGCCCGGGAGAAAGCGGAGGCCATTCGCCGGGCCCGCAAGCTGGAACGCAAGCGTCTCGAACGCGAAGGCTTCTAAGCAACATTCACCCCAATTCCCGAAAGTAAAAAGGTCCGGAACATGTCCCGGACCTTTTGTGCTGTCTGAATGACGGCTTTGGTTAGCCGTTGGTCACTTCCAGCACCACGGCCATGCCGGTGTCGCCGGCGGCGCAGCCCGTAAATAGGCCCTTACCGCCGCCGCGGATCACCAGTTCCTCGATCAGTTCAATCACGCCGCGGGTGCCCATCGGCGCCTGGGGATGGCCCCAGACCAGCGTGCTGCCGTAATTGTTCATCTTGTTGATGTCGAACCCGGTTTCCTTGGCGAAGAAAATGTCGTTTACCGCAAACGGATTGTGGGTCTTTACCGCATCGATATCGCCGATCTTCAGCCCGGCCATCTTCAATGCCTTGTCAGCCGCCGGCACCGGGGCCTCCGGCATATAACCGTAATCCGCCCGCGCCATGCCAAAGCCCAGAAGATTGATCACGATGCTTTTGTCCTGGCTAAACTCGGCCGCCCGCTCCCCTTTGGTGATCATCAGGCAGGCGTTACCGTCCGCCGGATGGGTTTGCCCGGCAAAGGTCACCGTGCCCCCTTCCATCACCGGCTTCAGGGTGGCGATCTTCTCCGGGTTCGGACCCTGGACGCCTTCATCGCCCTCCATCGTCGCCACGGTCTTTCTGAAGTTGGCCGAGGGCACCTCGAACGGCAAGGTCATGTACCTCTTTTGAAAGGCATGATCGTCCGCCAGGGCGTCTTGATACTGCTCCTGCCGGCGGAGCACCACCTCGTGTTGCTGTTCCGTGGTAATTTGGTGCTTCTTCGCCACGTTCTCCGCGGTCACCAGCATGGAATTCCGGCCGATGGGATCGCTCTGCATATTGTCCAGGGTCACATTCTCGTTGGAGCCCGTACCGCCAGGGCCCATGGGTGCAGGGTAATAGACTTGCGGGCCATTGGAGATCCGATCCACCGTTGCCACCAAGGCCACGTCGAAGTCGTCGCCATCGACCTCACCGGCGGCATCCTCCATCGCGCGCACGCCCGTCGCACAGACCTGAGATACCGTCGGCCCAGTCACCTGCGGCGCACCGACCAAGGACATAAACCAAGGCATGCCAAAGAACGACTGCTGCTGGATCACCGTGAGACCCAGCACGCCATAGTCGATTTTGGCCGGATCGATATTGCGCTTCTCCATCTCCCCCTTGGCCACATGCGCGCCAAACTCGATCGAGTGCAGATGAGACAGCGTCCCCTGCCACTTGGCGAAGGGGGTACTCCAATACGCGCCATAGGGAATTTGTGCGTTGAGGCTCATGTCAGTTCGTCCAATCTTTCGTCAAGTTAATCTGTGGCTAGGGACTGCCGCATCGCGGCTTTGTCGATCTTACCGATGGTGGTTTTCATCAACTGATCGACAATGTGAAATCTCGCGGGGACTTTATACTTCGCCAACTCGGCACTGCAATACTCGGTTAATGCCAATTCAGCATCAGGTATCGATCTTCTCAGCACGACGAAGGCGTGAATGATTTCCCCCCGGTAGGAGTCGGGCACTCCCACGGCCGCCGCCTCCAAAATATCGGGATGCGCAAATAAAACCTCGTCGATTTCGCGCGGATAGACGTTGTAACCGCCAACGATCACCATATCCTTTTTACGATCTGTTATATAGAGAATGCCGTCTTCATCGAGACGCCCAATATCGCCTGTATACAGCCAGCCATCCCTCAACGATTGGGCCGTTTCTTCGGGCCGGTTGCGATAGCCGGACATGATCTGAGGACCCCGCGCCCTGATTTCCCCCTCCTCGCCAACCGCAAGCACATTGGTTCCCGTCCCAACATCCACGATTTCGATTTCCGTTTGAGGCAAAGGTACGCCGACCGAGCCGGGCACGATCGGGCGGTCATCAGGATTGGCGGTCAGAACGGGTCCGGCCTCCGACTGGCCATAAGCTTCCAAGATCTGACAACCTGTAAGCGCTTCCCATTGCTTTAGTGTTTCTTCCGGAAGCGGTGCAGAGCCCGAATAAGATCGGTGGAGGCTGGAAAAATCGGTTCCCGGAAATTTCTCATGGGCCATCAAACCGTTAAAAATGGTCGGCCCAACCGGCAACAGCGAAATCCGATCCTGCTCGATTGCCGCTAAAACCGCTTCGGGATGATATTGCCGATGAATGATAATCGTGCCTCTGCAATAAACCGAAAGATGAAGGCACATCGAGCTGGCGTAGACGTGGAATAGCGGCATAACGCAAAGTACGAATTCCCGGTCAGGCCGAGTCCGCCATCTTGCTTCCCGCTGGCTGATATTCGTCGCAATCTGCCGGTGTGTGATATTTACGCCTTTGGGCAGGCCAGTCGTGCCGCCCGTATACTGTAATGTGGCGAGGCTATCCGGATCAGGAAAAGGTTGCGGCAGTCCGGCGCCATTATCTTCTCGCCAGTCCGTCAGCCGCCGGCCACCTTCCCCGCCAATCTTTATCAATCGAGAGATACCGAGTTCACCGCAAATCTCTTCGATCAGATTGCTGACGGAGTCGTCATAAACAACAGCCACCGGCGCAGCGTCACTAAGGATATGGCCGAGTTCTCTGCGGGTATAAATGGGGTTTACGGGAACTTCCTGCATGCCGGCGGCATGGACCGCAAACATCGCAATCGCCATATCAATCGAATTGCCACAGATTAACGCAACCCGGTCGCCAATGTTGTCGGCGGTTTGCAGTTCTGTCGCAAATCCGCCAACGCATCGAATAAATTCGGTATAGGTTAAAGTTTCCCCGTCACACGAGACCGCGACCGCCGCCCCCGCACGCGATCCCGCATCGGCAAGCATGTGCACGACGGTGTCAAAAACGATAGGAAGCTGGGCCAATGATTGATCCTCTACGGCAAAGCCTGTCTCCTCTGAAAAGTACTTGATCCTGCCAACAATTTCACGTCCATTGGCCGGACCGAATACCACCAGGGGGAAGGAACATCATCATGGACGTAAGAGGTATCCCTGCCGTCATCACCGGCGGCGCATCCGGTCTTGGCGAAGCGACCGCGCGTATGCTCGCCGCCAATGGCGCGAAGGTCGGCATTCTCGATCTCAACGAGGAACGGGGCGAAATGGTCGCGGAGGAAGTGGACGGCGTGTTTGCGTCCTGCGATGTCGCCGACGAAGCCAGCACCCAGGCAGCCCTGGATATCGCCAAGGACGCCCATGGCGCGGCGCGCATTCTGGTTAACTGCGCCGGCATCGGCATGGCGTCCCGGGTCGTCGGGCGGAACGGTCCCCATGATTTTGGGCTATATAGCAAGATCATCACGGTCAATCTGATCGGCACCTTTAACGCAACCCGGCTGTTTGCCGCCGAGGCCCAGAATCTGGAGCCTTTGGAAGACCAGGAGCGTGGTGTGGTCATCATGACCGCCTCGGTCGCCGCCTTTGACGGCCAGATCGGCCAAGCGGCCTACAGCGCGTCCAAGGGCGGAATCCAAAGCATGACCTTGCCCATCGCGCGGGAGTTTGCCGGTTTTGGCATCCGGGTGTGCACCATTGCGCCGGGCGTTCTTCTCACGCCACTGATGGACAATCTGCCGGAAGAGGCACAGAAATCCCTTGGCGAAAGCATTCCCTTCCCCAAACGGCTGGGCCACGCCGACGAGTACGCCGCGCTCGCCATGCATATTTTTGAAAACCGCTATCTGAACGCGGAAACCATCCGTCTCGACGGTGCGCTGCGAATGGCGGCCAAATAGGAGGCTTTGCTGCGGGTCTCGGCCGCTTAGGCTGCGAGGAGCGATTTCGATTGTTGCGTTAGCAAGTAAGAGGATTTAGCGTACACCGGCAACGTTTCGAAAAGGGTCACATTCCAAATGCCGATGACCTACGAGATCGACCTCCAGAAAGGTGAGGTCATATTCACCGGAACCGGGACACTCACCGAGTCCGAGATACTGGATTGTGTCAAAGCCATGCGCGTAGACCCGGCGTTGGCATCGGGCATGCCTCGATTGTCGGACTGCACCAGGGTCCAAATCTTGGATATTTCATCTGCCGGATTTTCCAGCCTCATTGAGCATCTGCAGTCCACCGCCGATCCAAATGGCTTGGCGAAGAACGCTCTCGTCGTTTCAAATACGCATGGCTTCGGGCTCGGCAGAATGTTCTCAGCCATGTCGGAAGGACAAACCGACGTAGAGCTTAAAGTCTTTTACGATCTGGAGGAAGCCAGAAGCTGGCTCCACGCTAAACCCCAGGCTTAATCCAGCGCCTGGACGATGGATTCGGTCATCGCCTTGGCATCGCCGAACAGCATCATCGTGTTGTCCCGGAAGAACAGCTCGTTGTCCACGCCGGCGTAACCGGACGCCATGGACCGCTTGATAAACAACACCGTGCCTGCGTTCTCGACCTCCAGGATAGGCATGCCGTAAATCGGGCTCGCCGGATCAGTCTTGGCCGCCGGGTTGGTCACATCGTTGGCGCCGATCACGAAAGCCACATCTGCGGTCGAGAATTCCGTATTGATCTCTTCTAGCTCGAACACCTCGTCGTACGGCACGTTGGCCTCGGCCAGCAACACATTCATGTGGCCCGGCATCCTCCCTGCCACCGGGTGGATGGCGTAGGAAACATCGACCCCTTCTTCCTTCAGAGCGTCGGCCATCTCGCGGAGCGCATGCTGCGCCTGGGCGACCGCCATACCGTAACCGGGCACAATGATCACCTTGCTGGCGTTCTTCATAATGAAGGCCGCATCATCGCCGGAACCGGACTTGACCGCGCGATCGGCTTGCGCACCGGCTGGGCCGGCTGCCGCCGCTTCACCGCCGAAGCCTCCCAGCAGCACGTTGAAGATAGACCGGTTCATCCCCTTGCACATGATGTAACTGAGGATCGCACCAGAGGACCCCACCAGCGCGCCGGTGATAATCAGCGCCGAGTTGCTGAGTGTGAAACCGATGCCGCAGGCCGCCCAGCCGGAGTACGAGTTCAGCATGGACACCACCACGGGCATATCCGCACCGCCGATGGGAATGATGATCAGGAAACCGATCAGCAACGACAGCACCACGATCGCCCAGAAGGCTTGTTCGCTGTTGCTCTGCACCAGCCAGACAACCAGACCGACGATTGCAATACCGATGAGGGCATTCAGCGGATGTTGCCCTTTAAACACGATCGGCGCGCCGCTCATGATGCCCTGGAGCTTGGAAAAGGCAATGATAGAACCGGAAAAGGTGATCGCACCGATGGCCGTACCCAGCGACATTTCAATCAAACTGGCGGTGCCGATCGCGCCTTTGACACCGATGCCATAGGCTTCCGGCGAGAAGAACGCCGCAGCGGCCACGAACACTGCCGCCAAACCAACCAGCGAGTGGAAAAAGGCAACCAGCTGAGGCAGCGCCGTCATCTGGATCTTGAGCGCGATCACCGTACCGATGGCGCCGCCGATGACCACACCGGCGATGATCAGCTCGAAGGTGAGAATGCCCGGATCGGCCAGGGTGGTGCCCACGGCGATAATCATGCCAACAATGCCGAAGAAGTTGCCCTGGCGGGCGCTTTCCGGCGACGAAAGACCGCGCAGCGCCAAAATGAAGCACACTGCGGCGGCGAGATAGAGGAAACCTGTCAGATCTTCACTCATTTTCCGGCCCCCTACTTACGTTCTTTTTTCTTAAACATCGCCAGCATGCGGTTCGTAACAATGAACCCGCCGAAGATGTTTACCGAGGCCAAGGCGACGGCGACGAAACCCATGATCTTGGAAAAGCCGAGATCGGTCGGACCGGCGGCGATCAAGGCGCCAACGATGATCACGGAGGAAATAGCGTTGGTCACACTCATCAACGGCGAATGCAGGGCGGGCGTGACGCTCCAGACCACATAAAAGCCGATGAACACCGAGAGGACGAACACGGTGAAGAGAAAGATAAAAGGATCAGAGGCGCCGGCGGCTTCCGCGGCCTTAGCTGCCATATTTGACGGGTTCAACGTTAACCCTCCTTCGACGTCAGCGCCGGGTGGACGACATTGCCGTCCCGGCAAATGAGTGTGCCTTGAATGATTTCATCTTCCCAATCGATATTGAGCTGTTTGGACTCCGTATCAACAAGAGGGGTGATGAAATTCAACAGGTTCTTGGCGAACAATTTGCTCGCATCCTCGGCGACGCGGCTCGGCACATTTGCGTGACCGACCAGGGTCACTCCGTGCTTTTTCACCACCTCGCCGTATTCAGACAATTCACAGTTGCCGCCGGCTTCCACAGCCAGATCAACAACGACTGCGCCGTCCGGCATGCTCTTGACCATGTCTTCGGTCACAAGGGTCGGCGCGGGCCGACCCGGAATCAGCGCCGTGGTGATCACCACATCCTGCTTTTTGATGTGTTCGGCGACGACCGCCTTTTGTTTCTCGAAATATTCCGGTGGCATTTCCTTGGCATAGCCGCCCTCGGTCTGCGCTTCGGCTTCCATCTCCGCATCGACTTCCAGGAACTTGCCGCCCAGACTGGCCACTTGCTCCTTGGTCGCGGGCCGCACATCCGTCGCGGTCACCACCGCACCCATGCGCTTGGCGGTGGCGATAGCCTGCAGGCCGGCGACCCCGACGCCCATGATGAATACTTTGGCCGGCGGGATCGTGCCCGCCGCTGTCATCATCATCGGAAAGGCCCGTCCCAACACACCGGCCGCGTCCAACACGGCCTTGTAACCCGACAGGTTGCTCTGGGACGAGAGGATGTCCATGGACTGGGCCCGGGTGATCCGTGGCAGCAACTCCATGGCGAAGGCTGAAACGCCCTGCTTGTTCATAGCGGCCACAAGGTCCGCATCGTTCAAAGCATTAAGATGGGCCATCAGCATGGCGCCGCTTTTCATAGCGCCCAGCTCGTCCACCCCGCCCCCGGTCATGGGGGCACGAATTTTCAGGACGATGTCGGCGTCTGAAACGGCGCCAGCGACATCAGGCGCAATCGTCGCGCCGGCTTCCTTCAGCACGTCATCGCTAAAGGATGAGCCTTCGCCAGCCCCGGTTTCGACAGTAACGTCAAATCCCAGTTGCACGAACTTCTTGATCGTCTCGGGCGACACGGCCACCCGATTTTCATGTGGAAGCCGCTCTTTCGGCACTCCGATTTTCATCATAGGTCCCCTGATAAATAAGTCCGGGAAGGTGTCTGAGACAGCACGCGACAAGATGCCAACTTGCGGCGTATTTGCAAGCCGAATTTCCGGAGCCTACCCAGGGCCAGACCCTAGTAAACTGGTTCGATGCCCGCCGTACCAAAAGCCGCCGTCTGCCGCCTATCCACTTTGGCGGCGTCGAAATCATCGATCATGTCATGGAACAACCTGTGCCAGTTCACCTCTGCTTGCAGATGGGTGAAAACCGACCCCAGGCCGATGGCCGCCCGGTCCATCAGCACAAACTCCGGCGGGGGCGCGACGCCCCCTACTCTATTAAGCTCCTGACGCACTTTGTGCGCCACACCCGCGCCGTATTGGCCCACTTGTTCCTGGATTGGGCGCACCCGGTCATCCAAAAGCGGCGCATACACAAAGTTCGCCCACATATTAAGAATATCGATCAGATCCTGAGACAGGTTCTCGAACCCCCAGGTCTCGTATGCGTGTACAGCCAGATCAGGATCATCATCCCGGAGCGCCTTGTAGAGATCAATCACGCCCTTTACGAACGGCGCACGAAACGCCCGGATGCAGCCGAAGTCCATCAGGTTGATCGAGCCGTCGTCGCGCACCGTGTAGTTGCCCAAATGCGGATCGCCGTGGATGACCCCATAATAATAGAGCGGCACATACCAGGCCCGGAACATACTGAGCGCCACCCTGTTGCGGTCCTCCTGGCCTTCATGCGCGGCGACATAATCCAAGAGCGGCGTGCCGGTGAGCCAGGTCATGGTGATCAGCCGGTCGCCGCAGAGCTCGTCGATAAGCTCCGGCACATGCACCATCTCCTCGTCCGCCAGCATGTGGGCATAGAGGCGCATATGCGCGGCCTCGCGGCGGTAATCCAGTTCTTCCCGCAGCCGGGCCGATAGCTCTCCATGGATCTTTGTCGGATCAATGGCCTTGTCGTAGCGCCGGTAGATGGAAAAAACGAGCTTGAGCTGTTTCAGGTCCGCCTCGACGACGGACCCCATATCCGGATACTGAAGTTTACAGGCCAGTTCCCGCCCCTCTGCATCCGTGGCTTTGTGAACCTGCCCCAACGACGCCGCCGCCGCCGCGTCCCGGCTAAATGTCTCAAATTTCTCCTGCCAATCGGGACCAAGTTCTGTCGCCATCCTGCGCTTCACAAAAGTCCAGCCCATGGACGGCGCATTGGATTGCAGCTCAGCCAGCTCGGAGGCGTATTCCGCCGGCAACGCATTTGGGATGGTGGAAAGGATTTGCGCCACCTTCATCAGCGGCCCCTTCAGCCCGCCCAGGGCTGCCTTCAAATCGGCGGCGTGTTCCAGCCGGTCGATCTTGAGCCCGAGATAGCGTTCTCCGGCCAGCCGTGCCGCCAGCCCGCCCACAGCACTACCGACTTTAGCATAGCGCCGGACACGGGCGCCGGGACCTCCGTCGTCCGCCATCTACAGGCTTTCCTCCAACTGATCGATAAATCGAGAGATGACGCTTAGTCCGCGTTTCCAAAAAGCCGGATCGGAGGCATCCAAGCCGAATGGCGCCAGCAACTCCTTGTGGCGCAGGGTGCCGCCGGCTTTCAGCATCTCCAGATACTTGGCCTGGAAATCCGGATGACCACCATCGAACACATCGTAGAGTGAATTCACCAGACAATCGCCAAACGCATAGGCGTAGACGTAGAACGGCGAGTGGATGAAATGGGGAATGTAGGCCCAGTAAAACTGATATTCCTCGTCGTATCGGAATGCCGGGCCCAGGCTCTCGGTCTGGACATCCATCCAAATCTCGCCGATCCGGTCCGCCGTCAGCTCGCCGGACCGGCGTTCGTCATGCACCCGGCGTTCGAACTCATAGAACGCAATCTGCCGGACGACCGTGTTCAGCATATCCTCGATCTTCGAGGCAAGCATCACCCGTCGCGCCATGTCGCTTTCTTGTGCAGCCAGCATAGACTGAAATGTCAGCATCTCGCCAAAGACTGACGCTGTTTCCGCCAGGGTCAGGGGCGTATGAGACAGAAAATGCCCCTGCGGCGCGGCGAGGACCTGGTGAATACCGTGCCCCAGTTCATGGGCCAAGGTCATGATGTCCCTGGTTTTGCCGTGGTAGTTCATCAGGATATACGGATGCGCCGAAGGCACAGTGGAATGAGAAAAAGCGCCGGAGTTCTTGCCTTCCGCCGGGTCCGCATCGATCCAGTTCTTGTCAAAAAACTGTTCGGCGATAGCCGCCATCCCGGGCTCGAACCGGTCGTACGAGGCCAGAACCGTCTCTTTCGCCGAAGACCACGGGCGTTTCTCGTTGTCCGCCTCCGGCAAGGGCGCATTCCTGTCCCAATAGTCCATCACGTCGAGGCCCATCCACTTGGCCTTCAGCAGGTAATACCGGTGCGAGAGATCGGCGTAGCTGTCCTGGACGGCGCCGGCCAGGGCATCCACCACCTCGTCTTCGACCTGGTTGGAGAGGTTGCGGCTGCTGACCGGGGCCGGCAGCTTGCGCCATGTATCCTCGATCTCCTTGTCTTTGGCGAGGGTATTGGTGATCAGCGCGAACAGGCGGATGTTGTCACCGAGGCCTTTGCCGAACGCCTTGGCCGCGTTCTTTCGGACCGCGGCATCCGGTTCCGACATACGGCTCATGATGTCGCTGGAGGAAACCTTGCGGCCCGACACCTCGAACCGCATACCGGCCATGGTCTCGTCGAACAACCGCGACCAGGCGTTCCGGCCAGCAACGGACTTTTCATGCAGGAGCTTTTCCACCTCGTCGGATAGTTGATAAGGCTTGTAGACCCGAAGATTGTCGAGCCAAGGCTTCAACCGGGCAACCGCTGCGTCATTGAGCAGCCCCGCCAAGACCCCTTCATCCAAACGATTGATCTCCAGCTCAAAGAACAGTGTTGCTGAGCTAATGGCGGTCACTCGCTCATTCATGGTCTGGTAGAACTGCGCCACCTTGGGGTTATCGGTATCCGCGGCGAATAAAAGCTGGGCATAGCTCATCACCTTGGACAGGGTTTCCGACAGGGCTTCATAACGCTCCAGCGCCGCGCCGAACGCTTTCCCCGTCATTCCCGCGAGTTTGCCTTGGACATCGGCTGTCAGCGCGTGCGCCGCAGCTTCGGCGGACGTCAGATCCGAGGCGATCAGCGGATCATCCATCCCGGCGTAGAGATCGCTAAGGTCCCAGCGGGGCAGGTTTTCAACGGTGGCGTTGGAACTGGTCATTTGGTCTGTACCTTTAAAGAAGCTTCGGTTTGCGTCCCGCTTCGGTTATAGGTTATCAACATAACAGGAGCAATTCACGGGGGTTTGATAGGGATATGGACGTGTGGCCAAACCTGGGCAAGATGTTTTTCAGCCAGGCTGAAAAATTGGGCGGCAAACCGTTTTTATGGGCGAAGCAAGATGGCGCCTATCGCGCCCGCACCTGGACAGAAACCGCCGAGACCGTCCGTGGGTTGGCGCGGGGCTTGCGCGACTTGGGCGTCGAAAAAGGCGACCGGGTCTTGTTGTGCTCGGAGAACCGGCCGGAATGGCCGATTGCGCATTTGGCGATCATGGCCGCCGGCGGCATCACGGTCCCGGCCTATACCACCAATACCGTCAACGATCACCTCCACGTGCTGAGCAATAGCGAGGCCATGGGCGCCATCGTCTCGACCCGGGCATTGGCGGAAAAATTGGTTCCGGCCGCCCAACGGACGGACGGCGTTGAGTTCGTCATCAGTATCGAGGAATATCCCCAGAGCCATTCATCTGGTCCGGAAGTACACTTGTGGGATGAAGTCTTGAAGCTCGGCGCCGGTGGAGGCGGCGAGATTGACGAGATCGTCGACGGCCTTGGTCCCGATGACACGGCCGTGATCATTTACACGTCCGGAACCGGCGGCGCGCCGAAGGGCGTGATGCTGGCCCACAAATCCGTCATGCACAATTGCCAGGGCGCCCAGGCCGTCTTAAAGCCTTTGGGTTTGGGGGAGGAAGTGTTTCTATCATTCCTGCCTCTCTCTCATTCCTATGAATACACGGCCGGACAGTTTTTCCCGATTTCCATTGGCGCGCAGATTTATTACGCCGAGGGGATCGAGCACCTGGCCAAGAACATGGCCGAGGCCAAGCCGACGATCATGACCGCCGTGCCCCGCCTGTATGAGACCATGTACGGCCGGATCATGCGCGGTGTCGAAAAGGCCGGCGGCGCAAAGGAAAAGCTTTTCCGTACGGCGCTCGAACTGGGATCGAAGAAACTCCGGGGCGAACGGCTAAGCCTTGGCGAATCAGTGCGCAACGCAGTGGTGGAAAAGCTGGTGCGGAACAAGGTTCGCGCCAATTTCGGCGGCCGGCTTAAAGCGCTGGTCTCCGGCGGCGCGCCCCTCAACTATGACATAGGTGTATTTTTCTCGTCTCTGGGCCTGACCCTGTTGCAGGGCTACGGCCAAACGGAATCCGCGCCTGTCATCAGCTGCAACGTTCCCGGCGGCGTCAAACTGGAAACCGTCGGCCCGCCGCTCATCAATACCGAGGTGAAAATTGCCGGGGATGGAGAAATCCTGGTCCGGGGCGATCTGGTCATGCAAGGATATTGGCGGAACGAAGACGCGACCCGCGAAGCGATCAAGGACGGCTGGCTGCACACCGGTGACGTGGGCCACCTTGACGAAGAAAATCGGATCGTCATCACCGACCGGAAGAAAGACATTATCGTCAATTCAGGCGGGGACAACATCTCACCCCAAAGGGTCGAGGGCATGCTGACCCTGGAGCCGGAAATCGCTCAAGCCATGGTGATCGGCGACAAACGCCCACACCTGGTCGGCCTGATTGTGCCCGATCCGGATTTCGCAAAGGAATGGGCGGCGTCCAACGACAAGCCGAATGATCTGGCCCAATTGATTGCCGATAGTGATTTCATCAAGGCCATTGATACCGCCATCGACCGGGTCAACAGCGGGCTCGGCGTGATTGAACGGGTGCGCAAGTTCAACCTGACGGACGAAGCCTTCACCATCGACAACGAGATGATGACGCCCTCGCTCAAGGTGCGGCGGCACAAGGTCATGGAAAAGTACGGTGAAGCGCTGGAAGGCCTCTACGTCTAAACGCCGTAATACTCCCGGAACCAGGCGATCAGCTTAGGCACCCCCTCTGAGATGGGGGTCGCGGGATCATACCCCAAATCCCGGCGGGCGCTGTCGATATCCGCCCACGTTTCTGAAACATCACCGGGCTGCATGGGCAGGAAATTGATCTCCGCCTTGCGGTTAAGCTCGTGCTCAATCGTTTTAATAAAGTCCATCAGGTTCTCAGCCCGGTTATTGCCGAGATTGTAAACCGCATAGGGCGCTTTACCGTCCGCGCCGCTTGGCGGCCGGTCAAGGGCCGAAACGACTCCGGCCACAATGTCGTCGATATAGGTGAAATCCCGGCGCATTTGACCGTTGTTGAACACATCGATGGGTTCGCCTTTGACAATTTTGCCGGGGAATATCTGCGCCGCCATATCAGGCCGGCCCCAGGGTCCATAGACGGTAAAAAACCGCAGTGACGTGGTCGGAATGTCAAACAGATGGGCATAACTATGGCACATGGCCTCGCCGCTTTTCTTGGTCGCGGCATACAGGGAGATCGGCGTGTCCGTCGCATCAGTGACCTTGAACGGCGGAGTGGTCAGACCGGCGTAGAGGGACGACGACGAGGCAAACACCAGGTGCTTGGTGGTCCCCCGCTCACGCGCTGCCTCCATGATGTTGAAATGCCCGTTGAGATTGGAATGAACGTAGGCGGCCGGATTGATGAGAGAGTATCTCACCCCCGCCTGCGCCGCCAATTGGATGATCCTGTCGATCTGCGGATGGGCTTCGAACAGGCTGTTGACCGCCGACCTGTCTGCGATATCAAGTTTTTGAAAGACAAACCGGTCCGAGGCGTGCAATTGGGCAAGCCGGGCCTCCTTCAGACTGACCTCGTAGTAATCGTTGAGATTGTCAACGCCGACGACGGTCTCCCCCCGGTCGAGCAACGCCCGGGCCACATGAAAACCGATAAATCCGGCTGCGCCTGTTACGAGTATCGTCATGTCATCACCATCTGCCCCCATATAGCCGTGCGGATCGCGAGTTACAACACGAACCAGAGCAATATCGGCAAGGTGAGAAACGAAAAGACCGTTGATGTAATGACGACACCGGCAATCTCCGGCGGGCTATTGTTGTACCGGAGCGCCAGCATGTAATTGAACACAGCCGCCGGCATGGCGCTTTGCAAGATAATGACCCCTTGCGCCACGCCGGTCACGCCAAAGACCTCGGTGACGCCAAGCGCAATGGTGAAGCCGATTAAGACCCGGAACACGGCAATGGCGAGGCTTCGGGGAAAGCTTGAAATTTTGAGGCTCGCTAGCGACACGCCCAGCGCGATGAGCATCAGAGGGATAACCAGCTGTCCGTAGATGCTGGAGGTGCTGGCGATCCAGGCGGGAACTTCAATACCGAATCCCATCACCAGGAGCGCTGCAATCACCGCATAGATCAGCGGAATCTTCATCAGCTCCCGCAACGAAAAATGCCCCGAAGAGACAATCACGCTGAAGGTGAATTGGGTCATGCTGATCACCGTGTAGACGATGACGCCGATGCCAAGCCCTTCCTGGCCGAATGCGATAAACGCCAAAGGCAAGCCCATGTTGCCCGAGTTGGGGATGGAAATAGACGGCCAGTAAGTTCGGCGATCAAGGCCCCAGACTCTTAGAATAACGTATCCCACCAGGATGAAACCGAGCGCCGCGATGGTCATGACACCAGCCAGTTCCGCAAACAATGGGATGTCAATCTTCAGGCTGGTCAACGTGGAGAAGATCAGAAGCGGCGTCGCGATATTGTAGACGATGGCTGTCGCGAACTCGGCGTCGAAAGACCGGCCCATCTTTGACCAGGTGTAGCCGACGCCCACGCCGAACAGAACCGGCGCGACAATCGAAAAAATCTCGGCAACCATGCTGGGGTGGTTACTCGACCCAGATAATGCGGAGCACGTTTGTGGCGCCCGGCGTTCCGAATGGAACCCCGGCGGTGACCACCAGACGCTGCCCCAGTTGAGCAAATCCCTCGGCCACAGCGACCTCGTTCGTATGTGACACGAGATCGTTAAAATCCGTCACGTCATGAGTCAGCACTGGGTGCACGCCCCAAGCCAGGACCAGCTTGCGCGCCGTTTCAGGTACGGGTGTGAGCCCAAGGATCGGTACATTCGGCCGCACCCGCGAAGCCCGAAGGGTGGTGGAGCCCGTGGTGGTGAAGGTCACAATCGCCGCCGCGCCAATGCTTTGCGCCACCTGGCGCGCAGCGGCGGTAATGGCGTCGGCATCCGATCCAATTTGCTGCCGGCGGTCTGTATTGATCAGCAGGTTATAGTGGTCGTCCTGCTCTACCTTGGTGATGATCCGGTCCATAATAGAGACGGCCTCCACCGGGTATTCGCCGGCAGCCGTCTCGGCGGACAGCATAACCGCGTCCGCCCCGTCGAAAATAGCAGTGGCAACGTCCGAGGCCTCGGCCCGGGTCGGCGTGGGCGCATGAATCATGGATTCCAGCATCTGTGTCGCGACGATAACCGGCTTCCCTTCGCTTCTGGCTTTCTGAATGATTTTCTTTTGCAGCCCCGGCACGTCCTCAGGCGGCGCCTCGACACCCAGGTCTCCACGCGCCACCATCACCGCATCCGAAATTTCCACGATCCGATCCAGATGCTGGATGGCCATCGGTTTTTCCATTTTGACCAGGACACCAGCCCGTCCGGCGATGAGGCGGCGCGCCTCGGCGATATCTTCTGGCCGCTGGACAAAGGACAAGGCGATCCAGTCCGCCCCCATATCCAGCCCGAACTGCAGATCGGCCCGGTCCTTAGCGGTCAGCGCTGACATCGGTAAAATGGCGCCGGGAATATTCAGCCCCTTATGATCGGAGAGTGGACCACCGACAGTCACTTTGGTTTCGATTTTTGCAGATCCTGCCCTGGTTACTTCCAATCGGATCTTGCCGTCATCCAGCAAGAGCTCAAGGCCCGACTCCAACACCGAGAAAATCTCGGGGTTCGAAATGGAGACGCGCTTTTCCGTACCCGCCTTGTTCTTGTCGGAATCCAGTGTGAACTTCTGGCCGGCTTTCAAGGTGATCGAGCCCTCTTCGAATTTGCCAACCCGAATTTTGGGTCCCTGAAGATCGACCATAACGCCGATCGGGCGATCGTGTTTCAATTCAAGTTTTCTGATGATCTTGTAGCGCGCGGCGTGATCTTCGTGTGTTCCGTGGCTGAAGTTCATGCGGAAGACGTCGGCGCCCGCCTCGAACAGGTCAGCAATCTGTGCTTCGGAGGTGCTGGCCGGCCCCAGGGTCGACACAATTTTGGCGTCTCTGTATCTTCGCATGGCTTTCGACACTTAGTTCGTTTTCCTTGGCATGTCACTATTTCATTGAAATTTAATGAAAAATTTAACGTGTTTGGGTTTGATAACCCGGTTGCTATGGTCAGGCTTAGCGAAGATTTGTTACACTGAGATAAAGGCGCACAACGGAAACCGGGTGAATGTTCAATCTGTTTTCAAAATCCAAAAAGCAGAATAAAGGCAAGAAGACTGCCGGCAAAAAGGACGTAAAGAAAAAACGTCCGGCCAAAAAGGCTGCAAAAAAGGATTTGAGCCCGGATCAAAGCATGCTGAAAGCCGCGGAGCGGTTAGATCAGGCCCGTGAAAAGTTGGATGTCGCCACCGATGGCGGCAAAAAATCCGGCCCGGCATCCCGCCAACAGCTGATTGCGGAGGCCATGGCCGTGCACAAGGTGCAATCCCGCCTTTTGGACGACTTGGACGAGGAAACTCGAACCAAACTCCGGGCTCTGGCAATAGAGAAAATGTTTCTGAGCAAGCGCCCTGGCAGCGATAACTAAGACGAATTGTGGCGCTTCGCACCGTGCCCGCGACAACAGCATTCAAATTTATCCCGTGGTTTTTCAATAGGTTAGTAGAATCCCTGGGTTAAATCTGACGGCCTGCTCTTTAACTCCGCATAAAACCACTTATCTCTATAAATCAGTGGGATATACAAAGAACCGGGCAGGCCGGAACGGTAAGGATTGATCATGGAAGTTGCAGATCAGGATCGCCAGCTAAGGAGCGAACTCGCAGCGCTATTTCAGTATATGCAGCGGGTGCGCACGGAAATCGCCGCCATTCACAAGCCAGCGGACGAAGAGCATAATTTTGAAAAGATGAGCGACCAATTGGACGCCATTGTCGCCGCAACGGAAAACGCCACCAACAACATCATGGCAACGGTGGAAACCAACGAGGGCCTGCTACAGCAGCTAAAAGACGGGCTGGACGATTCGGCCAAGCTGGAGCTGATCGACCAAGTCTCCGCCAACAATATGGGCCTGTTCGAGTTTTGCTCGTTCCAGGATATCACCGGCCAACGGGTAACCAAGGTTGTCCGGTCTCTCACCTATGTGGAGGACAAGGTCAACGCGTTGATCGACGCCTGGGGCAAGGCGGAACTGGAAAATGTCGATGTCCAGGGTCTGGACAAGACCGACGACGAAAAACTCCTCAACGGCCCGCAGCACGAAGGCGAAGGCATCAGTCAGGCCGAAATCGACGCGCTGTTTGATTAGATGCGGAGCGTAGCGCCCGGTTGGGGGCCAGCCGGAAACCCAAAAGGTCGGGCGCTTTCTCGACCATATAGGCGCAAGCCTCCTTGACCGGATGGCCCGATATGCTCTTCGGTGCCTTACTGGATCTGGCCATAAAATCGCACCGTCAGAATGGTTCAATATTGATCGAAAGTGCTCTAGGTCGCATTAATAAACGCCACGATGTTTTCAATGACGTTTGAATCTTTGTGAATTATTCCTGCGTCCGCCGCGGCGCCCAACTCTTCCACTGAGGAATTTGAACTGCTGGTAAGAAGCACAAACTTGGTGGCCTCAAATTTGTCTATACATCGCAGCATATTGGAAAACTCGGCCCCGGTAATGTTCGGGAATTCCTGACTACATAATACCAAATCTGGTTTGATCTTAAACGCCAGGTCAAGCGCCTCCGTGGGCGATGAGGAAAATGAAATATCGATGCCCTTTTCAGCTAACTCCGTACCGACAATCTTTCGTTGGACGCCAGAATCCATGACTAAGATAGCTCTTAACCCGTTAAGCTTTTCATTGCCGGCGAATTTCAAGGCGCTCTTCGGTAGGCTTGCCAAAATTTGATCGAGCTGGGCCTCACTTACCTCGTTGCCGGCTTCCACGATTGATCGGACGTCATCGATAAACTTTTGAACCTCCAACCATTGGCTCGGTTCAAGCCGACTGATGGATTCCATATAATCTTCGAGCCGATGGGTGATTGTTGTGATGGATTGAAATCCATACGATCCGGCCGAACCTTTTAGGCTGTGAATTTCCTTCTGAAGATCGACGTAGATTTCGTCACGATTGCCCCGCTCGTTGTAAATATCGTCGATGCTTTGATCAATCCTCGCCAGGCGATCTAAAGTGGACCCCAAATAGGTTTCAGTAAGTTGAGCAAGGATGTCGTCAGAAACCAGGCTCACGCAGTTATCTCCCCTCGTTACGGGCGGCTGGATCGGTCGCCTATATTGAGCTTGTCATCTCTTTAAATAGTGACATCACCATTTTGCTTTTCACAATAGCTCCAATCGATATGTGGGAACCCATGGTGGAAGTTTAAACCCCTTTGAATTTCAAATAAGGCTGTCTTGGAGCACGATGGATCTGAACACCTGGAGAGGCGAGAGATCATTCTCTACTGTGAAATCTGTTCGCAGACCACGCGGGAGAGCTTGGAGAGTTCCTCCCGAGGGTAAAGTGCCTGGCACAAACGGGGCCTATATCCTGCTTCTGGCGCCAGGCACCGGAACAAAGGCGCCTGAACAAACGCACCGGGACGATTAGTCAGACAGCACCCGTTCAGAGCGTAGGGTGATACTGACGGTGGTCCCCTCCCCTTGGGCGCTTTGGATGGACAATTCTCCGCCGTGTAACTCGATCAGCTGGTTACTGATAGGGAGACCTAAACCCGTACCCTCATGAGCGTTCAAAGCAGATTTGTTTATTTGCCCAAATTGAGTGAGGGCAATCTCGATCTCTTCTTCCGTCATACCAATGCCGTTGTCGGAAATGCGGATCGTCATCGAACCATCCGATTGCTCTGTCGCATCCATCATCACCCTTCCACCGGGTTCGGTAAATTTTATGGCGTTGGACAAGAGATTGATGAAGATCTGCTTTATTCGCAACCGGTCCACTCGAACGGATGGAAGTTCATCTGAAACATTGTGGTCCATCGTGATCTGCTTTTCGGCCGCGACGGGACGGAGCAATTCAATTGAATCCAGGATCAGGTCTTTAATGTTCTCGACGTTTTCATTCAGCTTTAGGGCGCCGGCTTCGATACTTGTAATATCAAGAATGTCATTGATCAGCCCCAAGAGGTGAGTCCCGGATTGGTGAATATGTTCCACATACTCTTCATATTTTTGGTTTCCGAGCGGACCAAAAACTCTTTGGCGTATCGTGTCTGCGTAGCCCAAGACCGCATTCAACGGCGAGCGCAACTCATGACTCATATTGGCAAGGAATTCTGATTTGGCGTGGTTCGCTTGTTCCAGGGCCTGATTCAGGCGCACGACGTCCTCTTTTGCCGTACGCTCCGCATCCACCAGTCTTTGCATGGTCGCAACCACCAAAGATAGCCCCCAGGCCAGACTCAACACGGGACTGGAAATAATTCTAAACTTTACGGCGGGCAGGTCGATAAAGGGACCTGTGCCAACGTCCACCACCGCGTAGCTTAGCGTGGCGAACATGATGGCGCCCGCCAAAGTGAAGAACACTCCCGCCCAGAACTGCGCACCCCATCTCTTCTCTCCGCGATAGCGAAACAAATAATACGCCATGGCAAAGTAACAAAGGGCATGAAGAACGGAACTGGTAACGGCGCGGCCGACGAATCCCGGCTCGATCCAAAGGAAATAGGCAAATGCCGCTGCATAGAGCGCAACTGCAATGCCCACGATCCTCCATGGAAGGGATTGAGAGACAAACTTTGCGACCCCCCATAGCAGAACAAGGTAGCCGCTGGTCAATACGGCATTGGCGAGAACAATCGTGAAGTCAGAGGGATATAAGTTTCTTAAGAAAAACAGCATCCCAGCCACAAAGAGCAGACCGCTCCCCATGAACCAATGCAGGGGACCGTCTACACCTTTGGTGGCGCGCCAAAGCAGGAGAAAAACCACGGAAATGGCAGCAGTGGAAAATGATGCGATGATAAGCGCCGTAGGAGCGTGCATAAAATCATCTTCTCAGAAGATTTAGGCGAAGTCTAATCCCCAAAGGGTCCCCTTACTGCGCGATCTGCTCGTAGACCGCGAGGGAGAGCTTGGAGAGCTCCTCCCGCTTCACCGGGCCGATGAGGGCGTAGGCAAACGGGTTCTCAATCCAATAGAACATGGAACTGTCGCCGTCCTTTTCGAACCGGAAAGACGTAGGCTCGGCCGCCGCCGTAGAACGCACATAAAGAGTGAGCCGGCGGCCCTTTTCATCCTGAAACATGAACTGGGCCGCGTGGGCGTCATCGGGCGTGGCCAGCAGCCGGCCGCCGACCAGGTCGAAGCCCAGCGTCTTGAGCGTCGGAATTTTCAGCGGATGGCCCAACCGCTTGGAGAGCCAGCGGACGAGATGCTTTTCCTCCTTGGCCGCCACTTCCACGGCGTGGCGCACTTCGCGGGTATAAATCTTGTGAGCGGAAACAGCGTATTTGGTATAGGGCGCTTCGGCGCTGGCCACTTGCGGCGCCGGTGCATAGTCACGCGCGGTCCAGCCAAGGGCGCCACCCAGCAGCAACAAGACCACGCCCGCCGCGGCCGCCTGCGGTTGCCGCCACCAGGATAACTGTGGCCGGGTCGCTGCCGCGATCAGCCGCTCCGGCACCCGCTCATCCAAAATCGGATCAAAGGCGTCGATCAGCGCCCGGTTCTGCGCCCGGTAGGCATTCACCCGCGCCGCCAACTCGGCATCTTGCTCCAGAACCGCCTCGATCTCGGCGTGGCGGCTCTCGTCCAGCAGCCGGTCCACATAAGCATGAAGGTCTTCTTCCGGGATAAAGTTTTCTGGCGCGGTCATTTGACCCTCCGGATGGTAGCGCCATCTTCGCCGTCCATGATCCGGCGGAGCTCTTCGATAGCGCGTGCCAGACGCGACATCACCGTACCGATGGGCACGTCCATTACATCCGCTACGTCCCGATAGATCATCCCTTCCAATACCACCAGCGCCAGCACGGACCGCTGATCGTCGGAAAGATGGGTGATGGCTTGCACCACTTCACGGACCAAAACACTGTCCCCCTGGGCAGGCTTGGCAACCAGGGCGGCGTCATTGTCCAACAGGGGCACATGGGCGCCCCGGCGCAGGGATTTCCGAACATTATTGACGTGCAGATTGTGCATCATCGTGAATAGCCAGCTTCGCATATTGGTGCCGGTGCGCCACAGGTGCAGGCGGGTGAGAGCGCGCTCCACCGTGTCCTGAACCAGGTCATCGGCGGCGGTACGTTCTCCGAGCAGTACCAGCGCGTACCGTCGCAGCCGGGGCAGCTCCTTGAGAACGGCTTCCGTCTTATCACTCATGGGCGTCCGACATGTCGATTGGCAAACACCGGTTGCACAGTTTTATTCCGTGAATTAACGCGGAAAATCATCGGCTTAATTCCTTCATCGCATCGTCCAGCCCGCTGAGGGTCAGGGGATACATGCGCCCGCCCATCAGCTGGCGGAGTTGCAGGATAGACGGCGTGGAGTTCCAATAACGGGGCGTCACCGGGTTCAGCCAGACTGCGCTGGAATAGATGTCTAACAAGCGCCGCATCCAGATGGCGCCCGGTTCTTCGTTCCAGTGTTCCACACTGCCGCCGGGATAGGAAATCTCATAGGGGCTCATGGTGGCGTCCCCGACGATCACCAACTTGTAATCGGCCGGATAGGTGTGCAGCAGGTCCCAGGTGGACATCATTTCGTCCTGCCGGCGGCGATTGTCCTTCCACACACGCTCATACAGGCAGTTGTGGAAGTAGAAATATTCCAGGTGCTTGAACTCGGCGCGGGCGGCGGAGAACAATTCCTCGCAGGTCTTGATATGGAAATCCATGGACCCGCCGATATCCAGCAACAGCAGCACCTTCACCGCGTTGTGCCGCTCGGGCACCATCTTGATGTCCAACAGTCCGGCGTTCCGCGCGGTGGAGCTGACGGTGTCCGGCAAGTCCAACTCGGTCGCCGCCCCGTCCCGAGCAAACCGTCGCAGCCGGCGTAGCGCAATTTTGATATTGCGGGTGCCAATTTCTAGATTGTCGTCCAGGTTCTTGTAGTTGCGCTCGTCCCAAACTTTGACCGCCTTGCCGTGGCGGCCCTCGTCCTGACCGATGCGCACCCCTTCCGGGTTATAGCCGTAAGCTCCGAAGGGCGAGGTGCCGGCGGTGCCGATCATCTTGCTGCCGCCCTGGTGGCGCTTGTTCTGTTCAGCCAGACGCTCCTTCAATGTTTCCATTAGCATTTCCCAGCCGCCCAAGGCCTCGATCTCCGCCATTTCTTTCGGCGTCATCACCCGCTCGGCGATTTTGCGCAGCCACTCTTCCGGAATTTCTGCGTCAAACAGATCATCGCCGAATTCGAGGCCGTTGAAGCATTCGCCGAACACCCGATCGAACTTGTCCAGATTGCGCTCGTCCTTCACCAGACACGACCGGCTGAGATAATAGAACGCATCCACGTCATAGGCCGCCACGCCTTTTTCCATGGCCTCCAGAAGGGTCAGATATTCCCGGAGGGTGACCGGGACCCTGGCCTCTTTCAGCGACAGGAAAAAGTTGACGAACATGGCGGGCGCGCCGGCGCTTAGCGGTTTTGCTGGCGGTCGAGGAAGGCCAGCCGTTCAAATAACTGCACGTCCTGTTCGTTCTTGATCAGCGCGCCATAGAGCGGCGGGATCAGGTCTTTCTTATCCGTGCTGCGCAGCGCCTCGACCGGGATGTCCTCGGCGACCAGCAGCTTGATCCAATCCAAAAGTTCCGACGTGCTGGGCTTTTTCTTCATGCCCGGCACCTCGCGGATTTCGTAGAACGCGTTGAGGGCCTCCCGAAGCAGGTTCTTCTGTAGATCGGGGAAGTGAACGTTAGCGATCTCCGCCATCACATCGGCATCTGGGAAGTTAATGTAGTGAAAGAAACAGCGGCGCAGGAAAGCGTCCGGCAGTTCTTTCTCGTTGTTGGACGTGATCATGACGATGGGCCGGTTCTGGGCCTTTACCGTCTCCCCGGTCTCGTAGACATGGAACTCCATCCGGTCCAGTTCCAGCAAGAGATCGTTGGGGAATTCGATATCCGCCTTGTCGATCTCGTCGATCAGCAGCACAGGGGCGACCTCTGCGGTGAAGGCTTCCCACAGTTTACCCCGTTTGATGTAGTTGGCGATGTCATGAACCTTTTCGTCGCCCAATTGAGAATCCCGGAGCCGCGACACGGCATCATATTCATAGAGCCCCTGCTGCGCCTTCGTCGTCGATTTGATGTGCCATTCTATCAGCGGCCGACCGATCGCGCCGGCCACTTCATGAGCCAGCACGGTTTTGCCGGTGCCGGGCTCCCCCTTCACCAGTAGCGGGCGTTCCAGTGTGATCGCCGCGTTGACGGCAACCATCAGGTCTTCGGTCGCGACGTAGGTATCCGTACCTTCAAATCTCATCGTACTTCCTCGATTTATGTGTCACCGGCCGGATGTGCAGCCGATGGATTACGCGGAGGCGCTGATCGCCTGTTCGATTGCCGCCAGGGCGTCATTGATCTTGGCTCCGTCGGGACCGCCGGCCTGCGCCATGTCGGGACGGCCGCCGCCGCCCTTGCCGCCGACCGCTTCGGAGCCGGCGCGCACGAGATCAACGGCGCTTAGTTTATCCGTCAGGTCGTCGGTCACGCCGACCACCAGAGACGCCTTACCCTCGTTGGCGGTGATCAGGGCGACCACGCCGGAGCCGATCTGGCCCTTCAGATCGTCGGCCATGCTTTTCAATTCTTTGGGCGGCATCCCGTCCAGCGCCTTGCCGGCGAACTTGATGCCGGCAACATCTTTCACATCCGATGCGCCGCCATTGCCGCCACCGCCCGTCGCCAGGGCGCGCCGCGCCTCGGCCAGGTCTTTTTCCAGCTTGCGCCGTTCCTCCAACAGGGATTCAACCCGGCCCGCAACGTCCGCGGGGGACACTTTCAACAATGCCGCCGTGTCATAAAGCGCACCGGCTTCCGCCGCGACATAGCTGTCGGCGGCCTCTCCGGTGACCGCTTCGATCCGGCGCACGCCGGCGGCCACCGCGCTTTCCGCGATAATCTTAAAGAAGCCGATATCGCCGGTCCGGCGCACATGGGTGCCGCCGCAAAGCTCAGTCGAATAGGCTTGATTGCCGTCGGCGCCCATGGCCACGACCCGCACCTCGTCGCCGTATTTCTCGCCAAATAACGCCATGGCGCCGGCCTCCACGGCTTCGTCCGGGGTCATCAGGCGCGTGGTGACATCCGTGTTGGCGCGCACTTGCGCGTTTACCACCGTCTCGATCTCGGACAATTCGTCCGCGGAGATGGCTTTTGGATGGCTGATATCAAACCGCAGCCGGTCGCCGGCCACCAGAGACCCCTTCTGCGATACATGATCACCCAGCTTGCGGCGCAACGCTGCGTGCAACAGGTGGGTCGCCGAATGATGCCCCCTGAGAGCCGCTCGGCGGATCGGGTCAACTTCCATATGCACGTCTTCATTGATGGCGAGAGCACCACCCGACACTTTGCCCAAATGCACATGCAGATCACCCAGCTTCTTCTGAGTGTCGGCGACAGTAACCGTTACGCCATCGGCGCTGGTTAACACGCCATGGTCGCCTTGTTGTCCGCCGGATTCACCATAGAACGGCGTCTGATTGGTGATCACGGCGACATCCGCGCCGTCCGCCGCTTCATCCGTCAGCTGCCCATCGACAATCAGGGCCAGGACCTTGCCGTCGGCGACCTCCGCATCGTAGCCCAGGAATTCGGTCGCACCGAAATCGTCACGCACCTGGAACCAAATTTCTTCATCGGCCGCATCACCAGAACCCGCCCAGGCGGCCCGGGCTTCGGCTTTCTGCCGGGCCATCTCGGTATCAAACCCGGCCAGATCGACGGTGAAGCCATCCCGGCGCAGCGCGTCCTGGGTCAGGTCCAGCGGAAAACCGTAAGTGTCATAAAGTTTAAACGCCACCTCGCCTGACAATTCGCCGCCAGCGGCTAAGCCATCCGTCTCATCAGCCAGCAATTTAAGTCCCCGGTCCAGGGTCTTTTTGAAGCGGGCTTCCTCAAGTTCGAGGGTTTCGGTGATCAACGCCTGAGCGCGGGTGAGTTCAGAAAACGCCTGGCCCATTTGGGCGACCAACGCCGGCACCAGCTTGTGCAACAGCGGGTCTTCGCAGCCCATCAGATGGGCATGACGCATGGCCCGGCGCATGATCCGGCGCAACACATAGCCCCGGCCTTCATTCGACGGCAGCACCCCATCGGCAATCAGGAAGGAACTTGCCCGCAAGTGATCGGCAATCACCCTGTGGGAGACAGCAAAGTCCCCGTCGGCAGCCACATTGGCCGCATCCGCCGAGGCGGCGATCAGCGCCTTGAACAGGTCGGTCTCGTAATTATCGTGGGTGCCTTGCAGCACGGCGGAGATGCGTTCCAGCCCCATGCCCGTGTCGATGCTGGGCTTCGGCAGATCGACCCGGTTATCCGGCGCGATCTGTTCGAACTGCATGAACACCAGGTTCCAAATCTCGATAAACCGGTCACCGTCCTCATCGGGGCTGCCGGGCGGGCCACCGGGAATGTGATCCCCGTGGTCATAGAAGATTTCCGAGCACGGGCCGCAGGGGCCGGTGTCGCCCATGGACCAGAAATTGTCGCTGGTGGCGATGCGGATAATCTTTTCATCCGGTACGCCGGCGATCTTTTTCCAGAGATCAAACGCCTCGTCATCGTCGGCATAGACGGTGACCAGCAGCTTTTCTGCCGGCAGGCCGTAGACCTTGGTGACCAGGTCCCAGGCCAGTTCGATGGCCAGGTCCTTGAAATAGTCGCCGAAGGAGAAGTTGCCCAGCATCTCGAAGAACGTGTGGTGGCGGGCCGTGTAGCCGACATTCTCCAGATCGTTATGCTTGCCGCCGGCGCGCACGCACTTCTGCGACGTGGCCGCGCGGCTATAGTCCCGGGTTTCCTGACCGATAAAGACGTTCTTGAACTGCACCATGCCGGCGTTGGTAAACATCAACGTCGGATCATTGTGGGGCACCAACGGACTGGAGCTCACCACCGAATGGTCGTGGCCGGCAAAGAAATCCAGGAAGGCCTGGCGGATGTCATTCACGGTCTGCATAGGCGGGAATGTAGCCTGTAACTGCCTGTTGCCAAGGCATTTTTTTCAGCCCCGACACACGCCTCTCACGCCGACCCGCGGACAAAAAAGAGCGGCTACCTCAGGGGTAGCCGCCCTTTGATCGGATAAAAGACGCCTTAGTTTTCGGCGGAAAGCTCTTCGTCTTCCTCGGCCCTGTCCGTGTCCGCGTCGGACTCTTCCGGCGGGGTCATCATATCGGAGGCCAGAATACCGGCGTTTTCGCGGATTCGCCGTTCGATATCGCCGGCAATCTCCGGATTCTCTTTAAGGAACTGGCGGACGTTTTCCCGGCCCTGGCCGATCCGCTCAGAATCATATGAGAACCAGGAGCCCGATTTCTCCACAATGCCGGCCTGGACGCCCAGATCGATCAATTCACCGGCCTTGGAAATGCCTTCGCCGTACATAATGTCGAATTCGATGGTCTTGAACGGCGGCGCGACCTTGTTTTTCACCACCTTCACACGGGTATGGTTGCCGACCACTTCGTCCTTGTCCTTGATCGCGCCGATGCGGCGGATTTCCATGCGGACCGAAGAATAGAATTTCAGTGCGTTGCCGCCGGTAGTGGTTTCCGGATTGCCGAACATCACGCCGATCTTCATGCGGATTTGGTTGATGAAGATGATCAGCGTGTTGGAGCGCGCCACCGACGCAGTCAGTTTGCGCAGCGCCTGGCTCATCAGCCGGGCCTGCAGACCCACATGGGTGTCGCCCATTTCCCCTTCCAGTTCAGCGCGGGGCACCAGGGCGGCGACCGAGTCGATCACCAGCACATCAATCGCGCCGGACCGGACCAGCGTATCGGCGATTTCCAACGCTTGTTCACCGGCGTCGGGCTGAGAGATCAGGAGGTCTTCGACGTTGACGCCCAGCTTCAGGGCATAAGATGGGTCCAGCGCATGTTCCGCGTCGATAAAGGCGCAGGTGCCGCCGGTCTTTTGGGCTTCGGCCACCACATGCAGGGCCAGCGTGGTCTTGCCCGAGCTTTCCGGGCCATACACCTCGATCACCCGGCCTTTGGGCAGACCGCCGATGCCGAGCGCAATATCAAGACCCAACGAGCCGCTGGAGATCGCCTCCAGCTCCACCGCGTTTTCCGACTGGCCCAGCTTCATGATCGAGCCCTTACCGAAGGCGCGTTCGATCTGGCCGAGGGCGGCGTCCAGTGCTTTGGATTTATCCGAGTTGTCTTTTTCCACGAGGCGAAGGGCCGGTTCAGTCATTTGTCGTTCTCCTTATTCCATAGGGCCTACACTGTTGCAATGGAGACAGTTGTACATGTTTTGTTCTTATCGGCAAGAGATTTTTTATCCTATTGATAATTTTGGCATATTTAGCCTGTGTTCTAATTTTGTTCACAAAATATAGCGTCCGCATATATCCCCTTCCCCTATGTACAGGAGAACGGATATGCGACTCCCTGCACAGGCGATTCTGGGCTCAGTACCTCTATGGCGGGGCCAGAGGGGGTTTTTTGGGGAAGCGCTTACAAGAATGTGCGAACGGCCATATCCCCCGATCTTGTTTTCGGTTATCCTCCGCGCCGTTATGCCCAAGTCCCGCACATCCCCCGGCCGCAAGAAGAAGACGCCCCGGCGCAACCCGCACGCGGCGGCGCTGCGGGCGTCACGACTGTTCGCGCCCAAGGTGGTGCCGGACAAGAGCCGTTATTCCCGGAAATCCAAGCATCCCAAAGACCCAGCGGACGACGAATAAGGCCCGGCCGGCGCCCGTGGCATCCTTCTTGCGTTGAATTCCCCAGGCCTTCAGGCCCCAAAAAGGCCGCCAAAGGGCATAAAAGGATATGGTTGGAATTGGCGTGAAAGGAAAAAATCCTTGCAAGACAATGGCATAACGGCCTCGACGGGGATCCAGCAGATCTTTCAGCGGATCTACCAGCAGGCGGATTTGGACCAGTCCAACGGCCTGAGTTCCAGCGAATTCGCTAATCTCACGGAAAAAATTGCCGGTTTGGGCGGGGGAGAGTCACCGGGCGGCCTGTCGGCGACCTTGTTTAATCACTTCGACAAGAACCAGGACGGCGAATTAACCTGGAACGAAATGCGCAATCAACACGGCTATAGCGTCGGCCAATACGCAGCGCCGGAAGAAGCCGAAGAACTGGCCGTCACCACGGTCCAGCAGATGCTACGTCAGGCCTTCGAAAAAATCGACGAGGAAAACAAGCCGGGCCTCCACTTGCGGGAATTTGCCTCGGTGACCAAGGCAGATGATAAAGAGCCTGACCGTTTTGCGCCGGAAGACGGCAATGTGCCGTTCAGCCGGGTGGACCGAAACGGTGACGGCAAGCTGACCCGCGATGAAATCCTCGCCCGCCAGGAAGCGGAACGCCAGGAAACGCTGGCCCGGCTTAACGGCGGCCTCAGCCCCGATATTCTGCGTAGTTTGTTGGGGATTGAAGAGGGGTAAAAGCCCGCGCTCTTTATTTCTTGCGTCGTGCCCGGCCCGCCCAAGTCATTGGGCGGCTGTCGGGTATCCATGTGCATGGGTTGGATGGTTCCCCGACAATCGCTTTGCGAGTCGGGGATGACGCGATTTGAGATGAAATGATTTACATGGGTACGCGGATCACGATCCTTCGGATCGGTCCGCGCCTGCCTTCGCCGAAGCGAAGCTCCGGCCTCGCGCAGACAGGTATGACTAGGTTAACTACCCCCCATCACCTCTTTCACCTTGCCGGCGAGTTCCTGCAGGCTGAACGGTTTGGGGAGGAAGTGAAGGCTGGAATCCTCTTCGATCTCACCGGGGATCGCATCCTCGGCATAACCCGACATCAGGATCACCTTGATATCCGGCAGCTCTTCCTGAACCAGACGGACCAGCGTGTGGCCGTCCATGCCCGGCATCATCACATCGGTGATAATGAGATCGATGGGATTGTCGAATTCATTGATCACGTCCAAGGCGTGCTCGCCATCCATGGCTTCCAACACGCGGTACCCCTTGTTGGTCAGCGCGCGGGAGCCGAAGACCCGGACCGCATCTTCGTCCTCCACCAAGAGCACTGTCGCCTCGCCGCTGAGGTCTCGCTCATCGGCAACAAATTCATCGGACTTGCCGACCTCTGAAATTTCCGCGCCAAAGGCGGTGGCCTCGGCCGCCGAGAAGGCCGGCAGGTAGATGGAAAAGGTCGTCCCCTCCCCCAGCGCGCTGTCGACAAAGATATAGCCGTCGGACTGCCGCACGATGCCGTAGACCGTGGCCAGGCCCAGACCGGTCCCCTCGCCCACCCCCTTGGTGGAGAAGAACGGCTCGAAGATTCGGGTCAGGTCTTCCTTGGCGATGCCCGAGCCGGTGTCGGCCACGTTGATGCGGATGTATTCGCCGGCCGGCATCACCTCATGGCCTCGCTGCACGGAGGTCTCCACGGTCACCTGATCCGTGGTGATGGTGATGGTGCCGCCCACTTTCATGGCGTCCCGGGCGTTCACCGCCAGGTTCATGATGACCTGATCGAACTGGCCGGGATCAGTGCGGATCAGGTCCACGTTTTCGCCGTGCACCAGCTCCAGTTCCACATTCTCGCCCAGCAAGCGCCGCAGCATGGTGGAGAGATCGTTCAGCGCATCAGTGATGGAGAATATCTTCGGCTGCAAGGTTTGACGCCGGGAGAAGGCCAGCAACTGACGCACCAAATTGCCGGCCCGATTGGCGTTCTGTTTGATCTGCATAATGTCCGGAAAAGACGGATCGTCCGGCCCGTGCCGGGACAGCAACAGATCGCAAAAGCCGCCCATGGCGGTCAGCAAATTGTTGAAGTCATGGGCCACGCCGCCGGCGAGTTGACCCACCGCCTGCATTTTCTGCGCCTGGTTAAATTGCACTTCCAGGTTCTTGCGCTCGGTCGTATCGATCATATGCAGGACCAGCCCGGCGATCTCTCCGTCCGCATCCTCGATCGGGCTGACATACAAGGACGCTGTGATCTCCCGTTCCCCGCTGATCGGCACCCGCACCTCAAGCAGCGTCGCCGGCATGATGCCCATGACGACTTTGGACAGCGCCGCGTCGGCATTGTCCCGGTCTTCTTTATTGATCCGGTCGCCGACGGGAAAACCGACCACCCCGTCCCGGTGTAGCCCCAAGGTCTTGAGGAATGACCGGTTGCAGTCGGTCACCATGCCTTCCAAATCGACCAGGACGATGCCCACGGGCGAATCCGTAAACACCCACGGGATGCGCCGCAGGATCGCTGCGCCGGTGCCGTCATCCACCACCGGGGTAAACGGCTCGCGCAGGACGATGGAGCGGCTGTATTCAAAGTCACCGCCACTGCTTTCCTTTTGCGACTGAATTAAGTAGGCAGTGAACGCCTCCCCGTCTTCGCCGATCAGACGCAAAGACCCATGCATCCCGGTCGAATCCGTCTCTACCGGCGCCATGATCTCCCCGTCATGGCCGAGAGAGACAAAGTCGGCAAACTGCAGCTTTTGGCCTCCTTTTCCCGGATGCCTGCCGCCATCGACGCCCAACCAATTGGCCAGGACATCGTTCATATAATTGATCGAACCGTCCTCGTCCGCCGAGAAAAATCCCACCGGCAGGTGATCAAGAAGGTCCGCCACAACGGCGTCCTGCGCCTCTTTTTCCTGCTCATGCCGGCGATGGGACGTGATGTTGATAGCAGTCCACAGATTAAGTCCTGGGATCGTGCCCACGGGATCCACTGACAGCCGCCAGTACCGGGACGCCTGATTACCGGTTTTCAGCTCCACCTCGCCGGCGTCGCGCTTGCCGATAGCTGCATTGCTGCGCAGACGGTTAAAACTTTGTTCCGATTTGGGCGCGACCAATTCCGCAAACGAGCCCAGATTTGAAAAACCCATCAAGTCCCCGGGATTCACGTCGCTGATCAGGTTGCGGAACGCCGCAGATTCAAAAATTATCCGCCCCTTTTCGTTGGTCAGAAACAGGGACTCGTCCGAATCCGACAGGGTCTCAATCAGGCGCTCCCGGGCTGTCCGGCCGGCCCAAATGAACGCCAATTGCCAAGAGAAGTAGCACAGTGAAGCGATCGATGCGCCGATCGCCAGATATCCCAATATCCCACCGGCGAAGGCCACCGCGCGAACAGCCAACAGATACACCGCCAATCCGCCGAACAGGATCGCCAGCGCCAACAGGAAATAGGGTGAACGTAGAATGCTCACCAGAATGGGCAGCAGCCTATCCATTATCGTCCGGTGTTGATTTCGAAGGTGGGTGGGTTCGGTCACAGCCTCACCTGTTAGCGGGATTCGGGAGAGCGTATCAACCTCGAATTTTACCCTAAATCAAACGCTTACACTACTTGGAAGCGCCAGGGCCAGCTCTAGGGGTAGGACCCTAGTGCAGGGTTGGGTCGTTAACCCGTCTTTCTTTCTCCAGCACGGCATCGGCTTCCGGATCACCCGGGTCAATCGACCAATCCGGCTTGGGTGGCCGTATGGGACCGTCTCCCTGCAGCTTGCCCTTCAGACGGAAGACATAGCCGATAACCTCCGCCACCGCTTTATAGTGTTCCGGCGGCACTTCCTGGTCCAGTTCGACCGCGGCATACAAGGCCCGGGCCAAGGGCGGGTTTTCGACAATCGGCACGTCGTGTTCGTCCGCCTCTTCGCGGATGCGCTTGGCGATTTCGTCCACACCTTTAGCGATCAGCCGGGGCGCCGGCATTTTTTCCATATCGTATTCCAAAGCAACGGCATAGTGGGTGGGGTTGGTGATCACCACATCGGCCTTGGAAACATTCGCGATCATCCGCTGGCGGGCGCGCTCTTGCCGGATAGACGCCAGCCGGGCCTTGACCTTGGGATCGCCTTCCAATTGCTTGTGCTCGTCCTTCACCTCCTGCTTCGTCATCATGAGGCTCTTCTTTACTGAGTGGCGCTGGTACATGTAATCGAGGACAGCCACGACGGACATCAACATGACGATCCAAAACACCAGCATCAGCGCAATGTCATCGATTCGTTTCAGGCTGGTAATTAAGTCAAATGACGGGAACAGCGCCACGTCAATCAGCCTCGGCTGCACCACGAAGTACGCCACAACCGCTACCATAATGAGTTTCACCAACCCCTTAGCGAACTCGACCAGCGCCTTGGGTCCAAGCAGTCTTTTGACACCTTTGAGGGGATTCAACTTCCCGAATTCGGGTTTTATCTTCTCCAAAGAGAAGGTCCTGCCGACTTGCAGATAACTGACCGCGAGGGCAACGAGAGTAAAAAGCAAGAAAACCGGCGCCGACGCCAATCCAAGCTGAATCGAGGTGTCCATAAACAATGTTCTAAGGGAAACCTCATCCACGGCAATTGTGTGTGGCCGTTCCAGAAACTGATAGTTGATGAGCGTCACGTTACTCATCATCCAGGGGAAAAAGGTCACAATACTGACGGCGACACCAACCAGCGCGGCCCAATTTTTAATTTCCTGGGATTGGGCAATATTGCCTTTCCGTCTGGCGTCTTGAATTCGTTTGCCAGTCGGTTCTTCTGATTTTTCGGTATCGTCTTCAGCCATGCCGATCCTCTGTGGGCCTCCCGAAAACCGCTACGGGGCGGAAACGAAAGGCAGCATCCCATCCTGCACATAATTCATAAACGCCAGCATGATGGCCGGCACGGTGATCATTAGAAGTATCACCGACACGACGATTTGCGCCGGCATCGCGACGAAGAAAATAGGCACCTGCGGCGACAGGCGAGTCATGATGCCGAGCACCAAATTGTAAACGATGGAAACGACGATGAACGGCGCCGCCAGTTGAAGGCCGATTTTAAAGGTCGCCGACACTGTTTTGGTAATCAGCGCCAATGCGTCGCCGATCTCCGGCGCCACACCGGGTTGGAAGATTGTGTAACTGTCAATCATGGCCCGGATGAAGACGTGGTGCAGTCCTGTGACAAAAATCAGGAGCGTCGCCGTCGTGGTCAGAAAGCCAGCAACGATGGCGCTTTGTTGCTCGGAGATCGGGTCAAAGATCAAGGAATTGGCCATCGCCGAAATAAAGGCGATCACCGTTCCGGTGGTCTGCACGGCGGAGAACAAGATCAGCGCCACCGTCGCGATGATCGCACCGGCCAATACCTCGCCGGCAATCAAGGCAAACAGCATCATGGTTGTCGCCGGCATTCCGGGCAGTTCATCCGCCATAAGCGGCGTGAGGATGAAGGCAACCGCGAGCGCAATCGACAGCCGGGTCCGGATATTGACCTGCTTGCCACGGAACCCGGGAAACAGGAAAAACATCGTACCGATCCGCGAGAAGATCAGCATGAATGCAAAAATATTGATGGTGAGCATTTGTTCGAGCATCGGCGTATTGCCTTAACCCAACGCGATCATCTTATCGAACAGCACTTTCGCGAATTCAATCACCGAGGTCATCATGAACGGCATGAAGACGATGACGGCGGCGAAAATAATGATGATTTTGGGAACGAACGTCAGGGTCATTTCCTGGATCGACGTCAGGGTTTGAAAGATGGCGATAATCAGACCTATCGCCAACCCCGCCGCCATGATAGGCCCGCCGGCTTTCAGGATGACAAAGAATGTCAGCCGGGAAATTTCTAGGACATCATTTTCGTTCATAAAGGATGTACCGGTGCGCTAGATCGGCATCCGAAGAATTTCACGATAGGCTTCGACCACCTTATCGCGGACCGCGACCACCGTATTCAACGTCAACTCGGCCTCGGACACCGCCATCACCGCTTGATTCAGATCAGCCGTTCCGGCCGCCGCTCGCGCGGACTGTTGTTCCGAAGTCTTGCCGACTTCAACAGCCGATTCGGCGAAGTTTTTCACCATTTGTGAAAAATCAGACTGGCCGATTTGATCCCGGGCGCTGTTGCCCTTCGTTTCCTGCAACCGGTCGATCGCGTTTGAATATGCGCTCAGAGCATTGGTGACGTTTATTGCCATCCGTTTTAGTCTCCGTTGTTGTTATCGTTCACGCCCACCCGGTTTACCGGAGCAGATCAATTGTTTTTTGCATCATGGTCCGCGCGGTGCGGATAGAGGTTAGGTTCGCTTCGTAGGACCGTTGGGCTTCGCGCAAATCCATCATTTCGATCAATGCATTAATGTTCGGGGCCCGGACGAGGCCCGCACCGTTGGCGGCCGGATGACCCGGTTTCTGGCGCAGGGGAAATTCGCTGGGATCACCGACAATCCGGGCGACCTGCACGGTTGTCAGGCCGAGCTCTCTGTTCAAGGCGTTTTTGAACAAGATTTGTTTCCGGCGATATGGCTCGAGGCCCGGTCCGGTCGGCAGAGAATCCACGTTGGCAATGTTCTGGGAGATCACCCGAAGCCGCTCACCCTGGACCTTCATGCCGGCGGCAGAGTATTTTAGTGAACTGATAAGATCGTCAGACATGTTTCAATAATTTCCTATGCTGCACCGCCGCCGCGTCCTAGGACGGTTTTGATCATATTCCGGTTCTTCTTGTAAATCTGGGTCACCAGACTGTGGTTGATGGCGGTCTCGTTCATTTTGAGCATCTGCTCTTCAAGAATCACCTGGTTGCCGTTCGGCGACGTTTCATAAGCGCTTCTGGCGCTTATTTCCTGGAATTTCCCAAGAGTCGCCGCGCTTGCTTTCCGATATAGGTGCTGATCATTGGTAACGAACGTACCAAGGCCCTCGCTTGGTGCGCGGGAACGGCGCAGCGCTTCCTTAAATCCGAAGGCTTTGAGGTCATTGGACCGATAGTCCGGCGTATCTGCGTTCGCTATATTCTGGGCAATAACCTGTTGGCGTTGATGGAGCCAATCCAGGCGTTGCCGCATCACCCCGAAAAGGGGCAGGTCGGTCAGTTTCATCGCACCATCCACCAGTGCTGGAGGTTAGGTCTTCTGGGCTTTTGCCCTTGTTGCGGTAAGTATGGTGGAGCGGCTTTAAGAAATGGTTACCACCCGGCAAAAAATGCCTAGAGCGCTGTTGGCCAATAAAATGGCCGGCCCTTTCGGGCCGGCCAAGGTGCTCTTGGGTTACAGGACCATAATCCTACAGAGAGAATCACTGTCCTGATGTCGCCCGTTTTCGCACATTGACCCGGGAGACTCTGCGACCCAGATCACAAAACGTGATGTTTTCGGAAAAATGGCGATTTTCTTTTGCCTATTGCCGCCGGTTCATTCCAGCTAAGTTGATCCCCTGGTTCAGGAGACGATATTGAATATCACGCTCATCGATAGGCTCATCGGGTGGTCGGACAGGAGCCCGGAGGCGCGGCGGCGCCTGCTGCAAAGCCATGCACTATCCCAGTCCCTGGCAGCACGGCTGCTCACGGCGGCGGCGCTTTTGTTGTTTGGCGTGCTTCTATTCGACCAGGTCGAGACCGAGCTTTATTTCCTATGGCTTGCCCTGACAACATGCCTGGGGCTGTCGGATTATCTCTACTGTCGGCAAGTCACCCAAATTGGACAAGACCTCACGACGCCAAACCGTCCGGCGATCATGTTACTGCTGCTCGCTGCCGCATTGGGTTTGGCCTGGGGCGCCGGCGTCCCCTTACTGTTTCCGGGCGCATCGGCGTTCGCGATTACTGTCATCTCCGCCGCCATCATTATCGCGCTGGTCGGCGATGTCCAAGCCTCCCTGCCCGGATTTCGCCTGGCCAAGGTCACCACAGCCGGGCTGATGATCCTGGCGGCTCTGGCCGGGGCGGAGGAATGGCTCGGATTTACCGCTGTCGCCATCACGTTTGCCTGGCTGATTCTGTTCTCCCTCAAGCGGTTCGGCGGCCCCCTCAGCACGCTGCAGCATCTGGACATGAAAGACCGGCTGGAATCGCAAACCAAGGAGCTGGCGCGCGCGGACGCCACCAAGTCCGACTTTCTGGCTATTGTCGGACATGAGATCAGGACCCCGATGTATACCATCCTGGGGATGACAGAGTTGCTGGGCGAAACCAAGTTGGACCAACGCCAACGGAAACTTGTCACATCACTCAGCACCGCCGGTGACTATCTCTCCAGGCTGTTGAACAACATTCTCGACTTTTCCCGGTTGAATGCGGGCAAGAAAGATATTGAAGCCGGCGATTTTAATCTGCACTTGCTGATCGAAAACGCGGTGGAGATCGTCAAGCCGAACAGCGATCTCAAGGGGCTGACCATCACTCATGATCTGACAGCCGGTTTTCCCCGATTTTGGACTGGCGATTACGGCGCGCTCAATCAGATCACACTGAACCTGCTGTCTAATGCGGTTAAGTACACCAACGACGGCTCTGTAACCTTGTCCGTCCACCCCCATGAAGAGAAAGGGTTTCACCTAACCGTTTCCGACACGGGTCCGGGCATTGAGGCGCATGAATTGCCTGCGCTGTTTGATCCGTTCCAACAAGTCGGCGGTCGCTCTCCGGACAGTCCGGGCGGGGTCGGCCTGGGCCTAGCGATTTGTAAGGGGCTGGTTGATCAGATGGGAGGGACGATCCACATGGAAAGCACCGTCGGCGTTGGCACTCAGGTCAAGGTCTGGCTGCCTTTCGAGGCTGCCGCCGGCTCTTCCGAAGCGGCGGATAAACCGTTCAACTTTGATTTATCGCGCCTGCCCTCCGCGCGGGTGCTGGTCGTCGATGATACGGACCTGAGTCTTGAAGCGACGATGGAGTTTCTCAACGGATTGCCGTTTATCATCGATTCAGCCATGGATGGCGCCGAAGCGCTGGAGCTATATCAATCCCGCAACTATGACCTGGTGTTGAGCGATCTTCGGATGCCCGGCCTGACAGGGTTGGAACTCATCCAGAAAATCCGGTAATTCGAGATAGAACGCCATCGGCGCAAAGTACCTATTATCATCCTCACCGCCGCTGCCGAGCATGACGAGCGGGCCAAGGCCTTCGATGCCGGCTGCTCGGCGTTTATGGTCAAGCCCCTGCGCCGGGCCGAACTGGTACGGATGGTGGCGTCGTATATTGGGGTGGAGACGGACCGCCAGACTGGGATTTCAACTGGTGAGCCATCGGAAAACCTAGATCCGGCGCTCAGTTCCATGTTGCCTAAAGTAGCAATCCGGCTGACAGCCGATCTAAAGTCCATGGCGCGGCGCGTTTCCGAGGAGAATTATGCGGAGATCGACGAAATGGCTCATGCCGCCAAGGGCTATTGCGCCGTGTTCGGCCTGCCGGAGCTGTCCATGATCATGGGCGACATCCAAACCGCCAGCCAATCGAAGGATCCAGAGGCTATCCGTCAGGGAATTGCTGCGGCGGAAGTGCAATTGCAGTCCGGGAACGCAGAGGATACTTTGGACACCGATAAAGACGGTTAGAAAAAATAACCGCTGAGGGAAAGGCGAGATGAAAACTATCCGAATTCTGGTGGTGGAGGATCAGGAACTGATTCGTGAAGGCGTCAGCGCCTTGGTGGGCCGCTCGGACCATTTCGAACTCGTGGCGCGCGGCGCGCGCAATGGGGCCATGGCGCTCCGCCAAACCGATTTGGAACGGCCGGACGTCATTTTGATGGATATCTCCCTGCCGGATATGAGCGGCATTGATGTGACCCGTGAGATCAAAGCCAAGTTTTCGGAAACACGCATCCTGATGCTCACCGTGGATGATACTGAGCGCCGGGTAGCTGCCGCCATGCGAGCTGGCGCCGACGGCTATATCATCAAAACCGCCAATCCGGCGGAGCTGGAAAACGCCATCCTGACGGTTGCGGAGGGCAAGACCTATCTCGATAAGATGTTCGACATGGATAAGATTGCCCAGGCCATGGAGGACGACTTCGAAGACGAGTCCCTGGCTAAGCTGACCCCACGGGAGCGAGAGGTGATGCAACTCATCGCCAAGGGCAACACCAATCAGGATATCGCCGAACGGCTGAGCATCGGCATCAAGACGGTCGAGACCCACCGGTCGAACCTGATGCGCAAGCTGAACCTCCACAATACTGCGGAGGTCACCGCGTACGCCCTCCGCGAAGGGATCGTGAATTAGAGCATGATCCGTTTCCTGCTAGCGGGATTTTTGGGCCTGATTGTCTCTCAAGAGGTCGTGGCCCAAGAAGCGAGCACTGGCCCTGCCTGCACCTTGGCCGAAATGCCTCAACCCTCCAGCGACGGTTTGGGCTTGAAGATCGACATCTTGGAGACCGAGGATATTGCAGTGTGGACGCCGCCCGCCTGCACGGGCTGGAAAAAACGCCCGTTCGACTTCCTTATTCGCGTCGCCGCCCGTTTTCGCCATGCGGGGTCGGCGGATGATATCGCACGGCGGCTGGCCCGGTTCCAGGACCTGACCACAATTAAGTACTGGTCGGTCTCCAACCAGGCATGGCGGCAGCTCTTTTCCGACGCCACGGGCCTCGCCGGTGCCGATGTTGACGGCCCGCGGGCCGCCTTCACCGTCACGGACATCCGGACCGGCCGCGCGATCCATTTCATGCAGGATGAGAATAATCCGCTCGGACCGGTGGCCTTCCGGATCGATGTCCGTGACCGGACGGACAATCGGCTCAGTTTCAACAGCACCAACATCAGTGCATTTCCGGTCCTGTTCCTCGACGTGGTCAAGCCCGGCGGGTTTCAGTCCTATTATCTGATCGAGCGGGAGACGGGCGACATCTGGCGCTACGCGGCGCTGGTCCGTTCAAAGATCGAGCACGCCTTCATGGCGCCCTCCGTCGCCTCTTCCAAAAACCGGGCGCAGGCTTACTTTCGGTATCTGGCGGGCATTCGGACGGACAAAGAAGCGCCAGCGGCGAAGGAGTGAGCCAGGTCAATTCTGTGGAAAGACGAAACGCTGCTGGAACTCTTGGGCCGCCCCGAAGACAGTTTTCTCTCGGCGCCGGAAGTCGCATGCAGCAACGGCCGTCAAATCAGTTGTCTTTAATCACGAATCGCCTTGCATGGCTTTAAAACCTATTTAGGCATTGCCGTTGGCTCACCTTTGTCTTTGGCAAGTTGCCAGGCTCGCCATTCGGCGCCGGCATACGGCCATTTGGGTTTCCAGTTTTCCGGAGACGGGTTGTCCTTGGCCGATACTGCGCCCGTGATACACCATCTTGGCGGTGCGGGCGGCAATGAAAAGAGTTCCCGCTGTTTTTGCGAAAGACACCTTGGCGCCTGTTTCTGCGTGGCGGCAATGAGCGCCAAAGGATCCGGATGGAACGCCCAGCGTCTTATATCGGTCCACGACCAAGTAACGATCTCTGATCGGTCTGCCGAAAATCCCTTCACATAGACGAAGGGATAAGCCGATCCAAAATCCATTTTTACTGTTTCGATTTTGCGTTTGGATTTAATATCCCAGATCATTGTGGCGCCATCGCGGCTCGCCATGACATAGTCTTCACGATGATCGAAAATCGGCGCTTGAATGCTCTCGACGCCCGGGTGGGCCATCTCTAAAACGACATCCCCACGTTGACTATCAACCAGCAACAGTTTTCCCCGATCTTTCGGGACAACCATATATTTCCCCGACGGTGACACGGAAATGTCGGCGTTTGATTGTCTTTCAATATTGAATTGAGTAACCAGCTTTCCGGTCGACAACGCGTAAACCTCGAAGTCGCCATTTGCCCAATAGAAAACCACTTTGTCATCCTGGGGGATAAAGAGTGGCTCCAAGGCCCCTTGCCGGCCGTGCTTTATACGCGGCCTTAGCTCCCGTGAAAGATCGGGGGCTAATGCAAGAATTTCACGACCAACATGATTGACGTAAATGGCGTCGCCATTAGTTGAAACGATTGGTTTGGAAAAGTTCGCAACATCACCCGGGGCAAAAGCCTTTGCGGCAATATTAAAGCGGCCTAACTCCTCTCCGGTTTTGCCGTCAAAGCTGATCATCAAACTTTCTTGGTTGATGACAATGTGACCGGCAACAATTGATGCGGCCGCATTCATACTGGCGGACCAAACGTTGGTGGTTTTGATGAAACAACGCGCTGCTTGGCCGGTTTTGCTCTCATATAGGCAAATATTTTTGTGAGTCAGGTTGTCCGAATTTCTTTGCAACCCCAGCACCAAATTGTCATCCGATGAAAAAGCGATATAGCTCGGCCCCAAACGGCTGCTCGGCGCGCGCACCACAGCCTCCCCGGTGAAAACGTGAAACAAGCCGGCGCCGGATAGAGCGACCATGCGTCCTGTATGGGAGTAAACAGGCTCTTCCCTAAACTCATCCACCAGCTTTTCCCGAGAGGTACTGGCCTGGGGCAGCCGCCAATATCGAACGGTTCCATCAGCAGATGCCGTCAGAAACGCATTCTGCTTCTCTAATAAGCGCCCTTTGGTCACGATACCTAGATGGCCGTGGGCTTTTAACAACACCTGCCCCTTCACCGGGTCCCAATAGTGAACTTCGCCGTTGGACCCGGTGGTGAGCACCCCATCGGATTTTTCCGCAATATCCGCATCAAAAACCCAGTCCTTGTGGCCTTCGTAGCGCACGACAATTTTCTTTTCCGAGGGATTGTAGATGATGATTTGCCCATCGGCGCCGCCAATATACAGCCATCTGCTATCCGGGCTGAAACCTATGGCAAGCTGACTTTTCTTGCGTTTCCCGGTGTTTCCAACGAATGCAGCAGTATCGCCCCGGAATACCCACGTGTATAAATCTGAGGCAACAGCCAGCCATAACCCATCGGGACTGAAAACCAAGCGGTTCGCGTCGTTCACTGGACCCGTTAAGCGCTGGGAGCTTTGACCGAGCAACTCCCCGGTGCCCATATCACGAAGTTCAAGCACGCCTTTGTTGATGACTGCCAAACGAGAAAAGTCTGGGCTAACCGCCGCTGTCTCGGCGCCAAACATGTTGTGCCGCCCGGATTCCAAATCCAGAACGGCCGCCCCCTGGTTTGACGTCATAAAGACAGCCTGCCGGCCATGATCGTAGGCGAGTAATCTATTCGCGGTGAAAGAAATTGATGATCTGCTGACTTCGGTTCCTTGGCCGGTTTCATAGACAACCAGTTCGCCTTTTTTGGTGAAGGTGGCTAAGAAATTTCCATCCCCGGAAAAAACGAACCCCTGCCGGAACGATTCTACCGGCAGAACATATCGTGTGGATTTCTCCGCCAGATCGACGACCATCACTCGCCTGGCTTTGGCAGGACTTAAAACAGCGAGTCCCTTGGCGTCATTGATCACGATTTCAGCGCTGCCGTCCCCCAAGTCGGCCAACACCGCCTCTTCGTGAATGGCGCGCCGCGCCTGGCGCAGGATGATCTGCGCCTGATCGACGAGTGGGCGCGTTCGATAGAGCGGGTCATTCGCCCCTGGGTCGGGCAGCCCTTCGAGCGCCAGCAAGGCGGCTTCGACCGGGCGTCCGGCTCTCAATTGCGTTTGAGCGGATCTGGATAAAAGAAGCGACTGATTTACCTGTGCGCGATTGCGCTGTTCCTCGGCCAAGGTCTGCGCGGCTATTGCGCGTTGTTCGTTTTCGATGGCGAGACCCTTGCCTTATTTCTGAGGCAAGCACCTGAGACCATTGTAGTACTGGGCCAAGGACTCGATCGTTTCCTCACTCAATGCCTTCAAGTGTTGAGACATGTAGTAGTGGTAGCGCAAGTCGCTTAGGCTATCTTCGGCATAGGATCTATTTCCCTGGGCGTCGATGGAGGCTTTGAAGGCTGTAAGTTGCCGTTGCAGGTATACGAAATTTTGACCTGCCAAATTGGGAACTTCCGGGAAATGGCTGATCCCTTTCGGTCCATGGCATGTAATACACGTATCAGACTCTTTCGGAGGTTGGATTTTGAAAGGTTGAATATCCTCTTCCTTACAGCTGGAGTTCTTGGAAAAGTATTCGGCAATCAACCAAATTTCTTTCTCCGCCAAACGAGTCACCGGAAACTGCATGATGGCGCTATGTCGGGTGGCGAGTTTGTTTTCCAATTTCCCCGTTTCACGGCTCTCCTGAAACTCCTTAAGCTGTTTGAGCAGGTACAGCATATTTTGGCCAGCCAAAGTCGGGATATGACTGTGCTTTCTGGTTTGAACTGGCGAATGACACCCGAGGCATTTTTTCTCGGAAGCCAATTTTTCTCCTTGGTTCGGAAAGTCTTCAACAAACGGAGAGGCGATCAATGTTTTATCACCCTTCCTCGGCAAGTTCGCTAGGCAGTAAAGGATATCTATTCGCTCTTTAACGCGTTCAATGTAGTTGCCCAGCGCCTTGTTGTTCAGCCGCACTTTGTACCGCCGCCGGCTCTCAGAGAGAGCAACACCCTCAATTGTGGCCGTCCAGCCTTTCTGGTGTATTTCTTCTAGATTCTCGAGGCGCCTTTCCCAAAGAGTGATATAAGCCCGCCAATCGCCGTCATTCTTCCGTTCAACGTATTCGGTAATCGTGTCGTGGGTAATCGCCCCCCACCACTTTACCTCTGGAAACTTTGGGCAATCTTTGGCGGACCCACTTAATGGGCTGATATATGCAACGAGCATGAAAATGAAAGCGATCACATCTCGTCGTTTCGGTCTGGAATATCTCATGAACCAAATTGACCCAGTTTTTTAACTGAGAATTTCAGCATCAAGCATTCTACCCCTGGAGAGACTAGCCAGCCAACAATAGACCCTCGACCTAGTTCGGCGGAAAGACGGCGAAGCATTTGTTGGATTGGAAAATAAACGTCTCCACATAGTCCATAATGTCGGCCTTTCGGTCGAGGGCGTCCATGGCGCCGGCCAGGACGTGCCAGTTCAACAGTTCGTGGTGCCCGGCGCCCTCTACCTCTTCCATTTGGCGATCCCGCCAGAAGCCGTAGTCGCCATCCTTCAACGCCGTCAGCATCTTTCGGTCGGACTCAAAGTCCGGCACCACATAGCCCGTATTCGGCGACAGGAAACAGTGAGACCAGCTTGAAGACGCCATGATGACGCTGCGGTAGGGACTCTCCGCCAAGGTCTCGGCCAGCTTCACGCCAAGTTCATGACAGAGCGCCGGGTTCGGGCCCGGCGGGTCGGGCAGGCCGTTGTCCTCCGGCTCCTCGAACAAATGGGCGAAGGCGCCTTTGGCGCTGATCACCGAGCTGCCATAGCAGTTCACGTGTAGCGGGATAATCGGATGGCCGAAGCCCTGCCGGTCCACATCCATATAGAGGACCGTGTAGTTGAAACCGTGGGCCAGCAGGTCTGAATGCAACAGCTTGTAAGCATAGGGCATGGAGATACCGCGGTTGAGCAGCCCGGCGGTGATGTATTTGGCCCCGTCACGGTGGCCGTGCAGGTGGATCGGCTCTTCCCGGGGCTCGCCCCAATAGTTGGGCTTTTGCGCCATGACGCCCTGCCGCCAGACATACTGGTCGAAGTCGTCGTCCAGGCCGAACACGCAGAACGGCGGGATGATGTCTTCCTTGAAATTTTCATATTGGTCATCGGCTATGATGACGATGAAGTCGGGCGCGAATTCGTCGATGATGGCGCGCTGCTTGCGGAAATTCTCCCACATCCGTTTCCGATATGCCCCGGCCGAAGTGAGGCCCATATCGTCGCCGATTTCCTCGGCCATGCCGTCGGGCCAGTTGGCCTTGTCCTTCCATTTTGGATCAATACGCGGCGCGTTGATGATCCGCTGCCAGATGGAACACAGGCCCTCGTCCGTGCCGGTGAGGCCGGGATAGTGTGTCGTGCCGATGCCGAGTATTTCGCCCATGACCTTAGCTGATCATGCCGGCCGATCCGGGGTCAAGCGCATTCGGCCCCTCCCACAAGCGGCTCGACTTGCCTCGCCCGCTCCCGCAAAATAGGCAAAATCAATTGGAAGAAGAAGTGCGATGGCGAAGCAAACACCGATCCCTTGCGTCCTGATGCGGGGCGGCACGTCCAAAGGCCCCTACTTTGATCTGGCCGACCTGCCGGCGGACGAGGATACGAGGAACAATGTTCTCCTGGCGGCCATGGGCTCACCCGATATCCGCCAGATCGACGGGATCGGCGGCGCGGATTCATTGACTTCAAAAGTCGCCATGGTCAGCAAGTCCAAGCGCGACGGCATCGACATCGATTATCTGTTCGCGCAAGTCTCCATCGACAAGGCGTTCGTCGATACCAACCCGTCCTGCGGGAATATGTTGTCCGGGATCGCCCCCTATGCGCTCGAAAAAGGCTGGGTGCCGATCCAGGGGGAGACGTCCGAGGTCACCATCTACAACGTCAATACGGACTCGGTCATCGAAGCGGTGATCCAGACCCCGGACGGGGCAGTGAACTACGACGGCGACGCCGCCATCGACGGCGTGCCCGGCACGGCCGCGCCGATTTTGCTGAAGTTCATGGGGGTGGCCGGTTCCAAGACAGGCAAGCTGCTGCCCACCGGCAAGGCAAAGGAAGAAATCGACGGGATCGAGGTTACCTGCATGGATGTGGCCATGCCCATGGTCCTGATGCGGGCCGCCGATCTGGGGATCACGGGACACGAAACCCGCGACGAGTTGGACGCGAACCGGGCGCTGTTTGAGCGGATGGAACCGATCCGCCAGGAGGCCGGCCGGCGCATGGGACTTGGCGACGTGTCCGAGCTGGTCATCCCCAAGATCGGCCTTTTATCTGAACCCGTGGACGGCGGCAGCATCACATCCCGCTACTTCGTGCCGACCAGCTGCCACGCGGCCCACGCAGTCACCGGCGGCATGTGCGTCGCCACCTGTGCGGTAATGGAGGGAACGGTCGCCGATGGTTTGAGTAACGTTGACCGCACAGCCGAAGAAACAATCGTCATCGAACATCCGTCCGGCAAGCTGAAGGTCGAGCTGTGCGTCGATGGACACGGACCTGACTTGGATTTTGTTTATGGCGGGGTTTTGCGGACCGCGCGCTGGCTGTTCGAAGGAAATGTGTTTGTACCGTCGGACGTCTGGGCAGGCTAGAGGAACAGATTATGGACTTACTCTTAAACGGCAAAACTGCGCTGGTGACCGGCGCCAGTCAGGGCATCGGCCGGGCCTGCGCGAAGGCGTTGGCCGCCGAGGGCGTGCAGACCGCCATTGCCGCCCGGCGGGAAGAACTGCTGAACGACGTTGCAAATGAAATCGCCGACGCCGGTCATCTCCGCCCCATCGTGATCGCCCATGACATTATGAGCCCGGACGGACCGGAGAACCTTGGGACGAAGGCGATGGACGCCCTTGGACATGTCGATATTCTGATCAATTCCGCCGGCGGCAGCCGCAAAGTGGAGCTTTATGCGGACGCTCCGACCTGGGACGAAGGTATGGACATGAACTTCAACACCCAGCGCCGGCTAAGCCACGCCCTCCTGGCGCAGATGATCGAGCGCGAATGGGGCCGGATTATCACCATCAGCGGCAAGAACGAACCGGAAAAACATCCGGGCAAGATCAATGTCGCCATGTCGGCGAAGGCCGCCCTTCATGCCTGGTCCAAGGGTCTCTCCAACGAGGTCTCCAAGTACGGGGTCACCGTGAATTGCCTCGGTCCCGGCAAAATCATGAGCGAGCAGATCCGGCAGAACTACGACGAGGAACGTCGCCGCAAATACGCTGAAGAGGAAATCCCCATCGGCTATCTGGGCGAGCCCGAAGACATGGCCGTGTTGGCAGCATTCCTGAGTTCACCGCTCGCGCGCTACATCACCGGAACGTTGATCCCCGTTGACGGTAGTTTCCGAAAATATGCGTTCTGACCAAACCGCCACTTTCGCGATATCCAAAGCCAAAGCCGTGATGGACGCCCATCTGTCGGCCTTGAATGCGCGGGATGAAGCGGCGTTGGCGGCGACACTCCATTTTCCCCACTACCGATTGTCCGGCGGCAGGTTAAAAACCTGGGAGGGGCCGGAAACTTATCTGGCTGATTTTCTCGCTCGCGCCGGAGACCAGTGGCACCATACGGAATGGGATGCGGTGGACGTGATCGCTGCGGAACCGGGCAAGGTTCACCTCGACGTGACGTTCACCCGCTATAGAGCCGATGGCGCGGTTCTTGGGAAATTCCGTTCGCTGTGGATTATCGCAGAGATTGACGGCGTATGGGCGGCCCAGCTGCGATCTTCTTTCGCGCCCTAGGGCAAAGACAAAAATTTAAGAGTCTGCCGCGTCGGCCTTTTTCGCTTTGTAGGACGTCCAGGCCCGGAACGCCACAACGGCCGCGCCGATGATCAGGAAGATCGGTGCAAACGAGAACTTGTCCTGATACTCGAATTTCAGAAACACCAGGAAGCCGCTATCGGAAATAATCATCGACTGCCGGAACGCCTCTTCCATGCTGGATGTCAGGACGAAGGCAATAATGAAGGCAGCGGCCGAGAAATTCGTGCGCCGCATCACATAACCGATCACACCAAATAACAGCGCAAATCCCACATCCCAGATGGAGGCCCGCGAGGAATAGCTGGCGGCCAGAGAGATCATGAGGATTGTCGGATAGAGATGCCGGGTCGGCAGCACCGCGATGATGCGCCCGATATAAGACGCCGCGAAATAGCCGATCAAGGCGTAGGCGCCGATGCCGATGAGCCCAGCCGCGAACACGCCGAAGATAAACTCTCGCGGGCTGATCAGCTTGCCGGCGATAAACAGCGGCGGCTCGTCAGCAAAAATAGTGGGGCCGGGCTGCAAGCCGTTTACCAGGAACATGCCGATCAGAACGGCGGCAATGGTCGAACCCGGAATACCAAGGGTCAGCAGCGGAATCATGGAGGGCCCGGAGACCGCATTGTTGGCGGATTCGGGCGCCGCGACGCCTTCGACGATGCCCGTGCCCCACTCGTCCTTATTCTTGGCCCGCCGTTTCTCTTCGCCGTAGGCGACGAAGCACGCAACCGAGGAGCCCAGCCCCGGCATCATGCCGATCAAAGAGCCGTAAATGGAGGAGCGGAACATCAGCGGGACACAGCGTTTGAACTCAGGCCAAGTGAAGTAGTGCGCCGTCGGATCGTCAATTTTGTCCCCGGCGGCCTGGATCATCTCGGTCTTCATGCGCTTCTCGGCCTGAACGATAACTTCCGAAATCACAAATACACCGATCAACAGCGGCACCAGCGCCATGCCGGATTCCAGTTCATCAATCCCCATGGTCATTTTGAACTGGCCGGTGATAACGTCTTCACCGATTAGCGCAATGGCCGCGCCGAACAGGGTCGAGATGATTCCCTTAACGATACTGTCGCTCACCACCGAACCGATGACGACAAAGGCCATCAGATATATCGCGAAGTTCTCGGGCGGTCCGAATTTTCTGGTAAACGCCGCAATGGAAACCGCGCCGAAGATCAAGATGATCTCGCCGAAATAGTCACCGTAGGCGGAGGCGACGGCGGCGGTCTTGAGCGCCTTGCCGGCCCGGCCCGACTGGGTCATCGGATAGCCATCCTGCATGGTGGCGGCGGAGGCCGCCGTGCCCGGCGTATTAAACAGGATCGCGGCAATGGACCCGCCATAACGTCCGGATTTGCCGATCACATAGAGGAAAGCCAGACCGGCGAGGCCGCCGATCTCTTCATTATAGGCGATCAGAATAGGCAGCATCATGGCGATAGCGGCGGCGGCAGTGAGGCCAGGCAACGCGCCGAAGATAATGCCGACGAAGGCCGCAAGAATAACAAACCAGATCGCGTACGGATCGGCGAACAGGGTCGCAAAACCACCGATGATATCTTCGAAAAACATCATGGCTTATTCACCCTTAATCCAGTCTGTATACGGACGCAGATCGACGAAATACCCTTGGGGATCGCTCAATAGCATGACCCCCATAAACAGCCATTGGAAAATGACCGCCAGAATAATTGAACCGACAATGATGCCGATCCAATTCCGGTTGCCGAAGGCATAGAGCGTCGCAATAAACGCTACGATCAACGCAGCGAAATAGCCGAACCCCCAAAACACAAATACAAAAAGGACGCCGCAGCCAACGACCTCCAGAATGCGTCCAATATCGCTGTCAAGAAAACCGTATTCGTCCGTCAAATCGCCAGCACGGCCCAGATAGGCCCTCAGACCCAGCCAGACGCCGCTGATGATCAAACAGATCGCCAAAATCAGCGGCATGGTTCTCGGACCGACAAGTTCCTTTGACGTTCCGATGGTCATCGCTTGGAAGACGAAGAAAACGCCAATCAGAAGAACGACCAAGCTGACCCAATACTCGACCTTGGTTTTGTATTGATGGTTATCCACGTTAAAAACTATGGCTAAAAAAAATAAAAAATAAGAAGGGGCGAGGCCGCTGAGGGCCTGCCCCTTTTCTTATTCGAGCCTATTGGGTAGCCAAAATTTTCTTAATGACCGGACCCATGGCCTTATACATCGTATCCTGGGCAGCGGTCGCCGTCGCAGAATCCGTGTAGAACGAGGCCAGGCTATTTTTCTTCATGTAGCGCTTGTAGCCTTTCAGGCCGGCGATGAATTTGATCGCGTCGCCCACGTCCTTCTTCACTTCATCGGAAACACCCTTCTTGGCGAACAGGCACATCAGACCGGTGAACTCGATACCGCCCGTGCCCTGCTCACTGAAAGTCGCCAGTTTCGGCGCCATCGGGTCGCGTTTGGAACCGGCAGAGGCCAGGGCCTTGATGTCGTCTTCGAAACCGACCAGCGTGTTCACGCCGCCGAAGACAGCTTCAACGGACTTGGACACCAGCGCGGCGCGCGCCTTGGAACCGCCCTTGAACGGCACTTTCTTGTGCTTGATGCCGTGTGAGTCAAAGAAGATGTGGCCGATGGTGGCGTGCATGGTCGCGGCACCGGACGTACCCCAGGTGATGGTCTTCCCGGAGGATTTGGCATAGTCGATGAACTCCTTCATCGTCTTCGCCTGATGGGAGGTGTGCACCTGAAGGGAGGTCACCAGCTGTGAGGCGCAGCCCAGGTTCACGAAAGCATCCGGCACGTGATACGGACGGGCGTCGCCCTTGGCCAGCTCACCGGCAATGAAGGTGCCGATGTTGATCATGTAAAGGGTATGGCCGTCAGCTTTTTCAGCCAGGGCCATCTTGGCGGCCTTTTGGCCGGATGCGCCGGGTTGGTTGACAATGTAGGCTGGCAGACCGTTCAAGCTGGGGGCTTCGTGCATATAAGATGCGAAGCCGCGCGCCGTGGTGTCAGTGCCGCCGCCGGCGGAGAAGCCGACCAAAATCTTAATGGGCTTGGAGGGGTATTCGGCATGAGCGGGGCCGCTGGCCGCCACCATCATTGCCGCAGCGGCAACACTCGCCGCAACTGTGGTCATCTTTTTCATAAGTTGTCTCCCTGTGGAGTTGTTCGAATTAAATTATTATGAGCGCCAGATAGAGCCTCATAAGCTTAGGTATAGCCGCAAAGCTGCATGGGCGAAACTGTTAAATGGCCAAAATGAGCTGTATTTCTCCCACTGATGATGCCCATTTACACCATTTAATGTGCAATTTTATCCCTCGGAAAATTATTCCTTCTTGTCGTTGACCGCTAACACGTTATCGACAATCTCGCCGGCCGCCCCCAAATAAGTCCGGGGATCGGCCAGCGATCTTATATCCTCTTCACTCAAGACAGCGCGAACGTCGGCCATCGCCAGCAAAATGTCGGCAAGTGGCGTATCGGTCTCCAGTACCGCCGCGCAAGCCTCCTCAATCAGGCGGCGGGCCTCTGCTTTGCCCAGCTCTTCGGCCAGCGCCAGTGTGTAGCGCTCGGTCAGAATCAGACCGTGACTCGCGTTTAGATTTTCCAGCATCTTGTCCGGGTGGACCTCTAATCGTTGCAGAAGGTCCACCGCCCAATAGAGCGCGCCGGAAGTCAGCAGAAAGGTTTCGGGGACCAGCATCCATTCCGCGATCCACGTGCCGCCGTGCCGGTCGTGATCCTGCCCCATAACATCCAGAATGCCGGTGGCACGCTGGCGGCCGAGCCGGGCCGTCGCCTCGGCAAATTCCGCCGCCCGGGGGTTCCGCTTGTGCGCCATGCTGGAACTGCGGCCATACCCCGCCTCTCCACCTTCAGAGACCTCGCCGATATCGCTACCGGCGAGTTGGCTAAGATTGTGCGCGTTCCGGGCAAGCGAGGCGCAGAGATTGCCCAGGCAAAGCATTGCCTCCGACAAAGAAGCCCGCGCGTTGTGCCAATTGCTTTTAATCGTCCCGAGCCCCAGTTCCTGCGCAAGAGCGGCCCGGAACGCCAACCCGTTTGGGGTCAGCGAGGCCATCGTTCCAACAGCGCCGCCCAATTGCACCACAAGCACCCGCTCGCGCGCCACTTCCAGGCGCTCCTGATGGCGCAGCATTTCTTCCAGCCAGTTTGCCAGCTTGGCGCCGAAGGTCGTGGGCAGCGCGTGCATGTTAATGGTCCGGGCCACCATCACCGTGTCCCGATGATCGGCAACCAGTTGACTCAACTCGTCCCGATAGCGCCGTACACCGGCGAGAATTTCATCCAGTCCATCCCTGATTTGCAGCACTGTGGCGGTATCCATCACATCGTATGTTGTCATGCCGTAGTGGACCCAGGGCGCGGCATCTTCTCCCGCTTGTTCGCCCAATTGTTTCACCAGGCCGATGACGGGCCGGCCCACCACCGCTGTGTCTTTGCGCAATCTCTCCAGATCAAGCCGATCCGCCGAGATTTGATCGACAATTTGGCGCGCGGCTTCCGCCGGAATAAGGCCCATCTCTCCCTGTACCTTGGCGACCGCGCGCTCGAACGCGACCATGCGCTCAAGCACCGCCGCCTCGCCGAATATCCTCTCCATCGCTTCGGCGCTGAACAGGTGGCGGTAGATGGTCCAATCGAATAACGAGACGGAGCTCATCGCTGATCCCTCATAAACCGGCGCGGCTACTTGCCTTTGAAGTCGGGGGTGCGCTTCTCCATAAAGGCCGTTCGGCCCTCCACGTAGTCCTCGGACGCAAAGCAGGCGGCGACCATCTCCTTACAGCGTTCGAAATCCCGGGCGGCCGGGTCGCGGTGCATCACCTGGGTCGCAATGAACTTCATGGCGCGAACCGTGAGGGGCGCATTCCCGGCGATGGCGCCCGCCAGCTCGTCGACCCGGTCGGACAACCCATCCTCCTCAACAACCTCTTGCACCAATCCAAGACGAAGGGCCGTCTCAGCATCAATGGACTTCGCGCTAAACATCATCTGTTTTGCCGCGGCCGCGCCCACGGCGTTGACCAGCCGCCGGATCGCATCAAACGGATAGCCCAAGGCCAGTTTCGCCGCCGGCATGGCAAAGCGGGATTTGGCCGAGGCAATGCGGATGTCGGCGCATGTGGCAAGGTTCAGCCCGCCACCGATGCAATGGCCGTCGATCATGGCGATCGTCGGTTTGGGGTAGTTCTCGATCATGTCGTACACGACGTCGAGCCGGGCGTTGTAATGCTCGGTTGCTTCCTTGGAGCCCCGTTCCTGATCGAACTTTGAGATATCCGCTCCCGATACAAACGCCTTACCGCCGGCGCCCGACAAGATGACCACGCGAATTTGATCGTCCTCGGCAAAGGCCGAGAGCGCAATCTCGACCGCGTCCCACATTTCCAGAGATACCGCGTTGTGGCGCTCCGGATTGTTGAAAATCACGTGCCCAAGCGCGCCATCGGCTTTGGCAATGATTTTATCAGTCGGCAGAGTGAGTTCGGAGGTCATGTGCTTGTCCCTTTCAAGGCCGTTGGCCGGTAAAGCGTAGCCGCAGACCCGCGCTTGTAGCGAATTGCCTACAGTGAATATCCGCAAATGACGGTCCGCTCAATCGCCGCGGCGAAATTTGTTGCACCGGCCGCCGGGGGCCTTTGTGACAAGCCGTTGATTTCTCCTGGCGGAAAGTAGCGAGAGGCAAATTGACTCCCGGCCCCCGTGCCTTAAATTGACCTCACCTTAGGGAGGACATCATGGCATCCAGGGAAATTCATTTGTGCGGTTCGGTGCCGCTGGACAGCGCCGCCGACGTGTTCGGCATGGTCTCGGAAAAAATCGGCGATTGCTGCAAGCGCATTCCGGACGGGGAGACCGGCGACCGGCTGATGTGGATCCGCTGGCAGGATCATGTGTTCCGGGACCATCCGCAGCTGGACGCGATCGAATCCGAAGGCGACTACCGCAATGCGACAGCCATAGTGCAGGATTCCGCCGGCACCAAGAAGATGGCGCACACCACCTGGTGGAAGATCAAGGACGGCATCGACCCCGCTGATCTGGAGATGCGGCCCCTGGGCTATGCGGAGAACGCCATCGAAAGCTATGCCGATTTCAAGACCATGAAAGAGGCCGGTAAAATAGCAGCGGACGCTAAGTTCTTGGTGGCCGTGCCCTCCCCCTTCAACGTGATCAATTCGGCCATCGCGCCCGACGACCGGATCAGGATTGAGCCGGCTTATGAGGCCCGCATGCGCCAGGAGGTGGATGAGATTTGCGCCGCCATTCCGCACGACCAATTGGCGTTCCAATGGGACAATGCCCATGACATGCAGGCGTTTGACGGCGCGCGGGAGTGCTACTTCCCGTTTCACATGAGCGGCATTGCGGAGCGGCTGATCAAGTGGGGCGACTATCTCCCGGCAACGGTGGAGCTCGGCTATCACTTCTGCTACGGCTCCTTCGGCGGCAAGCACTTCGTCGAACCGGTAACCATGGCCGCCATGGTGAACCTGGCCAACCGGCTGGCGGCTGGCGTGCAGCGGACCATCGAGTTCATCCATATGCCGGTCCCCATCGAGCGGGATGACGACGCCTATTTCGAAGCGCTTGCCAATCTCGCCCTGAAGCCCGAGACCAAGCTCTATCTGGGTCTGATCCACGACAAGGATGGCGCCGACGGCGCCAACCGGCGGATCAAAACGGCCAACAAGTATGTGCAGGATTACGGGCTGGCCACGGAATGTGGCTTCGGCCGACGCCCGGCGGACACCGTCCCGCCGCTGTTGGACCTGCACAAGGAACTGGCGGGGTAGCTACTAGCCGAACCAGGGCGGGTCAGCCATGGCCAGATAGGCCGTTTTAAGCGCGTCCGACCACCCATTGGCGATTTCCCTGAAATAGGGGTCTTCGGCTTCGATCCGGCGCGTCATCGCGCTGCCGCATTGATCCATTCTATAGACAAACAAATCAAAGGGCGGACCGACGGAGAGATTACTGCGCACCGTCGAGTCCATAGAGATCAGGCACAGTTTCACCGCGCTGACGAGATTGGTGTCCGCCGGCGCCACCCGGTCCAGGATTGGTTTGCCGTACTTATGTTCGCCAATCTGGATATAGGGCGTGTCTGCCGTGGCCTCGATAAAATTACCCTCGGTATAAATCCGAAACAGACGCATGGTGCGCCCGGCAATCTGTCCCCCCAGGATGATCGAGACATTAAAGCCGCCATCCGTCGCTTCCAGCGCTTCGCCGTCCACTTTACGCACTTCGCGCACCGCCTGGCCCACCAGCCGGGCCGCCTGGAACATGGTGGGGACGGTCAGGATGGTCCCCGTCTGCTTGTCCTGGTCCTCCAGCTCGATCCCCTCCTGGATCAGGTTCACCACGGCCTGCGACACCGCGAGATTGCCCGCCGTCATCATGGCGATGGTGCGTTCGCCGGGCGTCTCCCAGACGGTCATCTTCTTAAATGTGGAAATATTATCGACGCCCGCGTTGGTGCGGGTGTCGGCGAGCATGACGAGACCTTCGTCCAAATAGAGTGCCACACAGTAGGTCATGGGCGCAGTTTCCTGCCGTTAGGGGACTGAGATACCCGAGTTTTATTGTTGCCCGCCTATTTGCCGCACTAACACGTTCACGTCCAGACTTTCCGCGCCTTCGCCCCGCCGGATGCCCCGGACGGGGGCGGCGTTGAGGTAGTCCAAACCGGTCGCCATCCGCAGATAGGCATCAGTCGGCGAGACCTGATTGGCGACGTCAAACCCGATCCAGCCCAAGTCCGGATTATAAGCTTCCGCCCAGGCGTGATTAGCTTCATAGGGCTCATCGGTCTCGGCGGTAATCCACATATACCCGCTGACATAACGGGCCGGCACCCCGACGGTGCGGCAGGCGGAAATGAACAGATGGGCATGGTCCTGACACACGCCCTTGCCGCTATTCAAAGCATCAATGGCCGTGGTTTTAGCGTCGGTTTCCCCTTCGATATAGTCCACGACCTCGCGAACCCGTGCGGATAGTCGATGAAGAGATTCAATCGTCGGCCGAACGGTCAGATCGTCCGCCAGCGCCGCGATATTCGCATCGGATTCGGTCAGCTCCGTTTCCCGTAAAAAGACGCGGGGGTGAAGCGGCTCGTAAGTCCCCTGCACTAATCCGGCATTGTCGGTGGTTTCTACCTGTCCAGTGACGGTGACGGTTACCTGATTGTGGGCCTTAACCACGGTGAGGATACTGCTGGGATTGCCGAAACCGTCATTAACCGGCACACCGATGCTGCCGATATCGGTTTTCACGGTCCAATCAAGAATGCGCTGCTGGCGATCATCCCGCGGCGTCAGTTTCAACAACTGCGACGTAAAGTTCTGCCGTTCGGCATAGGTGTAGGTCGTCTTGTGTTCGACAGAGAGAAGCACAGCGCCGGCACCCTATCCGTGGAAAAGATATTGCCGGGTGATTTCCTCGCCCAAATTATTATTGCGGCGAATGAAATCCACCAGGTATTCGTGGAGACTGGACTGAAAGATATCCTCCGCATTGGCAAAGCGAAGATCGGAATAGAGATTACCGACCAAGCGGTGCGCCTCGGTCCGGGCGCTGTAAATTTCGGCCAATTTCTCCATGAACTCGTTGACCGCACTAACACACCCCAACAAAGATCGGGGCATTCTCTCCCGCAATATCAACAGCTCAACAATCTTAAGAGGCTGGGGCGTCTCATTATAGAGCCAGTGGTAATTGCCGAGCGCCTCTGTCGCCCGCAGGATCGTCGTCCATTGCAGATAGTCGACACTGCCGCCCACTTCTTCGTCTTCCGGCAGCAAAACATGGTATTTAACATCCAGGATGCGCGCGGTGTTGTCCGCCCGCTCGATATAGGTGCCCATGCGCGCAAAAGCATACGCGTCATCCCGGAACATGGTCCCCATCTTGGCGCCAAGGAAATACTGTGACCGGCTTTTCACCCAATCCAGAAAATGCAGCAGATCACCGCCGCCTTCGTACTCAGACCAATGTTGGTCAAATTCCAACCAAGTGGAGTTCAGACACTCCCACATTTCCGAGGTAATCGCGTTTCGAACCGCCCGCGCATTTTCCCGCGCGGACTTGATGCAGAAAAAGATACTGGAAGGATTGTTTTCATCGCGCGCCATAAAACGGATAACCTTCTTGGCATCAAAGTCTTGATAGGTTTGTTCGTAGAGATTCTCCGTACCGGAGATCACCACCGCGGAACGCCACTCGGCGGCGGGGTCCCGGCCTTCGATGTCGGGCATCAGCGCCATACGGTCGCCCACTTGTAATGCGCGGGCCATGTTTTCCGCCCGCTCCACATAGCGACAGAGCCAATAAAGACTGTCGGCGGTGCGGCTGAGCATGGTCATGGTCCTAGCCTTCCAACACCCAGGTGTCCTTGGTGCCGCCACCCTGGCTGGAGTTCACCACTAAGGAGCCCTCGTTGAGCGCGACGCGGGTGAGACCACCCTTAAAAATTCGGATTTGTTTGCCGGAGAGAACAAAGGGGCGGAAATCCACATGCCGGGGCGCCACCCCTTCATTGACGAAGGTCGGACAGGTGCTGAGAGACACTGTCGGCTGGGCGATATATTTGGCTGGCGCTTCCTTAAGCAACGCGGCGAATTTCTCCCGCTCCGCCTTGGTGGAGCTGGGCCCGACCAACATCCCGTAGCCGCCGGAGCCATGCACTTCCTTCACCACCACTTCTTCGAGGTGATCCAAGACATATTTGAGATCGTCTGCCTGGTTACAGCGCCAGGTCGGCACGTTATTCAAGATCGGCTTCTCGCCCATATAAAAGTTAATCATCTCGGGGACGTAGGTATAAATTGCCTTATCGTCACCGATCCCGGCCCCCACCGCATTGGCCAGGGTGACGTTGCCCGCCCGATAGGCATTGAGAATACCGGGGACGCCCAATGTCGAATCGGCGCGCAGCTCCAATGGATCCATGAAGGCGTCGTCGAGCCGCCGGTAGATGACGTCGAGCCGTTGAGGCCCCGTCGTCGTCCGCATGTAGACGACATCTTCCTCGATAAACAGATCCAGCCCCTCGACCAGGGGCACGCCCATTTTGTCTGCCAGGAAAGAGTGTTCGAAATAGGCGCTATTAAACCGGCCCGGCGTCATCACGGCAACTTGCGGGTCGCCCGGGCAGTTGACCGGTGCAGATTCGATCAGCGTGGACAAGAGATAGTCCGGATAGTTTTCCACCGGCGCGATGCGGTGGCTGGCGAATAATTCGGGGAACAGCCGCATCATGACTTCGCGGTTTTCCAGAACGTAGGACACACCCGATGGGGTCCGAAGATTATCTTCAAGAACATAGAATTCGTTCTCATCGACCCGAACCAGATCAACCCCGCTGATATGGCTGTAAATGCCGTTGGCCGGGAGGACGCCCTGCACTTCCGGCATATAGCCTTCGTTCAGCAGCACCTCGTCCTCGGGGATGATGCCGGCCTTTAGGATTTCCTGAGGACCATAGATGTCGGCGACATAGCGGTTTAGCGCATTAACCCTTTGCGCCAACCCCTTTTCCAGCAGCGCCCATTCAGCGGCCGTGATAATGCGAGGGATAATATCAAACGGAATCAGCCGTTCGGGGTCGCCGCCCTCGCCATAAACGGCAAAGGTAATCCCGATGCGCCGGAACAGGATTTCCGTCTGCTTGCGCTTGATTTCGAGCTGTTCGGCATTCGTGTTAGCGAGCCAGGTGTCGATATTCCGATAAGACTCACGCGGGCTGCCATCCACCGCTCTCATCTCATCGAAAAACATACTTTTTTGGGCTCCGTTGGTGGCGAAACCCCCTTCGGGCGTCGCGTTTTGTGAAGCTTTAGTTTAAAGCGTCGAGCTGAAGATTAAAAGGCCCCGTCCATTCTGGACGGGGCCTTCCTCCGCGCTAATAGCCCTGGTGAACTAGGAGCTGCAGATAATTTTTGAATCGTATTTGAAGCCGCGGCGGGTCCAGGATGGATCGATCCACATGCCGATTTCACCGGCCAGCGCCTGCCCACGCTTGCGCATGCGGAAGGTCGCCTGCTGAGAACTGTCGAGGCGCATCCGGCGCTTGCTCACCATGGCCTTGCCGTCAGTCCGATAGATGTTGATCGCCGCCAAACGAGGCCATTTATCACCCACATTGGTGATTTGAAAAACCGGTGTCGCGCCGTCGCAGGTGGCGCTGATTTCAACATCCAGCGCCTTACCGCTGACCGCGCTGATGGTATCCTGTTTCGATGGGGTCGGATCATCGACCGGGCCGTTCCCAGCAGAATATGACGCCTTCATGGTTTCGCCGGCGCCGGCATCCGCACCTAAATTGCCGAACGCCCGCGCCTGCCGTTTGGCCGCATTGAACAGGCCGGTCAGGCTGCCGGCGACTCCCTGCGGCGCCACATCATCATCCGGCCCATTGAACGCCATCCGGCCGCCGTGCCGCTGTTTCAGGCATTCGGTCACGCGGATGCGTTCATCCACATCGCGGATGTGCTTCTTCAGCTCGTCGCCTTTCAGGCGGATGCCCCGCGATTTCACGATGGCCGTACCGTTCCGCTCCAGAATGTCGCTCATCTGGGTGCGATAGTTGATCCATTTCTTGATGTAGGTGTCCCACTCCCCGTGATAGCGGGAGTCCACATATCGCACGATCTTGTCGTGGCTGGTTTTCCACCAAGCAACATTGGGCAAAGCCGGGCACGCTGCGGCTTGAGCTTCAACCGGGCCCGTTGTGGAAATGAAAGTGTATCCGGCGATGATGGCCGTTCCGGCCAAAAGCGCTTTGGTCTTGATCCCAGGCATAATTCGTCGCTCCGTACTCAATTCTTGAGTCGTTGGTTATTGGTCGAATTTTCACGCCCGAGATTGTCCGCTGGTGGGTTTTGGCCGGTACGCCGCCGCGTCCTGCCGATTTGCGCACTTTCCGCGCGCCCACCCATGGCGGTTTCGGAATTATTGGAGTCTTTTTAAAGCTGAATGTATTAACAGCGAGTTAAAGTATTAGAATCGCTATAATTTTCCTGTCCGTAGCCCTCCGGTATAGAGATATCGACGTCGCCACGCCGCCCGCAGGCGGAACAGGGGAATTTCAGCTCCCGGCTGAGATAGAGAACATGATGATCTTCGGTAAGCCGCGTGCGCCGGACGATTTGCTCCCCGGTCAAACTCCCTTTGTGACCGCAGGACTTGCACTTAAGCCCGATCCGATGACGCCCCCGGATAACGTCTTTCAGGGTTTCAATGGCGTAGGGGTGACGGGTGCGATACTCAGCCAGGCCGCCGCTGGCGTATTCGATCTGATGCCAGATGGCCTCGGACAAGCGCTGCAGACGCACCTCGTCCAGCTCGCCGCCGCCGAAACGGGGCAAATAGGTTTTCAGCCCGCCAGCGATAACCTTGATGAAACGTCTGCGTGTGGCTTGATCCACGAGCGGCATCCTCGAAAAATGCATCGCTCGTTCACCCGGATATGATCAGACTTACCGGTCGGCGTCCACTAGCCTTTCGTTGAAGTTTAAATTGGATACAATTAACAATACGTGTAGGCCCTTCTAAACTGGGATAGTGGCCCCAAAGGAAACTGGTAAATGGATATCGACGAATTGACGCAGGAATTGCGGTTGGACGAAGGTGTGAGGCTGAAACCCTACACCGACACCGTTGGAAAATTGACAATCGGCATCGGTAGAAATCTGGACGACCGGGGCATCAGCGACGACGAGGCCGACTACATGCTCGCCAACGACATTCGGATGGTCGAGGCGGAGCTAAACCGAAACGCGCCGTGGTGGACAGACTTGCCGGAGCTTGCCCAGCGGGGCCTCGCCAATATGTGCTTCAACTTGGGCTGGCCTCGACTATCCGGTTTTAGAAACATGCTGCAGGCCTTGCAGAACGGAGATTACAGCCGTGCCGCCGATGAAGCTCTGGACAGCCGGTGGGCCCGACAAGTGGGCGCGCGCGCGGAGCGGATCGCCACGCAATACCGGCAAAGCGCCGGCGACTCCGGAACCGTCGGGGTCTGACCGGCGATTAGTCGAAGAACGCCAGGGTGCGAATTTCGATGCTTTCCCGAGGCAGCGCATCGGCCGGCGAAGTTGGATCCGGGAACGAGGTGTGCGCCGTGAACCGCGCCCGGCCGTCCTTCATGGAATCATAGACTTTGAACACCAGCGCCTCATCCCGGGTCATTCGCGGAAAGTAGATCCATTTGTGATCGGGGTTGTGGGAAATTTGGTAGGTCTCTCCCACTCTATCCGGATACCGGCGTTCAGAGGCGATAAGATCAGCCGGCGCCAAGCTTGCAGCCTCGCAGATCGCCAAAGGATCGGATTCGATCGGCGTATTGATGGCCCGCCAGATTTGAATCACGGCCACCCGCTTCTTCAGCAGTTCTTCGGCCTCGTCCGGCAAAATATCCCGGACCCGCTGCGGGCCGGACCATTCGGTATAGTCGTTGTGCACCCGGTGCACGGGCTCCCGGAGGAGTTTCTTTTCCCGGTCGTCCTGGTTCCCGTGGCGCACCGTGTGATCAAAGATCACCACCCGCGCCGCGCCGGAGACATCCTTGATTAGCTGCTCCGCCTCTTTGTAGTAGACGTTCCGCACCTCTTCCTCGTCGTAGAAGCTCTTCATCTTTGTGTGATGATCGACGAATTCGAACCCATGGGTTTCCAGGGAATAAGTATCCCGGAACGGTCGGCCGTTAATGACGGTCATGTCGTGGGTCTCGAACACACCGGTGTACTTCCGGTCGAGGTTCCCCTTCTCCATGGTCTCGTTGACCGGTTTTTCGCCGGTATCAACGGAATAGGTCAGCGGGGCGATAATCGATTCGGGCAAGTCGGTTGAGGCAACGGTCTGGTCCACGGCTCGGATTCCTTTCGAGTCCTGAATATTGTCAAATTTGCCCGATATTACCCTACTCAGAGTCATCCGCAACCTCGCCAAGTTAAGACGATCTTAAACTTGTTGGCGCACAATCCTCGCAACAACAAAACGATTAAAAATTTGGTGGTGAATGACTTGGCGGAGTCAAAGAACGAGGATGGCGCCCGTGTCGATATCGTGGCCGGCGTCGATCCTGAAATCTCAGCCGATAACGAAGACGGAAACGTCCAAGCCAAGGCCGTTGCGCTCCGCGACGAGTCCAAGAGTGGCGCGCGCCCGCGTGTCCTCGCTAGCGGCAGAGGCGCCTTCGCCGAACAAATTCTCCAGATTGCTTGGGCAAACGACATCAAGGTCCGGGAAGACGCGGACTTGGTCGAAGTTCTCTCGGCCATCGACGTGGACAGCGAAATCCCCATCGAGGCCTTCGCCGCTGTCGCGGAGATACTCTCGTACGTGTACCGGGCCAATGCAGGCCTCATTAACCTAGAAGAACCGGAGGAGTCAGCAGAATGACTGATTACGGATTACAAGCACGCGCCGACGAAATCGTCAGCAACATTCAACGCAGCCGGGCCGCCCTGGCCGGAGGTACTTTTGTAGACTTTACGCCACTGGAAGCGCAGGTCACCGACTTTTTCGACGTGGTCGCGGACGACGAGGTCCGCTTGGAAAATGTGGACAAAGATCAGCTCAATCGCACCCTGCAAATTATCCTCGCCGGATTGGAATTGCTCGAAGGCGATGTGACCCGCCGGCAGGAAGAACTCACCGAGGCCCAGGCCTAGTTCGTCAAACACCCCGTACCCGGCAGGAAGAGCCCATGGAAATAGATCTCGCCAGCTACATGAAGTTTTTATTCGCGCTGCTGTTTGTCCTCGGATTGATCGGCGCCGCCGCCCTTCTTGCCAAACGGGCGGGGCTCGGCAATCGGGGGCCTATTGTGAAGGGCCGTGGCAAACGTCTGACAATCGTCGAGACCATGCCCCTGGATCCAAAACGCCGGGTCATTCTGATCCGCCGGGATGATAAGGAACATCTCCTGCTACTCGGCAACACCGGTGAACAGGTAATCGAGAGTGACCTGGAAGCGGCGGACATACCCGCGGCGGAAAACCACTCAAGCAAACCGCAAGGCGAGCCCTTCAAAATCGTCAATCCTTTTAAAGCCGTGAGCTAGCCGACCTGATGCGTTTATCTTCCCTGATCATCCGGGCTGTCCTTGGCGGCGCTGTCATACTTCTGGCGTTGACCGCACCTGCCGGCGCTCAATCCCTCAATTTGGATTTGGGTGACGGTCCTTCTTCCACCGGCCGGATCATTCAACTCTTCCTACTCCTCACGGTCCTCAGTTTGGCGCCGTCCATCCTGGTGATGGTGACGTCCTTCACGCGGATCGTGATTGTCCTGTCATTCCTCCGGACGGCCATGGGTACGCAGCAGACCCCGCCCAACCAAGTGCTAATGAGCTTGGCGCTGTTTTTGACCATGTTCATCATGATGCCGACCATGGAACGGTCCTGGGACGAAGGTATCCGCCCCTACATCGACAGCCAGATTGACGAAAAAGAAGCATTCGCCAAAGCCAGCGCTCCGGTCCACGAGTTCATGCGGAAATATGTCCGGGAACAGGACCTTAAGCTATTTCTGGATGCCGCCAAGGAAGGCCCCGTGGCGTCGCCCGAGGAAATTCCGATAAAGGCGCTCATCCCGGCTTTCATGATCAGCGAGTTGCGCCGGGCGTTCGAAATAGGTTTCCTGGTATTCATCCCGTTCCTGGTCATCGACATGGTGGTTGCGTCGGTGCTGATGTCGATGGGCATGATGATGCTGCCACCGATTATCATCGCGCTGCCATTCAAGATCATATTCTTTGTTTTGGTGGACGGCTGGTTCCTGATCGTCGGCAGCCTAATCCAAAGCTTCGGCACCGGGTGACGATCTTCGGTCCAAAGTCAGGCTTTCATCAATTCCTGGACATAAGGCGGCAGGCTAAACGCCGCCTTATGCATATCAGCCGAGTAATATCGGGTTTTGAGTCCCGATGCATCGATACGTCTTTGCAACTCCTCGACGCTTACTGATTTCAGCCCCGCATTATCGGAGGCCCAGCCGAGCATCATGGTCCCCCCAATATAGGTCGGCACCACGGTGGCGTAGAAGCCAACATCTTTGAATACCGCGCCGAGACGCTTGGCCGAATTGACCACTTCTTCCGGCTGGGTAAACGGCACGCCGTTTTGCGTAACAAGAACACCGCCATCGGTCATGCAGCGCCGGCAGTCGGCATAAAACTGTTCCGTGAACAGCACCTCCCCCGGACCCAGGGGATCGGTGGAATCGATAATAATAACGTCGAACCGGTCATCGGTCTCGGCCACATACTGGCAGCCATCGGCGATGACCAGATCACACCGGGGCTCATCAAAGGCGCCTGCGCTCAAACTTGGCATGTATTCCCGGCAAAGATCGACAACGCTACGATCTATCTCCACCATCCGGGCGAGATCCACGCCTTTGTGACGCAAGACCTCCCGTAGGACCCCACCGTCGCCACCGCCGATGATCAACACCCGCTTGGCTGCGCCATGGCCGAACAGCGGCACATGAGCCATCATCTCATGGTAGATAAATTCGTCTTTTTCGGTTGTCTGGATGATACCATCCAGCGCCAGCACGCGGCCGAACATCGGCGTATCAAAGATTACCAAATCCTGGTGTTCGGATTTTTCCTGATAAACCAGATCGGTAATCCGAAAACGTTGCGCATAGCCTTGATCCCGCCATTCGGCGTAGAGCGTCTCTTCAAACCAACTCAACGCAACGTGCCCCGGCGCTGTTCCGTTAGTTCGATGTTTTTTGGCTGAAAGGCCTTTTCCAGGACCGGCACGGATAGATGTGGGTCACATTCACCGCACATGAAAATATCCAATGCGGCGAAGGACCGCTCCGGCCAAGTATGAATACTGATGTGAGACTCGGCCAGCACCAAGACACCAGACACGCCACCGTTCTCGGTAAACTGCTTTAGGTGAACGTGAAGAATCGTGGCATTGGCGGCGGTGGCGGCATCACACAGGGCTTTCTCAATGACCCCGATGTCGGTGAGGTTGCTTGCGCCCCACATATCAACCAGCAGATGTGTACCGGCAAATCGTACGCCATCTTTTTCGACAAAATAGTCGTTGAGACCAATTGCCACCGGTTCAGAAGGGAACGATTGTTCCAAGATTTCCTGATCGGCGGGACCCCTCAGTTCGTCCATATACCGTACCCACACAAATACTCGGAGGAGCGGGTTTTTAAACCTTCGGAAGGACAGTGCAAGTGATTTTTTACAAGGGGAGAAATAATGAGGCGCGCGCGGAAACCCTAGTTCAACTGACTGAGGCTTCCTTCTTTCATGCGTTTCTTATATTCCGCCATGAACGAGGCAAAATTGGAGACCGTTTCGACCTTTCCAGCCACCTGGCGGTAGTCGGTCAGACCAATGTTATCCGGACTTGAGATCAGGTTGAATGCATCCTTGTAGTTGGTGGCGTTCATGGCCGGACCGAAACCTTCGCGCAGTTTCAACGTGCCGCGTTGGTTCTTACCCAGCGCATAGATTACCGCCATATTCAGTACATAGAGCGCCTGCCGGTCGTCCAATTTCTCGCCGGGATTAGCGCCGACGGTGGCCAAAATTCGCTCAAACACTTGAGAGGCGTTCCTCCAATCCTTCGCATTCCAATAGACTTCCACCTTTAACCTGTCTGCCTGCAGACTTTCATCATCCTCCAGGAGTACGATTGCTTCCGCGGCACGGCCCTGATCCACAAGCGCACGTCCCATAAGTATCCGGCGCTCGTTGATCAGATCCGGTGGCAAGCCCGGTTCTTCAGATTTCTTAAGGTCCTCCGCCGCCATCGCCGGCTGTCTGTTCAACAACCGGACAGTAGCGAGCCGGGCGCCCACCCTGGCTTTCAACTCCCCTTTGAGGCGGAAATTGACCTGCTGACGTAGGAGTTTCGCCGCCCTGTCCAAAAGGTCCACCTGCGCCAGACGGTCGGCAAGTTTGCGGATCATTTCATCGCCCCGTTCGCCCGGCGGAGTCAGTTCCTTAAATTCATCATACAAGGCAATGGCGCGGACCGGCGGCATACTATCTGCAGCGTCATTCAAGTATAGATCCATAAACACGCCGGCCATTTCCTGGGTGACATCGGGGGCCGCCGGATTATTGCGGAAATAGGCGGCGGCGGAGCGAAGCGTGCGCAATCCATTCCGGAAGTCGCCCACATCCAGGTACATACGGCCCAACCGGCGGAGCAAATCAAATTCAAAATCACCCCCTCGCCAGGAAAAGCGCAGTTTTTCAAGCTCTTCGATCGCGTCTTTGGGTTTAATTTTATCCAACTGCAGTAACAAATCGGCGCGCAGCACAATGGAATTCACGATACTTGGACGGTGTTCTCCCTCTGCCGCCGCCTCCCAAGCCTCAATCGCGCCATCGAAGTTGCCGGCAAGTTTCTGCAGTTTGCCTTCCAGCAGGGCGAGCTGATCGACTTCCTTGGGCGTCGGCTCTTCTTCGCTGACAACCCGCAAAAAATCAGTTGCGAATTCCAGATCGCCGGCCGCGATCCCAGCATCTGCAATCAAAAGCCCCAGCGGCGTTTTCAGACGTTTCGGATAGGACCGGATGATGGTGCCGGTGCCCTTTAGGGTCGGCGCAGCCTCAACCAGCTCGCCCTGGCTGGCCCTATTGATCGCCCGCCAAAACTGTCCTTCGTCCGAGCCGTTCAGGCTATCGTGTTTCAAGTCCTCATGGGCGTCATCATAGCGTTCCATCAGAACATTGGTCATGCCGCGCAGCAGCCGAAACTGTGGGGTCCCTTCGATGGCTGTATTTTCCTTGTGCATGCGATCCAACACGCCAGCGGCTTCATAGGCAAAGTTCTGGCCGATGAGATAGATCGCATAATCCTGCCGGGCCGCCTGCTTCGCCCCACCTCTGGCGGCAGCAACCTTTTCCAGCAGCTCCTGACGGCGGCTGCGGAAAGTTGTCATGCCCTCCCGGCGGGCCTCTCTCCACACATCGGGTTTGAAGATACGCTTCACCGAAATGAGCGTCGCAATCTTGGCATTTGCCGTCAGCTTCGGAGACGAGGGAGAGATCGTCATTTTGGAAACGCTGGATACCTCAACGCCCTGGGTCGAGGGCCTAATCCGGATGTCATCCACCTTAGGCTGGAACACCACCCCCTGAGCGGTCGGCAGAATGCGCAACTGCGGATATTCGTGCTTCTTATTGATGCCATGGGAAAAGTTGGTCATCGGCACGACCACCAGATTGTCGCCGACTTCGGAATCATGGAACGCCAACGCCTCACCCGCCTGGGGAATGGGAATGTAAAGCCGCGGGCCCGTTTGAGATTCGGGTTGGGACTGCACCTGGATCGGGGTCTGGGGTGCAAGTTGCTGCTGTTTGAAATCAAAAATCCAGGCGTTCCCGTCCCGGCGGATCGTAGGGTTAACACCGGGAGCGGTCACCAGACGTAAAAACGTGCCCCGAGGCGCGGACACCTGATTGGCGGAGAGCAGCGCACCCGCTGCCTGGGCCATGATTTGGCCAGTGTCGAAATTTTGCGCCTTGTCAAACACCAGCCAGAGCAAGCCGGCACGGCGGAAGACAGCGGCAGCCACCGGGTCCTGAAAATCCAAACGAACCGAGCCTTTGCCCCCGCGCGCGCCGGTGGCGGGTGGCGGTGCGGGCTGTTGGGCTTGGCGAGCCGGCGCAACGGTGGGTGCTGCCTGCTGTTCGGGCACAGCATCTGCAGTTTTCGGTTCTGGTGCTGCGGGGGTGGCCGGCTGAGGCGGAGCGCTACCGGGGGCCAACGTAACTGGGCTCGCGGCAGAGGAGGCTTGCGCGCTTGCTTGTTGGGTTTCCTGAGCCGGCGCGGGCGCAGATGCGGGATCTGGTTGAGCCTGAGCAGGCGTTGGTGCAGGTGTAGGCGCAGTAGCGGCCTGTTGTACTTGCGGCGGTTTGAAAGAGGCTGGCGGTGGGCCACTGGCATCAATCGCACCGGTCGGATTAAACACGTCGACGACGACTTTCGCACCGCTTCGGAAATGGCGGACCCGCGAGCTCGAAGGAATTTTTAGAACCACCGTCGTACCGTCGCCAGTCACCACGCTGTCGGCGCCGGCCACGTTACCCAGTCCTCCGCCGTTCAAGGGGGCGACCGCCACGTTCGCCGGCCGCTTGAAGTTGATGCTTGCCCGATTGCCCTGCCGGTCAACGCTGTAATCAACATTTTTGGCCCAATCGAAGACCACCCGGCCATATTGTGGATGAGCGCCGGTTCGAACCCCAACCTTTTCAGAGACATTGGGCGGCAGCGCGGCAGCAGCTTGGCGCGGCGCAGGTGCGGTGGCCTGTTGAGTGACGGGCGGCTTCGGTTGGGCGGCAGGCGCTGGTGCGGGTGCTGGTTTTGGTACCGCGGCCGACTTGGGCGCAGGCGGTGGACTCAAATCGATCAAATTGACGGTCACCACATTTCCGCGAGAATTGTAGTTAAGGTCAAATTCGCCTTTGAGGGGGAACGTGACCACCCTCCCCCCGCCGCTCAGCCGTGGCCGGCTGATGTAATCGGACAACGCGCCAGGGAGGCCGGTGAAATTGGATTCCACCGGACGGGTGAACTGGACCACCAACTGCCGGCCGGTGATCCGCGCGACAAATGGCACAGGCGAAGGCCAGGTGAATGTCAGTCGCCCGGTCCCGTCGCCCTTGGAAACGCGAATCGTTACCGGGTCCGCCAGGGCTGCGGAGCTAATGCTGATCGCGGCAATTGCCCCGATCACCACGGCTCTCAACCAGTTATGTCCTTGCATGACACCCATTGCGCTTATCCACCGTCGGATTTTATCACAATATCAATTCTTCGGGACAGGGTGCGGCGGCGTTCTTCCGGCAATCCGCTCAATGCCGGCGAACGGGACCGTCCGTACCCGAAGCTCAATATATTCTCGGTATAGCCGGCTTTGGTTAATTCATTTGCAACGGCTATGGCTCGGGCCAGAGACAGCTCCCAGTCGGAAGCGTAGGTCTTACCGGTGAAATCATCCTCTTCCGAGTATCCGTTTACCCCAAGTTCGTTATCGATATGGCGCAGACTACCGCCGAGATTGAATAGCGCCTCACGCGCCTGATCGGTCAGGGTCGCGCTACCGGGCGGGAACATCAATTGACCGGGCAGGGAAACGATAACTCTGTCGTCCAGATAGACAATGGGACTGCCTCTCAAAAGCTGATCTTGCTTCAGCTTGGTCTCAAGCACGGCATAGAGATACTCTAAATTGATTGCCCGTTTTCGGAAAACATTGGCGATATTGTATTCAGCTGTCGGGACGACAACCACAACCTCCTTGGTGGGATTGAGTGTCTGCGAAAGCGCGTCGATCATTTCCTTCCAGCGGTCGAACTTGACGTTGGACATGGAAAACAACATGACAAAGAAGGTCAGCAGCAGCGCCACCATGTCCGTAAAGATGATCAGCACGGCTGCCTACTCTTCCTCAGTGCCGGCATCGAGGTCGAGCAGCCGATCGTAATACTCCGCGACCTCGTTGGGTGAACGGATATAGAACCACAGAATGACCTTGTCCGGATTGCCTTTCCGGATGCCGATGGAAACTGTGTCCGGCGGCACGCCGCGGGCAAACATGCCACGGACAAAAGCACCGGCGCGAGCCATCTGCAGGGTCTGTTCACCGGGCATGAGTGTATCCGGACGGTCCTCGCTGCCGATGATGAATTCCATATCGAAGTGAAAGCCGGGCGGCCGGCCGCTCAGCGAAGAGATAATCCGGTCGACCAACGGAATATTTGACTTCCGTATCTCCGTGGAATCCGGCAGGAAGAGGGAATCCGCGGCGATAATCACCTCCATCAATCGCCCGGGCTGGACAATTTCCACTTTCTCAACGCCGATGGTGGTCGCAAACAGGCCCTCCACATGATTTTGGAATTCCTCGGCTCCGAGGATCCGCCCGGACCGTGAGGTAAAGACGGTCAAATCCGTGGTTGGCGGCGCCACCGGCTTGAAAGTCGAGTTCAAGCTGTTCATGACGGCGTTCGACTTCACTTCCTCGAAGGTCGAAATTGTCACCAGCAGAATAAAGAAGGCGAGTACCAGAAGATAGAGGCTCAGAAACTGGATGAGCGTACTCGTCCCGCCACCCGCAAGCGCAGGTTGCCGTTGAGTTAATAGGTGTCGTGCCGAGACGTTATCCGCCATAGTCGCCTAAAGCGCTCTAATCAAAACTGGCAAGCAAGGCATCCACATCACCTTGACTGATCGCAGAATCCGGCATTTGCGGCCCCTCAAGAAGATCATCGTCGGACACCTTCTGCGACGCCTTGCTTCTTTTCGCGGTGGCCTTTCTGGCCGCCGCCTTTTTGGATTTAGGTTTAGACCCGGTTTTGGCCTTGGGTTTCGTCGTTGATTTCGGCGAGACTTTTCTCGCCGCTGTTCGCTTAGACTTGCCTCCGGCGCCGCCCAACGCGTCAATCAGCGCGTCCACACGCTCTTCGATATCGTTTAACGCCGTGACAATCTTGCCAACCCGCTGGCCGGTGATGTCTTGAAAACCGCACGCGGTATAAATCCGGATGGTCGCATCCATTACCTGTCGACCAACCTCTGGATCCAGATGGGCGCAAATTTCGTCGATTGCCTCAGTTGCCGCCATAATCTCGTGGGTCGCCATTTCCGTAGCGGTCACAATGGCGTCCAACTCATCGCTGGCTGACGGCAAAAGCTCGTTCTTCACATCGACGGGTTTGAGCGCGGTAATGTCCCGCCGCGCACCCTCGATATATTCGGACAAAATCTGAAGTTCGGTGATGATGCCAGATTCGCCTGCGGATGGGCGTTTCAAAGCCGCGCCCACCGTTTGTTCAACGATTTCGGCTATACTATCGATCTTGATAGTACCGCCGTCCCGTTTTTGGATTTCCGCCAGCTTCTTCTTGAGCCGGGTTGTTCTGTTGGCCGCCGCCATGAAGTTGACCTTAGAACTCGCCGAGGACACTCACCATCTTCAACTTGAGAGTTTCGGCATTAAAAGGTTTCACAATATAGTTCGATACCCCGGCCTCTTTCGCCGCTATCACATTCTCGGATTTACTCTCGGCCGTTACCATAATGAAAGGAATGTGCTTGAGAGACGCATCACCACGAACTTCCCGGAGAAGCTGGATACCGGTCATGGGCTCCATATTCCAGTCAGAGATGATTAAGCCCCAATCACTTTCTTCCTTGAGTTTTACAAGGGCCGACTGTCCGTCAGTAGCCTCGTCCACATTGTTAAAATTCAACTGTTTCAATAGATTCCGCATAATACGCAACATCGTGTTGTAGTCGTCCACGATCAGGACGCGCATATTGGTGTCAACAGCCATCGGTCACTCCATAATTCCCCGCGCGATGCAAGCGCCGTTATTCAAGTAAATTAAGCTCTTAGGCATAGATAGGGATTTGACCTGTGATTTTACAAGGTATTTTTTGAATTAACCGCCTGATTCGCCTCCGGGCCCCGGCAAATTCCGCAATTTGGACAATTGCACGGTCATTTCCTTGGCCTTTTCCGGATTCATTTGGGCCATAACTGGCGCCAGACGCCGCTCTTTCATTCGTTCGGCAACGGACAAAAGCGTGTCCAACTCCAATTGCTCAAAAATTCTCGCCGCATCCTTGGGCTTCATAGCTTCGTATATTTTCACCAGGCTGCGGAGCTTATTTTCCTGCTGCTCGTCATGGGTCTTGATCAAACTTTGGATGGTCGCCTGGAGCCGCTTCAACTCTCTGATTTTGGTATTGATCCTCTGCTCGGCGGCGGTCACCAACCCTTCCCGAATGAGAAGGTCATCCGCTTGTTTTTCCAATCCTTCTCGTCGACTGGCCAGTTGTTGCAGCAGATCAATCTCTGGCTGGGTAAATAGGGTCGGATCGTTGTCAGGATTGTCTTCGTTGACCTCCTCTTCGCGTTCAGCCTGAGCTCCGCCTTCAGGCGCATCAGGTGTTTGTTCCTCGGCAGCAGGATTCTCACCCTCGGGTGCAGCATCTTCAGCCGGCGGCTCCGGCAAATCCTGGTTTTCCTGCGCCTGGGCCTGACTCATCTGGATCGGGCTCTCTTTGGAATCAAAACCGTCCCACATGTCAGACACTTTCACAGTGACCATCAGCGCCGCAGCAAAAATGGTTACCGGTAGAACCCTTATTTTATTGAACAGCTTCATCCACCCATCACCAATTGGTTTGCTATCTCACAGCTTGCAAGGCTTTGATCAGTTCTCTTTCGGCCTCGTTTTTCGCCGGATTCTCCGCGCGGATTGGTTCGTTTGCCGGTTCCCTGTCCAGGCCGATTTTAGCCGACGGAGGCTTCCGGCCCTCCTTCGCGCGTATATCCTCTTCCAGTATGTCTGCAATCTTATTGGCGCGATCGATCAAGAATTCGAGATCGTCCCGCACGCCTTCGGAACGGGTCACCGTTTCCTGCAGCGCCAGGCCCGCTGAATCTGTCGTCGCCTTCAGTTGATAGACACTGGATTCAGCCTTTGCCGTCGCATCAGCAAAACTGGCCGCCAGTTTTTCAAGGTTCTTCTGATCCTTGCGCAAGGCCACAATTCTTTTGTTCAACGCGAAGCCGTAGCCAATCGCCATGCAAAGAAGCACTATCAGAAAAATATCCAAAATTACGCTCACGCTCAGCCCTTTCTGTCATGGACGATCCGGTCACCGATTCGCACGGCAATCGCGTCGCCTTTTCTACCCATTTTTCCACTGAACATCGGTATGTCGCCACACCGGACTTCGATCGTCGAATCAGCGGTGGCGTTCAGCGCCAACTGCGACCCGACTTTCAAATTAAACACCTGACCTAATGACATGAGCTGGCTGTCCAGTACCGCCGTCAGATCGATATCCGTTTTCCACAGTTCCTCGGCCAAGTGGGTTTCCCAAATGGAATCCCGGCCGAACTTCTCACCCATGAACATTTGCAGGAGCAGTTCGCGAACCGGCTCCAAGGTGGCGTAAGGAATCAATAGTTCCAGCCGCCCGCCCCGATCCTCCATGCCGATCCGCAACTTGGCCACGATAGCCGCATTCGACGGTCGTGAGATTGTGGCGAATCGGGGATTGGTCTCCAGCCGCTCAAAGCGGAAGGTGACCGGGCTTAACGGATCGAAGGCAGCACTCAAGTCCGCCAACACAACATGCACCATCCGCTCAACCAAGTTGCGTTCGATGGTGGTGTAAGGCCGGCCCTCAAAACGCATGGCAGCCGTGCCGCGACGGCCGCCCAATAGAACGTCCACCGTTGAGTAAATGAGAGAACTATCGACGGTTAGAAGACCAAAGTTGTCCCACTCTTCCGCCTTGAAGACGCCCAACATGGCCGGCAGCGGGATCGAATTCAGGTAATCCCCGAACCGCAAGCTGGCAATATTGTCGAGAGAGACTTCAACGTTATCAGACGTGAAGTTCCGCAAGGACGTCGACATCATCCGGACCAGACGGTCGAACACAACTTCCAACATGGGAAGACGTTCGTACGAGACCAGGGCGCTATTCAGAATGGCTTGAATGCCAGACCGGTCGCTGATCTCCTCGGCATCATCGTCAAAGCCGAGCAGGCTGTCGATTTCGTCCTGGTTTAGAACACGAGTAGTTTCTCGAGGGGATGAAGTCGCCGCCGCAGCGCCGCCGCCGCCATCATCGCCGTCACCGCCGACCATCGCCTCCCATTCGGCCGCGAGATCGTCTTGTTCATCGCCGTCGCCACCGCCGTCACCGCCCGCCATTTGGGCTTCCCATTCGGCGGCCATGGCATCTTGATCAATATCTTCGTCGCCCGGAGGGACCGTCATTTCCGTTACCTTTCACACCGCACCATGACCTTTTTTTGGTCTGGCTTTTTCTTATAGCTGCGTAGACTAACGCTATTGTACCAACATTTCCTTAAACAGAACGGCATTCACCTTGGCCGGCTGAACGGCAATGTTAACGCGGGTCAACAATTCCTCGCGAAGCCGGTAAACACCGGCGGACCCACGCAAATCGTCAATCCTGAGTTCCCGCAAATATGTTTGAAAATTGTCGATGACCCTGGGCATGACCTGTTGAATTTTCGCCAGATCATCAGCGCTCGCGAGCTCTAGAGAAACTTTTATCTTGAGAAGGTTTTGCCGGCGCCCGGAGGAATTCAGGTTCACGATCATCTCATCCAGATCGAAGAACACCGCCTGCCCGGGTGGCAGGGGCGCATTCCCAGCGCCTTCGCCTTCGCCGCCGCCTTCGCCGCCACTGGCGGACTCTTCAGCACCGCCAAGCAACGGGTCCAATAAGCCTGTAAAGAATGCGGCCGCGCCGCCGCCAATCAACAGCAGCAGCACAATGCCGATAATGATGAAGAGCTTCTTTTTGCTCTTCTTACCACCGCCTTCTGACTCTTCACCTTCTTCAAGGTCGTCGTCGCCGAGGTCTACATCATCATCTAAGTCGTCGTCTAAATCATCGTCGGCCATTTTGACCCAACCACTTCAATATTATTGTTTATGCCTTCACCGGGCCGATCACGCTTAACGCACCTTATGTAGGTATAGTTAATAAGTTGTTGAAGCCGGGCGGCCTCAGCGCGGCTTTACCCAATGTTCCAATTTTCCGCTCATTCATCGCCGAGGAAGGATAACAGACCCTCCCGCGAACAGGCAATAAATGCCGGGCCGGGCCGGACCCCGCCGGGCAAACAGCGCCACGTGTTGCCCCTACTAAAACCATAATTCACTGAAAAATAACGATTATTTTGGTTGGCACGGTTGATGCAACTGTCCTGCCAACAAAAAAGTTTTTAAGGAACGGGAAAAATGGAAACTTCAGGTTTAGTCGCGTTATCGCGGCAGGCCGCGGTGCGACGCGAGATGGCGGTTATCGCCAACAATCTGGCGAATATGAACACCATCGGCTTTCAAGGCGAACAAATGATGTTCGTCGAGCATTTGGTGAAGTCCGAAGGCCAAGGCAGTCTGATCCCCACGGTTTTGTCATTCTCGCTCGATATCGGGCAGATTAGAAACACTTCCGAGGGTCCCATGCAATCTACCAGCAACCCTCTCGACGTCGCAATTAAGGGTGATGGCTGGTTCGCCATCGAAACAGAGGACGGCGAACGCTATACGCGGAACGGCCGTTTCCGCCTCAATCAAGAAGGCCAAATCGTTACCCAGCATGGGTATCCCGTACTGTCGGATGCGGGCGTACCATTTACGCTGGCGCCGGGCGATACGGATATCGACATCAGCCGGGACGGCACTGTCGCCACCAATAACGGTGAGCTTGGTAAATTCAGGGTGATTGAGTTTGAACGTCCTCAGCGCATGGAGAAAGAAGCGGGAGGTATCTACAAGACCAATGAGCCACCGCAGGAATCGGAGGAATTCGAAATTCTACAGGGAGCGCTCGAAAGCTCCAATGTCAATCCGATTCTCGAAATGACGAAGATGATCGATGTGCACCGCTCTTACAACGGCGCGCGAACCTTCATTGATGAAGAAGACAAACGGCAACGAAAAATGATCGAACATCTGGCGCCGCGCATCTAGGCGGAGCCGTAACACGGCAATTTTAAGACAGAGTCTATAATAGAAAGGACGGGAAAATGAGATCTCTCAGCATTGCGGCGACAGGTATGCTCGCTCAGCAGCAGAATGTGGAGGTCATCTCCAACAACATCGCCAACATGAATACGACAGCATTCATGCGGCGGCGAACCGAGTTCCACGATCTGATTTACCAAAATCTACGACGGGTGGGTTCAACAGCCTCCGACGCCGGGACAATTATCCCGTCCGGCGTCCAACTGGGTCTTGGTGTGAAAATGGCCGCGGTTTATCGTATCCACGAACAGGGCAACCTAACCTCGACGGACAACACATTCGATATGGCGATCCAGGGCAAAGGCCTGTTCCAGATTACCTTGCCCGACGGTTCGACCGCCTACACGCGTGACGGTTCATTCCAGTTAAGCGCCACGGGCCAAATCGTCACCCACGATGGCAACCCTCTGACACCAAATATCACGGTTGATCCCAACGCAGTGGATGTGACCATCAACTCAACCGGTGAGGTGCTGGTGAAACTGCAGGGGCAGGTGACGCCGGCTAACGCCGGACAAATTCAGCTCGCCTCATTCCCGAACGAAGCGGGCTTGGAGGCCATCGGTGACAATCTATATTTGGAAACGCCGGCCTCCGGCGCGGCGACCACCAGCAATCCGGGCCAGACCGGATTTGGCACCCTTCTCCAAGGATTCCTTGAAACCTCAAACGTGAACGCCGTCTCGGAAGTCTCCGAACTCATCTCGGCTCAGCGCGCCTACGAGATGAATTCCAAGGTCATTCAGACTTCGGACGAGATGATGGGCACCCTCAACCAAATCCGATAGGAGGCAGCCATGATACGTAAATTGGCAATATTTAGCCTCGTTTGGAGCATCCTCGGGGCCCCGGCCCTGGCCAGCGAAGTCTCGCTCAACACCCACATTGTTGTGGAGGATCAGTACCTCCGGCTGGGAGACCTGTTCACCATCCAGGGCGAAAAAGCCGCCAACAAGATCGCTTACTCGCCACGGCCCGGAAAGCAGTCCGTATACCGGGTGGAATGGCTCTACAGGGTCGCCAAGTATCACGGCGTCCCCTGGCGGCCTCTGTCGATGGACACCAGGGCAACGGTAGAGCGTGCTAGTCAGGAAATTAATCGAGACGAAATTGAAGCGATTTTACTGGACGCCCTGAAGGAAAAGAACATCGGTGACAATCTCGAAATCCGCATAAATACGCGCAATGCGCGTGTGTTCGTTGCCGCCGAAAAACCGGCGACGGTCGGTGTGGAAGCCCTGACCTATGACGACAGAACCCATCGAATCTCGGCCACACTGGTTGCGCCGGCCGACGATCCCTCTGCCCAACGCTTCCGGATTAGCGGCCGGGTCTACAAGCTGGTCCCGGTGCCTGTCCTGAGCAAACGGGTCCGCCGAGGCGACATCATCCGGGAGGACGATATCACCTGGAAAAACTTGTACGAAACACGGATTACCCGGGACGTGGTTGTAGATGAGGACACGTTGAGCGGACAGGAAGCAACGCGCAGCATCGGGCCCAACCAGCCGGTACGGGCATCTTATCTGCGCCGCCCTCAACTGGTCAAAAAGGGCAGCATAGTAACGATTTTATTACAACGTGGCCAAATGCGACTAACCGCGCAAGGCAAGTCGCTGGACAACGGGGGAAAAGGCGACACGATCCGGATTAAAAACAAACAGAGCAAACGCATCATTGAAGGTGAGATTGTCGCCGCCGGCACTGCGCGCGTCGCCAGCATTCACCAACAGCTAGATGACTAGGAGAACAATAATGACCTCCCCCCTATTCCAAACCATCAAAAGGCTTGGGTTGGTGTTCCTACTCTCGACCTCACTGGTTGCGTGCAACACCTTCACCCGGCTCTCCGAAGTCGGCAAAGGCCCCGAAGTAAGCGACATCTCCAATCCGACCAACCGGCCCAACTACCGTCCGGTCAGCATGCCAATGCCGGCGCCACAACAGGTCAACCATAAGGCGAACTCTCTTTGGCGACCCGGCGCTCGCGCCTTCTTCCGTGATCAGCGGGCCAGCCAGGTGGGCGATATCCTGACGATCAGGCTGTCAATTTCCGACAGCGCGGCCTTGGCCAACTCCACGACCCGGGAACGGGACGACAAGGAAGACGGTGACGTGACAAACCTCCTGGGCCTGGAAGCTGAGCTCGCCAAGGCCTTGCCCCAAGCGATCGCGCCGGCCACGACGGTCAGTCTGGGCACCAAACATGAAACCACAGGCGACGGCGCCATCGACCGGTCGGAAACCGTGGCTGTCACCCTGGCGGGTATCGTGACCCAAGTATTACCCAACGGAAACTTCGTCGTGTTCGGACGCCAAGAAATTAAGGTCAACTACGAGATGCGGGAAGTCATGGTCACCGGCGTCGTCCGCCCCGAAGACATCGACTCCTCCAACACAATTTCTCATGAACAAATCGCTGAGATGCGGGTAGCCTATGGCGGCCGCGGCACCTTGTCGGACCTGCAGCAGCCTCGTTACGGCACGCAGCTCATCGATATTATCTTCCCGTTCTAATTCCAACACGAATTGGAACAACTTGAGGCCGGTGGGCAACCACCGGCCTTCTTTTTTTTTTCTGTGAATTAAAAAGGTCGCCGGGATTACAGATCGCGGCGTGTTTTCTCGTCTTTTTCGTGCCGCTCTTGCGCCTCAAGACTCAACGTGGCAATGGGCCGCGCTTCCAGCCGGCGTAAGCCAATCGGCTCGGCCGTTTCTTCGCAATAACCGTAGGACCCGTCTTCGATCCGCTCCAACGCCTCGTCAATTTTGGAAATCAGTTTGCGGGCCCGGTCACGGGTACGCAATTCCAGAGACCGTTCCGTCTCCACCGAAGCGCGATCAGCCAAATCCGGTTCCAGAAACGAATTCTCCTGGAGGTGTGTTCGGGTTTCACTGGCCTCTTCCAGCAACTCCAGCCGCCATTTTTCCAGCTTTTGGCGAAAATACTCGCGCTGCCGGTCGCTCATAAACTCTTCCTCGTCACCCGGACGATAGTCCGGTGGGAGTGTCACCGTCATTTGTTAATCCTCCTGCGAAGCCATCAGCAATTGGCGGCGGAATATAATTGCGAGAAACCGCTCTCTCAAGAGGATAATCAACTTGGGATCGAGTTATTTTCTACCGGTTGGGATTAGGTCCGGGCTCCTAAAGTAACGCACGAATCGATCAAATTGTCCGGCTCCATTTAGCCAGTTCAACTTCCGCCCGCAGCTCAATATCGTTAATCAACTGGAGCAACCGGGGATCGGTGACCGTCGCCTTCCGGCTGCGCAGGGTTTGCGCCATGTTCGCCAGGCGTTCCTTGGGGATGGCGCCGATCAGTAAATCCCGGCGCAATTCCTCCAATTTGTCGAGAATATCCTCCCCATACCGGATCATCTCTCTACGGGTGCGATCCTCCGTATCGTTCTGTACTTCCTGGACAGCCAGAATCGAACTCACGCCGCTGACCCCAGCGACATCCTTTGCTGATTCAGTCTCTCCGCCGGAAGGAGATACTTTGCTCAAATGGTCAGAAAAGCTGGGTCCGCCGGTCGCGGCGCTCTTTTTTGTCGCCTTTGCCTTTTGGGCAGGCGTGGATCTGATTTCGGGTACCTTCATGGAGCACAAGATACTGGAATTCGGGTTTTCATAAAAGCTGGTTAATGCGCAGCGCGCTCAAGCGATGACGGAAAATCGCGTTGGCCGGTACGGATTGCCGGGTAATTTTTACCCTTTGGAGCCGGCCCCTTCCCGGACCGGATGAGGACGCCATAGAAACTCTAATTTAGGTATATATTTCAATTATTTACACGGCATTAATGTTGGCATCATCCTTGCTTAATATAAGTACCAAATTTTGTGAAAATATAACTCCGATCTGGTGGGAGACTGAATGCCATGCCGATGTATGGATTTTTGAATGCACCGTCTATGGGGATGCTGACCCAATCGTCCGCTTTCTCAACGATTTCGCAGAACATCACCAACCTAAATACGGGCGGTTACAAGGGTACAGACACCCGATTCGAAACCGTGCTGGCCAGCACATTCGGCAACAATTCCGATGTCGGTGGTGTGGCCGCCGTTCGGCATACCAAAGTCGCACAACAGGGCAATATCGTCTCGACCACCAATTCCAACGATGTCGCCATCAATGGCCAGGGTATGTTCGTCTTTAATACGGACGTGGATGGTGCCGGCGAGACACTCTATGGTCGTGACGGAGCCTTCAACCTGGAAAAGAATGGTACGTCATCGCTGACAGGCAGTTTTCGTGCAGATGGATCGATCGACCTGAGTGGCAGCGACTTCACATTCACCGCAGATCAGGCTTATTTGGTCGATAAAAATGGACACTTTCTCCAAGGCTGGCAAGCGGATGAAACGGGGGCAGTGAACACCAGAAGCAGCTTGGTATCCCTCAGAGTTGACCGTTTCGCCTTTGTTTCCGATTCTTCGGCGACAACCACTTCGGAACTCGCGGTGGCCTTGCCGGCTGACGCGAGCACCGGACAAGTCGAATCTGCTGTAGCCAGTATTTATGACGCCAATGGCGACCTAAATTCCGTTGATTTTCAATGGACTAAGACCGCCAACGCTCAGGAATGGACGTTAACCCCGGTCCCGACAAATGGCACGCTGACCAGTTCGGCAGAGAATTTCACATTCAACGGCGACGGATCATTGCCGGACGGCACGACACATTCGTTTGCAGTCACCTGGTCGGACGGAGACACCAGTACGGTCACGCTGGACCTGTCCGACACCGTATCCACCGGCACCAGTTTCTTCTATTTCGATTTTCAGAAAAATGGCCGGGGACCTGGCGATCTGGAGTCGTTTAGCTTTGATCAGGAAGGCTTCGTCAACGGTCGGTTTACCAATGGCGTAACACGGCCACTGTACAAGCTGCCTCTCGCCACATTCTCCAATCCGGACGCGTTGGAGGAACGGCTGGGTAATGTATTTGCTGAATCCGTACAATCCGGCTCGGCGACCTTCCGGCAGGCGGATCTGGACGGGTTTGCCACGTACATCCCGTTCGCTCACGAACTATCGAACGTCAATCTCGGCAGTGAGTTCACCAATATGATTATGGCGCAGCAGGCCTATAACTCTGCGGCCACGGTGTTCAAAACAGCTGACGAGATGACCAAAACGGCAGCCGGTCTGAAGAGTTAGCCGGTCGGCCTGATCTGAATCGGCGAGCGCCCTTCACTCGGCAATTCTTTCCCTGGCCCAAGGTTAAATCCGCCATTTCAGGCCCTAAAACCAGCGATAATTCATTTTTATTTGTTTAGTTTCAATTAGTTAACAAGCAAGGAAAATTGGCACAATTATCGCATAAATAAACGCAAACCGGCGGAGAACCGCTGAAAAACCATGAATGAAGTCAATATGGTGGAAGACAAAATGAGTAAAAAGAACGGGATCGTGAATAAGATTTGGCGGCCAATTGGCTGGTCAATATGCTCTGCGGCTTTCGCCGCCGGTTTTTTCCTCACCAGTACGCTCATTACGTCGGCCGATGCGTCCTCACGCATTAAGGATGTCGCCAGCTTCGAGGGCGTTCGGGACAACATGCTGGTGGGTTACGGATTGGTTGTCGGACTGAACAACACAGGCGATACGCTGGATGACGGCCACTTCACGAAACAAAGCCTGCTCGCCATGCTGGAACGGCTTGGTGTGAAGCCCACCCAAGAAGGATTGGATTCTTCTAACGTGGCTGCCGTGATGGTCACGGCTTCCCTGCCCGGCTTTACCCGCCAGGGCACACGGATCGATGTCACCATCAGCGCATTGGGCAATTCCAGCAGCTTGCTGGGCGGCACGCTCCTGGTGACGCCGCTGTTGGGCGCGGACGGCGAAGTCTACGCAGTCGCTCAAGGGCAGATTGCCGTTGGCGGCTTCCAGGACCAAGGTGAAAACGAAACCATCACCAAAGGTGTGCCGACCAGCGGCCGGATCGCGAATGGCGGAATCGTTGAGCGGGAGATCGGCTTTGAACTCGCATCTCTGAAGCGGGTGCGGGTCTCTCTCAGAAACCCAGATTTCACAACCGCGCGCCGCATGGCGCAGGCCATCAATGCTTTCCTGGGCACGACAGCCGCCCGGCCCAGCGACCCCGCCACCGTCGAGCTTCGGGTGCCGCGCGGCTATGAAGATAATGTGGTCGGCCTGCTGACCGATATCGAGCAGCTTCGGATTGAGCCGGACCAACTGGCAAAGATCGTGATCGACGAACAGTCGGGCACCATCGTAATGGGCGAGAACGTCCGGATCAGCACGGTCGCTATCGCGCAAGGTTCGCTCACGATTAGAATTACCGAGACGCCTCAGGTTTCTCAACCAGGCCCCTTTGCCCAGGCCGGTACGACACAGACCGTCGGTCGAAGCGATGTTCAAATTGACGAAGGTGCGGACAAGAAGTTCTCGGTCGTCCAAACCGGTGTCACGCTGCAAGAACTGGTCAACGGTTTGAACGCCTTGGGCATCGGCCCCCGTGATTTGATCACCATCCTTCAGGCCATCAAAGCCGCCGGCGCTCTGCAGGCTGAAATCGTGGTGCTCTAATGGAAAACGTCGATATTATCGCTCAAGGCGCCATGGCCCTGCAGGGGGGCAAGGCGGCCCCACAGTTCGGCAAGAACATGAACAATGAGCAGATCCGCAAAACCGCGGAAGACTTTGAAGCATTCTTCCTCGGTCAGATGCTGCAGCCCATGTTTGCCAATATCAGTCCCGAGGCCCCGTTTGGCGGAGGCCATGCGGAAAAGATGTGGCAAGGCCTGATGGTCGATGAAATGGGTAAAGCCATGGCCCGAGCAGGCGGAATTGGTCTGGCCGATTCCATCCATCGTGAAATCTTGAAACTTCAGGAGGTACAGCAATGACCCCGGCAATGACTAATGACGAGAAAGTCAGCAAACTTGTGGGAGTCATCGGACGCCTCAGCAAACTGATTCAGGAAGAGAACACCATTCTCGAACAGCCGGGCCGCTCCGACGGACTGCGCGAGTTGTTGCAGGAAAAGCAGAACCTGAGCCAGGTGTACGAACAACAGATCAAGATCCTGGATGACGAAAACACTTTGAAAGATGTCGATCCCGAACAGCGCCGCCGGCTCAAAGAAGGTCTGGAGAACTTCCATGCCCTCGCCGAAGAAAATCAATTCCGGCTTATGGCGCGAATGGAGGCGACCAAACGGGTCTTCTCGGTCATTCAGGAAGCGGCAAAGGAATACCACGGCTCCCGCAGCACGTACGGCAATTCCGGATCGGTCGATCAGCCGATCCGCCAAGCCTACAGCCAACCGGTTTCGGTCGGCGTGAGCCAGGATATTTAACGGGACTTCGTTTAGGAAGGGAATCAACCCTTGTCTTTGGAAATCACTTTACAGAATGCGATCAGCGGCTTGCAGACCAGCAAGACGTCGATTCAGACGATTTCCAATAACATCGCCAACGTTAACACGGAAGGCTACAGCCGGAAGATCATCGAGCAAACGTCCCGGGTCATCGACGGGCGCGGCTTCGGTGTTGAAATTGCCACCATCACTCGGAATGTTGACGATGGCATTCTGCGCCAACTTCGAACGGAATCCGGCAACCTTGAAGAGCTCGACGTCAAACAGCTGTTTCTGAGTCAGATCAACCAATTCTTTGGCCGCCCGGAAGACAACAATTCCATCACCCACTTCATGTCGGAATTAGGTGCACAATTTGACGCCCTGGCGCTCACCCCTGAGACCGAGGCGACCCAATTCCTGACGGTGAAGGCCGCTGTCGATACGGCAGAAGAATTAGACCGGATGTCCGATGAAATTCAGCGTCTTAGGGCGGAAGTAAATAACAAGATTACAACGGCGGTCAGCGAGTTTAACTCCGCGATGACCACAGTAGTCGATACCAATCTATCAATTATCGAATTTGCCGCGTCCAACATAAGTACGGCGGAGTTAGAAGACCAACGGGACCAAGCCCTCAATCTGATGTCCGAAATCATGGACATCAAATATTTCAACAAAGGCGATTCCAGTCTCACCGTCTTTACCGGTTCGGGTCAGACACTGATTGATGGACAAAAGCAGGACCTAATTTTCGATCAGCCATCGACCATGACGGCAACCCTGCAGTACACGCCAACTAGCGCCACCAACTATCTGGGTCCGACGGAAACCGGCTTTCCTGTCGGGGGAGTCGAGGGCATTTTCGTCGGCGAGAAGGCGACTTCGGCTGATATCACCTCGGGCATCAATACCGGTCGGCTGAAGGCGCTCATTGACATCCGCGATACAGAGCTGCCTGCGCTCCAGGCGCAATTAGATGAACTGTCCGAGAAACTCAAGGACGAGCTGAACGAGGTCCACAATTCGGGAACCGGTTATCCGCCGCCGTCGTCGCTCACCGGCGACCGTTACGTCCAGAATGACACGGCTTTAGACGCCAGTGGTATCTTTCGCGTCGGCGTCGTGAACGACTCGGGAACTCTGCAAGAGGGCAACGTTTTCAACCTCTCCGACGCGGAAACCTTTGCCGCCTACGAGAGCGACCTATTCGCCAGCGCGACCTCTGACGTAATCACCACCGCCGGCTCGTTAACATTCACCATCGGCGGCACAACGGCCGCCGTCGCCTACACGGCCTCGGATACGTTGACAACGCTGGCCACGAAAATTACCGCCAACGGTACGTTATCAGGCCTCAATATTAGCGCCTCCGTCGTGACGGAGGGCTCCAATTCCCGGCTGCGCATCGCTGATTCGGATGGGGACGTCTTCTCGATCAGCGCCGACAGTGGCAGCTTCCTGACCGATCTTAACCCGAAAGTCCGGACAATCAGCGATTTGGTGACCGGTTTGAGCACCATGACGAACCTGACCGCATCTGTCACTTCAAGCGGAAATCTGCGATTGTCGGCGGACAACAACTTCAATGTCACCATCAATGAATTGACCAGCTCGGTGAGCGGGCCCGGTGATCTCAGCAAGGGCTTCTCAACCTTCTTCGGCTTGAACAACTTCCTCAATTCGAACGAGAGCTATTCAACCTACCGGTCTGACCGGTTTACCAGCTCTAGCGCCGATGTAATCGGTACGGCCGGAACACTACATTTTTCCGGCAATGACGGTACCGCTTGGACGGCCTCGGTGGCCTACACCGCGTCAGACACGCTCACCTCCCTGGTCACCAAGATTAATGCCAACAGCACGTTGGATACAGAGAATGTCGAGGCCGAAGTGATCGCCGACGGCGACGGTTTCAGATTGGAAATCACAGATACGGAAGGCGATGACTTTGCCATGGTGGAAACCGGCGGAGGTTCGATCCTTACGGATACGGGCCTGCGCAACGACTATCGCGGCATGAGCGGACGGCTGGAAGTGCATGAGGATATCGTCAACAACACCTTCTTTGTGTCCCGCGGCTCTCTGCAATCGAACACGTTTAATTCCAGTAATTACAACAGCGACACGTCCACCTTTGCCGCATTGGGCATCACGGCTGGCACGCTGACCTTCACCATCGATTCGTCCACAACAGCGTCGGTGTCCTACACCACGGCGAACACCCTGACCTCGCTGGTCACGGCTCTAAACGCAAACTCAACCTTGGCGTCGAACAACATTGTGGCCGAGGTCGTGATCGACGGATCAAACTTTAAGATCAAGCTGGTCGATGAAGACGGCGACAACTACCACGTCGAGGATTCAGGCTCGCTCGGCATGACAACCAGCCAGGGCGTTACCATCGGTGACGGTTCCGTCGCAGAGGCCATGGCAGCAAAATTCAACGCCACCATCTCTTTCCTGGCTGCGCCGGCGAATGGCGGCGGCCTGGCCGCGGCTGATACGACGTTCTCTGATTATTCGGCCAGCATCCTGTCCTTTAACGCCGCGCAGGTTTTATCCGTGGAACGGGATTTGGGATTCCAGGAAAAATTACACCAGGAACTCTTCAACAAAAATGGCGCCATCAGCGGGGTCAACATGGACGAGGAGCTTTCCAGCATGATCGTTTATGAGCAGGCCTATTTGGCAGCCGCACGCATTGTCACCACGACCCAGGAATTGTTCCGGGTCCTGACCGATATGGTCTGATGTTTGCAAGGAAGTACGTGGATAAACCTATAGAGAACTAGAATGGTTACGAGGGTAGCAGATCTGGCAAATAATAGACTGGTTCAGTCGTTGATTTTCAACGCACAGGACCGGATTGCCGATCGGCAGTTACAAATCAGCACCCTGCAAAAATCGCAGGACTATGCAGGAATTGCCGGGGATTCCAGCCGACTTGTCACGCTGGAAGCTTCTCGTACCCGTATTGATCAATTCATGAGCGGTAATACGTTCATCGAACTTCGCATGAACACCATGCTGAACAGTATTGATGCGCTGAAAGATTCTCTCCAGGACGTCAAAAACCTGGTCCGTGAAATTCTCGATGACGGCGCCACGCCGGACGGGGTGGACAAGGACGACATCGCCGAGATCAAGATGGCGGAAATCGAGGACTTCCTGAACGCCAAGATCAATGGCCGATTCCTGTTCGCCGGCTCGAAAACCGACACGGAACCTATCTCGCCCGGCACCCTCTCCACGGCGCCAACCTTTGACGGCAGCAACACGACCGAAGCTGAACCGGCCTTCTACTATAAGGGCGACGACACCCAGATCAGCGCGCGAATCGATGAAGGCGTGGTGTTGGAATACGGCATTAAGGCCGATGATCCGGGCTTTGAGAAACTCATTCGCGCAGTCCGAATCGTCCGGTCAACTGCCCTCAACGACGCCAACGCGGACGCCAAGTTTCAGCATGCTTTGGAGCTTATCAACGAGGCGTCCGACCGGCTTCAGGCCTTGGAGTTGAGCACCGGCGTCAAGGTCCAACAGCTCTCAACAACCAACCAAAATCTAAAAGATTCCCGCAATTTCATGAACGGCATCATCTCTGACTTGGAAAGCGCAAATACGTTCGAGGCGGTGGCGGAACTAACCCAGGATCAGACCATGCTGGAGGCGTCCTACAACACCGTGGTTCGCCTCAGTAATCTGAGCCTGAATAACTTCTTATAGGCATAAACCAGTTGTTAACCCAGGGAGGATAATATGAATATGTCGATAACTGCCATCGATACTAAAAGATATAAGATATCCGTGGCTATTGATAAGGGCGTGTAAGATGAACAATCGTTCAAATTTCTTGCACATTTTGTGATTGGTTATCCCTTGAATTTATTAGGGATATTCCGTAGAGTGTCATTTAGTGACTGTGTTAATGTCACCTCAAATGGCACTGGCTCTCTGGTGAGTCCAATAAACTTTGAGTTGCCAGGGAAAAAAGAGGCCCGCAGGCAGAAGGGCCTGTAACGAAACCTAGAATAGGAGACTGAACCATGTCTGACATTAACCTATCCGGCGCTACCAGGACTAACCTGCTCGCGCTACAACGTACCACCGACCTTATTGCGCGCACTCAGGAACGTCTGTCCACCGGCTTGAAGGTGAACAGCGCGATCGACGATGCTATCGCGTTCTTCCAGGCTCGTAGCCTGTCCGACCGCGCCGGCGACCTCGCGGTTCTTAAGGGAGACATTGACCAAGGCGTTAGCTCGGTGGAAACCGCTACTAACGGTCTCCAGACCCTCTCCGATATGGTGGAGCAGATGAAAGGTCTTGCGCTCTCCGCCAAGTCCGACGCTGACACTGAAAACCGTTCCAAAGCCGCCGTGCAGTTTAACGATTTGCGTTTGCAGCTCGATAACCTGGCGAACGACGCAAGCTACAAGGGCACCAACTTGCTTAAGGGCTCTCCGGCCAACCTGAAGGTGACCTTCAGTGAAGACGGCAGCTCCACCCTAACGATCTCGGGTGTGGCCTCTGACGCTTCCGGTCTGTCGATCACCACCGCGGCCTCCAACTGGGGTACTGACACGAACATTGACGCAGCCATCAACGACCTCGACTCCGCGCTGACCACGCTGCGTTCGACCGCGGCCACCATGGGTTCCAACGCTTCAGTACTGTCCCTGCGTTTGGACTTTACCACTCAATTGATCAGCTCGTTGGAAGAAGGCTCCGCCAAACTGGTAAACGCCGACCTCAACGAAGAATCGGCGAACTTGCTAACCCTGCAAACGCGGCAGCAGCTGGGTACCATCGGCCTGAGTATTTCTCAGCAGTCTGAACAGTCGATCCTACGTTTATTCTAAGAATCTTCGTCCTTTCGGACGATACGAACGGGGGGCCTTTGGCTCCCCGTTTTTGTTTGTGCGCCAAACCTGATATGCTTCGCCCGAATCAAGTGGCGTGAGTAAATTAGGTAATCGTCTCTGGCTTTACTTTTGATTCATGCTTCTGTGGTTAGATGTCGGAACCGTCACGGTAGGGCGTTGAATCTGCGGCGGCAAACGATGCGGGATTAACCCGGGCACAATTGGAAGAAAGAATGCCGCTAAAACTGACTTTAAAACCCAACGAAAAAGTGCTGATCGGCACGGCAGTCATCACGAATGCCGGGCAGAAAAGCGAAATCATTATTCAGAATACAGTGCCGGTGCTTCGTGAAAAGGACATCATCACCGAAAACGATGCAGATACGATCGTCAAAAAGATCTACTACATCATTCTGAATATGTACGTGGACCCGAAGAACGAACAGCAATATCACGAGGTTTACTTTAAATTATTGAAGGAGCTGTTTAATGCGTGTCCTGATCAAGTGGCTTTGGCCCTCGTAATGGAAATATCTCAAAGAATACTGGAGGGAAACCATTATCAGGCACTGAAGACCTGTCGAAAACTTCTAAACTTTGAAGCGGAGCTGTTGGCGAATGTCCCAGGATAAATTACAAGCCTACGCGCAAACCCAGAAATCCTCGATGTCCCCTCGGGAAATCGAGGCCATGGCTTTCACGAAAGCCGCCCTTATGCTTGATGAAGCGAAAGATAAGCTCGATGACTACGATGCTTATGCTTCGGCCCTCAAGTTCAATCAGCTTTTGTGGACGATCATCCAGGCAGATATCGTCGACAAGGCGAATACCCTCCCCCCGCAGATCAAGGCCAACATCCTGAGCCTCAGCATCTTTGTGGACCGCCAGACCATTAAGGCCCTGGCCAACACGAAGGAGCAGCATCTGGATATCCTGATCAGCATCAACAAAAATTTGGCGGAAGGCCTGATGGCCAAACCCGACGACCCACAGGTGGAGCCGGCTCGACGGCTGCCCGAGCAGGCGGGTGTCCGCTCGGACGTCTCTGCCTAGCGGTTAGTAGACAGTTCTTCGGATTTAAGGGCGGCCTCGGGCCGCTCTTTTTTTATGCTGCCTCCGCGTCAATGGCCCGTTCGTTCAGCGACTCGGCAAATTTTGCCCTAGGTTCAGGCTTGCCCGGTATATGCCGCCACTCAGGCCGCTGCTCAACCTCACCACCATATAAAATAATGTTTTTTTTCAATTAGTAAGGTCTATTTGAAAAGTTGGCCCGATGTTTGCTGATAAGAGAGGGAATTATAACGCCAGGACAGTGAACCAGGGCAGTATTTATGAGCGAAACAGTAGCCTCGACGGACATTTTACGGTCGGCTTTGGACATTTCCAAAGGCGTCCGTGGCGCCGATGGCAACAATCTGGCGCTCTCCGACCAAATTCAATTCTCCTCCATTCTGAAGACTTTGGTTGATACGCCTGAAGAAGCCATGGCCGCCGCCCAAGGCGAGCCCAATCCCCTAGACCGGATGACCCGGCCGGAGCCCAAGGAACGGGACACGGCCGCACCGCGTGACGACAGTTATGACGATCGTCCGGCGCCGAAGGAAACGCAGCAGCCGCGCAACGATCAGCCGGCAGCGAACGATACGCCGCGCCGCAACGACAGCGATGACCGCCCTAAGATGGATACCCTGTCCGATAAGCCGGCGCCGAAAGAAAATGAGAACGTGGCCGGAGATGATGCCGCTGATGATGGCGCTGCCCCGGTGCTGGACGGCAAAGGCCTTGAGAACGGTGTGAAGGACGATTTTGTCGTTCGGACCGCCGCCGCCAACGCTAACGAGCCAATCATCCTTACGGGACAGGCAACCGAGTCCCATGGGCAGGTGACCTCTCAATCCGCGCAGAGCGTTATTTCCGCTGCCCTGACGGACAAAAACTTTACCAAAGTGGGTGAGGACATCCACAACGCGGTTCAGCAGAACAAGCCCGAGCCCAGAGTGAACATCAACGCTCAGGCCGCCGGCAACGCCCTGGCCAATAAACAGGCGCAGGATCTGGCGTTGAAGATCGGCAACAACCCGAACAACACGGTTCAGGTCTCGGTCAATGTGGACAACGGTGCGGCAAGGTCCGTGCCCAATCATGTTTTGAGCGCGGGTCAACAATTAGCCGCCATGGATCCGAATGCCGACGGTGATAGCCTCTTCAACAACGGCCAGCAGCGCGCCGGCGCCAACAGCGTTTCTCCGGATCGTCAGCTGAAACCGAACCTGAACGCGCAGAATAACGCGAACCAGGGTCAACTGGCCCAGCAGGACGCCAACGCCGCCTTTGCCCAGTCACTGAGACTGCAGGCCCAGGCCATCGGCGCCCAGCAGGCAGCTCAGGCCGCCGCCAATGCCGGACCCAAATTCCAACCGGTCATTTCGGCTGACAGCGCCATAACCGGTGTCAATGGCCCGGCCGGTCCGAGCCAAGTCTCTCAGACCGCCAAACTGAACCCGACCACCGCCGCCCGTCAGCCGGAACAGCCGCAGAAGCCTGCCGAGCAGATTGCTGTAAACATCCAGAAAGCGTTCGGCGAAGGTGCGGACAAGATCAGCATCAAGCTGAACCCGGCTCACCTGGGCCGCGTCGAAGTGAAGATGGAGATCGGGATGGACGGCAAATTGTCCGCGGTGATCCTGGCGGAGAAGCCGGAAACCCTGGATATGCTCCAGAAAGATGTCAAAGGCCTGGAACGCGCCCTACAAGCGGCCGGCCTCGACACCAATTCCGACAGCTTGAACTTCGGGTTGAAACAGCGGGCGGAACGGCAAGCCGATCCGAGCCGCGAGCGTGAAAACAGCCATGGCCGACGTGCTTCGGAACACCCGGACATGGATGAAGATGAAGTCAATCAAAGCTTCATGACCAACCAGCACGTCTACGGCCGCAACATGGCGACCAACGGCGGCGTGGATATAAGAATTTAGGTGGGATAAACCAAAATGGTAGA